>NZ_JBNBPM010000008.1:0-248353 GCF_059412405.1 Pantoea sp. CFCC18179 | reverse complement strand
CAACAGGCTGATACTGGCATATTATGACCGGGCAGAAAGACGTATTATCCGAATCGACTGAGCACAAATGTGTCACCTATGTGCCCGGTCTGATCTGTTACCTATGTGCCCGGTCGTACCTAAATGGCGACCCTACAAAAACGCACCGAGCATTCGTAGGGTCGCCATTTATGGTGACCCCATGAAATCAGTGCTTAGGATACGTGCTGCAAGAACTCGCGCAGACGATCGCTCGGCGGGTTGGTGATCAACTCGTCTGGGTTGCCATCTTCGGCGATGGTGCCTTTGTCGATGAAGATCAAACGCGAAGCCACTTTCTGTGCGAAGCCCACTTCGTGAGTAACGATGACCATGGTCATGCCTTCTTCCGCCAAATCCTGCATCACTTTCAGCACTTCATGACGCAGCTCTGGATCCAGCGCTGAGGTTGGCTCATCAAACAGCATCATTTTCGGCTTCACTGCCAGCGCACGGGCAATCGCCACGCGCTGCTGCTGACCACCGGAAAGCTCCGACGGGAAGTGGTGTGCACGCTCAGCCAGGCCGACTTTGCCCAGCAGTTCACGCGCCAGTTTATGCGCTTCTTCTTTCTTCGCACCGCGCACGCGGATCGGACCAAAAGCGACGTTATCCAACGCACTCATCTGCGGGAACAGATGGAATTGCTGGAACACCATGCCGGCTTCCTGACGAATCAGGCGCTCATCAACTTTCGGGTCATTGACCTTCATGCCATCGACAATCAGATCGCCCGTGGTGATCTCTTCTAGCTTGTTGATGCAGCGCAGCAGGGTGGATTTACCGGAACCGGATGGCCCAATAATCACCACCACTTCACCCTGGTTAATTTTCAGGTTGATGTCGTGCAGTACCTGAGTCTGGCCGAAATTCTTCGAGACGTTTTTAAATTCAATCACAGGATTTTCACCCTTTTCTCAATACGGCGCAGCACAAAGCTCAACACCAACGTAATAACCAAATAGATGATGGCAACGGCGCTCCAGATCTCCAGGGCGCGGAAGTTACCAGCGATGATCTCCTGACCTTGGCGCGTTAGTTCGGCCACGCCAATCACGATAAACAGCGAGGTATCTTTGATGCTGACAATCCATTGGTTACCCAATGGCGGCAGCATGCGGCGCAGGGCCAGCGGCATGATCACGTAACGCAGGGTTTCACGGCGCGACAAACCCAGCGCTAAACCTGCTTCACGGAAGCCTTTGTTGATCGACAGCACCGCACCGCGGGTAATTTCCGCAATGTACGCACCGGAGTTGATCATGATGGTAACCACCGCTGCGCTGAACGGATCGATACGCAGGTCAGGGAAGGCCATTGGCAGGGCGAAGTAAATGAACATCACCTGCACCACAATTGGCGTGCCGCGAATCAGTTCGATGAACACCAGTGCGATGTTGTTGGTGATCCAGCCGCCGTAAGCGCGGGCAAAACCGGCGACTAAACCGATGATTAAACCGCCGACCAGGCCGAGGACCGAGATCAGTAGGGTCATTTTGGCGCCTTCGATTAAAATCGGCAGGGCTGGCCAAATGACGCTCCAGTCAAACTCCATGGTGAAACTCCAAAATATGTTGCGTGGAAAAGGTAAAAGCAGGGAAAAAAGTTTCCCTGCTACAAAAGTGGCTTAAGCCAAATTATTTTGGTTCAGTACCGAACCATTTTTTATAGATGGTGTTGTAAGTGCCGTTATCGCGCAGGGTTTTCAGTGCGCCGTTCACTTTTTCACGCAGGTCATCGCTGCCTTTCGGGAAGGCGATGCCGTATTGCTGTGCTTCAATTGACTCGCCTACCGCTTTGAAGCGGCCTTTACCGGCGGTGTTGATGAAGTACAGGATGTTCGGGGTATCGTGCAGCACGGCGTCAGCACGGTTGGTGCCTAACTCCATGTACGCGTTGTCGATGTTCGGGAACTGACGCAGATCTTTCGATTTGATGTGCGCTTTAGCGTAATCAACCGAACCGGTGCCGCTTTTCACTGCCACCACTTTGCCGTTCAGATCGTTGATGCTCTTAACGTCTTTTTCGTTCTCGCGCACCATCACCAGCAGGCCGCTTTTGTAGTATCCGTCTGAGAACTCGATAGCTTTTTTACGTTCTTCGGTGATGGTGATACCCGCCAGCGCCAGATCAACGTTTTTGGTTTGCAGCGCAGGAATGATGCCGCTGAAATCCATTGGCTTGAAGGTGTAATCCAGCTTCAGCTCTTTAGCGACGGCATCCCACAGATCGATATCAAAGCCGACGTATTTATCGCCTTGCTTAAACTCGAAGGGAACGAATGCGGTGTCGGTAGCGACGATCAGTTTCTTTTCTGCTGCGGTGGAGGAAAGCGAGAAGGCCAGCGCCAGCGCGGCCACGGAGACTTTAATCAATGACTTCATCATTTTTTTCCTTATTACCCTCAAGCCTTGTGGCCTGATGTTCGGCGTATCATATGAAAAAATTATGCCAACTTTTCAATTCGGACAAAATCAATCACTTGTAGGTGCGGGCTGACACGATTTTGCTGAAAATGAACAGGTTGCACCATTATAGCGCCCTATGTTGGTGCAATGTGCTGCTGTGGTGCGGGCACAGTGTGCATCATGGAAGTGGCAAGGGAAAGAAGGGATGAAGGAATTGTTAACAACGTCAAAAAAAGCACCAAAATGTTACAGACGTAAAAAAGGCGGGATAACCCGCCTTGATGTTGATGCTAAAAAATTATTCGATATTCGATTCGATAAACCACAGGAATTTATCCAGATCACGCGAAGCGGCAGTGAAGATATCAGCAGTATCTTCGTCGCTGACTTCGCTAATCGCTTTACGCACATCATTCGCCACAATGGCGTAACGATCGGCCAGCGCTTTCAGGTGATCCTGCACGCTGTGAATATTGAGCGGATAACTTTTCAGTGGGGTTTTATCGTTGACGATCTGAGTGGTACCCAGCGCCACACCGCCTAGCTGAACCACACGTTCAGCGATAGTGTCCTGATGATCGGTAATTGCGGTACGGAAACCATCCAGCATTTCATGTACGGCAATAAAGTTGGCGCCACGCATGTTCCAGTGCGCCTGTTTAGTGATCAGCGACAGGTCAATAAATTCCACTACCAGACGGTTGAGCACCTCGATGGTCGCTTTCTTATCGCTGTCAGCGACGTCATTTCGGGTGAAAATCAGATCAGACGATTTAGTTTTAACCAGTTTTGCGGTACTCATCATGAATGTCCTCTTATTGATGGTTGTCCTAATCAAGCACGGAAATAAGTATAGCAGCAGTTTTATAACTTGCAGGATTGATTCAGACGATGTCAGGGATAGATAAATCCGAATGTAGGGAAGTGCGCAATGGATTTTGGTGTTATTGATTAAAATCAGAGGGTTAATGAATTTGTTAAATATTTATTAATCGTGTTGCAAAATAATAACGAAAAAATACTGTGATAAGCGCTAAAAATGATAATGAGTCTTTTTAACTATTTAGCCTGCTTTAATACAGGCTAAATAACCGGTTATTTATTGCGGGTTGTTAATATCCACTTCGCTTATTTTCGCGCTTTTTTGTTTCATCGTTAGCGTCGATCCTGCTGAAGCGATAATAATCGCTAATAATGCCAACCACTGCTTCAACGTTAACAATTCACCCAAGAACAGTATGCCGGACAGCGCCGCCATCGCCGGTTCCAGGCTCATTAAGGTGCCGAAAATGCGCGCCGGCAAACGGGTGAGCGCCATCATCTCTAAAGAATAAGGAATGGCGCTGGAGAGCAGGGCGATTAACAGCGCCAGCGGCAGCACTTCCCAATGCCAAATACCCGGCGCGGCGAAGGTCAGTCCCAACGGCACAAAGATCACTGACGCAATCAGCGAACCCATTGCCACCGTGGCCGGGCCGTGTTCGGCTCCAGCGCGTTGTCCGGCCAGAATATACACCGCCCAACAGGCACCTGCGCCCACCGCGAGCAACGCGCCAAGTGGATCGATATGGCTCATACCCTCGCCAATCGGCAACAAGAACCACAATCCGGCTACCGCCAACAGCACCCAAACAAAATCCAGCGGGCGACGTGCACCAATCAACGCCAACGTGAGCGGGCCGAGAAACTCCAGGCCAACCGCTACGCCCAGCGGCACGGTACGAATTGCCAAATAGAACAGGTAATTCATGCAGCCGAGCGCTAATCCATACATCAACAGCGGCTTGCGCTGTTCACGCGTAAAACGTAAACGCCACGGTTTAAAGATCACGCACAGGATGATGGTGCCGAGGCCAAGGCGCAAAGCGGTAATACCTGGCGCGCCAACGGTGGAAAACAACGATTTTGCCAGAGAAGCGCCACCTTGCAGCGAGAGCATAGCAATCAGCAGCACGGCAATCGGGAACACTACCGGAGCCATATTTTTGGAGTTGAGAGGCGCAGACATCCTGTAATCCAATCCTTTATTCATTAACAACAGAGTAACAAGCGCCCAGTGTAAAGGAATCTTCAGCAAATAAGGAGGCGTGTGCGCGGGAAATAAAAAGTGCGACAGGTCATAAAATCACCACAATTAGGACCATTTACGTAAAGAAATGTCAGATTAGTTTAGGAATTTACTTAAAGGCATTTTTTATTGCGCGGATTTATGTTGCAGGAATATGACGGATTTTATAAGTAAAATGAATGACATAGGAAACTTCATTAACTTTCTGTTACACCAAACAATGTATTGGACAACAAAATGCGGGCAGAGTTTCAGGCTGTTTTTTGTTATATTTTCAGCGTTGTCAGGAGATAAGTATATTCACATTTGAGGTGGTTATGAAAAAAATTGCATGTCTTTCAGCTTTAGCTTGTGTACTGGCCGTTGCCGCAGGTTCAGCCATGGCGCAGAGCACCGTTACCGGTGGTTACGCTCAGAGCGATTATCAAGGCGTTCAGAACAAAGCTAACGGCTTCAACCTGAAATACCGTTACGAAGACGGTTCTAACCCACTGGGTTGGATCGGTTCATTCACCTACACCGAAAAAGACCGCACTGACGCGGGCGTGTATGAAAAAGGTTCTTACTACGGCATCACCGGTGGTCCTGCTTACCGTCTGAACGACTGGGCAAGCATCTACGGTGTTGTAGGCGTGGGCTACGGTAAATTCCAGGATAACGGCGCTGACCGTCAGAAGTCTGACACCAGCGACTACGGCTTCTCTTACGGTGCGGGTATGCAGTTCAACCCAATCGAAAACGTCGCTCTGGACGTGGGCTACGAGAAGAGCCGCATCCGCAGCGTCGATGTGGGCACCTGGATTGCTGGCGTAGGTTACAGCTTCTAAGTTTTTGCTTAGACCAGAGTTGCACCAGAAACGGCCCCTTGCAGGGCCGTTTTTTTATGCTTACGGTTTGGCGGGTTCAGGCAAGGTAGCGCGAATCTTCTTCACCTGATCGGCAGTCACCGGCGCCGCTTTATTCCCCCAACCGTTACGGATAAAGGTAGCGACATCAGCCACTTGCTGATCTTCCAGACGCCATGCGAAGTCTGGCATGGTAAAGCCGGTTGGCGCTTGTTGGGTAATCGCGCGTTGACCGCCTTTCAGGATCACACTGATCACCGAAGAGGGATCGTCACTCAGCAATGCCGGGTTGTGTGCCAACGCCGGGAAAGTACTGGCATAGCCTTTGCCATCGGTGCGGTGGCACGCGGCGCAGTTATCGACATATACCTGCGCACCAGGTTTGCTGACATCGCCTTTGAACAGCGCTTGCGCGGTGGCATCACTGGTCTGTGGCGCTGGCGTGTTATCAGCAGCAGGCAACGACTTCAGATAGACCGCAATGGCGTTGAGATCGTCATCGGTCAGATATTGCGTGCTGTGTGCGATGACATCGGTCATCGAACCAAAGGCTGCGCCTTGCTGATTGGCACCGGTTTTCAGGAAAGTGGCGATATCCTGCTGCGACCAACTACCCAAACCGGCTGTCGGGCTGGCGGTGAGATCCGGTGCGTGCCAGCCTTCCAGCGTGCCGCCGGTTAGATAGCTTTTGCCGCTTTGGTCTATGGCTTTTTCCTGGAAGCCAATGCCGCGTGGCGTATGACAAGATCCACAGTGACCTAAACCCTGCACCAGATAAGCGCCGCGTTGCCACTGCTCCGATTTACCAGCAACTGGCGCATACGTGGCATCATCGGCAAAGGTCCAGCGCCAAATCGCCAGTGGCCAGCGCATGCTCAGCGGCCACGGAATGTCGCTGTCGCGATTCGCCTGTGCAACTGGCTTCACACCCTGCATGAAATAGTCATACAGCGCGTGCATGTCGTTGTCGTTGATTTTGGCGTACGACGGGAAGGGCATCGCCGGATAGAGCGATTTGCCATCTTTCGCTACGCCGCCGCGAACCGCTTTAGCAAAATCGTCATAGCTCCAGTCGCCAATGCCGTGGGTTTTATCCGGCGTGATATTGGTTGAATAGATAGCGCCAATCGGCGTGCTCATTTTCAACCCGCCAGCAAAAGGCTGCCCGCCCGCGGCAGTGTGGCAAGCGGCGCAATCCCCGGCTTTCGCCAGATATTCACCTTGCTTGATTGAAGCATCGCTGGCGGCGAATACCACGTGGCTCACGAGCGCACCGCTCAACGCGAGAAAAAGTGCGGAAAATTTCACGATGACACTCCTTATCAGGCTTGAACCAGTGGGCCAGGGTTAGCGAGATAGCGGCTGCGAATAGCCTCCGCCGCGAACAGCGCCGTGGCGCAGACGATACCGGTTGGGTTGTAAGCCAGGTTTTGCGGGAAGCAGCACGCACCGGTAACAAACACGTTCGGCACATCCCAGCTTTGCAGATACTTGTTCACCACGCTGGTGCGTGGATCGTCACCCATCACCGCGCCGCCCGTGGTGTGCGTTGATTGATAAGGGCGCACATCGTAATGGCTATCCAGCGTTTTGAAGCCCAATTCGTAATGCTTCGGATTCATCACTTTGACGATCTCTTCCGCTTTCCCTTTGATGAAGTTGGTCATCTTCAGCTCGTTCTGCTGCCAGTCAAAGGTCATGCGTAGCAGCGGCTGGCCGTAGATATCGCGGTAAGTTGGATCGAGATCGAGATAGCACTGTTTGTACGGCATCACTGAACCGGACGATCCCACGTTCATGTTGTGAAGATAATTATCTTTGATCGCCTGTTTCCAGCCTGAACCCCAACGCGGTGCATCTTTCGGGATGCCCATTTGCTGAATTGGGCGACCGCCGGAAAACGCTGCCGAAATGGTGGCGCCGCCAACAAAACCGAGTTTGCTGTGGTCAAAGTTTTCGGCGTTGAAATCGTCGATAACGGTAGAGGTTGCGCCAGTGGCCGCGAAGGGATTGAACCAGTTATCGTTGTCGTAGAACAGCTTGATGCCGCCGGTCATCTGATAGGCGTAGTTTCTGCCGACTACGCCGTCGCCGGTTTGCGGATCGTACGGTTTACCGATTTTCGACAGCAGCAGCAAACGCACGTTGTGCAACTGGAAGGCACTGAGGATCACCAGATCGGCCGGTTGTTCTACTTCGTTGCCTTGCGCATCGATATAGGTCACGCCGGTGGCTTTTTTACCACTGCTGTCGGTATTTACGCGAATCACGTGCGCTTGGGTGCGCAGTTCAAAGTTACTGAACGGACGCAGCGCCGGGATCACGCAGCTTTGCGGTGAACCTTTCGAATAGTTGAAGCAGCCAAAACGTTCGCAGTAGCCGCAGTAGTTACACACGCCAAGTTGCACGTTGTATGGGTTGGTCCAGGCTTCGGTACAGTTGGCGGCCGGACATTCGAACGGGTGATAACCGAGTTGCGTAACGGCTTTCGAGAACAGCTCGCCGGCATACAATGTTTTCAGTGGCTTGGTGGGATAGGGATTTTTACGCGGTGATTCGAAGGGGTTGCCGCCTTCAACGGTTTTGCCGTCGAGGTTGCCGACCTGACCGGCTGCACCGCAGATTTTTTCGAACTTGTCGAAGTACGGTTCCATCTCCGCGTAGGTGAACGGGTAATCCTGCACCGTCATGTCTTTCGGGATGAAGTCGGCGCCGTATTTCTCAATCACCGTGCTGCGCATTTTGAGATCGGCTTCCAGCGGACGCCACAGCTGACCATTCCAGTGCGTACCGGCACCGCCAACGCCATCGCCTGGCAGGAAAGAACCAAAGCGGCGATAAGGCAACGCGGTTTCCTGCGTGGTGTGACGCACGGTGACGGTCTCTTTCGAGGCATTCTGGAATAGCTTGAGGCGAATGCCGTAGGTGAGTTCATCGGCAATGCGCGGGTAAGAGAAATCAGGATAGGTATCGCGATTTTCACCACGTTCCAGCGCTACGATGTTCAATCCTGAACTGGCTAATTCCATTGCCATCAGCGAACCGGTCCAGCCAAACCCGACGATCACCACATCGACGGGCGCTTTTTTGACTGCCGCCATTACACGCTCCTTTTGCTGGAAATACTGACTGGGCCAAACGGATAGGGTTTATTCGGCTGTTGCACGTTATCGACAAAGTCCGCGCGAGCGCCGGGAAAACCAATCATTTTCCACGACGCCAGCGTTTGGTTGCCGCCGTGAATCGGATCGGCGAGATAACCCTCTTTGGCGTTTTCCAGCAGTTGCTCGAAAAACTGCTTGCCGTGAATGGCGTCGTTACGCAGTTTGTCGGCTTCCAACGCGCGTAAAACCTCTTCCTGTTGCGCAGTTTCCAGCTGATAGAAATCTTTTTGATATTGCTGTTGGCAGTGCTGATCGGCCAGCGCAATGCCTAAACGATAGGTTTCACGCGGCACTAAATGCGACTGATAACCCATCTCTGGCGCGGCTTCAGCAAACGGACCCTGCATGTACCACAAACGGCCGTAGCCATACGGCAGTTCCATCTGCTTATCGATAAATACCTGCACGCCTTCGCTGATTGCGCCGGGGCCATTGGCATCGGCAGGGATCAAGCGATCGAGTGCGGCGAGCATAAATTTCCACTCTTTATCATTGAAGTAGGCCGGAACGTAATCGGATAACACGCCTTGCGGCTTGTCTGCTGCGGGGGAGGAGAGTGAAACCACACCGGTACTGGCTGCGGCGGCGAGAGGAATGAGCGAGAGCGATTTTTGTAAAAATCGTCTCCGGCCCGATGGTTGCTCTTCAGGCATTTTTTCTGACATTGCTAATTTTCCTTACGAAAAACCCACCCTGGGTTGATTCTTTTTTTATCTCTGTCACAGCGAAATTGTTGATCGCAGAATGTTTTTTATCGTTTTGCGGCTTTTTCTGCGTAGTTTGTTATATCGATGTGAATTTTGTTATATGGAAATTAATCAATGTTGATAAGAGGTTGCAACAAGAAAGTTAGCAGCCTAATGGTTTGATGGTTACGTAAGTTACAAAAGTCGTGCCGAATTGAAGCGATTCAGCCTCAAGTGGGATAAGCGATGTGCTTTAGTTCAATAACAATACGAAGCAGAGGGGATAAAAAGGTAACAAAATATGTAGGGATAATGCAAAAATGAAAAAGGCGGCTTTGCGGGCCACCTTTTACTGGAATGGGGAGAAGTTTAGCCGCGCCAGATCAGGTTAGGGCACGGACGTTCAACGAGCTGTTTGCCGGTGAGCTTTTCAATCAGCATCAAACGCAGCGCAAACGGCGAGCGGCTAAACAGGCACAGCAGCGATTTCAGCTCAAAAGCCGGTTTGCTCTGTTCAACCTGGAAGCATTTGCCACAGTCGAGGCAGTTTTTCATGGTAGTCATGTTCACCTCCCGAGTGATTGACGACTTGAACACAAGGAGCAATCAGCTTTGCATCCTTTATAAGCTATTCGCTTACATTACGAACAAAGATAGCACTGGCTATACTCTTTAGCCAACACTATTTAGGAAAAATTTGTGCTTATTTGTGCCTGGTTTACAATGAGCGCAGCCAGCCCGCACCGCAGGTATAGTGCGGCAGATAATAAAGAGGAAGTTGAATGAGTCGTCGTGCAAAAATCGCCACCAACATGCCCCAGGGGCCGCTGAAAGAGATAGAGGAGCATGTCGAAGGATTTCGTCAGGTGCGCGAAGCGCATCGTCGTGAGCTGATCGATGACTACGTTGAGTTAATCTCTGATTTAATTCGTGAATTTGGTGAAGCACGTCAGGTGGATATGGCCGCGCGTTTGGGCGTTTCACAGCCAACCGTGGCGAAAATGCTGAAGCGTTTGGGCACCACCGGCTTGGTAGAGCAAGTGCCTTATCGCGGCGTGTTTTTAACCGCCGAAGGCGAGAAGCTGGCTGAGGCGAGCCGCGTGCGTCATCACATTGTTGAAACCTTCCTGTTAGCGCTGGGCGTCAGCCCGGAAACCGCGCGCCGGGATTCTGAAGGCCTCGAGCATCACGTCAGTGATGAAACGCTGGCCGTGTTTCAGAAATTTTACGAGAGTCGCTAACCTTTAAAGGCTTCCGCCACCATGCCCATCGTGCTTCGTTCCTTAATGCGTGATCGTATTTTGCATTTGTTGTTGCTGTTGGGTGTGGTGATGCTGCCGCTGGCGGATTTCCACTGGTCGCAACTGCCGGGCGCGGTTGACTGGCACACCATCATGACGCTGACCGGCTTATTGATGTTGACCAAAGGGCTGGAAAACAGCGGCTATTTTGATGTGCTTGGCGCACGACTGATTCAGCGATTCCACCATGAACGTGCGCTGGCACTGTTTATGGTGTGCGCCGCCGCGTTGCTCTCCACTTTTCTCACCAACGATGTCGCGCTGTTTATTTTGGTGCCGCTGACCTTAACCTTACGCAAATTCTCACGCTTGCCGATTTCGCGTTTAATTATTTTTGAAGCGCTGGCGGTGAATGCCGGATCGTTATTAACGCCGGTCGGCAATCCGCAAAATATCTTATTGTGGAGCCACGGCACGCTGAGCGTTCCGGCATTTATTGTACAAATGGCACCTTTGGCGGCGTTTTTAATGCTGACGTTGATGGTGCTGACGTGGTGGAGCTTCCCAGCACGCACCATTCAAAAGCATGAGCAAAGCGAAACGCAGGCCTGGCGCAAGCCGTTATTTGTCGTCAGCGTGCTGTTGTATATCGTCTTTATTGTGGCGTTGGAGTTAAAACTCACCGGCTGGGCTTTGTTGCTGGTGGCGGTCTGTTTCTTGATTATGGCGCGCAGCGTATTAATCAGTATCGACTGGAGTTTATTGCTGGTATTTGTCGCGATGTTTATCGACGTCTATTTGCTGATGCATTTACCGTGGCTGCAACCGCATTTTGCCGCGATTGGCCAGATGGGTGAGGGCGGACTTTATTTGTTGGCGATTGGCTTATCGCAAATTATCAGTAACGTGCCAGCAACGATTCTGCTGTTGCAAAAAGTCCCGCCGTCCGATGTGCTGGCGTGGGCGGTGAATATTGGTGGTTTTGGTTTATTGCCGGGATCGCTGGCTAACTTAATCGCCTTACGTATGGCACAGGATGCGCGCGTGTGGTGGCGCTTCCATCTGTTTTCCATTCCGATGCTGGCTTGGTCGATGCTCGGCGGCTGGCTGCTTTTGCATTTATTGCGTTAATTCGATGCCAGTGTCGGCTTATGTAAAGTTGCATTGGCATTTGTCAGTTTCCCATCTAAGGTTAGTTTGACCGTTTTTGCCCGAGAATCGGGACAACTGCCTATGATGAAAAATTATGAGTGAAAACCACAATCAATCGCCTGCACGCGATGAGCAGGATGCGCACCACACTTACAATTCCGATCAAGATGACAACCAGCCTGAACGTAAGCGACCCGGCAAAAAACCGCTGATCTTCCTCGCCATTGTGGTGGTGATCATGCTGCTGGTGGGATTGTGGTTCTGGTTTACCACGCGAAATATCGAAACCACCGACGATGCCTTTACCGAAGGCAATGCGGTGACGATTGCGCCGAAAGCCTCCGGTTACGTGGTCAAGCTGCTGGTGAAAGATAACCAGCGCGTTAAGCAGGGCGATCTGCTGGTCGAAATCGACGCACGCGATACCGAAGCGCAGCGCGATCAGGCCAAAGCACAACTCGGACTGGCGCAGGCGCAGCTGCATCAGGCAGAGGCACAACTTGCCTTATCACGCGTGCAATATCCGGCGCAGCGCGATCAGGCGTTAGCCGATCAAGCCAAAGCACAGGCGAATTTGCTCAACGCGCAGGCGGATTACCGTCGCCAACGCGGTGTTGATCCGCGCGCCACCTCACAACGTAATATTGATACCGCTGCCGCGCAGTTGCGTTCAGCCGAAGCGCAATTGCAAAGCGCTAAAGCGCAGGTTGAAGTGGCTTCGCAGGTGAAGCTGCAAATTCGTCAGCAGGAAACCAATGTTGAGGCGCGCCAGCAACAAGTTGAGCAGGCGCAGGCGCAACTCAATACCGCCGAACTGAACCTGTCTTACACCCAAGTGCGCGCGCCTTACGATGGTTTTGTCACCAAGCGTAATGTGCAGCTCGGCACCTTGGTGCAAGCGGGCTCGGCGCTGTTCTCACTGGTGTCACCGGACATCTGGATCAATGCCAACTTCAAAGAGTCGCAACTGGCGCGCATGAATCCGGGCGATAAAGTGGAAATCAGCATTGATGCGTGGCCGGATATGAAGCTGGAAGGGCACGTTGATAGCGTGCAAATGGGTTCCGGCTCGCGCTTCTCCACCTTCCCGGCGGAAAATGCCACCGGTAACTACGTGAAAATTGTGCAGCGCGTGCCGGTGAAAATCGTCATTGATAAAGGGCTCGATCCTAATCATCCGCTGCCGCTCGGCTTGTCGGTTGAGCCGAAGGTAACCGTGGAATGAGTGCGAGCGAAAGCTGGCGTCCGGCCAGCAATCCGTGGCTAGTCGCTATCACGGTAACGTTGGCGGTGTTTATGGAGATCCTCGACACCACCATCGTTAACGTGGCGCTGCCGCACATTGCCGGTTCACTCTCCTCCAGCTACGACGAATCGACCTGGGTGCTCACCTCGTATTTGGTCGCCAACGGCATCGTATTGCCGATTTCGGCGTTCTTCAGCCGCCTGTTTGGTCGCAAGCAGTTCTTCTTAATCTGTATCGTGATGTTCACCATCTGCTCATTCCTGTGCGGCATCGCGACTGAACTGTGGCAAATCATCTTGTTCCGCGTGTTGCAGGGCTTTTTCGGTGGCGGTTTGCAACCGGTGCAGCAATCGGTATTGCTCGATTACTTCAAACCGGAAGATCGCGGCAAAGCGTTTGGGCTTTCCTCAATTGCGATTATCGTCGCGCCGGTGATTGGCCCGACGCTTGGCGGTTGGATTACCGATAACTACAGCTGGCGCTGGGTGTTCTTTATTAATATCCCGGTCGGCATTCTTACCGTGATGGCAATTTATCAATTGCTGGAAGATCCGCCGTGGGAGCGCAAATGGGCCAAAGGCAAACTGAAAATCGACTATATCGGCATTAGCCTGATCACGCTTGGCTTGGGCTGTTTGCAGGTATTCCTCGATCGCGGCGAAGATGAAGATTGGTTTGCTTCGCACTTTATCCGCCTGTTCGCCATGCTGGCGGTGATCGGCATTATCGGGGCGATTTACTGGTTGCTGTATGCGCGTAAGCCGGTGGTTGATCTCACGGTGATGAAAGACCGCAATTTCTGGGTTGCCGGTTTGCTGATGGCGGGCATGGCGATGATTCTGTACGGCAGCTCGGTGGTGCTTCCGCAGCTGGCTCAACAGGATTTGGGTTACACCGCCACCTGGTCCGGATTGGTGCTGTCGCCCGGCGCGATATTAATAGTGCTGACCATTCCGCTGGTATTGAAGCTGATGCCGCTGGTGCAAACGCGCTACATCATCGCCTTTGGCTTTACCTGCCTGGCGTGCGCGTTCTTCTATTCCACCTCTTTAACGCCGAACGTCGATTTCACCACGCTGGTAATGATGCGCAGCGCGCAGTCAATCGGTCTTGGCTTCCTGTTCGTGCCGCTCACCACCATTGCTTTTATTACCGTGCCGCAGCGCTTGAACGCTGATGCTTCCGCGCTGTTTACCATGTTCCGTAACGTCGCTGGATCGATTGGCATCTCGCTTTCCACCGCGGGAATTACTGAACGCATGCAGACACGGTCGGCCAATATGGTGCACAACATGTCGCCGCTGAATGAGCCGTTTAATATCACCTTGCAGCATTGGGCTGATGCGATTCGCAACTACACCACGGCGGTGGGCGATCCGCTGACGTTGGCGAGCGGGCAGCTGTATCAGGAGATGATCGCGCAATCGCGTATTCTGGCGTACATCGACGTCTTTATGGGCCTGAGTATCGTGGCTCTGCTATTGATTCCATTTTGTTGGTTGCTTTCGCCGATTAAGAGCGAAGGCGGTGCAGGAGCACATTAAAATGAACCCCATTTCGCGCTATAAGCTGACATTGCTTGCGCTGTCATTATTGCTGGCGGGCTGTGCCGTTGGGCCTGATTATCAACCGCCACAAGCGCATACGCCGGGTGCTTATCATGATTTACCGTCGCAGCAGGCGTCAAAACCGCTGGCGGCGGCCACCAATCCCCTGTGGTGGAAAAGTTTTAACGATCCGCAATTAGATAGCCTGATTGAACGCGCCATTGCTGGCAATTTAACCCTGCAACAATCGGTATTGCGCATTGCTGGCGCGCGTGAACAACTGGCGCAAGCCCGCGGCGGCTTATTTCCCTCTCTGAATGGCTCCGCTAAAGTTACGCGGCAGCAACTCGGTTTAAAAGGATTACTAAAATCCAACGGCGTTTACGACCAGGTGGATAGTGATGTGGCCAGCCAGCTAAACGGTTTGGATCATTCGGTCACGTTGTATCAAGGCAGTTTCGATGCCAGCTGGGAATTAGATTTGTGGGGCAAAGTACGCCGCCAGATGGAAGCCGCCGACGCGCAACAGCAAGCGGCTATCGAGCAACGCAACGATGCACTGGTCTCTTTAGAAGCGGAAGTGGCGCGCGCCTATTTGCAACTGCGCGGCGCGCAAGCGGTGCTGAATACTTTGCAACAGCAAATCGACGTGGCGCAGCAAACCTGGGAATTAACCCAAAGCCAGCAGCGTAACGGTCTGGCGCCGACCACCGATGTGGAAAATGCGCGCGCGCAATTGGCGTCACTCAATGCGCAATTGCCGCAATATCAGGCGCAGCAATTACAGGCGATGAATGGTTTAGCGGTGTTATTGGGGAAAACCCCTGGCGCGCTGGATAACGAGTTGATGAATAATAAAGCGCTACCGGCGTTACCGAAGCTGGTGCCGGTCGGCATTCCATCCACGCTGGCGCGACGTCGCCCGGATATTCGTCAGGCTGAAGCCACGCTGCATGCCCAAACTGCCAATATTGGTGTTTCAGTCGCCGATTTATTCCCCAGCTTGTCTCTGACTGGACAATTGGGGGTACGAAATACCGATGCCAGTTATTTGGATGACTGGAGCAGCCACTTCTTTAGCATCGGTCCATCGTTGTCGATTCCGATATTTCAGGGTGGACGTTTAGTTTCCAGCGTGAAATTGGCACGCGCGCAGCAGGCGAGCGCGGCGCTGGATTATCGTCAAACCGTATTAACCGCATTGCAGGATGTGGAAAATGCCTTGGTGAGTTATCGCGCCGATCAGCAGCAAGTTATTGCTCTTGATGAAACCACCGGCGCATTACAACGCGCCTTTGATTTGGCCAGCGACAGTTATCGTCAGGGGATTTCAACCTTCCTTGATGTGTTAGATGCACAGCGCCAACTGGCGCAAGCAAAAGCGCAATCAACCCAAGCGCGGATGCAAAGTGCATTGGACTTAGTGGCATTATATAAAGCGCTGGGCGGCGGCTGGGAACCTTATCAAAACGTCAACCTGCCAGACTATTCTGTGTTTGGCCCGGCAACGGAAGTGCGTTAATTAACGTTAAACAAGCCGCCTGAACAGCGGCTTTTTTTATCGATACAGTAAAAAAATGAGATTTCTCTCTCATCCTCAACAATATAATAATCACCACTGAAAATAGGTTTTCCCTTACACCATTAATCCTTGCTTACCTTTACGTGCACTTTCGCAGCACCGCGCATTAGCCGCTAAATGATTGTTTATACCTCGAGAATATCGCGTTGAAATCGATTCTTTTAGTCACATTAGTAACAATCCTTGCTTGTTAATTCATGGTTAATTAAAGTGCTCCTGTCGCTTTTAAGCGCAATGTAAGAAATAGGTAAGCGACTTCAGATTAATCCAGGCTCGAAAATTAATTTATTTTTTTATTTGAATTAGGTAATCTTGCCACTACAGTTTTAATTAACCCCCTTAAGCAAGGACATTGTGATGAGTGACGCATTTAAAGTTCTGAACAACATTCGCACATTACGTGCGCAGGCTCGTGAACTGCCATTGACCGATCTGGAAGAAATTCTGGAAAAATTAACTGTTGTTGTGACTGAACGTCGCGACGAAGTAAACGCTGAAGAAGCGCAGAATCGCGAAAAAGAAGAGAAGCTGTCTAAATATCGCGAAATGCTGTTGGCTGACGGTATTGACCCGAACGAATTACTGGGTGCATTGGAAGTGGGTAAAAAGCGCGCCAAGCGTGCTCCGCGTCCAGCGAAATATTCTTACACCGACGAAAACGGTGAGCAGAAATCATGGACCGGTCAAGGCCGTACCCCAGCTGCGATTAAGAAAGCGCTGGACTCAGGTAAAAGCCTCGATACTTTCCTGATCAAATAATCCGCACAATCCTTGTCAGTGGGAGCCGAGAGCAGCGATGTTCTCGGCTTTTTTATTTCTGTTTAAGCAACAACACGTTCTCAACATAAGCGCGTCTGCCTTCGGCGCAGAGGTGGCGTCCGGGGCCTTGCTTCTGGCATAATGCCCGCTGTTTTTTCCTCCACTGCGTAACAAAGGTAAAGCCGTGTTAGTTTCCAGCAATATCACCATGCAGTTCGGCAGTAAGCCGCTGTTCGAAAATATCTCCGTTAAATTTGGCGGCGGTAATCGTTACGGTTTAATCGGTGCGAACGGCAGCGGTAAATCTACCTTTATGAAAATACTGGGCGGCGATTTGGTGCCGACGGGAGGAAATGTTTCCCTCGACCCAAATGAACGTATCGGTAAGTTACGTCAGGACCAATTTGCCTTTGAGCAATATAGTGTGCTGGACACCGTGATCATGGGCCACAATGAATTGTGGGCCGTGAAGCAAGAGCGTGATCGTATATATGCATTGCCGGAAATGAGCGAAGAGGAAGGCTATAAAGTGGCTGACCTCGAAGTTGAATACGGTGAAATGGATGGTTACAGCTCGGAATCACGTGCCGGTGAATTATTACTGGGTGTTGGCATTCCAGTGGAGCAGCATTACGGCCCGATGAGCGAAATTGCGCCGGGTTGGAAATTGCGCGTGCTGTTAGCCCAGGCATTATTTGCCAATCCGGATATTTTGTTGCTCGATGAACCGACCAACAACCTGGATATCGATACCATTCGTTGGTTGGAGCAAGTACTCAACGAACGTAACAGCACCATGATCATCATTTCGCATGACCGTCACTTCCTGAATATGGTGTGCACGCACATGGCGGATTTGGATTACGGCGAACTGCGCGTCTATCCGGGTAATTATGACGAATATATGACCGCGGCGACACAATCACGCGAACGTCTATTATCGGATAACGCTAAGAAGAAAGCGCAAATTGCCGATCTGCAATCATTCGTGAGCCGCTTCAGCGCCAACGCCTCTAAATCGCGTCAGGCGACGTCACGTGCTAAGCAGATTGATAAAATTAAGCTGGAAGAGGTTAAAGCGTCTAGCCGTCAAAACCCGTTTATTCGTTTTGACCAGGATAAGAAACTGTTCCGTAATGCACTGGAAGTGGAAGCATTAACCAAAGGTTTCGATAACGGTCCGCTGTTTAATAAACTCAACCTGATGTTAGAAGTCGGCGAGAAATTGGCGATTCTCGGTGCCAACGGTATTGGTAAAACCACATTACTGAAAACACTGGTCGGTGAACTGGCTCCAGATAGCGGCACGGTGAAATGGTCGGAGAATGCGCGCATTGGTTATTACGCGCAGGATCATGCCGAAGATTTTGCCGACGATTTGACCGTATTCGATTGGATGAGCCAATGGAAGCAGGAAGGCGACGACGAACAAGCGGTGCGCAGTATCCTTGGCCGTCTGCTGTTTGGTCACGATGAGATCAATAAGCCAGCAAAAGTGCTGTCGGGTGGTGAGAAGGGCCGCATGCTGTTTGGCAAGCTGATGATGCAGAAGCCGAACATCCTGATTATGGATGAACCGACCAACCACTTAGATATGGAATCGATTGAATCGCTGAACATGGCGCTGGAAATGTATGAAGGCACCTTGATCTTCGTCTCGCATGACCGTGAGTTTGTTAGCTCGTTGGCCACGCGCGTGATGGAGATGAAAGGCGATCGCATTGTCGACTTCACCGGCAATTACGAAGATTACCTGCGCAGTCAGGGCATCGTTTAAGATGAACAAGGGCGGCTTGATAGCCGCCCTTAATTTTTATCCAATCTGCCCAATATTCACATACTGGGTTTCTAAATACTCTTCCAACCCAACATCTGCCCCTTCGCGACCCAAACCTGATGCTTTCACGCCGCCAAACGGTGCCACTTCGGTTGAAATAATCCCTTCGTTCACACCGACCATGCCGCTCTCCAGTTGTGGCGTCACGCGCAGCGCTCGTGCCAGATCGCGCGTCCACAAATAGGCCGCTAATCCGTAAGGCGTATCGTTAGCACGCTGAATCACTTCGTCTTCGCCGCTAAAGCGGAAGCATGCCGCCACCGGGCCAAAGGTTTCTTCCTGCGCCAGCAGCATCTGCTCATTGGCATCGGCCAGCACCGTAGGTTGATAGAAGCTGCCGCCCAATGCGTGACGTTCGCCGCCGCACAGCAAACGTGCGCCACGTTGCACTGCATCCTGCACATGCGCTTCCACTTTTTGCATCGCGCGCTGGTGGATCAGCGGACCTTGCTGCGCGCCCGGCGTCAATCCAGGCGCCACTTTTAAGGCACGCGCCGCATCAGCCAGCTTGTTGACGAAGCGATCATACACGCCGTCCTGCACGTAAAAGCGATTTACGCAGATACAGGTTTGCCCGCTATTGCGGAATTTGGCCGCCATCGCACTTTCTACCGCCGCATCGATATCGGCATCGTCAAACACGATAAACGGTGCGTTGCCACCCAGTTCCAGCGACAGTTTTTTCACCGAGCTGGCAGCGTCACGCATCAGCAATTTGCCGACTGCAGTGGAACCGGTGAAGGAGATTTTACGCACGCGATCGTCATGCGTCAGCGTACGCCCAATCTCCACGGTTTCGCCGCTCACCGCATTCAGCACGCCGGCAGGCACACCGGCTTGCTCCGCCAGCACCAGCAAGGCAAAAGCGGACAGCGGCGTTTCATTGGCCGGTTTAACGATGGCGGTACAACCTGCCGCCAGCGCCGGGCCCAGTTTGCGCGTCAACATCGCCAGCGGGAAATTCCACGGCGTGATAGCCGCGACAACGCCAACCGGCTGTTTCAGCGTCAGGATCAGGTTACCGGCTTTGGTCGAAGGAATGGTTTTGCCGTTGGCACGTTTGCCCTCTTCGGCGAACCATTCGATAAAGCTGGCGGCGTACAGCACTTCGCCGCGCGCTTCGGCCAGCACTTTGCCTTGTTCCTGCACCACCAACTGCGCCAGCGCTTCCTGATTTTCGATGATCAATTGATACCAGCGCTGCAAAATCACCGCACGCGCTTTGGCGGTTAAGGCACGCCAGGCGGGCAGGGCAGCGGACGCCGCGGCAATGGCGCGTGTGGTTTCGGCTTCGCCAACGTTAGCCACGCGCGCCACTACACTTTCATCGGCGGGATTGGTGACGTCATAAGTGCGATCGCTCTCCAGCCATTGTCCATTACAGTACCAGCCGGTCCGTAGCAGTGAAGTTGTCATGCAATATTCCTCGCAGGTTGAATCTGATCGGCAAACACGGTACGTGCTGCGCGACTGTGGCGGGCAATGCGTTTGCCGGCGGTATAGTCATTAATCACATCGCATGGCGTGTAATTGCGTTCCAGTTCGAAGCGTTCTTCGCTATCCAGTTGCGTGCTCATAGCGGCAATGGCGCTATCCAGCTGCGCCACGCTGTCGGCGCCTACCAGCATCGAATCCACGCCCGGATGGGACAGCACCCAGGCTTGGGCGATTTGTGCACTGGAAAGTCCACGAGCTGCCGCTACGCGAGCGACCGATTCAGCAATCTGCAATGACGCTTCATCGCCATACATTTCGCGGGTAAAGAAGTCGGTTTGATTACGCACCGATTGCCCGTCACCGCTCAGTAAGCCGCGCGCTAGCGGGCTGAATACCGACACGCCCAAACCTTGATCGCGGCAGAACGGCAGCATTTCACGCTCTTCTTCGCGGTAGGCGCAGTTGAGCTGTAACTGCATGTTGATCGGCTTAACGAAGTTGTTGCGCTCGCAGCACCACAAAATCTTCGCCAGTTGCCAGCAATACATGGTTGAGACGCCGACATAACGCGCTTTACCGCTGCGCACGATGCTGTTCATCGCTTCCCACGTCTCTTCGATCGGCGTGTTCACATCGAAGTAGTGCAGCATGTACATATCGACATAATCGGTGCCGAGGCGGCGTAAGCTGCCATCAATGCTATCGAGAATATGTTTGCGCGAATGGCCCTGATTATTCTGGCCGCCGCCGAGCGGATAACCGACTTTGGTGGTCAGCACCAATTCGTCACGCTGCGCCACGCGTTTTAGCACGCGACCTACCACTTCTTCACCGGCACCGCTGGAATAGAAATCGGCAAGATCGATAAAGTTAATGCCGTTTTCCAGCGCATGACGAATGATCGGCTCACTTTGCGCCTCATCAAAAATCCACGGTTTCCAACTCTTGCTGCCCATATTCATGGTGCCAAGGCAAAGACGGGAGACGCGCAAACCGCTGTGGCCGAGATTGATGTATTCCATGCTGCAACTCCTGTTACTTCGGGGAATAGAACGGATTGCCCAATTCAGGTAACGCCTGCTGCAACTGCTGGCGCCCCGGTAATTTTTCCATTGCTGCCTCAATCGCTACCGTGCAGGCACGATAGTTATTGGCGAACACTTCGTCCAAATCGGTACAGCCGGGATTGACCCAGTTGGCAGTCACGATGCACCACTCATCTTCGGCTTCGGCAGGCAAGGTGCCTTTCAGCAGCGCTTCGGTGACGGCTTTGGCAATCGCCGCCTGCGATGCGCCCCAAGTGGCGTTGCCGTGCAAATCGCCAGCAATCGCGGCTTTGTTCACGTACAGCGTCATCGGTTTGGCTGGCACGTTAGGTTTGATCACCACCATAAATGGGCAGTGTCCTTGCGACGGGGTAGCCAGGCTGGTGGAGAATGCCTGTCCCACTACGCCGTCACGCGGCCCAATCATGATATTGATGTGCGAGGCGTTAACACCGTCGCCTGCGAAACCTTCACCGATATACATTTCCATCATTGCCTCCAGTTACAGCTGTTGCGTTGAAGTTGAAGTTGAAGCGTGCGGGCTGAGGGTTTTATCAGCCTGCGGTGTGTCTTGTGACGCATCGGTCAGCGTCAATCCTTTGGTTTCCGGTGCCCAGGCGATAGAGACCAGCGCGCCGAGTACCAGAATGGCTGCCAGTAAAGCCATGGTGCCGCCGACGCCGTAATTGACGATCGCCAGCGGCAGCAATAAAGTGCCGACCGCCGAACCGAGACGGCTCATTGAGGTGGCGAAACCGACGCCGCGTGAGCGCACATCTGTCGGGAAGCTTTCCGCCGGGAACACACCCACCAGATTGCTGACTGCCGACATCACCAGCGTGAAAGCGGCGAACAGCAAAATCAGCCAGATGCCCGCGCTGTTGTGCAGCACGCTGAGCAGAATTAAGCAGGCGGCGAGGAAGATAAACGAACCAATCAGGAAGCCGCGACGTGAACACATGGCGGTCAACACAATGCCCAAAACCGCGCCGACCAATAACAGGCCACTCAACAGCAAGTCGGTGGCGAAGCCCTGATCCAACCCCATCTGTTTCAGAATCGCGGGCAGGAAGGTGTAGATGGCGAAATACGGGATCACCAGACAGACAAAGAACAAGCAGTTGAATGCGGTGCGGCGGCGATAGCGTGGGCGGAAAAGTGCACCTAAGCCGCCATCGGGCGCTTGTGCGCGCTCTTCCGGCAACGTTACGTTCGGGCCAAACAGGCGTGTAACGATCGCCAGCGCTTCCTCACGACGTCCTTTGCGCAGCAGCCAGCGCGGTGATTCCGGCGTACCAATGCGCAGCAGCAAAATCGCCAGTGCGGGCAGTGCGGAAGAAGCCAGTAACCAGCGCCAGCCATCTTCATGCGCGTTAAGCGCCAGATGTCCGGCAAAGCTCGCTGCCACGTAGCCGACGGTCCACAGCACGCTGAATGCGCCGAGTAACACTCCGCGATGCTTGCGCGGTGCGAACTCCGCCAGAATGGTATGGCCGACCGCGAAGTCGCCGCCGAGTCCAAAGCCGATCAACACCCGCAACAGGAACAGTTGCTCCGCAGATTGCGCGAAGAACTGCATGCCAGAGGCGAGGGTGATCAGGATGAAGCTGAAGCAGAAGATTTTCTGGCGGCCGACGGTATCGGCGATCCAGCCCAGCACCAAACTGCCGAGGAACAAGCCGATCAGCGCTGAGCTGCCAATCATGCCTTGCCAGAACGGTGATAACGCCATTTGTGGTGTCATTTGCGTCAGCGCGAAGCCAACCGAACCGAGGATGTAGCCGTCGGTAAGATGCGCGCCGAAGGTCAAACCGGTGATTTTGAGGTGAAAGCGATTTAAGGGTACATCATCCATCAGCGTTGTTTGATTCATGTTCCTTCCTTCTGGGTTGGAGAGATGATTGTTATTTTATTGTTATCTGGATGAGAAATTACTGTGACATTTGACTGCGGCATAGGCGAGTGCGAAAAAGTCATACCCCTATTCCGCAATTTCCTGTGATTGCTCTCATAAATTTGATGTTTGCTTCTCCTTGTGTGAATCGGCTGAGGTTAGATTGGCGACTTGATTTAATGCCATGTCTGCCGGAGGCAGGGATGAGAAAATTGCCTTCTCTCAATATGTTGCGGCTGTTCGAAGAGACTTGCCGCACCTTGAGTTTCAGCAAAGCCGCCGATGCGTTGTTCATGACGCAAAGCGCCGCCAGTCGCCAGATGCGTCAGTTGGAAACTTTCCTCGGCAAAGATCTGTTCGTGCGCAGCCACAGCGGTTTACTGCTCACACCGGAAGCGATTCAACTGCTGCCGGTGGTACGTCAATCGCTGGATCTGCTGGAAGAGGGCGTGCGCGGCGTGCAGCAGCACAACCCGCGCCAGCACCTGCGTTTACAAGTTGCCCCCACCTTCGCCACCCGCTGGCTGGCACCTCGCCTCGTCACGCTGCGTCAGCAGCATCGCCAACTGCAAATCATGTTGATCAGTGAAGCGCGGCAGAAATACAGCGATTTCGATTGCGCCATTCGCTTTGGATCGCAGGAAGAAGCGCAGTTAGCAGGCGCGGAAGGGGAATGGTTGTGCCATGAAACGTTGGTGCTGGTGGGCAGTCCATTATTGATGCTGGATGGCGTCTGGCCGGACATCAATCTGATGCCGCAGCTGCACATCCTCAATGGCGACAGCCGGCTGGATAACTGGACACGCTGGTATCAAGCCTGTGGTGAAGCGCCATCGTTGGAGGACAATGGGTTGGCGTTTAGCACCCAGGATCAGGTGATCAACGCCTGCGTCACCGGCGCTGGCTATGCAGTGCTGGATCGTGCGATGGTGCGCAATGAACTCAACAACGGTGTGTTGATGCAGATAGCACCGCAGATGCTCGCCAGCGCCAATGGTTATTGGCTGGAAGTGCCGGGCGGCAAGCAAACACTGCCGCGCGTGACGGTTTTTCGCGACTGGCTGATGACGGAAATGCAGCGCTTCAATGCCGCCGCACCGCTCGCCAGTCTTACGTTGTAATGGAAAGGATGGTTTGTCGTGGATTTAGTTGATTTGTTAAAGAGCTCGCCGGTGGTGGCTGCGGTGAAAGATGCGCAGAGCCTGCAACAGGCGATCGATTCACCCTGTCAGGTGGTTTCGGTGTTGTACGGCAACATTTGCAACATCGGACGCATCGTCGGACAGATAAAACAGGCCGGGAAAATCGCCTTCATCCATGTTGATTTGCTGGAAGGCAGTTCGCGCCAGGAAGTGGTGATTCAATTTCTGAAAATTGTCACGCAAGCCGATGGCATCATCAGCACCAAACCGGCGATGCTGAAAGCAGCACGCCAGCACGGTTTCTGGGCCATTCATCGCTTGTTTGTGCTTGATTCCATCTCCTTCAACAACATCGAAAAACAAGTGGCGCAATCCGCGCCGGATATCGTGGAAATCCTGCCCGGCTGCATGCCAAAAGTGCTGGGATGGATCACCGAACGTATCAGCCATCCAATCATTGCTGGCGGATTAGTGTGTGATGAAGAAGATGCGCGCCTGGCGCTGGCGGCTGGCGCGTTGGCAGTGTCCACCACCAACGCGGGCGTCTGGCCGTTAGCGCAGCGAAGTTAACGGAGAGGCAATTCAGCCAGCGGGCTTAAACGCTGCAGCAGCGGATCCAGCGCCGCATGCAACTGCTGATAAACCTGCTGATTGAGTTGTTGATAATGCGCATGATGTACGGCGTTGGGCATAAAGGTTTCGCCGGTTTTGACCAACGCCGCTACCGCCGCGCGATAATCCTGCCACACACCTATCGCCATACCGGCGCTGATGGCGCAACCGATCGCCGCTGAACTGCGCATCGCATTGCGTCGAGCGGGCACACCAAAGATGTCGGCAAACAGCTGCATAAACAGATCGCTGTTAGCGCCACCGCCGGAAATCACCAACTGCGCCAGTGGACGATCCAGCGCCGCCATCATCGGATCCATGTGGTTCTTCATGGTGAAGACAATACCTTCCAGCAGCGAGCGAAATAGATGCGCGCGCGTGTGGCGGCCATCAAAACCGATGATAGCCCCTTTGCGCCACGGTGCCTGTGCGGGCGCGGCCCAATCATGCAAGGTGATCAATCCATCACTGCCCGCTGGCACACGGCTGGCTTCATCACTCAACAAACTCTCGATATCGATGCCGTGATCCTGTGCATCCTTAACCGCCGCCGCACCAAACTGATCGCGGAACCAGCTAATGGTCCACATGCCGCGGCGCACGCCCATGCATTCATAGAGGAATCGTTTTGGCAGCGCGGCCTGGAACGGCCAGAAGTGATCGCTGCTGCGCGGCGTTTCATCGCCATGCACCATCGCGCCGATATAAGTGCCAAGCGAGATCAGCGCTTCATCACTCTGTAGCGCACCTGCTCCCAAGGCTTCAACGGCTTTATCATGCGCGGTCGCGATGATCGGCAAGCCATCCGGTAAACCGCAGGCTTGTGCCGCGGCTGGCGTGACATTGCCGAGCGCTTCACCGGGACGCACCACATCAAACAGTAGTTCGCGACGTAAATTGCAGGCGGACATCTGTGCCTCATCCCAATCCTGGCGCGTATCATCCATCGGCCAGCAACCGATATAGTTGGCGCTGGTATCGCGCGTCTGACCGGTTAAACGGTGAGTGATATAACCCGAGGTGGTGGTGATCCAACGTACCTCGCCGTAAGCGACTTCATGTTGATAAGCCTGATTCAGGCGCGCATCCATCCAGTTAATCACTGGCCATGCCAGCTCGCCGTCGGCGCGCATCAATACGCGACAGCAGCGGATCACACACAGTCCCGCCGCCAGTAATTGATGCTGTTGACCGCCGAGCTGATAAAAGCGTGCCATTGCCGCGCGACACGCCTGCTGCACCGAAGTCCAGAGATCATCGTCGGGATGTTCCGCCCGATTCGGCTGCGGAATGGCGAGCGGTCGCAGCGGCTGTTGCGCGCTGCACAATACTTCTCCATCGGTCTGAAAGATCACCACTTTGGCGCTTTGCGTGCCGACATCAATGCCCATCAAATAACGTGCAGACATTTCAGACTCCTTTTGCGAGCGCGGTCGTGGCAGCGACGCGCTTGATTTGTCCCATTAACAAGGCGGTAAACACCAGCACCAACACGCTGGCCGTCGCGCCCATCATCCACATATTGCGATAGGCGAGGGCGGGCGGCAGCGTATCCTGCCAGTAGCCAATCACCGGATAGACAAACACATCCGGCAAGAAGCCAATCACTGAGCAAATGCCGATGGTGGTGCCAAGAATTTGTTTCGGCGTATTCACTTCGCCGATGCAGGCAAAATAGAGGCCGCGTGAGGCGTAACAGGTGAACGCCATCAGTAGAATCAAGCCAATCGCCAGCACTAAACTCACCGGCTGGCGTGTCACCAACCACAACAAAATCAGCGTAGTGAAACTGACTAACGCAAACACCTGAATCACGCGAGTTGGCGAACGCCAGCGGCTGTAGCTGGTCAGCATGCCGCCCATCGGGCCACAAATGGCGCGGAACACTTTATTGATGATAATGCCCATGTAGCTGGCCGCGACCAGCGACATGCCATAAATCTCTGAGAGGTAGTTAGTGGAATAACTCAGAATGGCATACAGCGTATAGACACCGAAAATGATCATGCTGCAATACCAGGTGGTCGGCATTTTCAGTACGCGAATGGCGTGTTGCAGGCTAAAAGCGGAAGGCTCGTCGTCATGATGTTGTGCGAAGCCATCACTGACTAAAAACCAGCAGGCGATGCCCAAAGCAATGTAGGTACCGCTATAGATGAGAATCACCGCTTTCAGGCTGTTAGGATCGTCAGGATGGAACTGCGCAAACACCCACACGGTGAACAGCGCCAAACCCATTACGCCGACGCCGCGCAAACCTTCCATCCAGCCCATGATTTTGCCTTGCTCTTCACGCGTGCCGAGCAGCGAAGCGGCTTTGATCGACACCGCCCACAGCAGCAAAATGGTGGTAATGGCGAACGCCACCTGAATGAGCAGCATCGCCCACAGCGGGGGATAGGTTGCCATAATCAACCCCAATAATCCGGTAGCGATCATCGCGCCTGACATCACTTTGCGGTGCGAAAATTTATCGGAAATAATGCCGCCAGGCGCATAAAGTAAAATCGCCGTAATACCGAAGGTGCTCATAATTAAGCCGATTTCAGTATTGGAAAAACCCATAAATTTCGCCATCGGAATCTGATAGATATAGCGTAAATAGGCCAGGTCGAAACTAATGCCTCCGCTGATGCTAATTACCGCAAGCGTTAACCAGCGGGTGATATTATTGGTTTGCATCTCAGAACCCCAAATTAGAAACAAAAAAAAGAGAAAAGTGTCCTCTCCGCGTTGGCGGAAAGTTACTTTTCTCTTCGTCTCAGACAGTAACGGACGACATTTCTATCACGGCGTAAAGTGCAGACGCTGTGAAGATACTCACAAAATGAGTTTTATATATTCACTCGGTATTTTCCTATTTATTTATCGGCAAAATTCAGAACGGTTTTTCAAGGTGTGTATTTGTGACTGTGATCGCTTTTTATTGGCTTTTTATTTTAAAACACGCATGTTAGCGTAATTAACAGTTACTCGAGATTAGGAGAAAAGTAACTTCTTCGCTTCACTGCGAAGGAGCTTGCTTTTCTCCTTTTTTATTGCCCGTTATTCAGCCAGGAGGTGCAATTATGACGACGGAAGCGCTAGAGAGTTTTTCTCTCGACTTCTTTGGACTGCACGGTAAAAGCGCGATTGTTACCGGCGGCAACAGTGGTCTCGGCCAGGCTTTTGCCGTGGCCTTAGCCAAAGCGGGAGCCAATGTGTTTATTCCGGATCTGGCACCAGCCAATCCAGAAACGCGCCAACTGATTGAAAGTTGCGGTGTTCGTGCTGAATTCATGCAGGCCGACATCACTCAACCCGGCGAACCGGCGCGCATTGTTGCCGAGTGTCTGGAGCGCTTTGGCCAACTGGATATTCTGGTGAATAACGCCGGGATCTGTAAGCTAAATTCTGTGCTGGAGTTTGATCGCCAGGATTGGGACCCAATGATCCAGGTGAACCTCACCGCCGCCTTTGAGATGAGCCATCAGGCAGCGAAAATAATGGTGCCGCAGAAACACGGCAAGATTATTAATATTTGCTCACTGTTTTCATGGCTCGGTGGACAAGGATCGCCGGCTTATGCCGCCACTAAACATGCGATTGCCGGTTTAACCAAAGCGTATTGCGATGAGTTAGGCCAACACAATATTCAGGTCAACGGTATTGCGCCGGGATATTACGCCACGCCTATCACCTTAAACACCCGTAGCAATCCCGAAACCAATCAACGCGTATTGGATCATATTCCCGCCAATCGTTGGGGAAATACCCAGGATTTAATGGGGGCGATGGTTTATTTAGCCAGTCGCGCTTCT
This sequence comes from Pantoea sp. CFCC18179, assembly GCF_059412405.1. Lineage (NCBI taxonomy): Bacteria > Pseudomonadati > Pseudomonadota > Gammaproteobacteria > Enterobacterales > Erwiniaceae > Pantoea > Pantoea sp. CFCC18179. Next base: position 219,869 of record NZ_JBNBPM010000008.1, on the reverse strand, counting down.
GATTATGTCAACGGCCATTTGCTCGTTGTCGATGGTGGATATCGAGTCCGCTAGTATTTAATTTAATATAGAGGAATAGAATATGACGCTTTCACGTGAAGCCATTGTCGAACAGTTAAAAGAGATCGTTGGTCCGCAGCATGTCATCACTGACGAAGCGGAATTAAAACGCAGCAGCCACGATCGTTTCCGTAAATATGCCGACATTCACGGTGTTTATACGCTGCCGATTCCCGCGGCTGTGGTGAAATTACAAAGTACCCAACAAGTTTCTGATGTGCTGGCCTTTATGAATAAGCACCAGATCAATGGTGTGCCGCGCACCGGTGCATCGGCAACTGAAGGCGGGCTGGAAACCGCCGCACGTGATTCAGTGGTGCTGGATGGCTCAGAGATGAAGCAGGTCATCAAGATTGATATCGAGAACATGCAGGTAACGGCGCAGTGCGGTGTCACGCTGGAAGTGCTGGAAAATCAACTGCGTGCGCAAGGTTATACCACCGGGCATTCACCGCAGTCTAAGCCACTGGCGCAGATGGGCGGTTTAGTGGCGACGCGCAGCATCGGCCAATTCTCAACGCTGTACGGTGCGATTGAAGACATGGTGGTCGGTTTGGAAGCGGTATTCCCGAATGGTGAAATCACTCGCATTAAAAACGTGCCACGTCGTGCGGCAGGTCCGGATATTCGCCATGTGATCATCGGTAACGAAGGCGCGCTGTGCTACATCACTGAAGTAACGGTGAAGATCTTTAAATATCAGCCAGAAAACAACCGTTTCTATGGTTTCCTGCTTGATTCGATGCAAACCGGTTTCGCCATTCTGCGTGAAGTGATGGTCGATGGTTATCGCCCCTCGATTGCCCGCTTGTACGATCCAGAAGATGCCAATCAGCACTTCAGCCACTTCTCGAAAGGAAAATGTGTGCTGATCTTTATGGCTGAAGGAACGCGCGGCATCAGCGAAGCTACCGGCAAAGGGATTGAAGAGATCGTGGCGCAGCATCGTGAATGCCAAGCGGTGGACAGCAAACTGATCCAAACCTGGTTCGAAAACCTCAACTGGGGACCGGACAAAGTGGCGGCTGAACGTGAGCACATCAAGCGCACTGGCAACATGGGCTTCACCACCGAAGTATCCGGCGATTGGTCAACCATCAACGCCATCTACGAAAACGTGCTGAAGCGCATTCGCACCGAGTTTCCACACGCCAAAGATATCACCATGCTGGGCGGCCACTCATCGCACAGCTACATCAACGGCACCAATATGTATTTCGTCTATGACTACAACGTGGTGGATTGCCGCCCGGAAGAGGAGATGGCGAAATATCACGTGCCGCTGAATGGCATGATTGTGGAAGAGACGCTGAAACTCGGCGGTTCGATGGTGCATCACCACGGCATTGGTAAGCATCGTGTGCAGTGGGCGAAGCAGGAACATGGCAGCGCCTGGCCGATTTTGCAGGCGCTGAAAACCGCCTTTGATCCAAATGGGATTATGAATAAAGGCACCATTTTCCCGCAGGAGTAACGCTGGGATTAGCCAGGTCACCATAAATGGCGACCTTACAAGGCGCGCAGGGAGGCGCGCTTTATTTACTGCACACCTCGCAATCCACATCCTGCGCCACTTTCATGCTGCGGAACTCGGCACTCATCGCGTCATACATCAGCAGCCGCGAGCTGGCTGGCGTACCAAACGCGGTCAGCACTTTTAAGGTTTCCATCGCCTGCATTGCACCGACCACGCCCACCAGCGGCGCCATCACGCCCGCTTCGACACAGCTCAATACCTGATCGCCAAACAGCCGGCTGATGCAGCGATAGCACGGTTCACCGGATTGCCAGGTGAACACGCTGAGCTGGCCTTCCATGCGAATCGCCGCGCCGGAAATCAGCGGCACTTTATGTTGAAAACATTGGCGGTTAATCAGCTCACGCGTTGCCACGTTATCGGTGCAATCGACTACCGCATCATGGCGCGCGATCAATGCGCTGAGTTGCGCTTCATCCAGTTGCGCATCAATCGGTTCGATGTGGCAGTGCGGGTTAATCGCCGCCAACTGCTGCTGCGCCGAGGCCACTTTCGCCATGCCAATTTTCGCATCGCTGTGCAGGATCTGGCGCTGCAAATTGCTCAGGCTAACGCTATCGAAATCAAGCAAGGTGAGATGTCCAACGCCTGCCGACGCCAGATAGGGCGCGGCGGCGCAGCCAAGTCCACCGAGGCCGACAATCAACACGCGCGACGCTTTGAGTTTTTCCTGGCCGTCAAAATCAAAGCCACGCAACACGATTTGACGGTTGTAGCGCAGCATCTCCTCATCGCTTAACTCAATGCTCATCAGCCCTCCAGCAACGTATTGAAGGCTTCGATTTCCACCCATTCACCGGCGGCAACATTGCCACGATCGCGCTCCAGCACCACAAAGCAGTTCGCCAGCGCAAACGAGCTGAACACGTGCGAACCTTGCGCGCCGGTGCTGCGTACTTCCAGTTCACCGTCGTCGCCGCGGCTAACAATCGCACGCTGGAAATCGAGGCGACCCGGCGATTTCTTCAACGGTTCGCTGGCGCGCGCACGCTGACGTAACGGCATGATGCGCGTGGTTTGGCCGGTTAATGTCGCTAATAACGGCTGCACTAATTGATAGAAGGTCACCGCCGCAGAAACCGGATTGCCCGGCAAGCCGCAGAACCAGCTGTTTGCCAGACGGCCAAAGGCAAAGGGTTTGCCGGGTTTAATCGCCAATTTCCAGAAAGTAATGGCGCCGAGCTCCTCCAGCATCGAACGGGTGAAATCGGCTTCCCCGACGGACACGCCGCCAGTGCTGATCACCACATCGGCTTGACGATCGGCTTCGCTGAAGGCTTTGCGCAGCGCATCCTGATCGTCGGCAATCACGCCAAGATCGATCACTTCACAACCCAGTTTGTTAAGCATCAGCGACACGGTAAAACGGTTGGTGTCATAAATCTGGCCTGCCGCCAGTGGCTGACCGACCGCCTGCAACTCATCGCCGGTGGAGAAAATCGCCACGCGCAGTTTACGCAGCACGCTCACTTCGGCGATGCCCAGTGAAGCCAGCAACGGCAACTCTGCCGCCCCAAGCCGCACACCGGCATCCAGAACCTGTTTACCGGCCTGAATATCTTCACCAATGCGGCGGATGTTTTGCCCATTTTGCACCGGCGCAGTAATCACAATGCCACCGTCGCGCTGTTCGGTTTGCTCCTGCATCACCACCGCTTCACAACCGGCGGGAATCGGCGCGCCGGTCATAATGCGAATGGTGCTGCCCGCCGGCCATTCGCCATTAAAAGGTGCACCGGCGAAGGCTTTACCGGCCACCGGCAACACGCGATCGGCGGCGATGTCGGCAAGGCGCACAGCGTAACCATCCATCGCCGAGTTATCGAAAGAGGGCACATCCAACGGCGAATTGACTGGCTTGGCGGTGATGCGTCCAGCGGCTTCAAACAGCGAAACGCTGAGCGAATCACTGATTGGCGTGAGTTGTTGCAGCATTTTTTGCTGCGCGTCTTCAAGGGAGATTAATCCTGCGGTGAAAGGTTCCATGTCCATCTCTGCCTGGTAAGTTTCAGATGCCGTCTATTATGGGTAATGCGCGCCGGTTAAGCGAGTGATGGTGGGTTATTCGCGGTAATCCAATGATGCTGTGGCGCTAAATTGCTGGTCACCATAAANGGTTCCATGTCCATCTCTGCCTGGTAAGTTTCAGATGCCGTCTATTATGGGTAATGCGCGCCGGTTAAGCGAGTGATGGTGGGTTATTCGCGGTAATCCAATGATGCTGTGGCGCTAAATTGCTGGTCACCATAAATGGCGACCCTACAAGATTGTGCGCGTTTTTGTAGGGTCGCCATTTATGGTGACCTGGCAAACCGCACGAAACTAAAAAGCATAAACCACATTAAAAGGTTATGACCGCGCAGGCAGTTTCTGCTTTACAAGCGGGTGGGGCCTTTCTATAGTCGAAAATTGCCAAAAAAAGATGAAAACCATTCTAAATCAGTGTTTTTGGTTCTAATTCCTTGACAGGGTATCGGTTATGGCTAAAGCAGTTATCGCAATTCACGGCGGTGCGGGCGCGATTACGCGTGCGGCAATGAGCGCCGAAAAAGAGCAGCATTATCTTCAGCAACTCAACGCAATCGTTACCGCTGGCCAGCAAATTCTGGCCGCCGGTGGCAGTGCGCTGGATGCGGTGACCGAAGCGGTGCGCCTGCTGGAAGAGTGCCCGCTGTTTAATGCGGGCAAGGGCGCGGTGTTCACCCATCAAGGCACCCACGAGTTGGATGCCAGCATTATGGATGGCCGCACGCTGGATGTCGGCGCTGTCGCCGGTGTTAGCCATATTCGCAATCCGATTCTTGCCGCGCGTAAAGTGCTGGAGAACAGCCCGCACGTACTGTTTATTGGCGCAGGCGCAGAGGCTTTTGCCGTTGAGCAAGGCTTAGCGCCGGTCGATGCCGATTATTTCTCCACGCCAGAACGTTGGGAACAGTTACAGCGCGCACTACACAGCCAGCAGATGGTGCTCGATCATGATGGCGAAGCACAAAGCCACAGCGATGATCCGCTGGACCCGGATCGCAAATTCGGCACGGTCGGTGCGGTGGCGCTGGATCTTCAGGGTAATCTGGCTGCCGCCACTTCAACTGGCGGTATGACCAACAAACAAGCCGGACGCGTCGGCGATTCACCGTTAGTCGGCGCGGGCTGCTACGCCAGCAACGACAGCGTGGCAGTTTCCTGCACCGGTACCGGCGAAGTGTTTATCCGCACGCTGGCGGCTTATGACGTGGCGGCACAGATGCATTACGCCGGACGCTCGCTGCAACAGGCCACGGCCAATGTCATCCATGACAAAGTGCAAGAGCTGGAAGGCAGTGGCGGATTGATTGCGGTGGATGCCGCAGGCAACGTGGCGCTGCCATTTAACAGCGAAGGTATGTATCGCGGTTTCGCCTATGTGGATGGTGATGTTGAGGTAGCAATTTACCGCGACAGCTAAGGAGCAGGCATGACGGATCAACAGTGGCAGTTTGCGCCTGAACAAGTGTTAGCGGTGCGCGATCTCAATGTACGTTTTGAGCATGAAGGCCGTATTACCGAGGCGGTGAGGAATTTGTCGCTCGACCTGCATCGCGGTGAAACGCTGGCGCTGGTCGGCGAATCGGGATCGGGTAAATCCGTCACCTCGTTAGCGTTAATGCGCTTGATTCAGCAAGCGGGCGGCGAGGTTAGCGGTGAAATTCAGCTGCGGCGCCGCAACGGTGAAGTGCTGGACGTGATGCGCGCTTCTGGCGGCCAGATGCGCAAGGTACGCGGCGCGGACATGGCGATGATTTTCCAGGAGCCGATGACTTCGCTCAATCCGGTATTCACGGTGGGCGAGCAGATTGCCGAATCCATTCGTTTGCATCAGGGCAAAAGTCATCAGCAGGCGTTAGCGGAAGCGCGACGGATGCTGGATCTGGTCCGTATTCCCGAAGCAAACAATGTGCTGTCACGTTATCCCCATCAACTCTCCGGCGGCATGCGCCAGCGCGTGATGATCGCCATGGCGTTGTCGTGCAAACCCGCTTTGCTGATTGCCGATGAACCGACCACCGCACTCGACGTCACCATCCAGGCGCAGATTCTGCAACTGATCCGTGTGCTGCAGAAAGAGATGCAGATGGGGGTGATCTTTATCACTCACGACATGGGCGTGGTGGCGGAGATGGCGGATCGCGTGCAGGTGATGTATCGCGGTGACGTGGTGGAACGCGCGCCGGTGCAGCAACTGTTTGCCGAGCCGCAACAACCTTATACCCGCGCGCTGTTGGCTGCGGTGCCGAAGCTGGGCGCGATGCACGGCCAGGCGTTGCCAGCCAAGTTTCCGCTGTTGCACAACAACGGCCGCGAAGAGGCGGTGCAACCGCAAGATACAGTCCGCCATGATCGCCCGCCGATATTGCAAGTACGCGATCTTGTGACCCGTTTCGATATTCGCGGCGGCTTGCTCAATCGCGTTAAACGTCGCGTCCATGCGGTGGAAAAGGTCAGCTTCGATCTTTACGCCGGTGAAACGCTGGCGTTGGTCGGCGAATCGGGCTGCGGCAAATCCACGACCGGGCGTTCGCTGCTGCGGCTGGTCGCCAGCCAAGGCGGCACCATCACCTTTGACGGTCAGCGCATTGATGCCTTGCAAGGCAATGCGCTGGCGTCGCTACGTCGCGATATCCAGTTTATTTTTCAGGATCCGTATGCCTCGCTCGATCCACGCTTAACCGTCGGTTTTTCCATTATGGAACCGCTGCTGGTGCATAAAACCATGGATCGTCGCCAGGCGGAAAAGCGCGTGGCGTGGCTACTAGAGCGCGTAGGCTTGCTGCCGGAACATGCGCAGCGCTATCCGCACGAGTTTTCTGGCGGTCAGCGCCAGCGCATCTGTATTGCGCGCGCGCTGGCGCTCAATCCTAAAGTGGTGATCGCCGATGAATCGGTGTCAGCGCTGGATGTGTCGATTCAGGCACAGATCATCAATCTGATGCTCGATTTGCAGCGCGAATTTGGCATCGCCTTCTTATTTATCTCGCACGATATGGCGGTGGTGGAACGTATCAGCCATCGCGTGGCAGTGATGTATCTCGGACAGATTGTAGAGATGGGGCCGCGCCAATCGGTGTTCGAACAGCCGCGCCATCCTTACACCAAAAAACTGATGGCCGCGGTGCCAGTGGCCGATCCGGCCCATCGGCATCGTGAGCGGGCGCTAATGGTGGATGAGATCCCCAGCCCGATTCGCCCGTTGGGTGATGAGCCGGAAGTGGCACCGTTACTGGAAGTGGCACCGGGCCATTTTGTCGCCCGCCACGCAATTAGCGGCGCCTGAGCAGCAAGCAACCGCACATCTTTGGATGTCGCGCATGACAGGGATTACAGGAGATCGATAACAATGCAGCACATTATACGAAAAGGGGTTATCACTGCCGGTTTGTTGAGTTCGGCGCTGGCTCTGCCCGCGTGGGCGGCGAAAGATGCGGTGATTGCGGTGGCTTCAACCTTCACCACCCTCGATCCTTACGATGCTAACGATACGCTGTCGCAAGCGGTGGCGAAGTCATTCTATCAAGGCCTGTTTGGCTTCGATAAAGACATGAAGCTGACTAACGTGCTGGCGGAAAGTTATCAGGCCAGCAGTGACGGTTTGACCTACACCATCAAACTGCGCCCGGGGGTGAAATTCCAGGATGGCACCGATTTCAACGCCGAAGCGGTGAAAGCCAACATCGATCGCGCCAGCAATCCGGACAATCATCTCAAACGCTACAACCTGTTCAAATATGTCGCCAGCACTGAAGCGGTGGATGCGCTGACGGTAAAAATCACGCTGAAGCAGCCGTTCTCTGCGTTCATCAACAACCTGGCACATCCCGCGGCGGTGATGATTTCGCCGACCGCGCTGAAGAAATACGGCAAAGACATCGGCTTCCATCCGGTGGGAACCGGGCCATTTATCTTTGAAACCTGGAATCAAACCGACTTTGTCAAAGTGAAGAAGTGGGATGGTTACTGGAAGAAGGGCTATCCGAAGCTGGACAGCATTACCTGGCGTCCGGTGGTGGATAACAACACCCGTGCGGCGATGTTGCAAACCGGCGAAGCTACGTTTGCCTTCCCGGTGCCGTTCGAGCAGGCCAAACTGCTGGAAGGCAACAGCAAGCTGGATGTGGTGACCACGCCGTCGATCATGCAGCGCTATATCAGTCTGAACGTAACGCAAAAGCCGTTTGATAACCCGAAAGTGCGTGAAGCGCTGGAGTATGCCATCAACCGCCAGGCGTTGGCGAAAGTGGCGTTTGCCGGTTACGCCACGCCAGCTAACGGCATCGTGCCGCCGGCTATCGACTTCGCACAGAAATATCCGGAGGTCAAATACGATCCGGCGAAAGCACGCGAATTGCTGAAAGAAGCGGGCTATCCGAACGGTTTCGAAACCACCTTGTGGTCGTCGCATAACCACAGCACCGCGCAGAAAGTGTTGCAGTTCACTCAGCAACAACTGGCGCAGGTTGGCGTGAAAGTGAAAGTCACGGCGATGGATGCCGGTCAACGTGCTGCGGAAGTGGAGAGCAAAGGACAGAAAGAGAGCGGTGTGCGCATGTTCTACACCGGCTGGTCGGCTTCAACCGGCGAAGCGGATTGGGCGCTGACACCGTTGTTCGCCACGGCTTCATGGCCACCAGTGATCTTTAACACTGCGTTCTACAGCAATCCGCAGGTGGATAAAGATCTCGCTGATGCACTGAAAACCACCGATCGCGATCAGAAAGCCAAACTGTACAAAGACGCGCAGGATCGCATCTGGAACGACCATCCGTGGATCCCGCTGGTGGTGGAGCAACTGCTGTCTGCCAACAATAAAAACCTCAGCGGTTTTTATGTCATGCCCGATACCTCATTCAATTTCGATGAGGCCGATCTGAAGTAACAGACGCGGCCAGCCTTGCGGGGCTGGCCGATGCTGCGCAGGACTTCGCATGCTTAACTATTTTCTCAAACGATTACTCGGTTTGATTCCCACGCTGCTGATTGTTGCAGTGTTGGTGTTTATGTTTGTCCATCTGCTGCCAGGCGATCCGGCGCGCTTGATCGCGGGCCCGGAAGCGGATGCCTCGGTGGTGGCGTTGGTGCGCCAGGATTTGGGGCTCGATCAGCCGCTGATCAAGCAATTTTGGCACTTCATGATTAATGCGGTGCAGGGCGATTTCGGCCATTCGCTGGTATCGAAGCGTCCGGTGATCGACGAAATCGCGGCGCGCTTCTTCCCTACGCTGTGGCTGACGCTGAGCAGCATGGTGTGGGCGGTGATTTTCGGCATGGCGATTGGCATCACCTCGGCGGTATGGCGCAATCGTTGGCCCGATCGCATCGGCATGACCTTGGCGGTGTCCGGCATTTCGTTCCCGGCATTTGCGCTCGGCATGCTGCTGATGCAGGTGTTTTCGGTCGAACTGGGTTGGTTACCGACCGTCGGCGCGGATAGCTGGAAACACTACATTCTGCCATCGATCACTTTAGGTGCCGCAGTCGCGGCGGTGATGGCGCGCTTTACCCGCGCCTCGTTCGTGGAAGTGATGCAGGAAGATTACATGCGCACCGCGCGCGCCAAAGGAGTGCGTGAATCGCTGGTGGTGGTAAAACACGGCTTGCGCAACGCGATGATTCCGGTGGTCACCATGATGGGCTTGCAATTCGGTTTCCTGCTTGGCGGCTCGATTGTGGTGGAAGTGGTGTTCAACTGGCCCGGTTTAGGCCGTTTGTTAGTGGATTCGGTGGAGATGCGCGATTACCCGGTGATTCAAGCCGAAGTGTTGCTGTTCTCGCTGGAGTTCATCCTGATTAACCTGATTGTCGATGTGCTGTACGCGGCAATCAACCCGGCAATTCGCTACAAGTAAGGAGTCGCAATTGAAAAACTGGCGACGTGCGGCGGCATTGAAAACCATGCCGATGATAACGGAAGACCGGGTACGTACGCCGTGGCGCGAATTCTGGCGGCGTTTTCGCCGTCAGCATGTAGCGCTGCTGGCGGGATTGTTTGTGCTGTTGCTGATTGTGGTGGCGTTTATCGCGCCGATGATTGCGCCGTTTGATGCGGAAAACTATTTCGATTACGACCGGCTGAATGAAGGTCCGTCGCTGATGCACTGGTTTGGTGTTGATTCGCTGGGGCGCGATATCTTCAGCCGCGTTCTGGTCGGCACGCGTATTTCATTGATTGCTGGCTTCTTCTCAGTGGCGATTGGGGCATTGATCGGCACGGTACTGGGCTTGCTGGCGGGCTACTACGAAGGCTGGTGGGATCGCATCACCATGCGAATCTGCGATGTGCTGTTTGCCTTTCCCGGCATTTTGCTGGCGATTGCTGTGGTGGCGATCATGGGGAGCGGCATGAGCAACGTGATTGTTGCGGTGGCGATATTCAGTATTCCGGCGTTCGCCCGTTTAGTGCGCGGCAACACCTTAGTGCTGAAACATCAAACCTATATTGAGTCGGCACGCAGCATCGGCGCATCGGATTGGACCATCATCATGCGCCATATCCTGCCCGGCACGGTGTCGTCGATTGTGGTCTATTTCACCATGCGCATCGGCACCTCGATTATTACCGCTGCGAGTTTGTCATTTCTCGGCCTGGGCGCACAGCCGCCAACGCCGGAGTGGGGCGCGATGCTCAATGAAGCCCGCGCCGATATGGTGATTGCGCCGCATGTGGCGATTTTCCCCAGCCTGGCGATTTTCCTTACCGTGCTGGCGTTTAATCTGCTCGGCGATGGTTTGCGTGATGCGCTGGATCCGAAACTGAAGACGTAATAAAAAATGCGGTCACCATAAATGGCGACCCTACAAAACGCGCCTATTTTATTTGCCGCGCGATACCCGCATCGTTCGCCCGTAGGGTCGCCATTCATGGCGACCTTTTCAACCCGCGCAGGATACCGGCCTTAAAACGTTTCCCAATTGTCATTGCTGTGCGCGACAGCCGGTTGTGCACGAGTCGGTGCTAGCGCCGGTTTCATGACTTTTGCTACCGGCGCAACCGCCTGACGTTTACCGGTATTAAAGCGTGCGACCGCAGAGGAGAGGCTGCTGGCCTGCTGTTCCAGCGACGCCGAGGCATTGGCTGATTCCTGCACCAGCGTTGCGTTCTGCTGCGTCACGCGATCCATCTCGTTTACTGCCTGACCAATTTGATCAATGCCGCGGCTCTGCTCATCAGACGCTGAAGCGATCTCGCCCATGATGTCCGTTACACGCGTTACCGCGCTGACAATTTCTTGCATGGTGTCTCCAGCGCTGCTCACCTGCTGCGAGCCAAGATTGACGCGCTGCGCTGAATCTTCAATCAGCAATTTGATCTCTTTCGCCGCCTGCGCACTGCGCTGCGCCAGATTACGCACTTCACCGGCCACCACAGCAAAACCGCGTCCTTGCTCACCGGCACGCGCTGCTTCAACCGCCGCATTCAGCGCAAGGATGTTGGTCTGGAAGGCAATGCCATCAATCACGCTGGTGATGTCGGCGATCTTCTTCGAGCTATCGGCAATATCGCGCATGGTTTTCACCACGCCATCCACCACGTTGCCACCTTTGTCGGCGGTTTCGGAGGCGGTTTTGGCTAACTGCGTCGCCTGGCGTGCGTTATCGGCGTTTTGTTTCACCGTCGCAGTTAACTCTTCCATGCTGGCGGCGGTTTCTTCCAGTGACGCAGCTTGCTGTTCGGTACGCGACGAAAGGTCGTTATTGCCAGAAGCAATTTCGCTGGCGCTACCAAAAATCGCATCGGCGCTGTCACGCACATTGTTGATGGTGCTGAGCAACGCTTGTTGCATGTGGCTGAGACTGGCGGCAATCGACGCCATTTCGCTGCGGCCCTCAATCTGCAAAGGCACCGAAAGGTCGCCCTCGGCAAAGCGTTCCATCTGCTGCTGCACCTGTTTCATTGGTGCCAGTAAGATGCGGCGCACCAGCATCCATACGGCGACGAGCAGCGCCATGACAATAATCGCCATCGCGGCCATCATCTCAAGCATATGCTGATAGGTTGTGTCGTTTTGCATGCTGCGTTCAGCCAGCAGCTGCGCACTCTGCTCACGCCACTGCTTGTAAGCGGCTTCCAGATCGTCCTGCGCTTGTTGTGCATCCAGGTTGCCGTATGCAGCATAATTATTGGCCTTGAGGAATACGGCCGACTGTTTCAGCAGTTCAGCGAAAGCAGTGAATTTGGCATCGACCACGTTGGCGGAAGCTTCACTTTGTCCGGCAATACGCGGCAAACTTTTATACTGGTCGTAATGCTGTTGCGCCACCTCCAAAGAAGCTCCTGCGCTGATCAGCAGTTTATTGATGGCGGCAACTGAGGCTTCATCGGTCTGATTTTTCAGGATGCGAATCGCAACACGGTTAATGATCACGCGGGTTTTTATCAGCGTTTGCCAACCGTCTCCCAATTCACGCTGTTGGCGTGATAACTGGTCGCTGGTGGTGAAATTATGCTGCCCGGAAATCAATGAAGACAAAAATAACGATCCGGAAATCGCCTGCATCGCGCTGAACACCACCAGTATCATCATGATGGCGGTCACAATTTTCATTCGTTTAAACATAGGGGCATCTCTGAGGAAGTAGGCTGATAGTTAGGTTATCGGTGAAAAAACCCATCGCTTAAGTGCCAGCAGGAAATAATTCCGTTACGGGATGATGAGAAGGCGAAGAAATAGATGAAAGCATTCAATTATGATCAAGATTTCAAGCACATTGATTTTCGACAGCAACCAGAGCGTTATCAGGTGGGACGCGGTGAACAGGGCGTATTAATGGTCGAACCGTATAAGAGCGAAATTTTGCCGCACTGGCGTTTTCGCACGGTGGAACTGGCGCAGGAATCTTCGCAACAGATTATGCAGATGTTTGAGGCCTATCGCGCGCAGGATGATTTTGTCGGCATGGATATGGCGCGCAAATATATTCAGATGGGATACACGCGGGCGCGGCGCTACAGCAATCATCAGGGTGGACGCAAATACGATGCTGAAGGTAAAGAATTGCCACGCACCACAGAAAAAGAAAAGGCCGCTGCGGCGGCCATTTTTAAAGCGTGTTGGGATCGCATAAGAACCGATACCGACTATCTGGCGCGCAAACGAGCGCACCAGCAGAAGTATGGTTAAACGCGCGTACCCCAGAGATCGTACTCATCGGCGTGTTCCACTTTGACACGCACCACATCGCCGACTTTCACCTGACGATCGCCATTCAGATACACCGCGCCGTCGATTTCCGGGGCATCGGCCATGCTGCGGCCTACTGCGCCTTCTTCATCCACTTCATCAATGATCACCAGCACTTCGCGGCCAATTTTCTCTTGCAGACGTTCGCTGGAGATTTTCTGCTGCAACTGCATGAAGCGGTCAAAACGTTCCTGTTTAATCTCTTCCGGCACCTGATCCGGAAGCTGATTAGCAGTCGCACCTTCAACCGGGCTGTACTGGAAGCAGCCGACACGATCCAGGCGGGCTTCTTTCAGGAAATCGAGCAGCATCTGGAAATCTTCTTCGGTTTCGCCTGGGAAGCCGACAATGAAGGTTGAACGCAGCGTCAACTCTGGGCAGATCTCACGCCAGCGTTTGATGCGCTCCAGCGTGCGCTCCACCGCGCCAGGACGCTTCATCAACTTCAGGATGCGCGGGCTGGCGTGCTGCAAGGGGATATCGAGGTACGGCAGAATTTTGCCTTCAGCCATCAGCGGAATCACGTCATCCACATGCGGATACGGGTAAACGTAGTGCAGACGCACCCACACGCCGAGTTTCGCCAACTGCTCGCACAGGCTTACCATGCTGGTTTTCACTGGCGATCCGTTCCAGAAACCGGTGCGATGTTTTACATCAACGCCGTACGCGGAGGTATCTTGCGAGATTACCAGCAGCTCTTTCACGCCAGCTTCGACTAAACGCTTCGCTTCATCTAGCACCGAACCGATTGGGCGGCTATCGAGATCGCCACGCATTGATGGAATGATGCAGAAGGTGCAGCGATGGTTACAGCCTTCGGATATTTTCAAGTAGGCGTAATGGCGCGGCGTCAGTTTCACACCTTGCTCTGGCACCAGACTCAGGAACGGGTTGTGTTCTGGCTTCGGCACATAGGTATGCACGTGTGACAGCACTTGTTCGTAGCTGTGCGGGCCGGTAATTTCCAGCACCTTTGGATGCACTTCGCGGATTTGATCCACTTTGGCACCCAGGCAGCCAGTGACGATCACTTTGCCGTTCTCGTTCAGCGCTTCGCCAATCGCTTCCAGTGATTCCTGTACGGCGCTATCAATAAATCCACAGGTGTTAACGATGACGATCTCCGCATCATCGTAGCGAGGGACCACGTCATAACCCTCAGTACGCAGTTCCGTCAGGATGCGTTCAGAGTCAACGAGGTTTTTCGGACAGCCGAGGGAGACGAACCCCACGCGCGGTGGATTTTTGACTTGGCTCATAAGGTTAAAAATTCATCATAATTAGTGTGGATAGGGGGGCGATTGTACAGAGGTTGCAGGGGAAAATGTATAGGCTGTGTAAGAATCTCCTCATCGAGCAACTATTGTGCTGTGAATATGCTTAACTCTGCTGGCGGCGCGCGAAATTGCGGCTGCATTGAGTAAAAGTAACCTGCTGCTGCTCTGAGATCCGAGTTGTGTAAGTGGGAGTGTTTTGCTTAAATATTGGGTCGGTGAATGTAAGTTATTATCTTCACTGAAAATTTCTAATCGCGCTGTCGGTGAATCCTCACTGTCAGGGCCGAAGCGGATAATGTGAGAGCAGACATATGCAAGAGATCGTCAAAGGTTTTCTGAATTTTCAACAGAATGTGTTCCCTGAAAGGAAGGATCTTTTCAAAAGTTTGGCATCCAACCAAAATCCCAAAGCCCTGTTTATCTCTTGCTCAGACAGCCGTCTGGTGCCTGAGTTGGTAACGCAATCAGAGCCAGGCCAACTGTTCGTGATCCGTAACGCTGGCAATATCGTGCCACCGTTCGGTCCTGAGCCTGGTGGTGTGTCGGCGACTATCGAATATGCCGTGGTGGCGTTGGGCGTGACGGAAATAATCATTTGTGGTCACTCCAACTGCGGTGCCATGAACGCGATTGCGTCGAATGCCGATCTGGAAAGCATGCCAGCGGTTGATCACTGGTTACACTACGCCAACGCGGCGAAAGCGGTGGTGGAAGAGCGTAACTACGATTCGGTTGAGAAACGTCTCAACGAGATGGTGAAAGAAAACGTGATTGCCCAGCTCAACAATATCAAAACACATCCTTCTGTTTCGGTGGCGCTGCGTAAGAAAAAGCTGCGTCTGCACGGGTGGGTTTACGATATTGAAAGCGGCGGCATTATTGCGCTAACCAAAGGCGGCGACTCGTTTATTTCGTTGTCTGAAAATCCGGAAACCTGCTTCGAGTAATTTCCTGTAACCACCTGCTATGCGGGTGGTTTTTTCTCTCAATTCATTCATATTTCCTAACGTTTCGCTTGCCAGCCTCTACACTTGAGAAGCAATTACCTCTGATAAGGGCTTTCTCATGCGATTTCCCCTCTATGCTTCTGTTCTGACGCTGGCAATGCTTGCGGCGGGCTGTACCTCTCATGTCACCAGCAAAGAGCAATATTCCGGTTTTCTCGGTGATTACAGCGAGTTGAAGTCCACCGAGTCGCCGAGTGGTAAACCGACGCTGCGTTGGATTTCTCCTGATTATCACGATGCGGATTACAAAAGCGTGGTGTATACGCCAGTGGTTTATTATCCTGCCGCGCATCCTACCGCGCGTATTGATCAGCAAACGCTGGATGGCATTCGCAGCTATACCGATACGCAGCTAAAACAGGCGATTTCACAACGTAAACCGTTGGTGACGCAAAAAGGCCCGCATACCTTGCTGGTGAAAACCGCCATCACTTCTGTGACGGCTGAAAACGAAGGCATGCAGTTCTACGAAGTGGTGCCGATGGCCGCGGTAGTGGCGAGCACCATGGCGGCCACCGGACATCGTACGCAAAACAGTGCGCTGTTCCTGGAGGTCGAAGCGGTGGATGCCCAAACTGGCAAGCCGCTGATCAAAGTCGTACGCAAAGCGTTTGGCAAAAATCTGCCAAATAACAGCACGCCAATCACGCTGGCCGACCTGCGTCCGGGTATCGACGAAATGGTGCGCGACGTTTTAGCGTTTCCCGCTCAGTAAATGATGGCCCGGCCGCGTGCCGGGCTTAATGTTTTGTAAATCCTGCCCATCCCGCTGATTACGCTGACTATCCTTAATCACTCACCGTGCTGAAGGAGGATGCCATGCGTTTGCTGCCCGCCGCGCTGTTGGTTAGCGCTTTAAGTTATGCCTTTTCAACGCTTGCTGCCGATGTGCAGGTGCAGGTTTTGCAGGACAAGCTCGACCACCCGTGGTCGGTGGCTTTTCTGCCCGATAATCAAACGCTGTTAATCACTGAACGTTCCGGTCAGTTGCGCAGTTGGCAACCCGGCAAAGGTTTGTCGCAACCGATATCTGGCGTACCGCGAGTGTGGGCCAATCGACAAGGGGGCTTGTTGGATGTGGTGCTGGCACCCGATTTTGCGCAAAGCCGCCGCGTGTGGCTCAGCTATACCACCGCGGATGACAGCGCGCGCGCGGGCGGCGTGGTGGGTTACGGCCAACTCAGCGACGATAATCGTCAGCTGCGTGATTTCAAAGTGGTGCTGGAGCAGACGCCGAAGCTCTCCAGCGGAGCCAACATGGGAACGCGCTTAGCGTTTGATCATCAAAGCTATCTCTACGTTGCTTTTGGTGACAACTTTGCCAGCAGCAGCGCGCAACAGTTGGACAAGCTATCTGGCAAGATTGTGCGCCTGACTAAAGAGGGTGCGATTCCACCTGATAATCCGTTTGTGAACCGTCAGGGTGCGCGCGGCGAAATTTGGTCGTATGGGATGCGCAATCCACAAGGTTTGGCGCTCAATCCGTGGACGCAGCAAATCTGGGAAAGCGAGCACGGCCCGCGCGGTGGCGATGAGGTGAACATCCCAGAGAAGGGCAAAAACTACGGCTGGCCGCTGGCGACTTACGGCATTGATTACAGCGGGCAAAAAGTGCCGGAAGCGCAGGGCACGCATGTCGACGGCACCGAACAACCGCTGCATTACTGGAAAGTGTCGCCTGCCATCAGCGGCATGGCGTTTTATAACAGCGCGCGCTTCCCGCAGTGGAAAAACTCAATGTTCATTGGCGCGTTGAAGGAAAAAAGCCTGATTCGATTACAAGTGAATGGCGAGAAGGTGGTTGAAGAGCAGCGATTGCTCGACGATCGCGGCGAGCGGATTCGCGATGTGCGGCAAGGGCCGGATGGTTATCTGTATGTGTTGACCGACGAAGCTAATGGCAAGCTGTTAAAAGTGGGGCTGACGGATGACGCCAGCACCCCGCGTGGCTGATTTAACGTACCCAGTTACACACTTCCCAACCGCGTTGTTGCGCTTCCTGCAACAGCAGCGGATTGGGGTTCACCACCCAGGCGTGATCGGCGTGACTCAGCAGCGGCAGATCGTTCATCGAATCGCTGTACGCCCAGGTGCGATCAAAGCGTTGATCTTGCTGCAACGCTTTCCAGTCGCTTAAGCGTGTGACTTTGCCTTCGCGATAGGTCATGGTGCCGTAGGTTTGACCGCTGTAGCGCTCATCGACCACTTCCACGCCAATCGCTAACGCGCCGTGCACGCCGAGGCGTTCAGCAATCGGCACCGCCAGATGATCGCCGCTGGCGGTGATAATCATGACCGTATCACCCCGTTGTTGATGCCACTCAATGCGTGCGCGCGCAGCAGGGAAAACGCGCGGCATGATGTCGCGATGGATAAAGCGTCGCACCCAGCCTTCAACGGTTAAGGTTGCCATGCCAGCCAATGGGGCCAGCGTGGTGTTCATATACTCTTCAATTGATAGCGTACCGGTGTGATATTTTTCCATCAGGATTTGCTCCTGACGGATGATCTCTTCGGGGGCAAATCCCTGTGAAACCAGCCAGCGCAGCCACAGGCTGGTGCTGTCTTCACAAATCAGGGTTTCGTCCAGATCGAAAATGGCTAAGTCCATCGTGGCTCTCCTCAGGCTGACTGAACTCAGGTTAGCGGAAAATTGTGACTGGCTTAACCGTTCTGCGAAAAATCGGAATTACACGCATTTTTTATCGTCACCTGAATGGGTAAAAGTGGCAGCGCGCCGCGGTTGGTGCCAGGGTTACTCTAATAAACTCTATATAACTTTACGATCGGACGGTTTTTTTCGCTGGCGTGAAACGTTAGCGTGGGATGAGAAATGTCTTATCTGCAAAAAACCATGATTTAACAAGGACAATCTGGTCATCCTCATGAGAAAAAACACCTTCGCGACTGCCTGGCGGCCTCTGGCTGCATCATCACTGTTATTACTTTTTATTCCTATTTCAACGCTGGCAGAACAAGCACCCGCCGCTCCGCAGATAGACGCCAAAGCCTGGATTTTGATGGATTACAACAGTGGCAAAGTACTGGCGGAATCCAATGCCGACCAGCGTCTCGATCCCGCCAGTCTGACCAAAATGATGACCAGCTACGTGGTCGGCCAGGCGCTGAAATCCGGCAAAATCACCAACGATGACATGGTGACTATTGGCCAGGATGCCTGGGCCACCGGCAATCCCAAACTGCGTGGTTCCTCGCTGATGTTTCTTAAGCCAGGCGATCGCATTCCGGTTTCCGAGCTGAATAAAGGGGTGGTGATTCAGTCCGGCAACGATGCCTGCATCGCGCTGGCTGATTACGTGGCCGGCAGCCAGGATTCGTTCATCGGTTTGATGAACAACTATGTCAAAGCCTTTGGCCTGCAAAACACCCACTTTATGACGGTGCACGGATTGGATGCCGAAGGGCAATACAGCACCGCGCGCGACATGGCGATCATCGGTCAACGCTTGATCAGCGATGTGCCCGAAGAGTACGCCATCAACAGTGAGAAAGAGTTCACCTTTAATAAAATCAAACAGATGAACCGCAATCGTTTGTTATGGAGCACCAACCTGAAGGTTGACGGCATTAAAACCGGTCATACCTCGGGCGCGGGGAATAACCTGGTGGCGTCAGCCACCGAAGGCGATATGCGCTTGATTTCCGTGGTACTGGGCGCGGCAACCGATGCCACGCGTTTCCGCGAAAGTGAAAAATTGCTGACGTGGGGATTCCGCTTCTATGAAACCGTGACACCGATTAAGGCCGACAAGCCGTTTGCCCAGCAGCGCGTGTGGTTTGGCGATCACAGCCAGGTGAATCTCGGCGTGGCAAAGGATGCGGCGATTACCGTGCCGAAAGGGCAGATGAAAAACCTCAAGGCGAGCTTCATGCTTAATTCACCGCAGTTAGAAGCGCCGCTGGAGAAAAATCAGGTGGTCGGCACCATCGATTTCCAACTGGATGGCAAAACTATCGAGCAGCGTCCGCTGGTGGCGATGGAAGCCGTGCCGGAAGGCGGCTTTATTGGCCGGATTTGGGATTTCATTATGATGAAATTCAACGGCTGGTTCGGGAAGTGGTTTAGTTAATTTTATCGGCGCACCTTGGTGCGCCGATACACTTTACTCGCGAATCCATCCCTTCTTAATCGGCATAGCAAACAGCGCGCGATACATCTGATGGGTAAACGCCAACATGCGTTCGCCGTACAACTGCCACGCCATGTGCGATGCCAGGCACGCCAGCAAGCCGACCAAAAATCCGCCCAACATATCCAGTGGCCAATGCACGCCAAGATAGACGCGTGACCAGGCAATGGCGCTTCCCACCACCAACAACATCACGCCCGACCATAAACGATGCCAGAAGATGAACGCCAGCGCGAAGGTGAAAATCGTGGTGCCGTGATCGCTAGGATAAGAGTCATCTGCGGCATGAGATAAGAACTGATGGCCGAAACCGATCGCGAAGGGGCGCGGATGTGGCAGTAATTGTCCGACGCACCAGGAAATGCTCAATGCATAAATCAGCGCCATGCCGGTTTTCAACACCAGTGCGCGCTGTGATTGCACTTGTTCACGCGGTCCCCACAGCCACAGCGCCACAATCAACAGTGGCACAATGGCAATTACATCTTTGGCGATAAAGGTCGCCAGGCTAATCAGCCACTGCGGCGAATCCGCGTTGGCGTTGATCCATAAAAACAATTGGTGGTTGAGTGCTTCCATCACCTTTGGTGTCCTCGTCTTGTTTACCCAAAAAGCAGCAGGGCAAAATTGCCTGCAAAATAAGCTGGATAGCCTAAAAGAGGACCAGTGTTCAGTACATAGTCGCGCTCTTAAACTTATCGTGGGTTGTTGGAGTGTTTAGGTTTGATGAAAGTTGCATGAAACTTTGAAAATGGAGGCAATCATGAAATAGCCGGAATCGCAGCCATAAAAAAACCCGCAAGTCAGTGACCGGCGGGCTCCACAATTTGGGGATTTCAAAGAAAAGCAGTGGCACTTATTCAGACTGCGCCCCCCAAAGAAAGTTCTGGACAGCGTGAAAATATTTTTATAAAGGCAAAAGCGGCCAGATTATCACGATCAGGGTGCCCGCCAGCGTCAGCAAAACGTTAGCAATCGCATAAGTTCCTGCATAACCTAATGCCGGAATGCTACTGCGCGCGGTATCGCTGATGATCTCCATCGCCGGCGCACAGGTGCGCGCACCCATAATCGCGCCAAACAGCAACGCGCGGTTCATACGTAACACGTAAGCACCAAACAAATAGCAAATCACCACCGGCAATAAGCTCACCAATAGGCCGCTCAACAGCATCAAGGCGCCCGCGCTGCCAAAGCCGTGCTGCAAACCGCTACCGGCACTCAAGCCAACACCGGCCATAAATACCATCAGGCCGAATTCCTTCACCATGGTCAACGCACCTTGCGGGATGTAACCAAAGGTTGGATGGTTGGCACGCATAAAGCCGAGCATGATGCCGGCGAACAGCAATCCGGCGGCATTTCCGATGCCGAAACTGAAGTTGCTGAACTGGAAGGTGATCATCCCGATCATCAAGCCGCTAATAAAGAAGGCGCAGAAGGCCAGTAGATCGGTGATTTGGCTGTGAATGGCGATGAAGCCAATGCGGTCGGCCAGACTTTTTACCCGACGCGCCTCGCCGCTGACCTGCAAAATGTCACCTTTATTCAGCATGATGCTGTCATCGATCGGCATTTCAATCTGACTGCGAATCACGCGGTTGAGGAAGCAACCGTGATCGGTGAGTTTGAGATGGCTCAGGCGCTTATTCACCGCATTGTGGTTCTTCACCACAATCTCTTCGGTGACAATGCGCATATCCAGCAAGTCGCGATCGAACACTTCTTTGCCGTTGCGGAAGCTGGGATCGAGGCGTGCGTGCGCGTCGGGATAGCCCACCAGCGAGATGTCATCACCCAGTTGCAGCATGGCGTCGCCATCCGGGCTGGCGAGAATGCCATTGCGGCGCAGGCGCTCAATGTAGCAGCCGGTTTGACGATGGATGCCCAGTTCACGCAGGTTTTTACCGCCACTCCATTCCACCAATTCCGGGCCAACGCGATAAGCACGAATCACCGGCAGAAACACTTTGCGTTGGCTATCAGCATCCAAACCGCGTTCACGCGCGATTTGCTGCGCACAGGTAGGCAGATCCTGATGTTGCAGGCGCGGCAAATAACGCGCGCCAAAAATCAGGCTCACCAAACCCACCAGATAAGTCAGGGCATAACCGAGGCTGAGATTGTCCTGCATTAAGGTGAGTTGATGGCTGTCGCTGATGCTTTGCCGTAGCGTATCTCCGGCACCCACCAGTACCGGCGTCGAGGTCATGGAACCCGCCAACATGCCGGCGGTTAAACCAATATCCCAGCCGAACACTTTGCCCAGCGTCAGGGCGATTAATAGCGCACTAACCACCATGACAATGGCTAAAAAGAAATAGTTTTTGCCGTCGCGGAAAAATATCGAGAAAAAGTTTGGCCCGGCTTCAACACCGACACAAAAAATAAACAACATAAAGCCCAAACTTAACGCGTCCGTGTTAATCGCAAAATGCTGCTGACCTAAAATCAAGGAAACAACTAATACACCAATGGAATTACCGAGTTGGACAGAACCTAAGCGTAATTTACCTAAGCACAGCCCAAGGGCTAAAACGACAAATAATAACAGAACGTCATTTCCGCTTAACAATTCTGCGACGTTAATGTTCACGGTTTCACTTCTTCTTAACTTGTAATGGGTTGATGAAAGGCGCTTTTTTCGCTATCTTGTGCCAGCAGAAACGGCTCATTTCCGCGATGAGCAGCGTAAAGATTAAAGCGGCATCATTCTAATCATAATTAATATCCCCAGCTATCGGCAGTTCTCATTCCTTCCGCATCCAGCTGTTTCTTTTTATTTCCAGTCGTGCGCATCAGGGCAGTAAAAGTTTCATAATTGTTAAAATCCAAGATGAGGATAATTATGTTGCAGCGCAATAACCGCTGGGCAGCATCGATTTTGGGCGTGATGCTTTATACGCTGGTGTTTATTTATGCACATCATTTCTGGGCCGCCGCCAGCGAACAAACCGTTCGCGGGCAACCTGAATTACTGCTGTTTGTATTGCCAGGAATATTAATGGCGTTGATGCAGCCGGAAAGTCCGTTAGTCGGGACGTTGTGGGTGGCTTTAGCGGGCACGTTGCTGGGTATGCTGTGGTTAATGTTAGCGGTGCCAGTGACGCATAGCGGTTTGCTGATTGTGGCCTGGAGTTTGAGCGCGTTGTTCTGGGCGGGATGTGGCGCGTTGCTGGTGCGCTTGTTACGAATAATGCTGGCGATGCGAGCCGATTAGCCGCAACAAAAACGGGCCCGCAGGCCCGTTTTTTTACGCTTGAATACCGAGATTTTCTTTCGTCCAGGCAGCGAATTCGGTATAGCCACCGATATGCTGATCGTCGAGGAAAATCTGCGGTACGGTGCTGACCGGCTTGCCGGCACGCGCTTCCAGATCGGCTTTGGTAATGCCGGTGGCCTGAATATCCACGTACTGATAATTAAAATCGTCGCGCTCGCTGGTCAACTTGGTAGCCAACTCTTTTGCACGTACGCAGTAAGGGCAGCTTGAACGGCCAAAAATCACTGCAATCATTGCTTCTCTCCTTCCGCTGCTGTTTTGTGACTAAACTCACATCACAGCGTGAATAATGCGTCACATATTGCCCGCCCATCCTGCTTAAAGAAAGAAGAAGTTAACTGTTATTCTGATACGCGCTGTCTATGCAGACGCTAAAACTGATTGAATGCTCAAGGAAACATCGCATGCGTAATCTCGCCACATTGCCCAAACCAGTGTTGCTACTCGAGGCACTCGGCGTGCTTGCCGTGATTGGCGCGTTATTACTGGTCAATGACTGGATGAGCGCGCCCGATTTCATCAGCAAAAAACCGCTGGCCACGCTGCTGTTTTTTCTCGGTATTGCGCTGATGCTGCCAGCCGCGTGGATGATGATGTGGCGAACCGCCAAGGCGATGGCCCCACAATTGTTCAATCAATCCAATAAAAAGAAGTAACCACCGGAGAGGATTATGACGCCGACTATTGATTTACTGTGCAGCCACCGTTCCATTCGCGCCTTTACTGAACAAGGCATTGATGAGGCGCAACGCAGCGCCATTATTGCAGCGGCACAAGCGGCTTCCACCTCCAGTTTTTTGCAGTGCTCTTCTATTATTCGCATCACCGATCGGGAAAAACGTGAGCAACTGGTGCAGCTGACCGGCGGACAACCTTGGGTCAGCGCGGCGGCAGAATTTTGGGTGTTTTGCGCGGATTTCAATCGTCATCAGCAAATTTGCCCAGATGCGCAGTTAGGTCGTGCGGAGCAACTGTTGCTCGGCTGTGTTGATACCGCCTTGATGGCGCAAAATGCCATGGTGGCAGCCGAATCGTTGGGGCTTGGCGGCGTGTTTATTGGCGGGATTCGTAACAGCATCGCGCAAGTCACCGAACTGTTGGAGCTGCCGAAATTTGTGCTACCGCTGTTTGGTTTCTGCATCGGTCACCCGGCGGATAACCCGGACGTCAAACCGCGCATGCCGCAGGCGATGTTGGTGCATGAAAATTGCTATCAACCCATCGATAAAAGCGTGCTGGCGCAGTACGATGAGCAAATTACTGCCTATTATCAGCAACGTGATAGCAACCAGCGTTCCGAAACCTGGAGCCAGTTGATTCAGCGTCTGATCATTAAAGAAACGCGTCCCTTTATTTTGGATTACCTGCATCAGCAAGGTTGGGCCACGCGCTAAGCACAAGGAACTTTGCAATGAAAATGGCCATTCTCACCCGCGACGGATCGATTTTTTCGTGTAAACGTCTGCGCGACGCCGCGGAAGAGCGTGGTCATCAGGTGCAAATCATCGATCCGCTCTCCTGCTACATGAACATCAATTCTGACTCGCCAGCGGTGCATTATCGCGGCGAGGCGCTTGGCCATTTTGATGCGGTGATTCCGCGCATCGGCACCGCCACCACTTTTTACGGCACCGCGGTTCTGCGTCAGTTTGAGGTGCGTGGCAGTTATCCACTCAATGAATCGGTGGCGATCACCCGTGCGCGTGACAAGCTGCGTTCGTTGCAGCTTTTAGCGCGAGAAGGCATCGATATGCCGATCACCGGTTTCGCCTCTTCGCCGGATGATACCGATGATTTGATTGCCATGGTTGGCGGCGCGCCGCTGGTGGTGAAGCTGGTGGAAGGTACGCAGGGGATTGGCGTGGTGCTGGCGGAAACGCGCCAGGCAGCCGAGAGCGTGATCGATGCGTTCCGCGGTCTTAATGCACATATTCTGGTGCAGGAATTTATCAAGGAAGCGCAAGGCCGCGATATTCGTTGCCTGGTGATTGGCGACAAAGTGGTGGCGGCGATTGAGCGTGAAGCCAAAGAGGGCGATTTCCGTTCAAACCTGCATCGGGGTGGCAAAGCGCGCGCGGTGGAAATCACGGAAAAAGAGCGTGAAATCGCGGTGAAAGCCGCCAGCACCTTGGGTCTTGAAGTCGCCGGCGTGGATATTCTCCGTGCGCATCGCGGGCCGTTGGTGATGGAAGTGAATGCCTCGCCCGGCCTGGAAGGCATTGAGCGCGAAACCGGTTTGGATATCGCCACCATGATGATCGAATGGATTGAGCAGCACGCCTGCCCCGGCTATCGTCCGAAAACCGGCGGCTAAGCGCGCTTTTCAGCGGTTTTCGTGGCATCCAATGCGGTTTTTCCGTAAGCTAAGGCGCTCATTTCTTCACCCCACA
Source organism: Pantoea sp. CFCC18179 (assembly GCF_059412405.1). Taxonomy (NCBI): domain Bacteria; kingdom Pseudomonadati; phylum Pseudomonadota; class Gammaproteobacteria; order Enterobacterales; family Erwiniaceae; genus Pantoea; species Pantoea sp. CFCC18179. The sequence continues at coordinate 194,948 of NZ_JBNBPM010000008.1, read as the reverse complement.
GGATATTACGATGGATTCACTGGTCGTTCCGGACATTGACGTGCTGCGTCGTTGGCTGGATCAACAAAATATCACCTGGTTTGAATGCGATGCCTGTCAGGCGTTGCACCTGCCGCATATGCAGAATTTTGACGGGGTGTTTGATGCAAAAATTGACCTGGTGGATAACGTCATCCTCTTCTCCGCGCTGGCTGAAGTAAAACCTACGGCGCTGATCCCGTTAGTCGGCGATTTGTCACAAATCAATGCCAGTTCGCTGACGGTGAAAGCCTTTATTGATATTCAGGACGACAATCTGCCGAAGCTGATTGTTTGCCAGTCGATCAGTACCACCGCCGGATTAACCTTTGGTCAGTTCTCTCACTTTATGAAGCAAAGTGAAGAGGGCGTTTCGATGGTGATTATGGAAGCCTTCGCCAATCATTTGTTGATGGTGGAAGAAGAAGAGGAGCGACAGCCCAGCTCCAGCAGCCATGCGATGCTGCACTGAGTTCCCGCCTCGCTAACTGCCGCTTTTTGCGGCAGTTTTCATTTTAGCCCCGCCATTTTTTATTCTGCATTTTGCCCTTTATTGCCAGATATTAGTCGTGCTTTATGCCACTAATGCCAAACCCCATAGCAGAAACATGCATAACTTATCGCGAAAAGGCGTTTTTTAAGCTGGGATCTGGTGCAGGTGGAGCAGGGGGGCTATTCTTGCGGGGCTGCTTGAGACGTGCAACCTCAGCGCAGGTATAGGTTTTTGCTATTAAACTCCCGCTGAATATTGATTCATTGTGTGCCTGTGATTTAACAGAAAACGCAACGTTCGGATCGCCGTGTATGCAGCGTTGTGATGACCCGCTCAGGAGGAAGTAAAACATGTTCAACCAACGTAAAAAATGGTTGTCAGGTGTGGTTGCTGGTGCACTGATGGCTGCGGCCGGTGGTGCGCAAGCCGAAGGTAGTACCGTGCATGTGTATAACTGGTCCGATTATATCGCGGCTGATACCGTGCCGAACTTCGAAAAGCAGACCGGCGATAAAGTGGTTTATGACGTCTTTGATTCCAACGAAGTGTTGGAAGGCAAATTGATGGCGGGCAGCACTGGCTACGACGTGGTTGTGCCGTCGTCCAGCTTCCTTGCGCGCCAGCTGCAATCAGGCGTGTTCCAGGAGCTCGATAAGAGCAAGCTGCCGAACTACAAAAACCTCGACCCCGATCTGATGGCGAAAGTGGCGCAACACGATCCGGGTAACAAATACGCGATTCCTTACCTGTGGGGCACCACCGGCATTGGTTACAACGTTGATAAAGTGAAAGCGGTTTTAGGCAAAGATGCGCCGCTGGATAGCTGGGATCTGGTGCTGAAACCAGAGAACCTGGAAAAACTGAAAAGCTGCGGTGTTTCCTTCCTTGATGCGCCGGAAGAGATCTTCGCCACCGTGCTGAACTACCTCGGCAAAGATCCGAACAGCTCCGATGCGAAAGATTACTCTGGCGCGGCCACCGATTTACTGCTGAAACTGCGTCCAAACATCCGTTACTTCCACTCGTCGCAGTACATTAACGACCTGGCGAACGGCAACATCTGCGTGGCGATTGGCTGGTCGGGCGATATCCTGCAAGCGAAAGATCGTGCAGAGAAAGCCAATAACGGCGTGCACTTGGGTTACACCGTGCCGAAGCAAGGCGCACTGGCGTTCTTCGACATGATGGCAATCCCACATGATGCTAAAAACGTCGAAGGCGCTTATCAGTGGCTGAACTACATCATGGATCCAAAAGTGATCGCCGATGTCTCTAACAACATGAACTACGCCAACGGCAACAAAGCGTCACTGCCGCTGATCAATGCCGATGTGCGCAACAATCCAAACATCTTCCCGCCGGCGGATGTGATGGCCAAACTGTTTGTGCTCAAGGTCCAGGATCCGAAACTGGATCGTGTGCGCACGCGTGCATGGACTAAAGTAAAAAGTGGTAAGTAACTCGTTCTGAACGAATTACACCCTGAAGAAGACAACAGAGGCGCGGTGATGGCCTCTGTTGTGCCATTTTTAGCGGCTGTGCCGCGCGATTAGCGCCGGAGAAATGTTAGTGAACGACGCGATTCCCCGCCCCCCAAATAAAACGGCTAAGGCGATGACGCCGCTGCTGGAAATTCGCAATCTGACCAAATCTTTTGATGGTCAACACGCCGTGGACGATGTCAGTCTGACTATTTACAAAGGCGAGATTTTTGCGCTACTTGGCGCATCTGGCTGTGGCAAATCTACGTTGTTGCGCATGTTAGCGGGCTTTGAACCGCCAACCAGCGGCCAGATTGTGCTGGATGGTCAGGATCTCTCGCACGTGCCGCCGTACCAACGTCCCATCAACATGATGTTCCAGTCTTACGCGCTGTTCCCGCACATGACGGTGGAGCAAAATATCGCGTTTGGCTTGAAGCAGGACAAACTGCCGAAAGGCGAAATCAGCAGCCGCGTCGAAGAGATGCTGTCGCTGGTGCATATGCAGGAGTTTGCCAAGCGTAAGCCGCATCAACTCTCTGGCGGTCAACGTCAGCGTGTGGCGCTGGCGCGTAGCCTGGCAAAACGGCCCAAGCTGTTGTTACTGGACGAACCGATGGGCGCGCTGGACAAAAAGCTGCGCGATCGCATGCAACATGAAGTGGTTGATATTCTGGAGCGCGTTGGCGCCACCTGTGTGATGGTAACGCACGATCAGGAAGAAGCGATGACCATGGCGGGGCGTATCGCCATCATGAACCGCGGAAAATTCGTGCAGATTGGTGAACCAGAAGAGATTTATGAGCACCCAACCAGCCGCTACAGCGCTGAGTTTATCGGCTCCGTCAATGTGTTTGAAGGTTTGCTGCGTGAGCGTGGCGAAGATGCGTTGATTATCGATGCGCCGGGCTTGGTGCATCCACTGAAAGTACAAACCGATGTCTCGGTGGTGGATAACGTGCCGGTGCACGTGGCGCTGCGTCCAGAAAAAGTGATGCTGTGCGAAGAAGTGCCGGAAGATGGCTGCAACTTCGCCGTCGGGGAAGTGGTGCACATTGCCTATCTTGGCGACCTGTCGATCTACCACGTGCGCCTGCGCAGCGGGCAGATGATCAGTGCGCAGTTGCAAAATGCCCATCGCTACCGCAAAGGCGCGCCAACCTGGGGCGACGAAGTGCGTCTGTGTTGGGATGCCGACAGCTGTGTGGTTCTGACGGTTTAAGGGGGCGATATGAGCCAGATTTCTCAACGCAGCGAGCCGGAATTAGTTGGCACGCCGCTGCAACGCTGGGGCACGCGCATCAAAATGCAGCACGGGCGCAAGTTAGTGATCGCCTTGCCCTATTTGTGGCTGATCCTGCTGTTCCTGCTGCCGTTCCTGATTGTACTGAAGATCAGTTTTGCTGATATTGCGCGTGCGATTCCGCCGTATACCGATTTAGTGACCTGGGCCGACGATCAGCTCAATTTGGTGCTCAATCTTGGTAACTATCTGACGTTGACCGACGATCCGCTCTACGTTGATGCGTATCTGACGTCGCTGAAAGTGGCGGCTATTTCCACCATCATCTGCTTGCTGATCGGTTATCCGCTGGCGTGGGCAGTGGCACATAGCAAGCCATCGATGCGCACCATTTTACTGCTGCTGGTGATTTTGCCGTCGTGGACCTCGTTTCTGGTGCGTGTTTACGCGTGGATGGGATTGCTCAATAACAACGGTATTCTCAACCGTTTCCTCATGTGGTTGGGCGTGATCGATCATCCGCTGGTAATTCTCTACACCAACACGGCGGTATATATCGGCATCGTTTACTGCTATCTGCCGTTTATGGTGCTACCGATTTATACCGCGTTGACGCGTATTGATTATTCGCTGGTTGAAGCGTCGCTAGATCTTGGCGCGCGTCCATTGAAGACCTTCTTCAGCGTAATCGTGCCGTTGACTAAAGGCGGCATTATCGCCGGTTCGATGCTGGTATTTATCCCGGCGGTGGGCGAATACGTCATCCCGGAACTACTGGGCGGCCCAGACAGCATTATGATTGGGCGTATTTTGTGGCAAGAGTTCTTTAATAACCGCGATTGGCCGGTGGCATCCGCGCTGGCGGTGATCATTTTGCTGATTCTGATTCTGCCGATTATCTGGTTCCACAAACATCAAAACCGTGAATTGGGGGAGAAGGAATGAGCCAGTTACCGACCATTCGCTCTCCGTGGCGCACCGCGATTTTGGTGCTGTGCTTTATGTTCCTTTACGCGCCAATGCTGCTGCTGGTGGTTTACTCCTTCAACAGTTCTCAGCTGGTGACGGTGTGGGAGAGCTTCTCGTTCCATTGGTATAAAGTACTGTTCCAGGACAGTGCGATGCTGGATGCGGTTGGGCTGAGCCTGACCATTGCGGCGCTGTCGGCGACTATGGCGGTGGTGCTCGGCACTATGGCAGCGGTGGTGATCGTGCGTTTTGGCCGCTTCCGTGGGCACAACGGCTTTGCTTTTATGCTGACCGCGCCACTGGTAATGCCTGATGTGATCACCGGCCTGTCGTTGCTGCTGCTGTTTGTCGCGATGGGCAACACGCTCGGCTGGCCCAGCGATCGCGGTATGCTCACCATCTGGCTGGCGCACGTGACGTTCTGTACCGCCTATGTCGCCGTGGTGATCAATTCGCGCTTGCGTGAATTAGATCGTTCGATTGAAGAGGCGGCGATGGATTTGGGCGCAACGCCGGTAAAAGTGTTCTTCGTCATCACCGTGCCAATGATTGCGCCAGCGATTGTTACCGGCTGGCTGTTGGCGTTTACCTTGTCGCTCGACGATTTGGTGATTGCCAGCTTTGTCACCGGTCCGGGCGCGACCACCTTGCCAATGGCGATTTTTGCTACCGTGCGTCGTGGTGTAAACCCAGAGATCAACGCCTTAGCCTCGCTGATTCTTTTTGTGGTGGGATTGGTCGGCTTTATCGCCTGGCGGTTTATGGCACACGAAGAGAAGCAGCGTTTGCGCGATATTCAGAAAGCGCAACGTGGATAAACGCCGTAGCATTTGCCAATATAAGAACGGGCTGGTTTTATCAGCCCGTTTTATTATGGTTACGGAGTTAAACCATGTCGGAAACCTTGAAAAACAGTTCATTACTTAATGCCGCGCCCGTTCCTGTGATGGTGGCGGGCAGCGCCATTATTGTGACGCGCTGCCTTAGCGTGTTGATGCTGGCGAACGAACTGGGTTACGACGAAATTGCCAATTTTGTCCATCGCAGTGCGCAAGCCTGGGATTCCACTCTGATATTTATCGCCAGCCAATTGATCTTCCTGTTTGAACTACGTTGCGCCTTTACCTTGATGCGCGGCAGCAATCATGGACGCTGGGGCTATGTGGCGACACAAATCATTGTGCTGATCTATATGCTGATGGCGTCGGTTGGCTGGATCTACCCGGAAATCTTCAGCATTCCCGGTGAAAGTAACGCACAGATCATCCATCACACCCTGATGCAAAAATTGCCGGATGTGCTGGTGTTGCTGCTGCTGTTTGTGCCCGCCAGCAGCCGCGCTTTTTTCCGTCGCCGGTGATACAATCGCCCCCCATTTTTTCTCCCGATTCTGATTACAGGCCTTTCCATGCATTGCGCGCTTTATGATGCCGGTCGCTGTCGCTCATGCCAGTGGCTGGAAAAACCTTATTCGCAGCAGCTCAACGACAAGCAATCGTTGCTCGAACAGTTGCTGGCTGAAAAGCCGGTCGCGCAATGGCTGCCGCCAGTGGAATCTGCGCAGCAAGGCATGCGGAATAAAGCCAAGATGGTGGTGAGTGGCAGCGTGGAACGGCCGATTTTTGGCATGGTGGCGCGAGATGGTGACCCGGTGGATTTGTGTGCGTGCCCGCTGTATCCCGACAGCTTCAGCGCGGTATTTGCGGTGCTCAAACCCTTTATCGCTCGCGCGGGATTAACGCCGTATAACGTGGCGCGCAAACGCGGTGAATTGAAATTTCTGTTGCTGACGGAGAGCACGCAGGGCGGCATGATGCTGCGCTTTGTATTGCGTTCCACCACCAAGTTGCAGCAACTGCGCGCAGCACTGCCGTGGCTGCAACAGCAGTTGCCACAGTTGAAAGTGATTTCCGCCAATATTCAGCCGGTGCACATGGCGATTTTAGAAGGCGATGAAGAGATCGCGTTGACGCCGGATCAAGCGCTGGCAGAGAACTTTAATCAGGTGCCGCTGTATATTCGTCCGCAAAGCTTCTTCCAGACCAATCCTCAGGTGGCAACCAACCTTTATGCCACTGCGCGTGATTGGGTGGCGCAGTTGCCGGTCAGTAGCATGTGGGATCTGTTTTGTGGCGTGGGCGGTTTTGGCTTGCACTGCGCTACGCCAGACATGCAGCTCACCGGCATTGAAATCAGCGCCGAAGCGATTACTTGTGCGCAGCAGTCGGCGCAGCAGTTGGGTCTGGAGAAAGTGAGTTTTGCCGCGCTGGATTCAACCCAGTTCGCCACCTCGCGTGAACAGGTGCCGCAACTGGTGCTGGTAAATCCGCCGCGTCGCGGGATTGGCGCTGAACTCTGTAACTATCTCAGTCAGATGGCGCCAAATTACATTCTCTATTCAAGCTGTAATCCGGCGAGCATGGCGCAGGATATTGCGCGTTTGGCGGATTATGACGTCAGCCGCGTGCAGCTTTTCGACATGTTCCCGCATACCGCGCATTTTGAAGTGTTAACTTTATTAACCCGGAAGGGCGGAACGGCGAAGCGCTAACCTGCACGGAGGACGTGCAGAACCTGGCAGGCATGACGCCACGCCATTCCATAATGCTTATTCCGGGAACCACTTCTGATTGATTTGCTGCCAGCTGCCATTGGCTTTCAGCGCCTCTAATGCGCTGTTGAGCTCTTTCAGCAGTGGCTCATTGCCTTTACGCACCGCAATCCCTAATCCGGTGCCGAAGTATTCGGTGTCGGTGATGTGCTCGCCAACCGCACTGAGATCATCGTTGGCCTTCAGCCACTGATTCACCACCGCGCTGTCACCAAAGACGCCGTTCAGGCGACCATTTTTCAGATCGAGAATCGCATTCTGGTAGCTGTCATACGCCACGGCGATCACTTCTGGATGCTTCTCCAGCAGGTACTTCTGGTGCGTGGTGCCGTTCTCGACGCCAACGCGCTTGCCCTTGAGCTGGCTAAAGTCGCTGTAGTTCCCTTTATGTGCAATCACAATCGCCGAGTTAGCGTAATAAGGCTGGGTGAAATCCACCTGCTTGCTGCGATCGGCGGTGATATCCATGCCGGAAATCACCGCGTCGTAGCGACGGAATTTCAGCGAAGGGATCAGGCTATCGAAAGCGTTATTAGTGAAGGTGCAATCCGCTTTCATCTGCTGGCACAGCGCTTTGGCCAGGTCGATATCAAAGCCGACAATTTGATTGTCGTGATCGAGTGATTCAAACGGCGGGTAAGTTGCGGAAGAGGCGAAGCGGATTTTTTCAGCCGCATAAGCATTCATTGCCAGAGTTGCCAATGTAGCGGCAACAATCCATTTTTTCATTATATCACTCCTGTAAACCATGCCAGAGATGGAACGGGTTACAAGATGCCAGTTAATGAATTTATATGCAATAAAATTGCTTAAAAAATTAAACATGAAACGGGCGATACGATCATCGCCCGTGAAGGGAATCAGTTACGGCGCTCAAACGCCAGGGCACGCTTCTCAACCAAACGCATCATCAACGTCAGCAAGCCGTTGACCACCAGATAGATTAAGCCAGCTGCCGCGTAGACTGAAATATCGTAAGTACGCCCATACAGCAACTGCCCGTGGCCCATCACTTCCATCAGCGTAATGGTGTAGGCCAGCGAAGTACTTTTGAACACCAGCACCACTTCGTTGGAATACGACGACAGGGCGCGTTTAAAGGCATACGGCAGCAGAATGCGCAGCGTATCTTGGCGATTCATCCCCAGTGCGGCACAGGATTGCCACTGACCGGAAGGAATGGCGCGCACCGCACCGTAGAACAATTGCGTGGTGTAAGCAGCGCTGTTCAGGGACAGCGCTAGCAATGCGCATAACCACGGTTGTGACAGCAAATGCCACAGCCACGGAATGCTCTGGATGCTCGGGAACTGGCCGGGACCGTAATAAATCAGAAAGATTTGCACCAGCAGCGGCGTGCCGGTAAACAGCGTGATGTAGCCTTTTACCAGCCAATTCAGCACTGGCAATTTCAGCGCTAGCACGATAGTGCACAGCACCGACAAAATCAGCGCCGCAATCAACGAGGCGACAGTCAGCGTCAGGCTGGTGTGCAAGCCTTTAAGCAGCTCGGGTAAGTAATCAAGCATGCGTTAGGCTCCTCGCTCAAAACGCGTGGTGCGCAATTCAATGCGGCGCAGCACTGCCTGACTGAACAGCGTAATAATCAGGTAGATCGCCGCCGCCACCAGATACCAGGTAAACGGTTCTTGCGTGCGCGTGGCAATGCTTTTGGTTTGCAGCATCAGATCATTCACGCTGATCAGCGAAACCAGCGCGGTGTCTTTTAGCAGCACCAGCCATTGGTTGCCCAAGCCTGGCAAGGCGTGACGCCACATCTGCGGCATAATCAGGCGCAAGAAAATCGCCGATTTCTTCATGCCGAGCGCCTGACCTGATTCCCACTGTCCCACCGGCACCGCTTTCAGCGCGCCGCGCAGCGTTTGCGATGCATAGGCGGAATAGAGCATCGCCAGCGCAATCACGCCGCACAGGAAAGGACTGACATCAAAGTTCTCAATCTGCACCTGCACCGGAATATTGAACAAGCCGAGATTGATGTGGAAACCGTCGGAGAGCGTCAACAACAGTTGTGAGGCGCCGAAATAGATAAACAGCACCACCAAAATTTCCGGCAGGCCACGAATCAAGGTCACCAAAGCGGTGCCGAGCCACGCCAGCGGCTTCCAGCGCAGCGATTCCCAGCCAGCAAAAATCATCGCCAGCACAAGGCCGGCGATCAAAGCACAAACGGCAAGGCCGACGGTCATCCCGGCGGCGCTTGCGAGTGGAATCATTTCATTCATCAGAAATTACTGCTGGAACCATTTGCTGTAGATGGTTTTGTAGGTGCCATCGGCTTTGATCTTCTCAAGTGCAGCGTTGAACTTGCCTTGCAGATCGGTGTTGCCCTGGCGAACCGCGATGCCTAAGCCGGTGCCGAAGTAATCTTTATCAGTGACTTTTTCACCCAGCGGCGCGAGGTTGGTGTTCTGCTTCAACCACTCGTTTACCACCGCGGTGTCACCAAATACCGCATCGATACGGCCATTTTTCAGATCCAGTACCGCATTTTGATAGCTGTCGTAAGGCACAACGGTGATGTCGCTGTGTTTGTCGGACAGGTATTTCTGGTGCGTGGTGCCGTTCTGCACGCCAACACGTTTGCCTTTCAGCGCCGCGACGTCAGCCAGTTTGCCTTTCTGTGCAATGAAGATGGCGGAGTTGTCGTAGTACGGCTTGGAGAACAGCACTTGCTTCTCACGATCTGGCGTGATGTCCATGCCGGCCATCACCGCGTCAAAGCGACGGAATTTCAGGCTTGGGATCAGGCTGTCAAACGCCTGATTGGTGAAGGTGCAAGTTGCATCCATCTCTTTACACAGCGCGTTGGCGAGGTCGACATCAAAGCCCTGAATTTTGTTGTCGGAATCGACAAATTCAAACGGAGGATAAGACGCCTCGGTAGCAAAACGCAGGGTTTGCGCAGCGGAGGCGCTCAGGCTCAGACCAGCAAGTAATGCAGCAATTACAACTTTTTTCATTAGAAGCATCCTGACTTAATGCGAAAGATAATTAGCAAACGCTTGGGTTTGCGGCTGTGTAAAGTGGCTGGCATCGCCTTGCTCAACAATATGACCGTTTTCCATGTACACCACGCGGCTGGCAGTTTTACGCGCCACTTCCACTTCGTGTGTCACGATCACTTGCGTGATGTTGGTCTGTGCCAGTTCACGAATAATGCTGACGATTTGCGCGGTGATTTCCGGATCCAGCGCGGCGGTCGGCTCATCAAACAGCAGCACCTGCGGCTCCATCATCAGCGCTCGGGCAATCGCCACGCGCTGCTGTTGACCGCCGGACAGATGCAGCGGGAAACGATCGGCGTATGGCGTCAGACGCAGGCGCTCCAACAGCTTTTCGGCTCGCGCACGCGCGGCATCTTTGCTGAGACCTAACACGCGGCACGGCGCTTCAATCAGGTTTTGCACCACGGAAAGGTGCGGCCACAGATTATATTGCTGGAATACCATGCCGACGTTTTGGCGTAACTCGCGAATCGCACTGTCGGAAGGCGCTTTAGTGAAATCGAATTGGTTACCGGCAATTTGCAGGCTGCCGGAACGCGGCTGCTCCAGCAGATTCAGGACGCGCAGGAGCGAACTTTTACCCGCGCCACTTGGGCCGAGCAACACCAGCGTTTCACCCTGCGGACAAGCCAGGTTGATATCGAACAGTGCCTGATGGGCACCGTAAAAACAGTTTATGGCGTTTAGTTGAATACTCATGCGCAAAAAATGAATAGTAATTAGTGTCGCGGATTTTAACGTCACCAGAATAGTTATGCAATTGTGGTGGGTTAATATTTATTAAAGAGCAGTGAAACGTCTAAAGCGTAGCACAATATCGCGCAACTCAAGGCAGGGAAGGGCTGAAGAGGCGCAATTAATTCACGACAAATTAACAAAAAGCGCCGCAAAGATGCGGCGCGCTTATCAATCAGATTGAGTGCTGGAAAAGTGAACGGTTATTTCTTCGCTTCCAGCAACTGGGTCAGCGAACCGCCGCCCGCATGGGGAACATCACCGACGTAACGCACATCATCCACCACCCAGCAGGTGCCTTCGTGGATCATCAGGACTTCGTCATGCCAGCTTTTGTTGTCGCGGCTTAATTCGACGCGCAGCGGAATGTTGCGCGCATCGCGGTTAGGAATGGTCGAGGCGCTAGCGACATCCGCCGACGTTGCGCCTTGCGCATTGCTGGAGAACAGATCGCCCTGGCTCCATGCTGCCGGTTTTGGATTCTGGCTGCTGGCGCTCAACAGTTTCTGATACAGGTGATCGCTGAGGTACGGGCGATATTTCGCCAACGTGCTGCTATCGGGCAAACCTTGTGTCGGTTGGCTGACGCGTAAATCGTAGAACTGCTGCGCCACGCTATCCGGGCCGCCATCTACACAGGCAGCGGTGCGCGGGCCATTATCCTTAATCACTGGCTCAACGGTAGTACAAGCACTTAGCAGTAACGCAGCGGGAATTAGCAGCGCAAAGGCATTGTTTCTCATCTCGATTTCCTTATTGTTCACTGGCAAAGCGCCATTTTTAGCATAGAGTATAGCCTTGCTTTTACGCGGTAAGAGCTATAACGCGCTGATTCAGAAAAGGAGACAATGATGAGATTTTCCACTACCCCAACGCTGGAAGGACACAGCATCAGTGAATATTGCGGCGTGGTTGCCGGTGAAGCGATTCTCGGTGCCAATATCTTTCGTGACTTCTTTGCTGGCATTCGCGATATCGTCGGTGGTCGTTCCGGTGCCTATGAAAAAGAGCTGCGTAAAGCACGGCAAATCGCCTTTAAAGAGCTGGAAGAGCAGGCCAAAGCGCTGGGTGCCAATGCGGTAGTTGGTATTGATATCGACTACGAAACCGTGGGCAAGGACAGCAGCATGTTGATGGTTAGCGTCACCGGCACTGCGGTGATCATTCGTTAATGCGCGTCATTGTTATGCTGGCGCTGGCATTGCTGCTCAGCGCTTGCCAATCATCCATCGAAGCGCGTCACGGTTATTGGGTTGATACCGCGCATCCGGCACAAGGTGCGCGGCCACGCATTAAAGTGGTGGTGATCCATTACACCGCCGAAGATTTTTCAAGTTCACTGGCCACGCTCACCGATCGTGAAGTCAGTGCGCATTATTTAATTCCGCAGCAGCCGCCACAGAAAAACGGCCAGGGCGTGATTTGGCAACTGGTGCCGGAACAGCAGCTTGCCTGGCATGCGGGGCCGAGTTTTTGGCGCGGTGCCACGCGCATCAATGACACGTCAATTGGCATCGAAATCGTCAATAGCGGTTATCGCCGTACCTTAACCGGATTGCAGTGGCAGCCGTTTACCCCGGCGCAAATCAGTAGCTTAGTGGCGCTGGTTAAAGACATCACTCAGCGTTACGCCATCACGCCAGAAAATGTGGTAGGGCATAGCGATATTGCGCCGCAGCGCAAACAGGATCCCGGTCCGCTGTTTCCATGGCAGCAATTGGCGGAACAAGGTTTAGGTGCGTGGCCAGACGCAGCAACGGTACAGCGTTATCTTGCCGGGCGATCGCGGAATGAAGCGGTGGATCAGACGGAATTGCTGGATGCGCTGCAACGCTATGGCTATGACGTGGCTGCGGCAACCACGCCGCAGATGCAGCGTAAGCTGATCGCGGCGTTTCAGATGCATTTCCGTGCGCGCGATTATCGCGGTATTGCCGATGCGGAAACGCTGGCGATTGCGCGCGCGTTGTTAGCGAAATACGGTGCGGCGCAATAAGCCGTAGGTCACCATAAATGGTGACCTACGGCTTATTGCTGAAGAAATGCCTGCCAGTGCGCCACTAAACGTTGCAAATCCTGACGCGTCACATCCAGATGCGTGACAATACGCGTTACCGCGCCGACGCTGATCAGCACATCTCCGGATTGCATCCAGCTTTTCAGCGCTTCAACTTGCTGTTCAGGTACTTTCACAAACAGCATGTTGGTGTGCTGATTAAGCACTTCAACGCCAATCGCGCTGAGCTGTTCGCCCAACCACGCAGCGTTGTCATGATCTTCTTTCAGGCGCGCCACGTTGTGCTTCAGGGCATACAAACCTGCTGCCGCGAGAATCCCCGACTGGCGCATGCCGCCGCCGGTCATTTTGCGCCAGCGACGCGCCTGTTCAATGTAGGCTTCATCGCCACACAGCAGCGAACCAATCGGCGTACCCAGACCTTTTGACAAACAAATCGTCAAGGTATCGCAATAGCGCGCAATGGCTTCCAGCTCAACATTCTGCGCCACCACCGCGTTGAAGATGCGTGCGCCATCAATGTGCAGTGCCAGCTTGCGCTCGCGTGTTAATTTCCACGCTTGTTCGAGATAACTAAGCGGCAATACTTTGCCGTGATGGGTATTTTCCAGACTTAACAATCGCGTGCGCGCAAAGTGGAAATCATCGGGTTTAATCGCTGCGACGATATCAGCCAGCGGCAGCGAACCATCTTCGGCATGCAAAATCGGTTGGGGCTGGATGCTGCCTAGTACCGCCGCGCCGCCGGCTTCGTATTTGTAGTTGTGCGCCTGCTGACCAACGATATATTCATCGCCGCGCTGGCAGTGGCACAGCAGCGCCACCAGGTTGGCTTGCGTGCCAGTAGGGAAGAACAGGGCAGCGGCTTTGCCACTTAAACGGGCAGCTTCGACTTCCAGTGCGTGGACGGTGGGGTCATCGCGGTAGACATCATCGCCGGTTTCCGCCGCCATCATGGCATCCAACATGGCAGCACTTGGGCGGGTTACGGTATCACTGCGTAAATCGATCACGTCGCTCTCCTGAAATAAAAAAGCGGGCAAAGCGCCCGCGTTATCATGATGTTTGGCCTGAGAATTGTTTTACCTCAGCCAGTTAGTTTTCGCCAGTTCTACGATCTCGTCACCACGACCATTCAGAATCGCGCGCATCATGTACAGGCTGAAACCTTTGGCCTGCTCGGCTTTGATTTGCGGTGGCATCGACAACTCTTCTTTGGCGGTGATCACATCCAGCAGCACCGGCCCATCGTGGGCAAAGGCTTCCTGTAACGCGCCATTAAGTTCAGAGGCTTTCTCTACGCGAATGCCTTTGATACCGCAGGCCGCGGCGATGGCGGCGAAATCCGGGTTTTCCAGATCGGTGCCGTCCGTCAGATAACCGCCAGCTTTCATCTCCATCGCCACAAAGCCCAGCACGCTGTTGTTGAAAATCACCAGTTTCACCGGCAGCTTCAGCTGCGCCACTGAGATGAAATCACCCATTAACATGCTAAAGCCGCCATCGCCGCATAACGCGACCACCTGACGCTGCTTATCCAGCGCTTGCGCGCCCAATGCTTGTGGCATGGCGTTGGCCATCGAGCCGTGATTAAACGAACCGATCAGACGGCGTTTGCCATTCATTTTCAGGTAACGTGCCGCCCACACGGTGGGTGTGCCGACGTCGCAGGTGAAAATGGCATCTTCTGCGGCGTAGGCGCTGATTTGTTGCGCCAGATATTGCGGGTGAATCGGCAGCTTATCGTTGGCGGTGGCTAAGTCATCCAGCCCTTTGCGCGCATCAACATAATGTTCCAGCGCTTTGTCCAGATGCTGACGATCGGTTTTGCTGGTGAGCTGTGGCTGTAGCGCATGCAAAGTCGTTTTGATATCACCCACCAGCGCCATGTCCACGTGGCTGTGCGCACCTAAACTGCCCGGATTGATATCGATCTGAATGATTTTGGCATCGGCCGGATAAAAGGCGCGATAAGGAAATTGCGTGCCGAGCAGCACTAAGGTGTCGGCATTCATCATGGCGTGGAAACCGGATGAGAAGCCAATCAATCCCGTCATGCCGACGTCATAAGGATTATCGTATTCAATGTGCTCTTTACCGCGCATCGCATGCACCACTGGCGCTTTTAATGTTTCCGCCAGTTTGACCACTTCGGCGTGCGCTCCGGCACAACCGCTGCCGCACAGCAACGTAATGTTTTCGGCTGCATTCAGCGTTTCGGCTAATCGCGCCACTTCATTCGCGGCAGGCACCACATGCGGCAATTGCGGCGGATACCACTCGCTGCGTGCCGTTTCCGGTGCCGGTTGCAGCGCCACATCGCCAGGAATCACAATCACCGACACGCCGCGATTGAGAATCGCTTTGCGCATCGCAATGCCTAGCACCTGTGGCAGCTGTTCGGGATTGGAGACCAGCTCGCAATAGTGGCTGCATTCGCGGAATAACTCTTGCGGATGGGTTTCCTGGAAGTAGCCGCTGCCAATTTCACTGGAAGGGATGTGCGCGGCAATCGCCAGCACCGGAACGTGGTTGCGATGGCAATCAAACAAGCCATTGATTAAATGCAGGTTGCCCGGACCGCAGGAACCGGCGCACACCGCCAGTTCACCGCTGATTTGCGCTTCTGCGCCCGCCGCAAAGGCCGCCACTTCTTCATGTCGAGTCGGCATCCATTCAATGGTGCCCATGCGATTCAGGCTGTCGCTCAATCCGTTAAGAGAATCGCCGGTGACGCCCCAAATGCGTTTTACACCGGCGTTTTCAAGGGTTTTAGCCAGCATCGCTGCCACAGTTTGCTTCATCGTTTGCTCCTTTCTGGTGTCGAGCCATCCATGCCGATGGCGGAAACGTGTCAGTCAGAAAGCGTAGACGATAGCGCTGGCGGGCAGCCGTGAAAAAATGCGCTAGGCCGAGAACAGGGCGATAAGAATCGGTGCCAAGAGGCTCATAATAAAACCGTGCACAATCGCCGCCGGGACGATCTCCATGCCGCCGGTGCGCTGCAAAATCGGCAAGGTGAAATCCATCGACGTTGCGCCGCTTAGGCCCAATGTCATGCTGCGCTGGCGAGTAATCAGCAGCGGGATCAGCATGATGGTAATCAGTTCACGCAGCAGATCGTTAAAGAATGCCGCGCTGCCAATCACCGGGCCGAACGATTCACTCATTAAAATGCCCGAAAGCGAATACCAGCCGAAACCGCTGGCGAGGGCTAATCCGGTTTTGATCGGCAGATCAAGCCACAG
The DNA here is from genome assembly GCF_059412405.1 of Pantoea sp. CFCC18179. Classification (NCBI taxonomy): domain Bacteria; kingdom Pseudomonadati; phylum Pseudomonadota; class Gammaproteobacteria; order Enterobacterales; family Erwiniaceae; genus Pantoea; species Pantoea sp. CFCC18179. Next base: position 179,104 of record NZ_JBNBPM010000008.1, on the reverse strand, counting down.
CGCCGCTAATACGCCGCCGATTAATGCGCTGCATAGCGACACCAGCGCCACCAACATGCCGCGGCGATTAATGGTGATTTGACGCAACGTCATGCCGCTGCTGCGTAACTGAATACCGACCAGTAACAGCATCAGCATCAAAGCGTATTCGCTGATAGTAGAAGCGTGACGCAGCGGCGCCCATTGGCTTAATCCCAGCAAAAAGCCCGCTAACACTGAACCGCACAGCTTGAGCGATTCCAGCGCCATGTGCAGACGCGACGGCAACGCTTGCGCTTTGTGCGCGTGGTGCCACGGCATGCGCTTCTCCAGCAGCCAAAACGCCAGCAGCGAGCAGGCGAGAATGCACAGCATGCTGACCAGCGCGATATGGAAGATGGCGAGCAAATTGCTACTGAGATTATCGAGAAACGCCAGGCTGGTGCCCATAAAGAACAGAATGATATACACCAGCGCGCTGAGTGTGCGTGCAACCAGCCGTAGCAGGCCCGCGCTGCGTAATGGCAACAGATAACCCAGAATTAACGGCAATAAGATGATGATCAATCCGTACATGGCGGCATTCCATCCGTGGCAAAAGGGCAGCCACGCTAGCGAAAAACAGTTGAAGTGTAAACCTTTTCCCCTGTTGCTGACTTGACCAACGCAACGCGGCGAACCATGCTCAGGCAAAGCACTGGATGGATTGTATGATGATTCTGGAACATATCGATATTCATGGTTTCCGCGGCATCAATCGGCTGTCATTGCCGTTAACCGCCACTAATCTGTTGATTGGTGAAAATGCGTGGGGTAAATCAAGCTTGCTGGATGCCTTAACGCTGTTATTGGCGCCTGCCGCTGAACCTTATCAATTTACCGAACACGACTTTCATTTCCCGCCCGGCGATGTCGATGCACGCATGCGCCATTTGCAAATCATCTTCTGCTTTCGTGCACAGAATGATGAGCAACATGCGTTGTTTCAACCGTTCTGGCAGCACGATGAGAATGGCCGTTTCATCCGTTTCAGTACGCGTGCCAAACGTCAGGATCGTGGCGTTAAAACCAGCTGGCGCTTTATTGATGCACAAGGCGATGTGCTGCCAATGGAGGGCACTGAAGCGGCATTGGCGCACTTGCGTGCTTATTATCCGGTGCTGCGATTGCGCGATGCGCGTTTTGGTCGACGTGCTCGCCATGCGGAAGAGGATGCCGATCGTCGCGCCTCTACCTTGACCGCGTTAGCGCAGGAAGTGGAAAAGTTGACGCGCGATTTGGTGGTGCGACCGCAAACCTTGAGTGACGATTTGCTGCGTCAGGGATTGCATACCATGCAGCAATTGCTGGAACACTATTTTCTGGTACAGCAATCTGGCAGTAGTGCGGCGCGCGTTGCGCCACAAGTGCGCGATAGCAGCGAGGGCTGGCGTTCGCTGGATAAGCTCAACCATTTGATTGCTGGCACCGAATCGCGTAGTCGCCAGGTAATCTTGCTACGGATGTTCTCATTACTGATTCAGGCACATGGCAATGAACCGTTGCCTGCGGGCGCGCAACCGCTGCTGCTGGTGGAAGATCCCGAAACGCGCCTGCATCCGATTATGTTGTCAGTGGCGTGGAATTTACTCGAACTGATGCCGCTGCAAAAAATCGCCACCACCAATTCCGGGGAACTGCTTTCGCAAGTGCCGCTGGAAAACATCTGCCGTTTGGTGCGTGAACCTGAACGTGTGGCGGCCTGGCGCATCGGGCCAGAGGGATTGAGTGCTGAAGAGAGTCGGCGTATCGGTTTTCACATCCGGGTGAATCGTCCTTCGGCATTGTTCGCGCGCTGCTGGCTGTTGGTGGAAGGCGAAACCGAGGTGTGGATTATCAATGAGCTGGCGCGCCAGCGTGGTTATCATTTTGCCGCGGAAGGCGTGAAAGTGATCGAGTTTGCGCAATCTGGCCTAAAACCGCTACTGAAGTTTGCTCGCCGCATGGGCATCGCCTGGCATGTGCTGACTGATGGCGATCAAGCGGGCAGCAAATATGCCGCCACCGCGCGTAGCCAATTGCCTGAACACGCACACGAAGCTGACCACCTTACGCAATTCCCGGCACCGGACATCGAACATTTCCTCTATAAACACGGTTTTAGCGAGGTTTATCATCAGGTGGCGCACCAGCCGTTAAACGCGCCTGTGAATGCACGGCGTATTATTACTCAAGCGATTCATCACAGCTCGAAACCTGAATTGGCGATTGCTATCGCGATGGCGGCGGCAGAGCGTGGGCCGGAAGCGATTCCGCCATTGCTGGATGAACTGTTTGCGCGGGTAATGTGGCTGGCGCGGGGCCGGGCGGATTGAAACGCAGGTAAAATTCGCAAAATAAAAATGCCAGCGTCTGCGGCTGGCATTTTTTTTCGGGAGTGGTCAGAATAAGTGAAGTGGCAGGCGCGTCACGCGACTTGCGTGGCTTCACAAGGCACGATCAAGCTCGCATGATTGCCTTTTGGTCCTTCATGGACATCGAACTGAACCTGCTGGCCAGCTTTCAGCGTTCTGTATCCCTCCATCTGAATCGTGGAGTAGTGTGCGAAGATATCGTCGCCGCCGCTGATCGGACAGATAAACCCGAAGCCTTTGGCGTTGTTGAACCATTTTACTGTACCCGTCTCCATGCTTTTACTTCCCTCGCAAGACATTTTGATAAGTAGGTGAGGTCATTGAAGCTGTGAGTCGAGTTTGTTTAAAACTCAATCAGCTTGTGTTAGTAGAATGTAGAGAAACGGACCTTATCGTCAAGCAAACGGCCCTGGCGGACGGGGAGAAATTCATCAAAATTTGAGGCAGTTAACGCTATTGCAAATTTTGTGATACAGGTCGCGCATGTGCTTTTAGGGCCAGTTTTTATCAACGAAAAACCCGCTTGACAGGCATGTTAAACTTTTAGGAATGGGCGCAGAAATGTGCACAACCGTAACGCAGAATTTCGACGGAACATTATGGCAAACACAAACGACTGGCTTAATTTCGAACATCTAGCCGAAGATAAAGTACGCGAAGGGTTAAAGCCGCCTTCAATGTATAAAGTCATTTTGAATAATGACGATTATACACCTATGGAATTTGTTATTGACGTTCTGCAAAAGTTCTTTTCTTATGATATTGAACGTGCAACGCAGTTGATGTTGAAAGTTCACTACCATGGAAAAGCTATCTGTGGTGTATTCACTGCAGAAGTGGCTGAAACCAAAGTAGCCCAAGTGAACAATTATGCTCGAGATAATGAACATCCTTTGCTGTGTACGCTAGAAAAAGCCTGAAGCCGTCTCCATATAGGAGATAGGTTGTCAGAGCGATAATTGGGGGAGGTGCCAAATGCTCAATCAAGAACTGGAACTCAGTTTAAACATGGCTTTCGCCAGAGCGCGCGAGCACCGTCATGAGTTTATGACCGTCGAGCATCTGTTGCTAGCACTGCTCAGTAACCCGTCGGCCAGAGAGGCACTGGAAGCCTGTTCGGTGGATATCGTGGCTCTGCGTCAGGAACTCGAAGCCTTCATCGAACAAACCACGCCGGTGTTGCCAGCCAGCGAAGAGGAGCGCGATACCCAACCGACGCTCAGCTTCCAGCGCGTGCTGCAACGTGCCGTATTCCATGTCCAGTCTTCCGGTCGCAGCGAAGTTGCGGGCGCGAACGTGCTGGTCGCTATCTTCAGCGAGCAGGAGTCGCAAGCGGCTTACCTGCTGCGCAAACACGAAGTAAGCCGCCTCGATGTGGTGAACTTCATCTCCCATGGTACGCGTAAAGACGAACCCGGCCAGCCGCAAAACAACGCGGAAAATCCGGTTAACGAAGAGCAAGCAGGCGGGGAGGATCGTATGGAAAACTTCACCACCAATCTTAATCAGCTTGCTCGAGTCGGCGGAATCGATCCGCTGATCGGCCGCGATAAAGAGCTGGAGCGTGCCGTTCAGGTATTATGCCGTCGTCGTAAAAATAACCCGCTGCTGGTGGGTGAATCCGGCGTGGGTAAAACTGCGATTGCGGAAGGTCTCGCCTGGCGCATTGTGCAGGGCGACGTGCCGGAAGTGATGAAAGAGTGCACCATTTACTCTCTCGATATCGGTTCGCTGCTGGCGGGTACCAAATACCGTGGCGATTTCGAAAAACGTTTCAAAGCGCTGCTAAAACAGCTGGAGCAGGATAGCAACAGTATTCTGTTCATTGATGAAATCCATACCATCATCGGCGCTGGTGCAGCATCAGGCGGCCAGGTGGATGCGGCAAACCTGATCAAGCCATTGCTCTCCAGCGGAAAAATCCGCGTGATGGGTTCCACCACCTATCAGGAATTCAGCAATATCTTTGAGAAAGATCGTGCGCTGGCGCGCCGTTTCCAGAAGATCGATATTACCGAGCCTTCCGTGGAAGAGACAGTGCAGATCCTTAACGGTCTGAAACCTAAGTACGAAGCGCACCATGATGTGCGTTACACCGCCAAAGCGGTGCGTGCAGCGGTTGAGCTGGCGGTGAAATACATCAACGATCGTCATTTGCCTGATAAAGCCATTGACGTGATTGACGAAGCCGGTGCGCGTGCGCGTTTGGTGCCGGTCAGCAAGCGTAAGAAAACTGTCAACGTATCGGATATCGAAACGGTGGTGGCGCGCATTGCGCGTATTCCAGAGCAGAGCGTTTCAGCGACCGATCGCGATACGCTGAAGAACCTTGGCGACCGCCTGAAAATGTTGGTGTTTGGTCAGGACAATGCGATTGAAGCCTTGACAGAAGCTATCAAGATGAGCCGCGCGGGTCTGGGACAAGATCGTAAACCGGTCGGTTCATTCCTGTTTGCTGGCCCAACCGGCGTCGGTAAAACCGAAGTCACGGTGCAGTTGGCGAAAGCGTTGGGCATCGAACTGCTGCGCTTCGATATGTCCGAATACATGGAGCGTCACACCGTCAGCCGTTTAATTGGTGCACCTCCGGGCTACGTCGGCTTCGATCAGGGCGGTTTGCTGACCGATGCGGTAATCAAGCATCCGCACGCGGTGGTGCTGCTGGATGAAATCGAGAAAGCGCACCCGGATGTCTTTAACTTGCTGTTGCAAGTAATGGACAACGGTATGCTGACCGATAACAACGGGCGCAAAGCTGACTTCCGCAACGTGGTATTGGTGATGACCACCAATGCCGGTGTGCGTGAAACCGAACGTAAGTCGATCGGCCTGATTCATCAGGACAACAGCACCGACGCCATGGAAGAGATCAAGAAGATCTTTACGCCAGAATTCCGTAACCGTCTCGACAACATTATTTGGTTCCGCCACCTGTCGCAGGAAGTGATTCATCAGGTTGTGGACAAATTTATTGTTGAGTTGCAGGCACAGCTGGATGCGAAGGGCGTTTCACTGGAAGTGAGCGATGACGCACGCGATTGGCTGGCCGACAAAGGCTACGATAAAGCGATGGGTGCGCGTCCGATGGCACGTGCCGTGCAGGAAAATCTGAAGAAACCGTTGGCGAATGAGCTGCTGTTTGGTTCATTGGTGGATGGTGGTTCAGTATCGGTCGCGCTGGATAAAGATAAAAACCAGCTGACTTACCACTTCCTGAGTGCGGAAAAACGTAAAACGGAAGGCACGGTTCACTAAGCGTGTTGCAAATATGAAAAAGGCCGGATGCGAATCCGGCCTTTTTTTTCGCGCTAGGTAAATACAAGCATCGCGAGATGTGAATATTTACTTAGCGACTACGGAAGACAATGCGGCCTTTGCTCAGGTCGTACGGGGTCAACTCGACAGTCACTTTGTCGCCCGTCAGGATGCGGATGTAGTTTTTGCGCATTTTACCGGAGATATGAGCGGTAACCACGTGCCCGTTTTCAAGCTCTACGCGGAACATGGTGTTCGGTAACGTATCCAATACGGTACCTTGCATTTCAATATTGTCTTCTTTGGCCATCGAATCCTCTGGGTGTACTACCAAACTGTTGAACCGGCAAGATAATGCCGAATTCCATGATTTATGTAAAGAACCGTTGATGATTTTGCCAACGCTTCGCCGTGCGTCGCGCCGTTGCGCGTGCAGTACGGATAAATTAGGGTGTTTTTTGACGTCTGCGGGGGATTAGCGGGCTAAGAATCTGTAGCAATCGGCATCAGTTGCACAATCAAAACAGCTTCGGGAAATGTGTGAGATTCCCAACCTGGCAATTCCGGCTCGCCACAGCGAAGCGCGGACGACATACCAAACTCGCTTATTGTATCACTTTTGTCGGGAATTGTGTGCAAAACATCTGCGAGCAATATCAAAAAAGGGTTTGTGTTTGCCAGCAATTGTCTAAAACCGGTTGCCACGCCAGCGTTTGCACGTACTGTAAATAATCAACGCGGGGAATTTCCACTGCACCGAGCGAGGCGGTGTGCGGGTTTAATACCTGGCAATCAATCAGCCGACCCTGGTGCGCAAGAAAATGCTGCGAGAATACCCACAGCGCAGTTTTCGACGCATTTTCCTGGCGACTAAACATCGATTCACCGCAAAAAATTTGTCCCAGCGCCAGCCCGTACATGCCACCGACTAGCTGCTGTTCACGCCAAACTTCAATTGAATGCGCATGACCCAATTCGTACAAACGCAGCCATGCGCGCTTAACTTCAAAGGTGATCCAGGTTCCTTCTTGTCGGCCACTGGCGCAACCTTCCAAAACCTGAGGAAACGCATGATTCATGGTGACACGGAATGGCGACCGCTTATGAAAACGCGCCATGCTGCGGCTGAGATGGAAGGATTCAGGCAGCATCACGGCGCGCGGATCCGGCGACCACCATAAAATCGGATCGCCAGGAGAAAACCACGGAAAAATCCCGCGCTGATAAGCATTCATCAGGCGGGCAGGGGAAAGATCGCCGCCCATCGCCAATAATCCATTTGGCTCGCGCAGCGCCATTTCCGGTGGTGGAAAATTTAACGAATCGCGTGAAAGCTGTATCAGTCTCATTGCGTTAATCACACTCAGTGCTGTTGGCTAAGACTATAGCGTAAAGCGTTGATGGAAACGCCAGTAGCGACCGGTTTTTGAGATTAATTCGGCATGAGTACCGGATTCAATAATCTGCCCTTGATCCATCACACAGATGCGATCCATGGCCGCTAAACCACTCAGACGATGCGTAACCATAATCAGTGTTTTTCCAACACTGACGCGTTGTATCAACGCTAAAATCTGTTGTTCCGTGGTGGCATCCAAACCTTCAGTCGGTTCGTCCAACAGCCATAAATCCCCATCATGTAACAGCGCGCGCGCTATCGCCAGACGACGCAATTCGCCGCCAGAGAGCGGTCGGCCGCCATCGCCCATCCAGGCATTTAATCCTTCATCCTGCTCAACGAGATGCGAGAGCCCAACCTGATGCAACACGTCTTGCAACTGTTCATCATTGGCATCGGGTTGCGCCAGCAGTAAGTTATCGCGCAGCGTTTGGCTGAACAGATGAACGCGCTGGGTAACGAAACTGATGCGCTGGCGCAGCGATGCTTCATCCCACTCTTCAATGGCGATGCCATTCAAGCTGATGGAACCTTGCTGCGCTTCCCAGCCGCGCGTTATCAATGCCAGTAAGCTGGATTTACCACAACCGGTGGGGCCGAGCAGCGCCAGATGTTCGCCAGCGTTGAGTGTTAGCGAGAAATTTCGCAGCACCGGTTCAGGGCGTTGTGGATAACTGAAACTGACGTTTTCGATTTGCAACTTAATGCCCGACGGGCTCACAACTTTTTCACTGGGGAAGAGTATAGAAGGCGGCTGTTCGATAATCTCCTGCACGCGTTGGGCGGCACTGGTGACTTGTGAGAGCGGCAGAAACGCACCGGCAACCGGAGCCAGCGCTTCAAATGCGGCTAACGCACAGAAGACAAACAGCGCGATAAACGCACCCGGCGCACTGTTATCGCCAACACCTGTTGCCGATAACCACAGTAATAGCGTCACTGTCGCGCCGCTGATTATCAGCAACAGACTTTGTGCCAGCGCTTGTAAACGATGCTGTTGGCGCTGCGCCTGCTGCCAATTCACTTCTTCTTGATCGAGTTGGCTGCGCCACAATTGCGCGGCGCCATAGATTTTCAGCTCTGATAATCCAATTATCCATTGCGTAAACTGCAAGCGCCAACTGGCTTGATGTTGTGCAATCTGTTGCCCTGCGGAAGCACCGAGCCGCCAAAATAGTGGCGGCATGATGAGCAGCGTTAACAGCATAATGCCGCCAAGGATCAGCGCCAGCGGCACATCTAACCAGGCTAAACCACAGGTGACGAACAGGATCACCACCGCAGCACCGATCAACGGCGAAATCACGCGTAAATAGAGATGGTCAAGCGTATCGACATCGCTGACAAAACGGTTTAGCAATTCACCCTGACGGAATCGTGCTAATTGTTCAGGTGCCAATGCGATGAGTTTGCTGAAGGTGAAAACGCGCAAATGCTGCAAAACGCGGAAAGTGGCATCGTGGCTCACTAGTCGCTCAAAATAGCGTGCGGCGGTGCGCGTGATTGCCGCACCGCGTACGCCCGCAGCGGGAAGCATATAGTTAAAACTGTACAATCCTGCAACACCCGCTAATGACGACGCAGCCAGGAACCAGCCAGATAAGGTTAATAAGCCGATGCTGGCCAGTAAGGTCACAATGGCAAGAATGACGCCAAGCCCCAAACGCCAGGGATGACGGCGAAACAGACGCAAGAACGGCAGTAAATTGTTCATCATGCGATCTCCATCTGGCGGTGCTGAGCCATTTCTCGCAGCGGCCCATCTTGCTCAATCAACTGTTGCCAATGACCTTGCTGTACCAGTTGCCCAGACTGCATGACCCACACTTCGTCCCAGTTGGCTAAATCATTAAGTTGATGAGTGATCATCAAGGTGGTTTGTTGCGTGGCGGCATGTCGCAAAGCATGAGTAACGTGCTGCTCGCTTTGACTGTCGAGGCCAGAACCTGGCTCATCAAGCAGTAAAAGATCTGCCGGCTTGAGTAGCGCCCGCGCCACAGCAACTCGCTGAGCCTGACCAACAGAAAGGCCAATGCCGCCATCGCCTAACACCGTATCCAAACCTTGTGGCAAATGATCTAAGAATTCGTCGACGCCAGCACGTTGCAATACGCTGGCAAGCGCAGCGTCATCAATCTCGTTGTTGAGCAGTAAATTCTCTCGCAGCGTTAATGCGGGTAAATGAGGATTTTGACCAACCCAGGCGAGATGCTGCTGCCAGCTTTCGCGATTGATATCTCTCAATTCCTGTCCATTAATAAGCAGAGAACCTTGATACGGTAAAAAGCCGAGCAAGACATTCATCAGCGCCGTTTTTCCCGCGCCGCTTTGCCCAACCAATGCCACGCGTTTGCCTGCTTCCAGCATGAAATTCAGCGGCTGCGAAAGTGCGTGGCCGTTTGCTGTCATCACCACCAAATCCTGCGCTTGAATGTTCAACGCCGAATTGGAAGAAAATGCATCCGTAGCAGGTGCGTTAGCTGCATCCGGGCTTTCACGCAGGAAGGTATCCAGCGCATCAGCGCCACCAATCGCCTGGGCTTTAGCATGGTAGAAGGTGCCTAAATCGCGCAGCGGCTGGAAAAATTCGGGGGCCAGGATTAAGGCGAGAAAACCGGCAAACAGCGTGACGCCAGTGTGGTAATGACCAAAATTTAGCTCGCCCAGGTAGGAAAAACCAAAGTATACCGCGACTACCGCAATCGCCAGTGAGGCAAAAAATTCCAGCACTGCCGAAGAGAGGAAAGCCAATCGCAACACTTCCATGGTGCGCTGACGAAAATCGGTGGTGCTGGCGGCGATAGCCTGCTGTTCGGCGGCAGCACGATGGAACAGACGCAGTGTTTCACGGCCACGCAGACGATCATAAAAGTCGCCACTTAGGCGGGCGAGGGCAAGAAAGTTACGGCGGTTGGCATCTGCCGCACCCATGCCAACCATCGCCATAAACAGCGGGATTAGCGGCGCGGTGACCAGCAAAATAAGTCCGGCAGCCCAATTAATCGGGAAAATCGCGATCAAAATAGCTAACGGAATAAAAACGGCCAACGACATCTGCGGCAAATAGCGCGCGTAATATTCCTGCATCTCTTCAATTTGTTCGAGCAGCAAAGTCGCCCAACTGCCCGCAGGTTTGCCCTGAATCCACGCCGGGCCCAACTCATCCAGCCGGTTTAATACTTGCTGGCGTAATGCACGGCGAATGGCAACGCCCGCTCGGTGTCCAGCCATTTCACGTGCGTAATTAAAGCCCGCACGTAATACGAAGCAAATGAGTAATAACAGGAAATCGCTGAGGAGTGATGCGCGCGGTTGCTGCGCCACAATCAGATTTTGCAACAGCGAAGCCAGCAACCAAGCTTGGGCGATCAGCACCAGGGCACTGGCGAATCCAAATACCGAAGCCGCTCGCAAACTGCGTGCGCCATGATGACGTTGCTGACGAAGCCAGCGGAGAAGTTCTTGTTGCCGTGATTTGTTCATGCGATGCCGTTTGGTAACTCAAAAGAGATGCGAATCCCGGATGAAAACCCAGCAATGTCGGGCGCCAGAACTGTAGCACGCAGGTAACAAAAAAGGCGACCAAAACAGGTCGCCTTCTGATGATTATGATCAGGTTATTAACAACTTACTTATCGTTTTTAACCAAACCATCGAGGAAACGTTCAGCATCCAGCGCGGCCATACAACCGGTGCCTGCTGAAGTAATTGCCTGACGATAAATATGATCCATAACGTCGCCAGCCGCAAACACGCCAGGGATGCTGGTTTGCGTTGCGTTGCCGTGCAAACCGGATTGCACTTTGATGTAGCCGTTCTCTAAATCGAGCTGACCATCAAAAATCGCGGTATTTGGGCTGTGACCAATGGCAACAAACAGACCGGCAACGTCCAGCGATTCAGGTGCTTCACCTTTGGTTGAAAGCAGTTTTACACCGGTCACGCCCATCTGATCGCCAACCACTTCATCCAGGGTGCGGTCAGTGTGCAAAACGATGTTGCCATTGCGCACTTTTTCCATCAGGCGATCGATTAAGATTTTCTCTGCACGGAAGCTATCACGGCGATGAATCAGATGCACTTCAGCAGCGATATTAGCCAAATAGAGCGCTTCCTCAACGGCGGTATTTCCGCCGCCAATCACCGCGACTTTCTGGTTGCGATAGAAGAAACCATCACAGGTAGCACAGGCAGAAACGCCTTTGCCCTTAAAGGCTTCTTCCGATGGCAGGCCGAGATAACGTGCTGATGCGCCAGTGGCGATAATTAAGGCATCCGCGGTGTATTCGCCGCTATCACCCACTAAACGGAACGGGCGATTTTGCAAATCTACGGTGTGAATGTGGTCAAAAATGATCTCGGTGTTGAATTTCTCCGCATGCTCTTGCATACGTTCCATCAACGCTGGGCCGGTCAGATCGTTGGGATCGCCAGGCCAGTTTTCCACTTCAGTGGTTGTGGTCAGCTGGCCACCTTTCTCTAAACCAGTAATTAACACTGGATTTAGGTTAGCGCGCGCGGCGTATACCGCAGCGGTGTATCCAGCAGGACCGGAGCCCAAAATGAGCAGCTTACTGTGTTTGGCGGTACTCATGCGTTCCTCAATTTTTTTCTGACAACATAGTTTTTGATTGTAGGGAAATTAACGTCGCAAAAAAAGGCTTCAGCAATTTTGTTAACAATCACTGCGAGCGGCGTAGACGATGAGTGCAAATTCTGCACGCCTGTTGCGCCAAAAGGGGGCAAAGCTCGGCAATTAGTGGTGCAGCAGCATAAAAATTCTCATTTAAAAACAGCAACCCAGAACTCTATCTGGCATCTTGTACTGAATTTGGATGTTTTACTTTGACAATCGCCTGCGCTTTTGCGAAAACATTGGGAGAAGCAGAGAATATTTAGCGCTTCAAAACAGGATTTCATTTCTGTTTTGGGCTTTTTAGCCGAATAAACTCAGCCTGACATTGGTAATGACGCATGATGTGGACAGACAACATGCGTCATACGGATGGTCGCATTACTGCACAGGCTTATGGTCTTCACTTCAGTAAGGCCCTGAACAATGAGCGTTTTCAGGGTGTGGCAGGTAAAGGGAAGGAATTAAGAGAGACAATAATAATGGTAGACAATAAGAAACGCCCCGGAAAAGATTTAGATCGTATCGACAGAAACATTCTAAATGAGCTGCAGAAAGACGGTCGAATTTCCAATGTCGAGCTTTCAAAACGTGTTGGGTTATCGCCAACGCCTTGTCTTGAACGCGTACGTCGTCTGGAGCGTCAAGGCTTCATTCTCGGCTATACCGCACAACTCAACCCGCATTATCTGGATGCTTCGCTGCTTGTATTCGTTGAGATTACTCTGAATCGTGGTGCGCCAGATGTGTTTGAGCAATTTAACGCCGCAGTGCAAAAACTTGAGGAAACTCAAGAATGTCACCTCGTTTCCGGTGACTTTGACTACCTGCTGAAAACCCGCGTACCGGATATGTCCGCCTATCGTAAGCTGCTGGGTGAAACCTTGCTGCGCCTGCCGGGCGTAAACGACACCCGTACTTACGTGGTGATGGAAGAGGTCAAACAGAGCAATCGTCTGGTGATCAAAACCCGGTAGTGCAGGGCAGGTGCAAAGCTTGCAGGATTTCGGTACACTCCTGTGAATTCATACAGGACCAGCGTCGGGCATGCCCGACGTTGTTGCCTTCTTAATTTACAGGCACCTGGAGAGTTCTCTTGAGCCAGGAATATACAGAAGATAAAGATGTTTCGTTACAACCGCTGAGCAGTGGACGTCGTCTGCTGGAAGCGTTGCTGATTCTTGTGGCCTTGTTCGCCGTCTATTTGATGGTGTCGTTGGTTAGTTTTAACCCTTCGGATCCAAGCTGGTCGCAAACCGCATGGCATGAACCTATCCATAATCTGGGTGGCAGTGTCGGCGCATGGCTGGCTGATACGCTATTGTTCATTTTTGGCGTGATGGCTTACGCCATTCCTCCCGTCATTATTGGTCTTTGTTGGATCACCTTCCGCCAACGCGATCGCCACGATTACATCGACTACTTTGCCGTCGGCTTACGCCTGATTGGTGTGCTGGCTTTGGTGGTGACAACTTGCGGTCTCGCTGCGCTCAACGTCGATGATATCTGGTACTTTGCTTCGGGCGGCGTCATTGGCAGCCTGGTGAGTAATGCGATGGCACCGTGGTTCAGTTCCGCTGGCGGCACTTTGACGTTGCTGTGTGTTTGGGCGGCAGGCATTACGCTGTACACCGGTTGGTCATGGCTAACCATTGCCGAGAAGATTGGTGGCGTGGTAATGGGTGTGCTGACATTTGCCAGCAACCGTTCTCGCCATGATGAGCCTTGGCAAGAAGATGAGTACGAAGATGAAGACCAGGAGCAGGCTGAAAATACGCCACCTCCGATGCATGCTGCGCAGTCTGATAGTGAAGACGATGACGTGTTGTTGGCGAAACCGCGCAAGCTTGACGAACCTGCTGTTGCAGCATTAGGCGACGATCCGCTATTGGCGAAAGCCAGTGCCGCGACCGCTGCTGCGATTGCAGTTACAACTCAGGCAGCCCAACAAGCGCCTAATGTCGCAAGTCCAGGCGCGTCAGTGGAACCTGCTGCGCCGCCTCGTCCTGTGGAGCCAGCACCCGATGCAATTCATCAGCCTATCGCGCCGGCTCCAGAGCCCATCGCACAACCTTCAACGCCGCTTTATCGCTTTGAAGTGCCGAATGAACCTGCACCTTCGCCATTCTCTCGTGCTGATGACGATGACGGTCCAAGCATGGGCAACTGGCAGGATGCTGCGCAGTCATCGGCATCCCTGAATACTGTCGCTGCGGCATCGATGGCTGCGGGTGCGGTAAAAGCGTCACCTGCTGCTTACTCCCCGGCGTTTGATATCGTGCCTGAGCGCGATTACAACCCGCAGGTGAAGCAGGGCATCGGTCCAGAATTGCCACGTCCAAATAAAGTGAAGCTACCAACGCGACGCGAGTTGGCTTCATATGGCATTAAGTTGCCTTCACAACGTATGGCGGAAGAGCAGGCTAAGGAAGCGGAACAGCAGCAACCTGAAGTGTCGGCATCGTATAGCACGCCAGCGCATGAAGATGATGTAGCATTACAGGAAGCGCAATTGCGCGAAGCTTTCCAGTCGCAGCAGCAGAATCGTTATGGTGATCGCTGGCAGGACGTGCAAGAACCTGAAGATGAGGATGCATTGCAACAAGCGCAACTCGCGCGTCAATTTGCCGATCAACAGCAGCAACGCTATAACGAGCCGGAAGAGAAACCTGCGCCGGTATTTAATCTTGATACGTCATCCGCCTTTGATTTCTCACCAATGAAAGATCTGGTTGATGACAGTCCAAGCGAGCCGCTGTTTACACTTTCGGCGACGCCAGAACCTGAAGCGCCTGCACAGTGGCAACAGCCTGCGGCGCCACAATCAGAAACGCTGCCATCGTTGAGTGAAGAAAACAGTCCGTGGTCGTCACCGGAACAGGAAGACTACTCTGCGCCGCCAGCGCCAGCAAAACCTGCTGCGCCTGTGCAAGACAGTTTGTTCCATCCATTCTTAGTACGTCACGAACAGCCGCTGGAAAAACCGTCTACGCCGCTGCCGACGCTGGATCTGCTTACACCGCCTCCGGTCGAAGCCGAACCAGTAGATATGTTTGCATTGGAACAAACCGCGCGTCTGGTCGAAGCGCGCCTGGCTGATTACCGCGTGAAGGCCGAAGTGGTGGGCATTTCGCCAGGTCCAGTAATTACCCGTTTTGAGTTGGATTTGGCTCCAGGCGTTAAGGCATCACGCATTTCTAACTTGTCGCGTGATCTGGCGCGTTCGCTTTCAGCGGTTGCGGTGCGTGTTGTTGAAGTTATTCCTGGCAAACCGTATGTCGGTTTGGAACTGCCGAACAAGCATCGCCAAACCGTTTATCTGCGAGAAGTGCTGGATTGCCCGAAATTCCGCGACAATCCTTCACCGCTGGCGGTGGTTCTGGGTAAAGACATTGCTGGCGAGCCGGTTGTGGCCGATCTGGCCAAGATGCCTCACCTGCTGGTTGCCGGTACTACCGGTTCTGGTAAGTCAGTCGGCGTCAACACCATGATTATCAGCATGTTGTATAAAGCCACGCCGGAAGAAGTGCGCTTTATTATGATCGACCCGAAAATGCTGGAATTGTCGGTATACGAAGGTATTCCGCATCTGCTGACCGAAGTCGTTACTGATATGAAAGATGCCGCGAATGCGCTGCGCTGGAGTGTTGGTGAGATGGAACGTCGCTATAAGCTGATGTCCGCGCTTGGCGTGCGTAATCTTGCAGGTTACAACGAGAAGATTGAACAAGCAGCCGCGATGGGCCGCCCAATTCCAGATCCGTTCTGGAAGCCGGGCGACAGCATGGATACCACGCCGCCGGTACTGGAAAAACTGCCGTATATTGTCGTATTGGTTGATGAATTCGCTGATTTGATGATGGCGGTTGGTAAGAAGGTTGAGGAATTGATTGCACGTTTGGCCCAAAAAGCCCGTGCAGCCGGTATTCACCTCGTGCTCGCTACACAGCGTCCATCGGTTGATGTCATCACCGGTTTGATCAAGGCCAACATTCCGACGCGTATCGCATTCACCGTTTCCAGCAAGATCGATTCACGTACCATTCTCGATCAAGGCGGCGCGGAATCCCTGCTGGGGATGGGTGACATGCTGTATATGCCGCCTAACTCCTCTATGCCGGTTCGTGTACATGGCGCGTTTGTTCGCGATCAGGAAGTGCACGCGGTTGTGCAAGATTGGAAAGCGCGTGGTCGTCCGCAGTACATCGAAAGCATTACGGCGGGTGAAGAGAGTGAAGGTGCTGGCGGCGGTATAAGCGATGAAGAGCTTGATCCGTTGTTCGATCAAGCCGTTGCCTTCATTGTTGAGAAACGCCGCGCCTCAATTTCCGGGGTGCAGCGTCAGTTCCGAATTGGTTATAACCGTGCTGCGCGCATCATCGAACAGATGGAAGCGCAGGGCATCGTTTCTGAACCTGGACACAACGGCAACCGCGAGGTGCTTTCTCCGCCACCGCATGAGATGTAATGTTCGCAGGTAATTGCCATCCAATGGGCCAGTGAATACTGGCCCATTGTTTATCTGGTGATTAAACCCCATATCACTGGGAGCTTTCGGCTTTTTCTCCTGTCAAAGTGACAGGACGGCAACTACGTTTAATCGTGTAAGTGTCGGGAAACAATGAATAAGGAATCGAATCAGATGAAATTACACGTTATTGCCTGCGGCCTGTTGGCCAGCTTTGTTTCCGCATCAGTATTGGCGGATGCGTCAAGCGATTTACAACAGCGTCTGAATAAAGTGAATAGCTTCCATGCCAGCTTCAGCCAGAAAGTGACCGATGCTGGCGGCGCCAATGTGCAGGATGGCGAAGGCGAATTGTGGGTAAAACGACCGAGCTTGTTCAACTGGCACATGACTGCACCCGATGAAAGCGTAATCATTTCTGATGGCAAAAATCTGTGGTTCTATAATCCGTTTGTTGAGCAAGCCAGCGTAAGTTTGTTGCAAAACGCAGCCAGCAATACGCCGTTTATGTTGATTGCGCGTAACCAACCAAGCGATTGGAAGCAATACAACATTAAGCAGCAGGGCGATAATTTCGAGCTAACCCCGAAAGGCAGCGATGGGAACCTCAAGCAATTCACCATTAATGTGACCTCCTCCGGCACCATTAATAAGTTCAGCGCTATTGAGCAGGATGGTCAGCACAGTGATTATCAGCTGAAAAGCCAAAATAACGGTGCAATTAGCCCAGACAAATTTACCTTTACGCCGCCAAAAGGGGTAACGGTAGACGATCAACGTCAGTGAGGTCACAGTGAGTAACCTGTCTCTGGATTTTGCCCCATCGAATGAGTTTCAGCCGCTGGCTGCGCGTATGCGGCCGGCTACATTGCAGCAATATATTGGGCAGCAGCATCTGCTAGCACCTGGCAAACCGCTGCCGCGTGCAATTGAAGCAGGGCATTTGCATTCGATGATTTTGTGGGGGCCTCCGGGGACAGGCAAAACCACGCTTGCCGAAATAATCGGACATTATGGCAAAGCCGATGTTGAGCGTATTTCGGCAGTCACTTCTGGCGTTAAAGAGATTCGAGAAGCGATTGAGCGCGCACGTCAAAACCGCCAGGTTGGCCGTCGCACCATCTTGTTTGTTGATGAAGTACATCGTTTCAATAAAAGCCAGCAAGATGCGTTCCTGCCGCATATCGAAGATGGCACCATCACGTTTATTGGTGCCACCACAGAAAATCCTTCATTTGAACTGAACTCAGCGTTGCTGTCGCGGGCACGTGTTTACCTGTTGAAGTCGTTGACCACCGCTGACATTGAGCAAGTTCTGTTGCAAGCGATGCAGGATGAAGATCGCGGCTATGGCAAAAGCGACATTGTACTGCCAGAAAATACGCGGCGCATGATCGCCGAGCTGGTGAATGGTGATGCACGCCGTGCGTTAAATACGCTGGAAATGATGGCGGATATGGCAGAGCTCAATGCCGCGAATCAGCGAGAGTTAACACCGCAATTGCTTAATGAAGTGTCTGGAGAAAGAGCGGCGCGCTTTGATAATAAAGGCGACCGTTTTTACGATCTGATTTCCGCATTGCATAAGTCAGTGCGTGGATCCGCGCCGGATGCAGCGTTGTATTGGTATGCGCGTATCATCACCGCGGGTGGCGACCCGCTGTACGTTGCGCGGCGTTTGCTGGCGATCGCCTCGGAAGATGTCGGTAACGCTGATCCGCGTGGTATGCAGGTCGCACTTGCTGCGTGGGATTGTTTTACTCGCGTCGGGCCGGCCGAGGGCGAAAGGGCGATTGCTCAAGCTATCGTTTACCTCGCGAGCGCCCCGAAAAGCAATGCGGTTTATACCGCTTTTAAAGCGGCAATGCGTGATGCGCGTGAGTTCCCGGATTACGATGTACCGGAGCATTTGCGCAATGCGCCAACCAAACTCATGAAGGAAATGGGGCTGGGTAAGGAGTATCGTTATGCACATGACGAAACCAACGCTTATGCCGCTGGCGAAGTCTATTTCCCGCCTGAAATGGCACAAACTCGCTACTATCAGCCGAGCACACGCGGACTTGAGGGGAAAATTGGCGAAAAACTCGCCTGGCTGGCTGAGCAGGATCAAAATAGCCCGATAAAACGCTACCGCTGATAAACACCTTACGGTAAGGTGAGCAAGGATTTCATTGCATTCCATGGGGATGCATCCCGCCTTTCGTTCAATCAACCTTTTATTACACAGGATTAGCATGCTCGATCCCAACCTGCTGCGTAACGAGCCAGACGCAGTCGCAGAAAAACTGGCACGCCGAGGATTTAAACTGGATGTGGAAACCTTACGTTCGCTCGAAGAGCGCCGTAAAGTGTTGCAGGTAGAAACTGAAAATCTACAGGCTGAGCGCAATTCCCGATCCAAATCCATCGGTCAGGCCAAAGCACGTGGGGAAGACATCGAGCCGCTGCGTCAGGAAGTGAACGCACTGGGCGAACGCCTGGATGCGGCTAAAGCAGAACTGGATGTCTTGCAGAACAAAATTCGTGATTTTGCTTTGGCGCTGCCAAACCTGCCAGTAGACGAAGTTCCACTGGGCAAAGACGATAGCGAAAACCAGGAAGTCAGCCGTTGGGGCACGCCGCGCCAATTTGATTTCGCGGTAAAAGACCACGTTGAGCTGGGTGAAGCCGCCAAAGGGCTAGATTTCGCTGCTGCGGTTAAATTGACCGGCTCACGTTTCATCGTGATGCAAGGTCAAATCGCGCGACTGCATCGTGCTTTAAGCCAGTTTATGCTGGATTTGCATACGCAGCAGCACGGTTATCTCGAAACCTACGTTCCTTATTTGGTGAATCAGGAAACGCTCTATGGCACCGGTCAATTGCCGAAATTTGGTGAAGATCTGTTCCATACTAAGCCACTCGGCGAAGAAGCAGGCAGCAGCAACTACGCGCTGATCCCAACCGCAGAAGTGCCGCTGACCAATCTGGTGCGTGATGAGATCGTTGAAGAAGAATCTCTGCCGATCAAATTGACTGCACACACGCCATGCTTCCGTTCAGAAGCCGGTTCATACGGCCGCGATACTCGCGGTTTAATTCGTATGCACCAGTTCGATAAAGTTGAGATGGTACAAATTGTTGCGCCTGAAACCTCAATGGATGCGCTGGAAGAGTTGGTAGGCCACGCAGAAAAAGTGCTGCAGCTGCTAAATCTGCCATACCGTAAAGTGCTGCTCTGCACCGGCGATATGGGCTTTGGCTCCGCTAAAACCTACGACCTGGAAGTGTGGTTGCCAGCGCAAGATACTTATCGCGAAATCTCATCATGTTCTAACATGGGTGATTTCCAGGCGCGCCGTATGCAAGCTCGCTGCCGTAACAAAACCGATAAGAAACCTCGTTTGATGCATACGTTGAACGGTTCAGGTCTTGCGGTGGGGCGTACTCTGGTCGCGGTGTTGGAAAATTATCAACAAGCTGATGGCCGTATTGAAGTGCCAGAGGTGTTGCGTCCTTACATGGGCGGCTTGGAATTTGTTGGTTAATCAACACACTTTCTGAAAAACCCGGCAATGCCGGGTTTTTTGTTTCTTAAGCGATAAAATAATTATTTTTCACTAGGAATTAATCACAAATAAACGTTATCGATAGCATATGCATCCCAGACAGTAAAAATCACAAATTCAAATAGATAGAGAATATCCCAAGAAAGTTCTTACCCTCCGTAACCTGCTGAAGATAAAAAAAATAAATTGTTCTGCAGCAAATTGTGCGGCGGCTATTTTTTGCACATTGACTTTAAAATAGCTAATGGCAAACTGCGCGCAATTATTGTCATCTCTTTTGGTTTTACTCCCTATGTCAACCTGGTCGCGCCCCGTCGTTTTGCTGCTTTGCGGCTTAATGCTCATGACGGTGTCTATCGCTGTGCTTAATACGTTAGTGCCGCTTTGGCTTACTCATGATTTATTGCCAACCTGGCAAGTGGGTATGGCTAGCTCGTCGTATTACACCGGAAACTTGCTGGGCACACTGCTGGCGGGTTGGCTGATCAATCGTTACGGCTTCAACCGTTGTTTCTATCTGGCTAGCGTCTTGTTCGCGTTGGCTACGATGGGCATGGTTCTGCTGGACGGTTTTTACAGCTGGACCATGTTGCGCTTCATGGCTGGCGTCGGTTGTGCCTTGATCTGGGTAGTAGTTGAAAGTGCACTGTTGTGCAGTGGAACGGTTCGTAATCGTGGTCAACTACTGGCTGCATACATGATTATTTACTATCTCGGTACGGTTGCCGGTCAATTGTTAGTGAGTCGCGTATCGACAGAATTACTGCATGTGATTCCATGGGTAACTGCGTTAATTATTTGCGCCGTGTTGCCAGTGGTTTTCGTGCAGGCCAATGCCAGCGCGGCAACGGAGGAAGCTTCGACCGGACGTATTTGGATTATGCTGCGCCGTCGTAGCTCTCGCCTTGGTATCAATGGGTGCATCATCTCCGGCATCGTGTTGGGGTCGCTTTATGGATTGATGCCGCTGTATCTGTCACATCAAGGCATGAGCGATGCCACCGTTGGATATTGGATGGCTTTGTTAGTCAGTTCAGGCATCGTTGGGCAGTGGCCGATTGGGCGTCTGGCCGATCGTTTTGGTCGCCTAATGGTGCTTCGTGTGCAGGTTTTCGTGGTTATTTTAGGTGCTATTGCCATGCTTGGGGATGCGGCGATGGCTCCGGCGCTGTTTGTGTTGGGCTTGGCAGGTTTCACGCTTTATCCGGTGGCAATGTCTTGGGCGTGTGAAACGGTGGCGCATCATGAGCTCGTCGCGATGAATCAGGCGTTGCTGTTCAGCTACACGGTTGGCAGTTTGGTGGGGCCAGGAATGACATCAATGCTGATGCAGAATTATTCTGATCGCTTGCTGTTTGTGATGATTGCGGTGGTCGCGTTGGTGTATCTGGTGATGCTGTTGCGGAAAGCCGATCATCAGGCAACACCTGTGGCACATGCCTAAATTTGCAGAATTGAAAAGGGGAGCCAAGCGGCTCCCTTTTTTATGTCATTAATACATCACTTCATGACCATAACTGGCGAGGATACTTTTCACTCGCTCCATGGTTTCTTTGCTTGGCGGTTTTACGCCATCCAATTTGTACTCTTCACCCATGGCAATCCATTTGTGCTTGCCCAATTCATGATAAGGCAGCAATTCAATTTTCTCGATGTTATCCATATCTTTAGTGAATTCACCCAAACGATGAACGGAATCATCATCATCAGAGTAGCCCGGTACCACCACATAGCGAATCCACGTGCGTTTACCTTTCTTCTGTAGATAGCGGGCGAAATCTAGCGTGCGATGATTGGATACACCCACCAGAATTTCATGCACATCATCATTCATCTGCTTAAGATCGAGCATCACTAAATCAGTGGCTTCAAGTAGCTCATCGATCACTGGATCATAACGACGAACAAAGCCGTTGGTATCAAGGCAAGTATGAATTCCTTCAGCCTGGCATGCCCGGAACCAGTCACGTACAAATTCGGCTTGCAGAATTGCTTCGCCGCCAGAGGCCGTTACGCCGCCCCCGGATGCATTCATAAAGTGACGGTAAGAGAGTGCATCTTTCATCAATTCATCAACGGTAACTTCTTTACCGCCATGTGTGTCCCATGTATCGCGGTTATGGCAATACAAGCAGCGCATCAGACAGCCTTGGAAAAAGGTGATAAAGCGAATTCCCGGACCGTCTACAGTGCCGCAGGATTCAAAAGAGTGGATACGACCGATGCTTGACATTGCGATGTGTTCTCCATGTGAGCCTGAACCTCAGGCAGCACAATCTATGTTGTGCTCGAAAAGTGAAAGTCGATTTTGCCAGGTCGCCAGCAATAGAAAACTGGTAAAATAGACTTGTGGAGAAAAGGCTCCCGCAGGAGCCTTTAAATCTAAACTAAGTGTGATTACAGCGACTGAGTGAAAGTACGTGTAATAACATCTTGCTGCTGCTCTTTGGTCAGCGAGTTGAAGCGAACAGCATATCCGGACACGCGAATGGTAAGCTGTGGGTACTTCTCTGGATGTTCCATGGCATCTAACAGCATTTCACGGTTCATCACGTTGACGTTCAAATGCTGACCGCCTTCAATGTTGGCTTCATGGTGGAAGTAACCATCCATTAGGCCAGCAAGGTTGGTTTTACGCACGTTATCATCTTTACCCAGCGCATTTGGCACGATGGAGAAGGTGTAAGAGATACCGTCTTTGGCGTAAGCAAATGGCAGTTTCGCTACGGAGGTCAATGAAGCAACTGCACCTTTCTGATCGCGTCCGTGCATTGGGTTTGCACCTGGACCGAATGGCGCACCAGCACGACGTCCATCTGGGGTATTACCGGTTTTCTTACCATAAACCACGTTAGAAGTGATGGTGAGAACCGACTGCGTTGGCACGGCGTTACGGTAGGTTTGCAGTTTCTGAATTTTCTTCATGAAACGTTCAACCAAATCGCAAGCCATATCATCTACGCGTGAATCGTTGTTACCGAACTGCGGATATTCGCCTTCGATTTCGAAATCGACCGCTAAACCATCTTCATCACGGATAGTTTTTACTTTGGCATATTTAATCGCAGACAGTGAGTCAGCCGCGACTGACAGACCTGCGATACCACACGCCATGGTGCGATAAACATCACGATCGTGCAGCGCCATCAGCGAAGCTTCGTAGCTGTACTTATCATGCATGTAGTGGATGATATTCAGGGAAGTGACGTACTGCTTAGCCAGCCAATCCATGAAGTGATCCAAACGCTCCATCACGACGTCGAAATCGAGAATTTCATCAGTAATTGGCTTCTCTTTCGGGCCAACCTGCATTTTCAATTTCTCATCCACACCGCCATTGATTGCGTACAGCAGAGTTTTGGCGAGGTTGGCGCGTGCACCAAAGAACTGCATCTGCTTACCGACAATCATTGGACTCACGCAGCAAGCAATTGCGTAATCGTCGTTGTCGAAGTCTGGGCGCATCAGGTCATCATTTTCGTACTGCAATGAAGAGGTATCGATGGAGACTTTAGCAGCGTATTTTTTAAAGTTAACCGGCAGTTTTTCAGACCACAAAATGGTCATGTTAGGTTCCGGAGAAGGACCCATGGTGTACAGCGTGTTCAGGAAGCGGAAGGTGCTTTTAGTCACCAAGGTACGCCCATCAACGCCCATACCTGCCAGAGATTCTGTCGCCCAAATTGGGTCGCCAGAGAACAGCTCATCGTATTCTGGGGTGCGCAAGAAACGCACCATACGCAGTTTCATCACCAGATGGTCAATCAGTTCCTGCGCATCTTCTTCAGTCAGTTTACCGGCCTGAATATCACGATCGATATACACGTCAAGGAAGGTTGATACGCGACCAAATGACATTGCGGCGCCGTTCTGCGATTTAACCGCAGCGAGATAACCGTAGTAAGTCCACTGCACCGCTTCTTGCGCGGTTGTCGCTGGCAGTGAGATATCAGAACCGTACTTAGCAGCCATTTCTTTAATCTGGCCCAATGCGCGATGCTGTTCAGAAATCTCTTCACGTAAACGAATGGTGGCTTCGAGATTAACGCCGTTTTCCATATCGCTTTGCAGAGAGTTGAACTGCGCCACTTTGTCTTTCATCAGGAAGTCGATGCCGTACAAGGCAACGCGACGATAGTCACCAATGATGCGGCCACGGCCATAGGCATCTGGTAAACCGGTCAGCACGCCTGATTTGCGGCAGCGCATGATGTCTGGTGTATAAACATCAAATACGCCTTGGTTGTGAGTTTTACGATAATCAGTGAAGACTTTTTTTAGCGCTGGATCGAGTTCGCGACCATAAACTTTACAAGAGCCTTCAACCATTTTGATGCCACCGAATGGAATGATGGCACGTTTCAGAGGCGCTTCAGTTTGCAGGCCAACAATTTTTTCCAGTGATTTACTGATGTAACCGGCATCGTGCGAAGTAATGGTTGACGCTAAGTCGGTATCGAAATCGACCGGAGCATGCGTGCGGTTTTCAATTTTGATGCCTTCAAGCACGCTTTCCCACAACTTATCTGTTGCCGGAGTTGCACCTGCCAGGAAGGATTCATCACCTTCATACGGCGTGTAGTTTTTTTGGATAAAGTCACGGACATTGACGCTATTCTGCCATTCGCCGGCGCTAAATCCTTCCCAGGCTGACGCCATTTTTTCATTCAGTTCGGACATGATATACCTGCCTTATTTAGGGAGACTTTGATGCATTGGCGCGCTGATTGAGCGCGCCTATACCAATTAATTAATGCACCGGCTCGTTGCCACGCAGATAGATTACCCAGTAGGTCAAACCTACAAGCAATCCACCGCCGATAATGTTGCCGATGGTCACAGGAATGAGGTTGTTGACAATAAAATCGCCAACATTGAGTGATTGAAATTGTGCTGCACTTGAACCGGCCATTTGCCAGAATTCAGGGCTGGCGAAATCGCGAATAACGATCGCCATTGGGATGAGGAACATGTTGGCGATGCTGTGTTCAAAACCTGAAGCAACAAACATGGCGACGGGCAAAATCATTGCAAGCATCTTGTCTACCAAACTGCGACCGGAATAACTCATCCATACCGCCAGGCAAACCATCAAATTAGCTAGCGTGCCCAAGCTAACGGCTTCAATAAAAGTGTGATGCATTTTATGGTCTGCAGTTTGCAGAACATTTAATCCCCAGGCTCCATTAGCCACCATGTGTTCGCCTGCGAACCAGATCAATGCCACAAAGAACAGTGCGCCGAAGAGATTACCGACGTAAACGTTGAGCCAGTGTCGGCCCAATTGCAGCCAGTTGATCCGCCCGCTGGCTTTAGCAACCACGATCAGCACCGTTGAGGTGAACAAATCTGCACCACAAACGACTACCAGCATTAAACCGAGAGAAAAACAAATACCGCCAATGAGTTTGGCTATGCCATAAGGCATTGCGCCACTTCCGGTGGTGGCAGTGATATAGAAGACAAATGCTATAGAGATAAATACGCCAGCAGTGATGGCAAGGAAGAAAGTCGTTAAGGGATGTTTAGTAGCTTTATATACACCAGCTTCTTCTGCAACTTTTGCCATTGCTGCCGGTAATAATGAATTAAAAGGGTTGTCAGCTTTCACACTAACTATCTCCAAAAATTGCCTGTAAAGATACTAACAAAGGAGTATAGGTCAGAAATTGATATGGATCATATTTGCCTGGAAGGTGGCGGGTAAGCGAAACGATAAAGATGGGTTTTTGTGGTTAAATAATTGAAAATATTAAAATAAATAATTTTTAATTTATGCAAAATAAGTTGAATGGTATAGCTGTGATGCTCTAAGTTGTTAAAATAAATTAACGATTGAATCTCAATTGTTATTAAATATTCGGTTTATTTTGATATGAATTTTCATCATAAAAAATGGCACTGATTTTCAGTGCCATTTGCTCTTTTTTAATCAAACGATCATCAAATATTAATAATTACTTTTTCGACCAATAGCGTCGTTTAGCTGCCTGTAATTTCTCATAAGCCGCTAACAGTGATTGATGTGCAGGGAAGGCTTTTAAGTCCAGGTCGACGGCTTGCAATCCATAGAAAGGTGCTTCGCCACTCAACGCGGCTGAAGCTGCATCAACCGCAGCTTGACCATACATGCGGGTAAATGCACGATGATATTGCAGCGGATCGCGCTCTTCTTCCATTGCCAGCAGCAGCAGCGTCTGTAGGCAGCGATAATAGTTTGCGCGCTCTTCGCTGAAGATGGACTGGTTAAACTCCATGGTCCATTCAGTCCAGATTAATGCCTGATCTAAATCGCCACCGGCCAGCGCCAGCATCGCTTTAAGCTCACCAATACGCAGCGTATACCAGCCATTGTCTTTGCCCGAAGCTAAGCCGAGCAGTTCGCGCACGCGAGTAAAGTCATCGTGGCCTTCCTCATCCAATTGCACAATAAGTTCGAGGTAAGCTTCTGGCTCCCACTCACTTTCAGGCAGCGCAAGCAGTGTTTCACGCAACGGTGCGCCCATGCTGTTATTTGCCAGGAGCAGATCTTCAGCAGGATAGATGTCAGACATGCCAGGTACGATAATACGGCAAGCATAAACACTCAGGTGCTCATAATCCGCGATATAAACTTCTTTATCTTCTGCGCGGAAAATCGCCATCAAGGTATCGAACTCTTCGTGCGTCGAGCCTGCGAAGCTCCAATCGACGAAAGGATAATCCGCATCGTCTTTGAACATATCCCATGAAATCAAACCGCTGGAATCGATGAAGTGCGTCTCCAGGTTAGCGTGTTCAGCGACTTCTTCATCATCAAAGGTGGGTGGTGTGAAAACATCAAGGTCTTTCAGGCCACGGCCTTGCAGCAATTCAGTGACGGTACGTTCCAGGGCGACGCCAAAGTCTGGATGCGCGCCGAATGAGGCGAAGCAGGTACCGTTTGCTGGGTTGAATAGCACCACGCAAATGACCGGGTATTTGCCACCTAACGAAGCGTCATAAGAGAAGATTGGGAAACCTTCGGCTTCCAAACGCTCAATCGCTTCAATCACCCCAGGGTAGCGTTGCATCACTTCGGCAGGAATTTCTGGCAGGCTGATAGATTCCGCAATGATGCGGTTTTTAATATGACGCTCAAAGACTTCAGACAAACCCTGTACGCGGGCTTCATTTGCGGTATTACCCGCTGACATGCCGTTTGATACATACAGATTGCCGATGATGTTCATCGGAATATAAACCGTTTGCTGATCGGACTGACGGGTAAAGGGCAGGCCGCAAATACCACGTTCTTCATTACCTGATTGCAGGTCAATCAATTCAGAAGCACCAAGGCTCTCTTCTGGATCGTAGAATTTACGCAGGCGTGCATCCAAAATGCCGTCCGGCAGGCTGTCATCTTCCGTTAACGGGAACCATTTCTCATTCGGATAGTGAACGAAATCACCATCCGCAATGGTCTGGCCCAACCAAAAATCGGCAAAGAAATAGTTTGTTGAGAGGCGTTCAAAATATTCACCCAACGCGGAAGCCAGCGCCGCTTTCTTACTTGCACCTTTGCCGTTGGTGAAACACAGCGGACAATCACGATCGCGAATATGCACTGACCAAACGTGAGGTACCGGATTAAGCCATGAAGCTTCTTCGATATTGAAACCAAGGTCTTGCAGTTTCTGTTGGAAGCGGGCAATGGAATCTTCCAATGCGGCGTCTTTTCCGGGGATAAATGTTTGCGTCATGATGGCGCTCTCTCAAGTCGATGGGGTGGGCGTAAAGCGCGCAATAATACGGGTTTTATGCGTGCTTCGCTATTCAGTCTGCCAAATTTATCTCAGCCTAACCGCGGCCTTTCCACTACTTACTTGTCTGAATTTGCTTCCTGAAGCCGCCTCACAAAATTCCGTATCGTAATACATTTATGACATAAGCTGCGGTGAGGCTGGCTCTGGAAATGTGATCGTCGCCGGATTAATGATTGCAGCCTAAAGGAGGCAATGATAAAACCGGTGAAGTATTCATAACCGTTCGATATGACAGTGGTGAGGGGAAATGACGCAGGTTTATAATTTTAGCTCTGGTCCAGCAATGCTACCGGTAGAAGTGCTCCGTCGCGCAGAACAAGAACTGACAAACTGGCACGGGTTAGGTACTTCGGTGATGGAAATCAGTCACCGTAGCAAGGAGTTTATTGCTGTCGCAGAAGCGGCAGAACAAGATTTTCGCGATCTGCTGAAAATCCCTGCTAACTACAAAGTTTTATTCTGCCACGGTGGCGCGCGTGCGCAATTCGCTGCGATTCCTGGCAATTTACTCGGTGACGCGAAATCAGCGGATTACATTGACGGCGGATATTGGGCACATAGCGCCATCAAAGAAGCTGAAAAATTCTGTACACCAAATACCATTGATGTCAAAACCACGCGCGATGGTAAACGGGCTTTGTTACCAATGCGTGAATGGCAGTTAAATGATGACGCGGCTTACGTTCATTTCTGCCCCAACGAAACCATTGATGGTATCGCCATTGATGAAGAACCGGACTTCGGTGACAAAGTCGTGGTAGCCGATCTCTCTTCTACTATTCTGTCACGCCCGCTAGATATCAATCGTTATGGCGTTATTTATGCTGGCGCGCAGAAAAACATTGGCCCTGCTGGTTTAACGCTGGTGGTGGTGCGTGAAGATCTGTTAGGCAAAGCCCAGCGTTGGGTTCCTTCAATCCTTGACTACAAGGTGTTGGCTGAAAACGAATCAATGTTCAACACGCCACCAACCTTTGCTTGGTATCTCTCAGGCCTGGTATTCAAATGGCTGAAAGAGAAGGGCGGAGTCGCTGAAATGGACAAGGTTAATCAGGCTAAAGCTGATCTGCTGTATGGCGTGATTGATAACAGTGCATTTTATCGTAACGACGTTGCAGCGGAGAACCGTTCACGTATGAACGTGCCATTCCAATTGGCTGACGCAGCATTAGATAAAATCTTCCTTGATGAGTCGCTTAAAGCCGGTCTTCACGCGCTTAAAGGACATCGCGTGGTTGGCGGTATGCGTGCATCGATCTACAATGCGATGCCGCTTGAAGGTGTGAAAGCCTTGACTGAATTTATGGTCGACTTCGAACGTCGTCACGGCTAATTGTATTATTCATGCCAGTTTAACTGGTAGCAGACCCCGTCATACGATGGGGTCTCGTATTTTCTGGAGATTTGGTTTCACATGCAGGACTCCCTGACTCTACAGCCGATTGCCCGCGTTGACGGCACGGTAAACTTACCGGGTTCAAAAAGTGTTTCTAACCGTGCGCTGTTATTGGCTGCGCTGGCAAACGGCACGACTCGGCTGACCAACTTGTTGGATAGCGATGATGTCAAACACATGCTCAATGCGCTTGAAGCATTGGGTGTTAGTTTCACGCTTTCGGCGGATCGCACTGTTTGCGAAGTAGTCGGCAATGCGGGACCTTTACATGCAGATCAACCTCTTGAGCTGTTTCTCGGCAATGCCGGTACGGCGATGCGTCCGTTAGCGGCCGCGCTGTGCTTAGGACAGCAGTCGGTGGTATTGACCGGCGAACCACGCATGAAAGAACGCCCGATTGGTCACCTTGTTGATGCTCTTCGTCAGGGCGGAGCAAATATCGATTATCTGGAGCAGACCGATTATCCACCTTTGCGCCTCAACGGCGGATTTATTGGTGGAGAAGTCAGTGTAGACGGTAGCGTATCAAGCCAGTTTTTAACCGCTCTGTTGATGGCAGCGCCGTTGGCGCAACAAGACACCACCATCACGATCAAAGGTGATTTGGTTTCCAAGCCTTACATTGATATCACCTTGCACTTGATGCGCTGCTTCGGTGTTGAAGTCGATAATCAGAATTACCAGTGCTTCGTTGTTAAAGGCCAGCAGCAATATCAATCACCAGGTGACTATCTGGTTGAAGGTGATGCTTCATCAGCTTCTTATTTCCTTGCTGCAGCAGCCATCAAAGGCGGCACTGTTCGCGTTACAGGTATTGGCCGTAATAGCGTGCAGGGCGATATCCGTTTTGCTGATGTGTTGGAAAAAATGGGCGCGATAATAGAGTGGGGCGATGATTACATCTCCTGCACGCGTGGTTCACTCACCGCTATCGATATGGATATGAATCACATTCCCGATGCGGCGATGACCATTGCCACCACTGCGCTGTTTGCACAAGGCACTACGCTGATGCGCAATATCTACAACTGGCGCGTAAAAGAAACCGATCGCCTGGCAGCAATGGCTACTGAATTACGTAAAGTGGGTGCCGAAGTGGAAGAGGGGCACGACTTCATTCGTGTGACACCGCCAGCGCAGTTGCAACATGCTGATATTGGGACGTATAACGATCACCGCATGGCGATGTGTTTTGCACTGGTGGCACTATCAGATACTCCCGTAACGATTCTCGATCCTGGCTGTACGGCAAAAACTTTCCCGGATTATTTCCAGCAGTTGGCGAAAATCAGTCATATCGCCTAATCTCTCCTCCCGGTGCATCAGCGCCGGGTTTCTTTGCTTACATTTGGCCTTATCCGGCGGAAATTGTTCTGAATCTGTCTATATTTCTAGCGCTGTCTACGCTAAAGGGTAACGAACTTGACGCGGGCAGCGTATAATGTCGCGCAATCCAGATGGCCAAGAAGGCTGACAAAAAGCACGCAGTAACAGGAGAGAACAATGACGGCAATCGCCCCGGTTATTACCATAGATGGGCCAAGTGGCGCGGGTAAAGGGACCTTATGTAAAGCGATGGCGGAGTCGTTGCAGTGGCACTTATTGGATTCAGGCGCTATCTATCGCGTATTGGCTTTGGCTGCACTGCATCATCAAGTGGACATTGAATCTGAAGAAGCGCTGGTACCTATGGCTGCGCATCTTGATGTCCGTTTCCTCTCAGTAGACGGTGAAATGCAAGTGGTGCTGGAAGGTGAAGATGTGACTGGTGAAATTCGCACGCAGGAAGTAAGCAATACCGCTTCGCGCGTTGCTGCTTTTCCGCGCGTACGTGAAGCACTCTTACGTCGTCAACGCGCTTTCCGTGAAGACCCTGGGTTAATTGCGGATGGACGTGATATGGGAACCGTAGTTTTCCCGGATGCACCAGTAAAAATTTTCCTCGACGCGAGTTCGGAAGAGCGCGCGCATCGCCGTATGCTACAGTTGCAGGAGAAGGGCTTTAGTGTTAACTTTGATCGCCTTTTATCCGAGATAAAGGAACGCGACGACCGTGATCGTAATCGCGCCATCGCACCTTTAGTGCCTGCCACAGATGCTCTGGTACTGGATTCAACCAGTATGTCAATTGAGCAAGTGATTGAAAAGGCGCTTGATTATGCTAAGCAGAAGCTAGGCATTTAATCTTTCGGCAACCGAATTGCTGTAACCCTGTACCAAGGACCCGGTGCAGGGCATGTGAAACAACCCCATCCGACAATGAAGTCAGGTGGACGTTAAATTGAAGAATCCTAAGATTATCAATATGACTGAATCTTTTGCTCAACTCTTTGAAGAGTCCCTGAAAGAAATCGAAACCCGTCCGGGTTCCATCGTTCGTGGCGTTGTTGTCTCTATCGACAAAGACGTAGTTCTGGTTGATGCGGGTCTGAAATCTGAATCTGCAATTCCTGCAGAGCAGTTCAAGAACGCAGCCGGCGAACTGGAAATCCAGGTAGGCGACGAAGTTGACGTTGCGCTGGACGCAGTAGAAGACGGCTTCGGTGAAACCCTGCTGTCCCGTGAGAAAGCTAAACGTCATGAAGCTTGGATCACGCTGGAAAAAGCTTACGAAGACGCTGAAACTGTTACCGGTGTTATCAACGGCAAAGTTAAAGGTGGCTTCACAGTTGAGCTGAACGGTATTCGTGCGTTCCTGCCAGGTTCATTGGTAGACGTTCGTCCAGTTCGCGACACTCTGCACCTGGAAGGCAAAGAGCTTGAATTCAAAGTAATCAAGCTTGATCAGAAACGTAACAACGTCGTGGTTTCACGTCGTGCAGTTATCGAATCTGAAAACAGCGCTGAACGTGATCAGCTGCTGGAAAACCTGCAGGAAGGCATGGAAGTTAAAGGTATCGTTAAGAACCTCACTGACTACGGTGCATTCGTGGATCTGGGCGGTGTTGACGGCCTGCTGCACATTACCGATATGGCTTGGAAACGCGTTAAGCATCCGAGCGAAATCGTCAACGTGGGCGACGAAATCACTGTTAAAGTGCTGAAGTTCGACCGCGAGCGTACTCGTGTATCTCTGGGCCTGAAGCAACTGGGCGAAGATCCATGGGTAGCTATCGCTAAGCGCTATCCAGAAGGCACTAAGCTGACTGGTCGTGTTACCAACCTGACTGATTACGGCTGCTTCGTAGAAATCGAAGAAGGCGTTGAAGGTCTGGTACACGTTTCTGAAATGGACTGGACCAACAAAAACATCCATCCGTCTAAAGTTGTAAACGTAGGCGACGTGGTTGAAGTAATGGTTCTGGACATCGATGAAGAGCGTCGTCGTATCTCCCTGGGCCTGAAGCAGTGCAAATCTAACCCATGGCAGCTGTTCGCTGAGACCCACAACAAAGGCGATCGCGTTGAAGGTAAAATCAAGTCAATCACTGACTTCGGTATCTTCATCGGTCTGGACGGTGGCATCGACGGTCTGGTTCACCTGTCAGACATCTCCTGGAACGCGACTGGCGAAGAAGCCGTTCGTGAGTACAAAAAAGGCGACGAAATCGCTGCCGTTGTACTGCAGGTTGATGCAGAGCGCGAGCGCATCTCTCTGGGCGTGAAGCAGTTGGCTGAAGATCCATTCAACAACTACATCACCCTGAACAAGAAAGGCGCTATCGTGACTGGTAAAGTCACTGCAGTTGACGCGAAAGGTGCTACAGTAGAATTAGCTGACGGCGTAGAGGGTTACCTGCGCGCTTCTGAAGCTTCTCTGGACCGCATCGAAGACGCAACTCTGGTTCTGAGTGTTGGTGACGACGTTGAAGCTAAATTCACCGGCGTTGACCGTAAGAACCGCGTTGTAAGCCTGTCTGTTCGTGCTAAAGACCAGGCTGACGAGAAAGAAGCCATCAATACTGTTAACACCAAACAGGAAGAAGGCGGCAACTTCTCTAGCGCAATGGCTGAAGCGTTCAAAGCGGCTAAAGGCGAGTAATCGACCTAAGGCACCGGACGATGAAAATCGTCCGGTTTCGGTAAAAGCTGTCATACCTTTCCAATCAAGGATTAACCGGAGGTTACATGACCAAGTCAGAACTAATTGAAAGACTTGCTGGCCAGCATACTCATATCCCGGCGAAAGTCGTTGAGGATGCGGTCAAAGAGATGCTTGAGCACATGGCCACTACGTTGGCACAAGGCGAGCGCATTGAAATCCGGGGATTCGGCAGTTTTTCTTTGCATTACCGCGCACCACGTACGGGTCGTAACCCGAAAACGGGTGATAAAGTGGATCTGGAAGGTAAATACGTTCCCCACTTTAAGCCGGGCAAAGAATTGCGTGACCGTGCGAATATCTACGGCTAAGCCGTTACCGAACGACAAAAACGACACTTTCGAGTGTCGTTTTTTTTGGACAAAATTCAGCAATGAGAGCCAGCTTCTAAAACCATGCTATCCAAAATGTAACAGCTGAAAAATACTTCAACTTGCCTCGATAATTCACATTTCCTTAGCAGCATCCCTTGTCCATTCTCGTCACACTCTTGTTCACATCAGGGAGAGTGTAAATGCAGATTAATTGTATCGTGCTAGCAAGGATGATGATCGTCGCGGTCTTACCATTAGGTGTGTTGGCGCAAATTCCTGAATTGGGTTCAATAGCCGCGATTACTGGTTGCGCGATAATTATGGGGCTAAATCAGAGTTCATGGTTTCGGATGACTGGTATCATGCTAGTGCTGCTGACATGGGCACTACTTGAAGCACGCCAACTGGTGAATAGCATTGAGCAGTTAGTTGCCTCGCCTTTACAAACTAGCGTTCTTATCACGGAAGTTCGAGGTGAGAAACAACAGTTAACAGCACAAATCGTACGTATTGGGGAGCATTATCAATTTCCGCCAATATTTGTCACGCTCAATAACTCTCAATCAGATGTGCATTTTTGCGCGGGCCAACGCTGGCAAATGAAACTGCAAATGCGCGCAGTACACGGCAGATTAAATGAAGGTGAATTCGATCTGCAGCGTTTTGCGTTGTCTAACCATTCTCCATTCCAGGGGCGGATTCTCAGCCAACAGCCGGAATCACTGATGTGTAGTTGGCGGACGCGCTTAATCAATTACCACTTGCCGATGTTCGCTTCATTAGAAAACTCTGCAATCGTGAAAGCGCTGGCATTCGGTATGCGCGATGACATGACAGAAGAGCAACGCCAACTGTTGCGTGAAACGGGTACTGCCCATCTGATGGCCATTTCAGGCATGCATATTGCGCTCGCAGCGAGTCTAGGATGGCTACTGGCTCGTGCTTTACAACTATTCCTGCCTGCTCAATTAATCGGTTACTTATTTCCACTGCTGATCAGCGTGATGGCTGCTGTGACATATAGCTGGATTTCAGGCAGTCATGCACCGGCTCAACGTGCCACGTTTGCGTTGATGCTTTGGCTAGGAATGCGCACTGCGGGATGGCAAGCAAGTGGTTGGCAAGTGTGGACGTTGTGTGTCGGCGGATTGCTGGCGCTTGATCCGCTAACGGTATTATCAGAAAGCTTCTGGTTGTCAGCGCTGGCAGTAGCAATGCTGATTGGCTGGTATCAATGGTTTCCTTTGCCTCTGCGTTTACGTGCCCAACGCAGATGGCTGCTGCTGCAACTGCTGCATCTCCAGATTGGCATGATGGTGCTCATGGCCCCGTTACAAATTTATCTGTTCCACGGAATTAGCTTAAGTGCTCTGCTGGCAAATTTAATGGCCGTTCCGGTGGTGTCCTTTATCACGGTTCCCCTGATCTTGCTGGCGATGTTGATGCCTATAGCATCGGCATCTTCGGGGTTATGGTCACTTGCCGATTTGTCTATAAACAAAGTGCTGCAGGGATTGCAGTGGTTACCAGTCGGGTGGTGGGCATGGAGTGATAGCCTGCCAGCTATAGCGCTGCTTTGGGGAGGATTACTCCTCTGGCGAAGTGGTCTCATTTATTACTGCATCATGCCGACTTTTAGCCTGTTTTTTGCGATCACATTTTGGCGCGCCAATACTCAGCGTGATGATTGGCAAATTGACATGATTGATGTGGGGCACGGATTAGCCATCGCCATCACACAAGGAAATGAAGTGGTGATGTATGACGCAGGCCCTGGCTGGAAGAAGGATGATGCCGGTTCACGCGTAATTTTGCCTTGGCTGCAATTTCAGGGCAAAAGTTTGCATTCTCTGATACTCAGCCACAAGCATCTTGATCACCGAGGTGGTCTAAACTCATTGCTCGACGCCAATCCAATGCTGAGTATACGCAGTGCATTGATGGAAAATGGGCACCTTCCTTGCCATCGAGGGCAGCAGTGGCAGTGGGGAAAGTTGCAATTCACCGCGTTATGGCCGCCAGCTCATCATGCGCAAGGGCAAAACAATGATTCCTGCGTGGTACGTGTGGATGATGGGCAAGTTAGCTTGCTGCTCACAGGTGATATTGAATTAGATGCCGAACGAAAAATTGTTGCCCTGGAAAAAGAGAAGCTAAACACCACACTGTTGCAGGTACCACATCATGGCAGCCGTACTTCATCAGGGCCATTACTGTTACGTAATGTTGCAGGACAAGCTGCATTTGCGTCAGTGGCGCGTTACAACGCCTGGCGTATGCCCGCCCAAGCCGTAGTGCAGCGCTATCGAGAGAATGGCTATCTATGGTTCGACACAGCACAATCCGGTCAGATTCACATTGGTATTCAGCAAGGTCATTGGCAAATTAAGGGCTTAAGAGAGCAAATAATGCCCCGCTGGTATCATCAGTGGTTTGGCGTCAAACGTGAATCCAGGTAGAATGAGCGGCTATTTCAAACAGCGTGAATAAATAATGCATCAAGATAAAGATCTCTCAACGTGGCAGACATTCCGTCGACTTTGGCCGATGATTGCGCCCCACAAGGCTGGCCTGTATGTGTCAGCCGTGGCGCTGATACTCAATGCGGCAGGCGATACCCTGATGCTCTCTCTGTTGAAGCCTTTACTGGATGATGGTTTCGGTAAAGCTGACAGATCCGTAATGCTGTGGATGCCTTTAGTCGTAATTGGTTTGATGTTGGTTCGCGGTGTGACCAGCTATATCTCTAGCTACTGTATTTCCTGGGTTTCTGGCAACGTGGTGATGAACATGCGTCGCCGTTTATTCGGCCATATGATGGGGATGCCGGTTACTTTCTTTGATCAGCAATCCACTGGCACATTGTTGTCACGTATTACCTACGATTCGGAACAGGTTGCCTCTTCCTCTTCAAGTGCGCTTGTGACAGTCGTGCGTGAAGGTGCCTCGATCATTGGTTTGTTCATCATGATGTTCTATTACAGCTGGCAGCTGTCGCTGATTCTCATCGTCTTAGCACCTATCGTGTCATTCGCTATTCGTACGGTGTCGAAACGCTTCCGTAACATCAGCAAGAACATGCAGAACACCATGGGGCAGGTGACAACCAGCGCAGAACAGATGCTGAAAGGGCACAAAGAAGTGCTGATTTTTGGTGGTCAGGAAGTTGAAGCCCAGCGTTTTTCGCAAGTCAGCAATAAGATGCGTCAGCAGGGCATGAAGTTAGTCTCAGCGTCCTCCATTTCTGATCCGGTTATTCAGCTCATTGCCTCATTAGCTCTGGCATTTGTGCTTTACGCGGCAAGCTTCCCAAGCGTGATGGATACACTGACTGCCGGTACCATCACCGTGGTGTTTTCTTCGATGATCGCACTTATGCGTCCGCTGAAATCGCTGACTAACGTCAATGCGCAGTTCCAGCGCGGTATGGCGGCATGCCAGACGTTGTTCTCCATCCTCGACAGCGAACAAGAAGTGGATACGGGCAAGCGTGAAATGGCTCGCGCCAAAGGTGATGTTGAATTCCGTAATGTGACTTTCACCTACCCAGGTCGTGATATCCCAGCGTTGCGCGATATCAACTTGTCACTGCCAGCAGGCAAAACGGTCGCGCTGGTTGGGCGTTCAGGCTCCGGTAAATCCACCATGGCCAGTTTGTTGACGCGTTTCTACGATATCGATAGCGGTGAGATTTTGCTAGATGGGCACGATCTGCGCGAATACACCTTGAGTTCATTGCGTAATCAGGTGGCATTGGTTTCTCAGAACGTGCATCTGTTCAACGACACCATTGCCAATAACATTGCCTATGCGCGCACCGGGCAGTACACCCGTGAGCAGATAGAACAAGCAGCGACCATGGCGCATGCAATGGATTTCATCAAGAAAATGGACAACGGTCTTGATACGGTGATTGGCGAAAACGGCGTGCTGTTGTCAGGTGGACAGCGCCAGCGTATTGCGATTGCGCGCGCGTTACTGCGTGACTGCCCAATTCTGATCCTTGATGAAGCCACCTCGGCGTTGGATACCGAATCAGAACGTGCAATCCAGGCCGCACTGGATGAGTTACAGAAGAACCGTACCTCATTGGTGATTGCGCACCGCCTGTCGACCATCGAAAAAGCCGATGAAATTGTGGTGGTGGAAGATGGTCGTATTGTTGAACGTGGTACGCATACTGTTCTGCTGGAACAGAAGGGTGCCTATGCGCAACTTCACAAACTGCAGTTTGGTCAATGATTGAACGCATCTGGAGCGGTCGCTCGCCACTGTGGCTGCTGCTTTGGCCGCTAAGCTTGCTGTATGGGGCGATCACCTGGCTGATTCGCCTCAGCTTCCAACGCGGTTGGCGCAAAAGCTGGCGAGCACCTTGTCCGGTTATCATCGTCGGCAATCTTACTGCCGGCGGCAATGGTAAAACGCCTGTGGTTATCTGGCTGGTGCAAGAGCTGCAGCAGCGTGGATTACGTCCCGGCGTGGTTTCCCGTGGCTACGGCGGTAAAGCTGAACGCTATCCGTTATTGGTTACGGCTGAAACGCCAACGGCTCAGGCTGGTGATGAACCTGTCTTGATTGCCCAGCGTACGCGGGCACCGGTGGCGGTTGCTCCTCAGCGCCGTCTGGCGGTGGAAGCCTTACTCGCAGCGCAGGATGTGGATGTGATCATCACGGATGATGGGCTACAACACTATGCGTTGCAGCGCGATCGTGAAATCGTGGTGGTGGACGGGATGCGCCGTTTTGGTAATGGCTGGTGGTTACCGGCCGGACCGATGCGCGAGCGTGCATCACGGCTGCAAGATGTCGATGCGGTGATCGTTAACGGCGGTGCGGCACAGGCTGACGAAATCGCCATGACGTTGCAGCCAGGTCTAGCGATTAATTTAATTAGCGGCGAGACGGCGGAAGTAAACCAACTGTCGAATATTGTCGCTATGGCCGGTATCGGTCATCCACCTCGCTTCTTCGACACTCTCAAGCAGCAAGGCGTCAACACCATCGCGGAAGTTGCTTTTGCCGATCACCATGCCTATAGCGAAGACGAATTACGTTTGTTAACGCATGACGGTCAATGTTTGCTGATGACGGAAAAAGATGCGGTGAAATGCCGCAGTTTCGCGCGTCCGAATTGGTGGTATCTGCCGGTTGATGCGCATTTGCAGGGAACCAAAGTAGCTATCTTGCTGGATGATATTGCCCACCTCTGCACTCGCGTGCGTTAATTTTCTGAAAGGGAAAAGAGCCATGAATCTCACCGCTTCCCTCTCGCTCCAAACTGCTCGTCATCTGCATTTAGCTGCTCAGGGGCTTCTGCGTCCACTTGGCCGTCGGGCGCGGTTTGCCGATATTCACGCCACCGTTCGTCAAATGTCTCTGCTGCAAATCGACACCATTAATGTGGTGGCGCGCAGTCCTTATCTGGTGCTATTCAGTCGCCTTGGAACCTATCCGACCAATTGGCTGGAAGAGGCGCTGGCATCGGGATCGCTGTTTGAATATTGGGCGCATGAAGCTTGCTTCATTCCGTTTGAAGATTACTCTTTACTACGCCATCGGATGTTAGAGCCGCAGCGACTGGGCTGGAAATATAACGCCGAGTGGGTTGAAGAACATCAACAGGAAATTGCTGAGCTGCTGGAGCACATTGCCAGCAACGGCCCCGTGCGAGCCGCTGACTTCAGTAATGACAAACAAATTAAACCGGGCTGGTGGGCTTGGAAGCCGCACAAACGTCACCTGGAAAATTTGTTTAGCGCGGGCAAATTGATGGTGGTTGAACGACGTAATTTCCAGCGCGTTTACGATCTACACAGCCGTGTAATGCCGGATTGGATTGATAAAGAGCATGCCTTGAGTGAAGACGACGCCGTGATACGCATGCTGAATCACAGTGCGCGTAGCCTCGGCATTTTCCGTGTAACTTGGCTGGCGGATTACTATCGCCTCAAGCGTGCACCCCTTAAATCATGGTTAACCGATGCGGCTGAGCGCGGCGAGATCGTGCAGGTTGAAGTCGAGCAATTGGGCGAAATGTGGCTACATCGCAGTTTATTGCCCTTACTGGAAAATCCCTTAACAGCAACTCATACCGCGCTGTTGTCGCCGTTCGATCCGGTGGTATGGGATCGGCGTCGCGCGCTCGAGCTGTTCAATTTCGATTATCGCATTGAGTGCTATACGCCAGCAGAAAAGCGCAAATACGGTTATTTCGTCTTGCCGGTATTGCACCGTGGCGCATTGAAAGCCCGTATTGATGCCAAAATGGAGCGCCAGGCACAGCAATTGGTGATTCGTGCACTTTGGTTAGAACCCGATACGCGCATCAGCAATGCATTTCTCAATGATGTGCAAAAAGTCATTAATCGCTTTGCCCAATGGCAAGGCGCGAATGAAGTGATTATTGAAAATGCCCCGGCTGAACTGCTGGATGCGTGGTCAAATCGTTGGCTGATTAGTGTTTGAAAGCGCGATATTGCAAGTGCCTGCCATCATAAGCGCCAAGGTAAATATGCTATGCTAGCTGACTAAATCGGTCCTGAAGGAGAAGATTATGGATCATCGTTTACTCGAAATTGTTGCCTGCCCAGTGTGCAACGGAAAATTGTATTTCAACAAAGAACAGCAAGAGCTGATTTGCAAGCCTGACGGCCTGGCTTACCCGGTTCGCGACGGTATTCCGGTGCTGCTGGAGGTTGAAGCGCGCACGTTATCTGTTGAAGAGATTCATCCATGAGTTTTGTTGCCATTATTCCTGCACGTTATGCGTCAACGCGCCTGCCGGGCAAACCGTTGGTGGATATTCAAGGCAAACCGATGGTACTGCACGTGATGGAGCGCGCACGTGAATCGGGTGCTGATCGTGTGATAGTTGCGACCGATCATCCCGATGTCGCAGCAGCAGTGACTGCGGCTGGCGGTGAAGTGTGCATGACGCGACTTGATCATCAATCTGGCACCGAGCGTTTGGCGGAAGTGATTGAGAAATATCAATTTGCCGATGACACCATTATCGTCAACGTGCAGGGCGATGAGCCGATGATACCGGCTGAGATTGTGCGTCAAGTGGCGGGCAATTTAGCGCAGTCCGAGGCGGGGATGGCGACGCTGGCAGTGCCGATTACCGATGCGGAAGAAGCCTTTAATCCCAACGCGGTGAAAGTGGTGATGGACGCCAAGGGCTATGCGCTGTACTTCTCACGCGCGACCATTCCGTGGGATCGCGAGCGTTACGCGCGTTCACGTGAGCAAATCGGTGACACATTGCTGCGCCATTTAGGCATTTATGCCTATCGCGCTGGATTTGTTCGTCGCTACATCGCGTGGGAGCCTTGCCCGCTGGAGCACATTGAGCTGCTCGAACAACTGCGGGTGTTGTGGTACGGTGAAAAAATTCACGTTGCGGTGGCAAAAACCATTCCTAGCGTGGGAGTGGATACGCCGGAAGACCTTGAGCGCGTTCGCCGCGCGATGCAGGGCTAATCTCCGACCGGCCAGCGCCTCTTGCTGGCCGTAAAGTTTGATCTGGCGCTAGGTTTCTCGCCGCCATCGCCTCCAGCATATTCTAGCCATTTTATTTCGGAGGATATCGCATGGAACAGCTCCGTTCAGAATTGACGTTGGTGCTAGGTGAAAGCATCAGCCGTCTTGAAACTATCAGCGAACAGGCGCAAACGCGGCTTTACGCGTTGTACGATAACGACGGAAAACCGATGCCATTGGTGGCGAAGTATTTTCGTCATCAGGGACGCGCTGCGCTGGAAGCCAAAAAGCTCACCATGCTCAGTCACGATGGTTTAGTTGCGGTGCCTGCGGTATTCGGCTTGGTGCTCAGTCAGCAAAAACCGGTACACGAAATGCTGCTGATGGCGCGTTTTAATGGTGTATCGGCGGAAGCGCCGGCACGTAATGCTGCGCGCTGGGAGCAGCTGTGCGAGCAGATGGTGGAAGGCGTGTTGGCGTGGCATCGCATAGACAGCCATGGTTTAGTCGGCAGCGTAGACAGCGTGCAGGAAAACAACTGGCCTGCGTGGTATCGCCAGCGGGTTGAAGTGTTGTGGTCAACTTTGGGCTATCTTTCGCCGCCATTTTTCACGCTGGAAGATCGACAGATTCTGTTCCGCAGTCGTCAACTTTTGCCACGCATGTTTACCGGCTTCGACGATCCATGTGTGCTGGTGCACGGTAACTGGCGTTTAGCCAGCATGCTCAAGGAAGCGCATAGCGATCAACTGATTGCGATGATGCAGCCGGGCAATATTCTCTGGGCACCGCGCGAATATGATTTGATGCGCCTGGCAGATAGCGGAGCCGAAGCGTCATTGCTGCAACACTATTTGCAGCGCGCTCCCGTGTCGGAAGGTTTCCTCTGGCGGCGCTGGTTATATCAGCTTTGGGATTGCATCGACACCCTGGTGAGCAGCGGGCAATTTGATCGCCCACGTTTTGATAACGCCCGCGAACAATTACTCCCCTGGTTGGG
This sequence comes from Pantoea sp. CFCC18179, assembly GCF_059412405.1. NCBI lineage: Bacteria > Pseudomonadati > Pseudomonadota > Gammaproteobacteria > Enterobacterales > Erwiniaceae > Pantoea > Pantoea sp. CFCC18179. The sequence goes on along the minus strand of NZ_JBNBPM010000008.1, from coordinate 137,408 downwards.
ATGAGTCGAGATCGCCGCCGCGCAATCGCAGCCATGTTTGCCCCAACGTTTCGTAGATCGCCCGTTCACTGTGACTTAGCCAAACCGGCGAAGGGAGCACACGTTCCCACCAATTTAACGGCGAAGTGATCGCGAGCTGATTAGCCGGTGCAGCTAAAGGGTTCATGCCGGCACGTTGGAAAAACTGCATGGCACGTGGCAGGTGATTGGCTGACGTCACCAACAAGAACGGATGTTGGCCAATGGTTTGTTTCACCACTCTTGCTTCATCTTGCGTGTCACGAGGTTGATCGAGCTGAATAATGGCCTCACGCGGCACGCCCAAACTCTCCGCCACTTCAGCCGCAACGCTGGCACTGCTGCGCGGATTCTCGCCCGCTGCCGCACCAGTAAAAATCATCTTCGCCTGTGGATAGCGTCGCCACAGACGCACACCTTCAGTAACACGCGGCAGACTATTGCTGATCAAATTCGAACTCGGTGCCCAATTCGGATTGAAGGTGTAGCCGCCACCCAGTACCACGATATAATCGATCGGCTCGTTTCCGTTCCATGTTGCATAGCGATCTTCGAGCGGCAACAGCAAACGATCGGCGACCGGTTGCAGGCTTAAGAGCAGCAGCAGGAGCCAGCTAATTGAGATGAGGATTTTGCCGCTTTTTTGCCAGCGGCTAAACCAGAGCAGTAAAAGTCCCGCTGCCATCAGCAATATCAGCAGGGGCAAAGGGAGCAACATCCCGCCAATTACTTTTTTTAACGCGAAAAACATGGGAAATTGCTCCTTTTGTCCGAAAAAACAGCAGCCAGACAGTTACGGTGGCATGAAAGGTTCATTCTTGATGAGCCTGTGACAAAATAGCACAAGTTGAATGCAGCAAAGCGGAGCCATCATCATGCAGGATCGTAACTTTGACGATCTGGCGGACAAATTCTCACAGAACATTTATGGCACGCGCAAAGGGCAAGTGCGTCAGGCGATTGTCTGGGACGAACTCGACGCCCTGTTACCCACGTTGCCAGATGGGCCGCTAAAGGTGCTGGATGCCGGTGGCGGAGTGGGGCAAATCTCAAGTGGCCTCGCCGCGCGCGGTCATCAAGTGCTGCTATGCGATCTCTCTGGCGAAATGCTCAAGCTGGCCGAAGCGCATGCCCAAGCCGCGGGTGTGAGCCACAACATGCAATTCAAACAAATTAGCGCCCAGCAGGTGGGTGAACATTTGGATACGCAGGTTGATCTGGTATTGTTTCACGCGGTGTTGGAATGGGTGGCGCAACCGGAAGAAGTGTTGCAAGCGCTGTGGCATACATTAAAACCCGGCGGCGTGTTGTCATTGATGTTTTACAACGCGCACGGCCTGACCTTCCGCACCCTGACGCTCGGCAATTTCGGCTATATGCGCGCCAATATGAGCAAGCGCAAAAAGCGCACGTTGTCGCCCGATTTTCCGCGCGACCCCGATGATGTCTCGCGCTGGCTAACAGATTGCGGATTTGAAATTGAACGGCGTGCTGGTATTCGCGTCTTCTGTGATTACATGAAGCCGCAACCCGGCGCAGGGAAGAGCGTTGAGGAAATCATTGAGATGGAACGGCGTTTCTGTCGCCAGGAGCCCTTTTTAAGCTTAGGGCGCTATATCCACGTGACCGCGCGCAAACCCAGGTAGAAGGATCAACTATGAGCGAATTTTCCCAGACGGTCCCCGAATTGGTGGCATGGGCGCGCAAGAATGACTTTTCACTTGCGCTGCCGGTAGAACGTCTGGCCTTTTTGCTGGCTATCGCCACCTTAAACGGTGAGCGTATGGACGGCGAGATGACCGAAGGCGAGCTGATTGACGCATTTCGTCACGTTAGCAAGGCTTTCGAACAAACCCACGAAACCGTGCAGGTACGCGCTAACAACGCCATCAATGATATGGTGCGTCAGCGTTTACTTAATCGCTTCACCAGCGAGTTGACCGAAGGCCACGCGATATATCGTCTGACGCCGCTGGCCATCGGCATTACCGACTATTACATCCGCCAGCGTGAATTCTCCACGCTGCGCCTGTCGATGCAATTGTCGATCGTCGCCCAAGAGCTGAAACGCGCCGCGGATGCCGCCGAGGAAGACGGCGACGAATTTCACTGGCATCGCAACGTGTTTGCGCCGCTGAAATATTCGGTAGCGGAGATCTTCGATAGCATCGATATGACGCAACGTCTGATGGATGAGCAGCAGCAAGCGGTGAAAACCGACATCGCCGATCTGCTTAACAAAGATTGGCGCGCGGCGATCTCCAGCTGTGAAATGTTGCTGTCGGAAACCTCCGGTACCCTGCGCGAGTTGCAGGATACGCTGGAAGCCGCAGGCGACAAATTGCAGGCCAATTTGTTGCGTATTCAGGATGCGACGCTCAGCAGCCCGGATCTCGGGTTTGTCGATAAGCTGGTGTTCGATCTGCAAAACAAGCTGGATCGCATCATCAGTTGGGGCCAGCAAGCCATCGATTTGTGGATCGGCTACGACCGCCACGTTCACAAATTTATTCGTACCGCCATCGACATGGACAAAAACCGCGTGTTTGCGCAGCGTTTGCGCTTGTCGGTGCAGAACTACTTCGACCAGCCATGGGCGCTCACTTACGCCAATGCCGATCGCCTTTACGATATGCGTGATGAAGAGATGACGCTGCGTAATGACGAAGTGATGGGCGAGTTGCCGCCGGAGATGGAATACGAAGAGTTTAATGAGATTCGCGAGCAGTTGGCCGCGATGATCGAAGAAGCGCTGCAAATTTATAAGCTGGAGCAAAAGCCGCTCCATCTCGCCACGGTGATGCGCGATTACCTGTCGCAATATCCACGTGCGCGCCACTTTGATCTGGCGCGTATCGTCATCGATCAAGCGGTGCGACTCGGCGTGGCCGAAGCTGATTTAGCCGGTCTGCCCGCGCAATGGCAGGCCATTAATGATTACGGAGCCAAGGTGCAGGCACATGTCATCGACAAATATTGAACAAGTGATGCCAGTAAAACTGGCATTGGCTCTGGCTAACCCGATTTTCCCGGCGCTCGATAGCCAATTACGTGCTGGACGCCACATTGGTATTGAAGAGCTGGATAATCACGCCTTCCTGATGGATTACCAGGAATATCTCGAAGAGTTTTACGCTCGCTACAACGTCGAGTTGATTCGCGCGCCAGAAGGCTTCTTCTATTTACGCCCGCGTTCCACCACCTTGATCCCACGTTCGGTGCTGTCTGAACTGGATATGATGGTCGGCAAAATACTTTGTTATCTCTATCTCAGCCCGGAACGTCTGGCGAATGAAGGCATCTTCACGCAGCAAGAGCTGTATGACGAGTTGCTATCGCTGGCCGATGAAAGCAAATTGCTGAAGTTGGTGAACCAGCGTTCAACCGGCTCCGATCTCGATCGCGCCAAGCTGCAAGAAAAAATGCGTGCTTCACTGAGCCGCCTGCGCCGTCTCGGCATGGTGTGGTATATGGGCAACGACAACAGCAAATTCCGCATCACCGAATCGGTGTTCCGCTTTGGCGCTGACGTGCGCAGCGGTGACGACGCGCGTGAAGCGCAGTTGCGCCTGATTCGTGATGGCGAAGCGATGACGCTGGAAAGCACGCCAGCCGCGGCAGAAAATGAAGAAACAGATAACGATTTTGACGCTGAGAGCGACGCAAGTGATAACGCGGAGGATGAACAAGCATGATTGAACGCGGTAAATTTCGTTCGCTAACGCTGATCAACTGGAACGGCTTTTTTGCCCGTACTTTTGATCTTGATGCGCTGGTGACCACGCTTTCGGGCGGTAACGGTGCCGGTAAATCCACCACCATGGCCGCCTTCGTGACGGCGATGATTCCTGACCTAACGCTGCTGCACTTCCGTAACACCACTGAAGCTGGCGCGACCTCCGGTTCCCGTGATAAAGGCTTGCACGGTAAATTGCGTGCGGGTGTCTGTTATTCGGTGCTGGACGTGGTGAACTCCCGTCATCAACGCGTGATTGTCGGCGTGCGTCTGCAGCAAGTGGCTGGGCGCGATAAAAAAGTGGATATCAAGCCGTTCAGTATTCATGGCTTGCCGAGCGATTCGCAGCCGACCGATATGCTGACCGAAGTCCTTAATAATCGTCAGGCGCGCGTTGTGCCGCTGGCGGAAGTGAAGGAGCGCGTGGAAGCGCAAGAAGGCGTGCAGTTCCGCCAGTACAACTCGGTGACTGATTATCATGCGGTACTGTTTGAACTCGGCGTGGTGCCGCGTCGTCTGCGCAACGCCAGCGATCGCAGCAAGTTCTATCGCCTGATCGAAGCCTCGCTGTACGGCGGTATTTCCAGCGCCATCACCCGATCGCTGCGTGATTACCTGCTGCCGGAAAATGGCGGCGTGCGTAAAGCGTTCCAGGATATGGAAGCCGCGCTGCGTGAAAACCGTATGACGTTGGAAGCGATTCGCGTTACGCAATCGGATCGCGATCTGTTCAAGCATTTGATTTCCGAAGCCACCAGCTATGTTTCCGCCGACTACATGCGTCACGCCAATGAGCGTCGCATTCATCTCGACGGTGCGCTGCAACTGCGCAGCGAACTGTTCACCAGCCGTAATCAGTTGGTTTCCGAGCAGTATCGCCACATCGAAATGGCGCGCGAGTTGTCGGAGCATAACGGTGCGGAAAGCGATCTGGAAACCGATTATCAAGGTGCCAGCGATCATCTCAATCTGGTGCAAACCGCCATGCGCCAGCAGGAAAAAATCGAACGCTACGATGCCGATCTCGAAGAGCTGACCTATCGCCTCGAAGAACAGAACGAAGTGGTGGCTGAAGCGCGCGAAGTGCAGGAAGAGAATGAAGCGCGCGCTGAAGCGGCTGAAGTGGAAGTGGATGAGCTGAAAAGCCAGCTCGCCGATTTCCAGCAGGCGCTCGACGTGCAGCAGACGCGCGCCATCCAGTATCAGCAAGCGTTGCAGGCGCTGGAAAAAGCGCGCACGCAATGCCAGTTGCCGGACTTAAGCATTGATAACGCGGCCGAATGGCAGGAAACCTTCCAGGCGCGCGAAGAAGAAGCCACCGAGCAGTTGCTGCGTCTGGAGCAGAAACTCAGCGTGGCCGAAGCCGCGCACAGCCAGTTCGAGCAGGCGTTGACTTTAGTCACCAGCATTGCCGGCGATGTCGGTCGTCAGGATGCGTGGCAAGTTGGCCGTGAACTGCTGCGCGATGCCGCCAATCAGCGTCATCACGCCGATCAGCTCTCCTCGTTGCGTCTGCGTTTGAATGAACTGGAAACGCGTCTGCGCGAGCAGCATGATGCCGAACGTTTGCTGGCGGATTTCTGTAAACGTCAGGGCCAGCAATACGATGCAGATGCGTTGGATGGCTTGCTGCGTGAACTGGAAGCGCAGATTGAACAGCTCAACAGCAGCGTAGCGGATGCCGGTGAACGTCGCATGTTGATGCGTCAGGAGCTTGAGCAACTGCGTGAACGCATCACTACATTGACCGCGCGCGCCCCGCATTGGCTGGCGGCGCAGGAAATTCTGACGCAATTAAGTGAACAAACCGGTCAGGAGCTGACCAGCAGCCAGCAAATCACCGAATTCATGCAGCAATTGCTGGAGCGCGAGCGTGAAACCACGGTTGAGCGCGACGAATTAGCGGCACGTAAGCGTGAAGTTGAACAACAGATTGAGCGCTTGAGTCAACCGGGCGGCGCGGAAGATGCACGCCTAACGCAGTTGGCGGAACGTTTCGGCGGCGTGCTGCTGTCGGAAATTTACGACGACGTGACGCTCGACGATGCGCCGTACTTCTCGGCGTTGTATGGCCCATCACGCCACGCCATCGTGGTGCCGGATTTGTCGCTGGTACGTGAATTACTCGACGGACTCGACGATTGCCCAGAAGATCTCTATTTGATCGAAGGTGATCCGCAAGCGTTTGACGATAGCGTGTTCAGCGTCGAAGAGCTGGAAAAAGCGGTGGTGGTGAAAGTCGCGGAGCGTCAGTGGCGCTACTCTCGCTTCCCGAAAGTACCGCTGTTTGGCCGTGCAGCACGTGAAAACCAGCTGGAATTGCTGAATAACGAACGTGAACAGTTGGCAGAACGTTATGCCACCCTGTCGTTCGATGTGCAGAAAACGCAGCGTTTGCATCAATCTTTCAGCCGTTTCATTGGCAGCCATTTAGCGGTGGCATTTGATGAAGATCCGGAAGCACTGATTCGTCAGCTCAACAACCGCCGTGGTGAGCTGGAGCGCGCGCTGGCGCAGCACGAAAATGATAATCAGCAGCAACGTGCGCAGTTTGAACAGGCCAAAGAGGGCGTGAGCCAACTGAACCGCTTACTGCCGCGCGTCAATTTGCTGCTTGATGATACACTCGGCGATCGTTGCGAAGAGATTCGTGAACGCGTTGAAGAAGCGCAAGAAGCCGCGCGTTTCCTGCATCAACATGGCACGAAACTCAGCAAGCTGGAGCCGCTGATTTCGGTGCTGCAAAGCGATCCGCAGCAGCACGATCAGCTGCAACGCGATTATCAACAGGCCCAGCAGCAGCAGCGCGATGCCCGTCAGCAGGCGTTTGCCCTGACTGAAGTGGTGCAGCGCCGTGCGCACTTTAACTACGAAAGTTCAGCGGGCATGTTGGGCGGCAATTCCGATCTCAACGAACAGTTGCGTCAGCGTCTCGAGCATGCGGAAAGCGAGCGCAGCCGCGCGCGCGAACGCCTGCGCGGACATCAGGCGCAGTTGACGCAGTATTCGCAAGTGTTGGCCTCGCTGAAAAGTTCTTACGATGCCAAGCGCGACATGCTGAAAGAGTTACAGCAAGAGATGCAAGATATCGGCGTTCACGCTGACGCCAGCGCGGAAGAACGCGCGCGTGCGCGTCGTGATGAGCTGTATACCGCACTGAGCCACAACCGTGCGCGTCGCAATCAGCTGGAAAAACAGATCACCTTCTGCGAAGCGGAAATGGACAGCTTGCAGAAGAAATTGCGCAAGCTGGAGCGCGATTATCATCAGATCCGTGAGCAAGTCGTCAGTGCGAAAGCCGGTTGGTGCACGGTATTGCGTCTGGTGAAAGAGAACGGCGTGGAGCGTCGTCTGCATCGCCGTGAACTGGCTTATCTCAGCGGTGATGAACTGCGCTCGATGTCGGATAAGGCATTGGGTGCGCTGCGTCTGGCGGTTGCGGATAACGAACATCTGCGCGATGTGTTGCGTATGTCCGAAGATCCGAAGCGGCCGGAGCGCAAGATTCAGTTCTTTATCGCGGTGTATCAGCATCTGCGCGAGCGTATTCGTCAGGACATCATTCGTACTGACGATCCGGTTGAAGCCATCGAGCAGATGGAAATCGAACTGAACCGCCTGACCGAAGAGTTGACCGCGCGTGAACAGACGCTGGCGATCAGCTCTCGCAGTGCAGCGAACATCATTCGCAAAACCATTCAGCGTGAGCAAAACCGTATTCGCCAACTGAACCAGGGCTTGCAAGCCGTGAGCTTTGGTCAGGTGCGTAGCGTGCGCCTCAACGTTAACGTGCGTGAGGCACATTCAACGCTGCTGGATACGCTGTCGGAAGAGCATGAACAGCATCAGGATCTGTTTACCAGCAACCGCTTAACCTTCTCAGAAGCGCTGGCGAAGCTGTATCAACGTCTGAATCCGCAAATCGATATGGGCCAGCGCACGCCGCAAACCATTGGTGAAGAGCTGCTCGACTACCGCAACTATCTGGAAATGGAAGTGGAAGTTAACCGTGGATCTGACGGTTGGCTGCGTGCCGAAAGTGGCGCACTTTCTACCGGTGAAGCGATCGGTACCGGTATGTCGATTTTGGTGATGGTGGTGCAAAGCTGGGAAGAGGAATCTCGTCGTCTGCGTGGCAAAGACATTTCTCCGTGCCGTCTGTTGTTCCTTGATGAAGCGGCGCGTCTTGATGCGCGTTCCATCGCTACACTTTTTGAGCTATGCGAACGTCTGGAAATGCAGCTGGTTATCGCAGCGCCAGAGAATATTAGTCCTGAGAAAGGCACCACTTACAAACTGGTACGTAAAGTGTTTAACAACACCGAACACGTGCATGTGGTTGGTTTGCGAGGCTTCTCTGCGGATCCTTCGCCGGTGAAACAAGAAAACCCAGGGTTAGGTCTGGAAATAGAAAATACCTAGCGCTGAATCTGGTTAAAAAACAGCACTACGTTTAATCTGTAAACGGCATCGGCACTTAGAGGCAGATGCCGTTTTTTATTCGTATACTCAACATTATGAGTAGGGTTGTACATGGCGATTTCAGGGCGCTGTGTCATTGGTGAGAAGGGGGCAGGGATGTTGCTGAACAATAAGAGCAAAATGAACCGCGCTGCAATTGCACTCGGTTTATCACTGGTATTATCTCCGCTGGCTACCAGCTATGCGGCGATCACGTCTACGTTGCCCAACTCCACGCAAAGCACGATGACTGTTGCAGCCAGCCAGCATCAGATTCAGCAGGCGTTTAGCGCCGCAGAACAACCTTTCTACTTGCCTGGCTTAGCCGGCATTTATGCGTCGCGCAATATGGCGCCGCTGTGGCAGGATCATGATGCTGTGCAGGCTTTCCAGCAGCAACTGGCGGAAGTGGCACTTTCCGGCGTACAGCCGCAGTTTACACGCTGGGTTGAGCGGCTGACCAATCCCAACATCAAAGGCTTCGCGCGCGATGTGGTGCTGAGTGATGCGATGCTGGGCTATCTGCAATTTGTTGCGAATGTGCCAACACAGGGTGAAACCTGGCTTTACAGCAACGTGCCGTACAAACTCACCATGCCAGCGCTGGCAGCGATCAACCAATGGCAGAATGCGGTGAACGGTGGCGGCAGTCGTAGCTTTGTTATGTCCTTGCAGCCGCAACATCCGCAATATGCCTTGATGCACAATGCGCTGAAAACCTTATTGACCGATCATCGTCCGTGGCCGCAGCTGATGGACAAAGGCACGCTGCGTCCGGGACAGGTGAGCAATGATGTGCCTGCACTGCGTGAGATTTTGCAACGCACCGGCATGTTAACTGCCAGTCACAGCAGCACGCCAACGCCAGCGGAAGATGCGGTGCCTACCGCGCCGGTTCCGGTGAGCCAGAGTAATCAGCCAGTCGCGGTCAGCCCGTCTGCCGCTAACTTTGATGATATCGACGCGGGTTCAGCTCTCGCTCAAACCCCTGAAGTAGCCAATAATGCTGTTGCTCCTCCGCCAGCGTCTGGCCCCAATGTGTATGACAATACATTGGTGGAAGGCGTTAAGCGCTTCCAGCACTGGCAGGGATTGGCCGATGATGGTGCGATTGGTCCGCGTACCCGTGAATGGCTGAATGTGTCACCACAGATGCGTGCCTCGCTGCTGGCGCTGAATATCCAGCGTTTGCGTTTGCTGCCAGATGACATGCACAACGGCATCATGGTCAACATCCCAAACTATTCCCTGACCTACTACAACAATGGCGCGACAATTCTATCTTCACGCGTGATTGTGGGACGTCCGGACCGCAAAACGCCGTTGATGCGTAGCGCTTTGAATAATGTGGTGCTCAATCCACCGTGGAATGTGCCGACCACGCTGGTGCGTCAGGATATTGTGCCGAAGGTGAAACAGGATCCGAGCTATTTGTATAAGCACGGCTACACGCTGTTATCGGGCTGGAGCGCGGATGCAGAAGTGATCGATCCTTCAATGATTGATTGGCATATGGTCTCGGCCGCCAGTTTCCCATACCGCATTCGTCAGGCACCCGGCGCGACTAACTCGTTAGGTCGTTACAAATTCAATATGCCAAGTTCCGATGCTATCTATCTGCATGACACGCCGAACCACACGCTGTTCCAACGCGATATCCGTGCGTTAAGTTCGGGCTGCGTGCGTGTGAACAAAGCTTCGGAACTGGCCGATTTGCTGTTGCAGGACGTCGGCTGGAACGATGGTCGCATTTCTGACACGTTGAAAGAGGGAAACACCCGTTACGTGTCGATTCGTCATCGTATCCCAGTTAACCTCTACTATCTGACCGCTTGGGTTGCTGATGATGGACAACCGCAATATCGTACAGATATTTACAATTATGATAATCCTGCCCGTTCCGGTAGCCAGGTCTTAAGTAAAGCAGGACAATTGCTACTTTAGTGCTTGATTTGTTTATCCTCCTTTAATCAGAAATTTCCCAAGACCAGTCTCGAAAAGTTGATTTCGAGCTGGTTTTGGTCATGTTGTGCCATTCTCTGGGTTGACTGAGTGCCAGGCGACAGTTAATGTTCGGCCTGTGCACTTTTTGCGCATATTTCATCCGCTTTAAATAGGTAACCCCGCTTCATGGCTAATTTTGATTCTCAACGTCGTCGATTACTGTTAATTGGAGGCGCAGCAGCTGGATTGTCATTGCTTCCTGGCTCCGCACTGGCTTCGCTTTCAACCGCACGCCCACGAGTATTGACACTTAGTAACCTTCACACCGGCGAAACCCTCAAAACTGAGTTTTTCAATGGTAAGCGTTATGACAAGGATGAGTTAGCCCGCTTAAATCACTTCTTCCGCGATTACCGCGCCAACCAAGTCAAGAACATCGATCCACACCTGTTTGATCAGCTTTATCGCTTACAAACATTGTTGGATACGCGTAAACCCGTTCAACTGATTTCGGGTTATCGCACGCTGGCGACCAACAATATGTTGCGTGAATCTGGTCCTGGCGTGGCGAAGAAGAGCTATCACACCAAAGGACAAGCGATGGATTTCCATATTGAGGGAATTTCGTTGAGCAATGTTCGCAAAGCGGCGTTATCTATGCGCGCTGGTGGTGTAGGATATTACCCGCGCAGCAACTTCGTACACATAGATACCGGGCCTGCAAGGCACTGGTCCTGATACCGGCAGCGCTGCGTGTGTCGGTCATGGAGCGCTATGAATTACCTAATTATTCCGGTTACGGCTTTTTCCCAGAACTGTTCAGTCATTTGGGATGATGAAACCCAACAAGCCGCACTGGTTGATCCCGGTGGCGATGCGGAAACCATCAAAGCCGTGCTGGCTGAGCGTGGTTTAACGCCGTCACAAATCTTGCTCACCCACGGACACCTTGATCATGTTGGCGCCGCAGCGGAGCTCGCAGCACATTATCAGGTGCCAATTGTTGGGCCACATCCGCTTGATGCATTCTGGCTGGATAATCTGCCCACCCAAAGCCGTATGTTTGGTTTGCCGGAATGCGCGCCGCTTGCGCCAGATCGCTGGTTGGAAGAGGGTGAAACGGTGCAACTTGGCAATACGACGTTGGAAGTGCTGCTTTGTCCTGGCCATACACCGGGACATATCGTGTTTTTCGACCGCGCTGGCCGCCTGCTCATTTCTGGCGATGTGATTTTTAACGGTGGTGTCGGGCGAACCGATTTCCCGCAGGGCAGTCATAGTGATTTAATCGCAGCGATTAAAACCAAGCTGCTGCCGCTCGGCGATGATGTGACTTTTGTGCCTGGCCACGGTCCAATTTCAACCTTGGGACGTGAACGAATCAGTAATCCATTCCTGCAAGCATAAAAAAATGGGCCGTAATGGCCCATTATGTTTTATCGCTATAACGATTAAAGCACCGCGACAATCGCCTCACACAACGCAGACATATTGTCTGGCGTCATACCGGCCACGTTGACGCGACCCGAATTTACAGCATAAACGCCGAACTCTTCGCGCAAACGAATCACCTGATCTTTGGTCAAGCCGCTGAACGAAAACATGCCGTTTTGCTTGATAATGAAGCTAAAGTCTTGCTTCGCACCTTTTTCCGCCAGCGTATTCACAAACAGCTGACGCATACGCTGGATACGCTGGCGCATATCGGTCAGTTCCTGAATCCAGATAGTGCGCAGCGCTTCGTTACTAAGAATGGTCGCGACTACGGCCGCACCGTGTGACGGTGGGTTAGAGTAATTAGCGCGGATAGTGTATTTCACCTGGCTGAACGATGTTTTCGCCACATCACTATTAGCGGCAACCAACGTCAGTGCACCAACTCGTTCGTTGTACAAACCAAAGTTTTTGGAATAAGAGCTGGCGACAATCAGTTCCTGATGTGAAGCGGCAAAAATGCGCAGACCTTCAGCATCCTCGTCCAGGCCACGCGCAAAACCTTGATAGGCGAAATCAAACAGTGGCAGCCAGCCTTTGTCCTGTGACAGCTGCGCCAACTGCTGCCATTGCTCAGCCGAAGGATCGACGCCGGTTGGGTTATGGCAGCAACCGTGGAACAGCACCACATCACCAGCTTTGGCTTCTTGCAGCGATGCCAGCATCGCGTTGAAATCAAGGCTATGCGATACCGCGTCATAGTAATCGTAATCGCACACTTCTAGACCAGCGGCATTGAACACATTTTTGTGATTTGGCCAGCTTGGATTGCTCACCCAAACGCGTTTGACGCTAGTCTGGTTCGCCAGGAAATCTGCTGCGACACGCAATGCGCCGGTGCCACCGGGGGTTTGCGCCGTGCAAGCACGTCCCGTAGAGATCAGTGTGCTCTCTTTCCCGAACAATAATTCTTGTGTGCAACGAGCGAAATCAGCCAAGCCATCAATGCTGAGGTAATTCTTGGTGGTTTCATTTTCCAGCAGATATTGCTCAGCCTTTTTAACACTGGTGAGCACCGGAGTTTTACCGGTTTCATCTTTATAGACACCAATGCCAAGGTTGATTTTATTCGGGCGGTCATCGGCGCGGAACAGGTCAGCTAATCCCAAAATAGGATCGGCGGGTGCGGCAGAGATCGATTCAAACATGAGTCAGGTCCAGTTGCGTGAACTTTAGCGAAATGAGCTATCAGGTTAGCGTTAGACGACACGCTTGCCAACCGCTGACATAAAAAAGAAATAAGTCGAGTGTATAAAGTAGTGGCGCTAATTGAGAAGCCGATCACTGAAATGCAAAACGGAGCCCGAAGGCTCCGTTTTTAGGTCTTACACAATGCTAATCAGGTGATTAGAACTGGTATACCAGACCAACAGCTACAACGTCGTCGGTAGCCAGACCCAGTGGGTTGTCATCGTTCAACTGGTTGATTTTGTAATCAACATAGGTAGCCATGTTTTTGTTGAAGTAGTAGGTTGCGCCCACATCGATGTATTTAACCAGGTCAGCATCGCCAACGCCTTCGATGTCTTTGCCTTTAGACTGCACGTAAGCGATGGACGGACGCAGACCGAAGTCGAACTGGTACTGTGCAACAACTTCGAAGTTCTGAGCTTTGTTAGCGAAGCCAGAAACGGTAGTTTGAGTACCGTCAGCCAGAGTTGCTTGTGCGCCTGAAATTGGCGTTGAGTTACGGGTTTCACCGTACATTGCAGCCAGGTATACGTTGTTAGCGTCATATTTCAGAGCAGTTGCCCAGTTTTCAGCACGCTTACCAGCACCAACACCAGTTGCTACTGCAGTACCGTCGCTATCAACCACTGTGCCTGCAGATTGCAGGTTAGTACGATCGCTGCTGCTATAAGCTGCTGCTACGCCAACACCGATTGGTGAGGTGTATGAAGTTGACAGGCCATAGCCGTCACCGTTGGCACGGCGGATGTCAGAACGATCGTTTTTGCCCTGGTACTGTACTGCGAAGTTCCAACCGTCAACCAGACCGAAGAAGTTGGTGTTACGGTAGGTCAGCAGACCGGTGCTACGACCGTTCATGAAGTTATCTGAATAACCAGAGTCGCCACCGAATTCTGGCAGAACGTCGGTCCAGCCGATTGCGTCATACACAACGCCGTAGTTACGACCGTAGTCGATTGAGCCGGCATCACCGAATTTCAGACCAGCAAAGCCCAGACGGGTTTTGTTGCCGTCTTGTGCGTCAGAACCTTCAGAGTTGTTAGCCTGAACGTTGTATTCCCACTGGCCGTAACCGGTCAGTTGGTCATTAATCTGGGTTTCACCCTTGAAGCCGAAGCGAACATAAGTCTGGTCGCCATCGCTGCCAGCATCATCAGAGAAATAGTGCAGACCAACAGCTTTACCGTACAGGTCCAGCTTGTTGCCGTCTTTATTATAAATTTCTGCTGCGTTTGCTGCACCAGCAGCTAACAGAGCTGGAATAACCACTGCAAGAATGTTGCGCTTCATCATTATTTATTACCCTCATTGGAGTTATTTGGACATCTGCCACTGCCGTCAAGAAACCTTTACAGGAACCTTGAGAGAAGTTTGATGTCTCCTGTGTCTGCACGCATCTTTCCATCACAGGGTTGCTAATTCTAGCCCGAAAATGATTCAAATCTCTCGATTAAGTATCAAAAGGAAAATATGTATTACAAAATGTAAAATATTGGGAACTTTGTGAGAGAACTCTAAATTTACAAAAATAAAAAAAGGCCGGCTAGGCCGACCTCTTTATATATATGAATTACTTATAATTAATGGCGAAAATCAGAAATTCGCATTGCGTGGCGTACGTGGGAAGGGGATAACATCCCTTACATTTTGTACACCCGTGACATAGGCTATTAATCGTTCGAAACCTAATCCAAAGCCAGCGTGTGGCACAGTGCCATAGCGACGCAGATCACGATACCACCAATAATCTTCTTTATTCAGACCCATTTCAGCCAGACGCGCATCCAGCACATCCAAACGTTCTTCACGTTGTGAACCCCCGATGATTTCACCGATTCCTGGCGCGAGAACATCCATCGCTGCCACGGTTTTGCCATCTTCGTTCATGCGCATATAGAAAGCTTTGATGTCTTTCGGATAGTTTTTCACCACCACCGGCGCTTTAAAGTGCTGCTCGGCGAGATAACGCTCGTGTTCAGACGACAGATCAACACCCCATGAAACCGGGTTTTCGAAGGTCTGACCGCTCTTCAGCAGGATCTCAACCGCGTCGGTGTAATCCACCTGTGCAAAGTCAGTGGTGACGAAACGCTCCAGACGCGCGATGGCATCTTTATCGACGCGCTCGGCAAAGAATGCCATGTCATCAGCACGTTCATTCAGAACCGCCTGGAACACGTATTTCAGCATGGATTCAGCCAGTGCAGCCGCATCGTCCAGCGTAGCGAAAGCGATTTCCGGCTCCAGCATCCAGAATTCAGCCAAATGGCGGCTGGTGTTGGAGTTTTCTGCGCGGAAGGTTGGGCCAAAGGTATAAACCTTGGACAAGGCGCAGGCATAGGTTTCCGCGTTGAGCTGACCGGAAACGGTCAGGAAGGCTTCTTTGCCGAAGAAATCTTTATCGAAATCGATTTTTCCCTGCGGATCGCGCGGCAGGTTTTCCAGGTCCAGCGTTGAAACGCGGAACATCTCGCCAGCACCTTCGGTATCCGAAGCGGTGATCAGCGGGGTCGACACCCAGAAATAGCCGTTTTCGTGGAAGAAGCGATGCAGCGCTTGCGCCAACGTGTGACGAACACGCGCGACAGCACCCACCAGGTTGGTACGCGGACGCAGGTGCGCGACTTCACGCAGATATTCGATGCTGTGACGTTTCGCCGCCATCGGATAGGTATCCGGATCATCCACCCAACCGGTGACTTCCACGTTGGTGGCTTGCAGTTCGAATGCCTGACCTTCACCCGGCGACTCAACCACTTTGCCGGTAATAATCACTGAGCAGCCGGTGGTCAGACGCAGCACTTCGTCCTGATAATTATTCAGAGAATTATTGACGACGGCCTGAACGGGATTAAAGCAGGAACCGTCATAAACGGCGATGAAGGAAAGACCGGCTTTTGAATCTCTTCGGGTACGCACCCAACCACGTACGGTGACTTCACTGTCAACCGCGACACGGCCGTGCAGTACATCCGCTACAGGCACTACGCTCATAAATATCTCTCTATATATAAGAAGAAGGGTCAATAAAATCCCCATTCCGGGGTTTTGCTATGTTACTTACGAGCCAACAGGAAACAAGCAAAATTGCCGGATTAACAGGAGATTTGTTGCGTGAGAGCAGGGTGCAAGCACCCTGCAATGAGAATCAGCTGGCTCTTTTTACCAGCGGCAAATCGAAGGCTTTGCGCAACGCGCGGACAAACGCTTTATCCTGGCAGATGGTTTTGCCCGGACTGTCGGAGAGTTTCGCCACTGGTTTGCCGTTGCAGCTCACCAGTTTAATCACGATATTCAGCGGCGTGACGCCAGGAATATCACAGGTCAGCCTTGTACCGATACCAAATACCACGTTGGCACGTTGACCAAAGTGACGATACAGCGCCAGCGCTTTCTCAAGATTGAGGTTATCGGAGAACACCAGCGTTTTGCTTTTCGGATCGATATCCAGACGTTGATAGTGCGCAATGGCTTTTTCACCCCATTCCACTGGGTCGCCCGAATCGTGCCGCAGGCCTTGATAACGATGGGCAAAGCCTGGGCCGAAGTCACGCAGGAAGGCATCCATGGTGATGCAATCGGTCAGCGCGATGCCGAGCTGATCATCATATTCATCCAGCCATGACTGCAGCGCGGCACGTTGGCTATTCGCTAACACCGGACTGATTTGCTGGTGCGCCTGGAACCATTCATGTGCTTGGGTGCCGACCGGATTGAGTTGCAAGCGGCGAGCCAGATCGTAGTTGCTGGTGCCCACTAACCATGGGAAGTCGGCTTTCAAGGTGCTGACAATCGCGCCTTGCACCGCTTTGGAATAACGACGGCGCGTACCAAAGTCCATCAGTTGGAAGCGCGACATATCCAAATCGCCCACTTGCTGGTGGAAATCGACCAGCTTGTGCTGCAAATGCGCCACCGCCTGTTCAACGCCAAACTCTGGCGTGCGATGGCGATGCACCACTTCGCTGATCAGGGCCAACAGCGGTACTTCCCACAAAATCACTTCGCGCCAGGGGCCGCTGATTTGAATCGACAGGTGGCCATTATTGTTGCGGACATTCACCTGTGAGGGATCGAGGCGGAACTGGCGCAGCCAATTGAGGTAATCGTTATTAAAGAAAGGCAGGCTGCTGAGATAGTGATATTCATCGTCGCTCAGGGCGAGCGCAGGCAGCGTGTCAATTTGCGCGCGGATTTCATCCGCATAGATACCGAGCAGTTCGTCGCCACGGCAGCGAAATTCCGCCGTAACCGGGACATCATAATAGCGATGGTATACGGCCTGCTGCATATGAAGCTTGTACGCATCGGTATCAAGCAGCGTGGTCAAAATCGGGGAAGCATGTCCAGTCATGGTGCGTTTCAGCATCCTCTTCCGCGGAGCAAAGCCCGGTGTTCAACAAAGTCATAAAGACGCAGGAGTATAAAACAGTAATGACCGCGATCACACCATAATTGCGGGTGGCAGGTCGAGGGTCATTTGTGCCATTGTTAATGAATTGTAGCCTTTTGCACCCTCGCACGCATTGTACGTGGTAACAAAGGCACAACCCGCTTAGACTTTGACGGGACAACATATTAACGATGAGAGATGCGAGAAGGACTTATGACGCAACAGCCGCAAATTAAATATCGCCACGATTACCGTGCGCCGGATTACACCATTACTGATATCGATCTGACATTTGATTTGGATGCCGCCGCCACGCGCGTCACTGCGGTGAGTCAGGTGAAGCGTTTGGGTGCAACAGATGCTGAATTGCGTCTGGATGGCGAAGATCTGACGCTGGTGTCGTTGGCGGTGGATGGCAATCCATGGTCGCATTACCGTGAAGAAGACGGCGCGCTGATCATCAGCCAATTACCCGAAAACTTCACGCTGACCATCATTAACGACATCCACCCAGACAAAAACACCGCGCTGGAAGGCTTGTACCAATCCGGCGAAGCGCTGTGTACCCAATGTGAAGCCGAAGGTTTCCGCCATATTACCTGGTATCTGGATCGTCCCGATGTGCTGGCGCGCTTTACCACCACCATTATTGCTGATGCCGCGCGTTATCCTTACTTGCTGTCGAACGGCAATAAGCTGGAAAGCGGCCGCCATGAAGATGGTCGTCATTGGGTGAAGTGGCAAGATCCATTCCCAAAACCGTGCTACCTGTTTGCGCTGGTGGCCGGTGATTTTGATGTGTTGCGCGACAGTTTTACCACCCGTTCAGGCCGCGATGTGGCGCTGGAAATCTTCGTCGATCGCGGCAATCTGGATCGCGCCGATTGGGCGATGACGTCATTGAAAGCCAGCATGAAGTGGGATGAAGAGCGTTTCAATCTCGAATATGACCTCGATATCTTTATGATCGTCGCGGTAGATTTCTTCAACATGGGCGCGATGGAGAACAAAGGCCTTAACGTCTTTAACTCCAAATATGTGCTGGCAAAAGCGGAAACCGCCACCGACAAAGATTACCTCGGCATTGAAGCGGTGATCGGCCACGAATATTTCCATAACTGGACCGGCAACCGCGTCACTTGCCGCGATTGGTTCCAGCTCAGCCTGAAAGAAGGTTTAACCGTCTTCCGCGATCAGGAGTTCAGCTCGGATCTCGGTTCGCGTGCAGTTAACCGTATTGATAATGTGCGCGTGATGCGTGGTGCACAGTTTGCCGAAGATGCCAGCCCGATGGCGCATCCGATCCGTCCGGATCAGGTGATCGAGATGAACAATTTCTACACCTTAACCGTGTACGAAAAAGGTTCTGAAGTGATCCGCATGATGCACACCTTGCTGGGCGAAGAGAATTTCCAGAAAGGCATGCAATTGTACTTCGAGCGTCATGACGGCAGCGCAGCGACCTGTGACGATTTTGTGCAGGCGATGGAAGATGCGTCTAACGTTGATTTGTCGCAGTTCCGTCGCTGGTACAGCCAGGCGGGAACGCCAATTCTGACGGTGCGCGATGACTACAATCCAGAACTGGAGCAGTACACGCTGCACGTGTCTCAGCGCACACCGGCCACTGCCGAGCAGAAAGAGAAGTTGCCGCTGCATATTCCACTGGATATCGAACTGTACGATAACGAAGGTAAGGTCATTCCGCTGCAACATAACGGCCATCCGGTGCATCATGTGTTGAACGTGACCGAAGAATTCCAGACCTTTATCTTCGATAACGTCTATTTCCAGCCAGTGCCATCGCTGTTGCGTGAATTCTCTGCGCCAGTGAAGCTCGACTATAAATGGAGTGATGCGCAACTGACCTTCCTGATGCGTCACGCGCGTAATGATTTCGCGCGTTGGGATGCGGCGCAGAGCTTGCTCGCCACCTATATTCGCTTGAACGTGGCACGCCATCAGCAAGGTCAGCCGCTTTCACTGCCGCTGCATGTTGCCGATGCGTTCCGCGCAGTATTGCTGGATGAGCAGGGCGATCCGGCGCTGAAAGCGTTGATCTTGTCATTGCCGTCAGAAAATGAAATCGCGGAATTGTTCGACGTCATCGATCCACTGGCGATAGCGGCGGTACGCGACGCGCTGGTGCGCACGCTGGCGAACGAACTCAACGACGAGTTCTACGCGCTGTATCTGGCCAACCAAAGCAGCGAATACAAAATCGAGCATGCGGAGATCGGTAAGCGCAGCTTGAAAAACGTCTGTCTCGGCTATCTGGCCTTCGGCGATGCCGCGCAAGCCGACAAACTGGTGCAGGCGCAATATCAGCAAGCGACCAACATGACCGATGCCTTGGCAGCGTTAGCAGCGGCCGTCGCGGCCAATCTACCGTGCCGTGATGCGCTGTTGGCGGCCTATGATGAACGCTGGCATCAGGATGGTTTGGTGATGGACAAATGGTTTGTGTTGCAAGCCACTAGCCCAGCCGCCGACGTGTTGAGCAACGTGCGCAAACTGCTGAACCACCGTTCGTTCACCATGGGCAATCCGAACCGCATCCGTTCGCTGATTGGCGCTTTTGCTTCTGCTAACCCAGCAGCCTTCCACGCCAAAGATGGCAGCGGTTATCAATTCCTGGTGGAGATGTTGACCGATCTCAACACCCGCAACCCGCAAGTGGCGGCGCGCATGATCGAACCGTTAATTCGTTTGAAGCGTTACGATGCGGGACGTCAGGCGTTGATGCGTCAGGCGCTGGAAACCTTGAAAGGGCTGGATAAGCTGTCGGGCGATCTGTACGAGAAGATCACCAAGGCATTGAACGCCTGATAAAACAACGCGCAATAAACTGCGCCGCTATGGAAAACTGCATGCATCCGTAGCGGCGCGATTTATCGCGCGTCCTGAATTAACTCTGCTGCGCGAACTTCAACGGCTGCTCCGTCAAACCGCGCTTCATCACGCGATCCAACACTTCGGCTTCTAATTCTGCCAACCGTGCTGAACCGCGACGGCGCGGGCGTGGCAAATCGACCAGCAAATCCAAACCGATCTGACCTTCCTCAATCAGCAACACGCGATCGGCAATCGCCACCGCTTCGCTGACATCGTGCGTCACTAATAACACGGTGAAGTTATGTTGCTGCCACAGTGACTCAATCAAGCCCTGCATTTCGATGCGCGTCAATGCATCTAGCGCACCCAGCGGTTCGTCGAGCAGCAGTAAACCGGGACGGTGAATTAGCGCGCGCGCCAGCGCCACACGCTGTTTTTGTCCGCCCGACAACGCTGCTGGCCATTCGTTGGCGCGATCGGCCAAGCCGACCGCTGCCAATGCTTCCAGCGCGGCGCTGCGCCATTCGCGGCCTTTCAAACCAAGCCCGACGTTATCAATCACTTTTTTCCACGGCAGCAAACGCGAATCCTGGAACATCAAACGCGTGTCTTCGCGCGCTTGCGAAAGCGGGGCGTTTCCGGCTAACAGTTCCCCATGCGTGGTCGATTCCAATCCCGCCAGCAAACGCAACAAAGTACTTTTGCCGCAGCCGCTGCGACCCACTACTGCCACAAATTGGCCCGAAGGAATATGCAGATTGATGTTATTGAGGATGGTGCGATCGCCATATTGCTTGGTGACGCTGTTCACGCCAACTGGCGTGCCGCGATTCAGGCGCGCCGGATTCAAAGTTGCGTTGCTCATGCGTTCTCCTTCAATTGGTAAGCCGGATGCCAGCGCAGCCAGACGCGCTCCAGCAGTTGTGCCGCCACGTCAGCCAGTTTGCCGAGCAGGGCATAGAGAATGATGGCGACCACCACCACATCGGTTTGCAAGAATTCACGCGCATTCATCGCCAGATAACCAATGCCGGAGTTGGCCGAAATGGTTTCCGCCACAATCAGCGTCAGCCACATCAGGCCAAGGGCAAAGCGCACGCCGACCATAATTGACGGCAACGCACCGGGCAAAATTACCTGAATAAACAAGCTCCAGCCGGATAAACCGTAACTGCGCGCCATCTCAACCAGGCCGCGATCGATGTTGCGAATGCCGTGATAGGTGTTCAGGTAAATCGGGAACAGCGTGCCGAGCGCCACCAGGAAAATCTTGGCGGACTCATCGATGCCGAACCACAGAATAACCAGCGGAATCAGCGCCAGATGCGGCACGTTACGTAGCATTTGCACCGAGGTGTCCAGCAGACGTTCGCCCACCCGCGAGGTGCCGGTAATCAATCCCAGAATCAAACCAATCGAACCGCCAATTGAGAAACCGATGGCAGCGCGCCAGCCGCTGATCGCCAGGTTTTGCCACAACTCGCCGCTCACCGTGAGTTTCCAGAAGGTGATAAGAATATTTTCCGGCGACGGCAAGATGCGCGTCGATAACCAACCCACCTGCGATGCCAGTTGCCACACGGCGATCAACACCACCGGCAGCACCCACGGCAGCACGGCATTACTCAGCTGCTTTTTAACGTTCGCCATCATCTGCTCCTTAACTCTGTGATACTTTCTGCGGCGTGAAATCATTGGCGACCGCTTCACCGTGCGCTTGCACCACGCGCGGTTTCGGCACTTCAGGAATCGCCAGATCCAGGTGCGGGAACAGCAATTCGCCAACGCGATAAGCTTCTTCCAGATGCGGGTAACCGGAAAGAATGAAGGTTTCGATGCCGAGATCCTGATACTCCTGCATGCGCGCCGCTACAGTTGGGCCATCGCCAACCAGCGCGGTGCCCGCGCCGCCGCGTACTAAACCAACACCCGCCCACAAATTCGGGCTGATCTCCAGCTTGTCGCGGTGTCCACCGTGCAATGCCGCCATACGTTGTTGACCCACAGAATCGGTGCGCGCAAACGCCGCTTGCGCTTTGGCGATGGTGGCATCGTCCAGATGCGCAATCAGGCGATCCGCGGCTTGCCACGCTTCCTCATTGGTTTCCCGCACGATCACATGCAGGCGAATACCGAAACGCACTGTGCGGCCTTGTGCAGCGGCTTTGGCGCGTACCTGCTCAATCTTTTCTTTAACCAATGCGGGCGGCTCGCCCCATGTTAGATAAACATCAACTTGTTCAGCGGCCAGATCCTGCGCGGCTTCGGATGAACCACCGAACCACAGCGGCGGGCGCGGTTGCTGCACCGGCTTAAACATCAGGCGTGCACCGCGAACTTTGACGTGCTTGCCTTCGTAATCAACGGTTTCGCCCTCGGCAACACGACGCCACACGCGGGTGAATTCGGCGGACTCTTCATAGCGCTCGCGGTGATCGAGGAACACGCCGTCACCAGCCAACTCCTCGGGATCGCCGCCGGTCACCAGATTAAACAGCGCGCGGCCATTCGACAGGCGATCCAGCGTGGCTGCCTGACGTGCGGCTTGAGTCGGCGAAATCACCCCCGGACGCAACGCCACCAGGAACCGCAAACGCTGAGTAACCGGAATCAATGACGCCGCTACCAGCCACGCATCTTCACAGGATCGACCGGTCGGAATCAGCACGCCGCCGAAGCCAAGGCGATCTGCGGCCTGCGCAATCTGTTGCAGGTAACCATGATCCACCGGGCGCGCACCTTCTGCGGTGCCAAGATAGTGACCATCGCCGTGCGTCGGAAGAAACCAAAATACGGATATGCTCATGATTGAATTCCTTATGGCTGCGCCGATTGTGGATGCCAGATGCGGTCAGCAATGGTGACTTTCACCGGCATCAAATGGTTGGCATAAAACAGATCGGCGGTTTGCTGTTGGGCCTGCGCGGTATGGGCGCTGACCGGCGTAATGGTGGTGGGTGGACGATGGTCGAGATAGCTGGCAATCACCGGTTTCGGCAAGCCCATCGCCTGCGCCAGTAAATCGATGCTTTGATCGCGCTGACTGCGCGTCAGGGCATCGGCATCGCTGAATCCCTGCAAAACCTGCTGCACGAAAGCACCGTTGGCTTCGGTATATTTGCGCGTGGCTAAATAGAAAGAACCGGTTTGATTGAGTTTGCTGCCATCCACCAATACGCGCACGTTGCCTTGCAACAGCGCGGCGGAGTAGTAGGGATCCCATATCGCCCACGCATCGACATCACCTTGCTGGAAGGCCGCGCGGGCATCGGCTGGTGTTAAATAGGTTGGCTGGATATCTTTGAAACTCAGCCCAGCTTGTTCCAGCGCGCGCAGCAGCAAGTTGTGCGAACTGGAGCCTTTCTGGAACGCTACTTTATGGCCTTTCAAATCGGCCACGCTGTGAATCGGGCTATCTTTCGGCACCAGAATCACTTCGGCCTGCGGTTTCGGCGGCTCTGATCCGACATACAACAGATCGGCGCCCGCTGCCTGCGCAAACAGCGGAGGAATATCGCCGGTGCTGCCTAAATCAATGCTATCCACGTTCAAGGCTTCAAGCATTTGCGGCCCGGCCGGGAATTCCACCCATTTTATTTGCGTGTGTGGAAAACGTTGCTCCAGCAACTTGTGCGATTTTGCCAGCACCATGCTGACCGATCCTTTCTGGTAACCAATGCGCAGTTGCTGTGGTGCATCGACTGCCTGCGCGCTGAGGGTAAACAGAGCTAGCAACAGACCCGAAAACATCCTTTTCATTTTTCTTCCTTTATACCGCTTGTGCGTAACGTGGCTGGCGACGATGCAGCGCGTGCCAGAAGGTATCCAGCGCGTCATCAATGCGTTCGGCTAACAACGCATCAAGCTGCGGCTGGCGATCGTAATCGGTGATTTGCCCGTCGGTGGCGAACACGCCATGCAAGACTTCTTGCGCCTTAAGTGCATTGAGCACCGGCTTAAGGGCGTAATCCACCGCCAACAGATGTGAAGCACTGCCGCCGCTGGCTAATGGCAACACCACTTTGTGTTCCAGCGCACGTTCGGGTAGCAAATCGAGCAAGGTTTTCAGTGCACCTGAGAAGGAGGCTTTGTAGATTGGCGTGGCGACAATCACGCCATCGGCCAGTAATAGATCGGCTTTCAGCGCCGCCAGTGCCGGAGAATCAAAGCGCGCATACAGCAAATCTTCCGGCTGAAAGTTGTGGATATTCCACGGAATGACTTCAACACCGCGTGCTTCCAGCGCCTGTTGGCAGAGGCTCAGTAGCGCCGTTGAGCGTGAAGGGAAGCGAGGGCTGCCCGCCAGCGTAATAACCCGCATAGTCACTCCTTATAACTGAAAGTTATTGATTATCTGATATTCAGAACTGATGAGGTCAATACTGGCAGAGCAGGCTGCGAGGCTTAAATGATTTATCTGGTAATCCTAAGTCGAAAAGCGGGATAACTCTGAACATATAAAGGAAGGTGAAAAACATAGCGCCGCCGCGCTTAGGTTTAATCCGAAAAGCGTTGTGATCGGGCGCGCATTATATTAATCCACGCCATCCGCGTTGCGCGATTAATGGTTAAAGCAATTTAAGCATGCGAAAAATAGAGGCGTAAATGTGGAAACAGTTGCACACAGACTTGCGTAAACTTGCCTGAAAAATCACTTCTGCTCTGATAACGATAGAGAAAAATGCGACTTTCATATTTATTCAATTTAACGTGAATCGGAATATCCGCAGAAGTTTTTTGATTAACTCCAGCAATGATTGGATTTTAAATGGGCGAATTGATGTCTAAACGCGAGCAAAGGTTAAAAACATCGCGACTAAAATTATATGCAGTTACATCTGCGTTGTCTTATCAACGATTAATTTTGCACTTAGTACAGCGCGCCTGAACAATTAACCTGTTAATTATTACCGCAGGGTGAATCGATGTTGGAATTAAAACTCGGAGGCCGTTTATAATCGGTTGAGCTAATTTCCGCTAGAACTCGATAACGACATTTCGCTTATTAATTTACGCCCACCTTTTGTGGCGTGTCTGCCGTTATGGCAATCCAAATTATTCTTAGGGAGATGAATATGGAAAGAACATCATACGCGCACAATTTAACGCCGCAGCAGGCGGCGCCTGCCACGCTTAACCGGGTTAATGCGTCCAGTAACGTGGATGAAGAATTGGTGTGTTACTGGCTGCAAACCGATGCGGCGGGTAGCCAATTCACGGCTTCATTATTGCCCACTTTTCCGCACAGCACGCCATCCGAAGATGATTTCCTGTTGTTTAGCGCCGAGCGCGGCGCACTGTCAGCCAGCTTGCTACAGGATGTAGCCAAGCTCAGCGATCAGCGCCCGGAGCTGAATTGCTTCATTATTTCGCTGACCAAACGTGAACTGGTTAACGGGTTACACTCCTCAACGCAACTGTTCCAGCAACTGCATGAGCGCCGTTGGTGGCAGCAGGGTGCCTTTGCGGTAATTTTACGCGCGAGCTTGGCCAGAATGGGCGCGCCGCTGACTAAAATTCAGGATGTGATGCTGACGGGATTACTGCACACGCAAACTTCTTGGGTATTGGATTACGCCAGTGAATCGTCGTTATCAGTAAACGCGCATGGCGTTCAGCCATTCTCATACCAGCAATTTATTACTGATTATGAAAAACTCACACGCTTGTCACACTTTATTCCCGAAAGAAATCGTTATCGTGAAAGTTATTTGCGCAGCGGTTTATTGCAATTAGTCCAGCAGGAGCTGAAGAGTTCTGCCAAATTCTCAGATAATGTCCGGCATGCATTAACTTACTTTGCAGAAAACTTCGCGGCGCAAGGTGTAATGGAAAAACTTATGTTGAAACAGCCTGACATCTATTTCGCCATTATGAAAATGAGAAAAAAACGCAGCGCTTAGCACCAAACTTAATTTTAAGAATAACTCCGGTGTGCGGGTGCAGGCTTTTATGTCACGCTTATGGCCACTGAGATAAATACCCAGATCCCAAAACACCTATGTCTATAAAACGTAACGCGATTGCCAACTACGTTGGCCAGATCTATCTGACGCTGTCAGGTATTTTGGTTGTACCACTTTATATTCAACACTTAGGTATGGAAGCCTACGGTTTAGTGGGCTTCTTTTCGATCTTATTAACCTGGCTGCAATTACTTGATGCCGGCGTTTCCACCACCTTAATGCGCGAAGCGGCGCGTTATCGCGCTAACCAGGCGGAATTTGTCTGGTTCCCGGCGCTGTTTGCCACGCTGACCAAATTCTTCCTGTTCTCCACGATTGTGCTGGTGGTATTGGGCTGGCTGGCGACGCCGTGGATTGCGACCCATTGGCTGGATGCGCGCCATCTTCCTGCGGGCGATGTAGTGATTGCCGTGGCGATTATGGTGATTACGGCGGCGATTCGCTGGCGCACCAGCCCGTACCGCAGCGTCATTGTCGGTTTCGAACATCAGGTTTGGTTAAATGGCGTTAACCTGGTGATCACCACCTTGCGTACCTTTGGCGCGGTATTGGTGATTCAATTCTTCTCCAATCCGGTGCTGGCATTCTTTATTTGGCAACTGTTGGTGTCGATTGCCGAAGCGGCCTGTTGCATCTACAAATCCTGTCAACTGATCCCCAAAGCGGCGCGTAAAGAGAAGCGCAGCGATTTAAAGGAAGTGCTGAAACCCTTTATTCGTTTTGCTCTGAGCGCGGCTTTCTCCAGTGCGGTATGGACCTTTATTTCACAAATAGACCGCCTGGTGCTGTCAAAAACCTTGCCGCTGAGTGAATACGGTTCCTTTACCGTGGTCGCTACCGCGGCGACCGGCATTTTGCTGCTCAGCAGTCCGATTATGCAGGCGATTGTGCCACGCATGACCGGCATGAAAACCCGCAAAGAGGGCGATGCCGAATCGCTGAAACTCTATCGCTACACCACGCAAGCGGTGGCGATTTTTATGGCACCGCTCAGCATCACCATCGCTTGCTATGCCGGTCCGTTGCTGTGGGCGTGGACGCAGAAGACGCAGATTGTTGATGAGATGTCGTTTGTCCTCAGCCTGTATGCGCTGGGTAGCGGCATTCAGGCCATTTGTGGCTTGCTGTATCACCTGCAATACATCAACGGCAACCTCAAGCTGCACATGAAAGGCTTCACCTGCTTTGCGGTGCTGCTGGTGCCGCTGAATATCTGGTGCGCGATTCATTACGGCGCATTGGGTACCGGCTGGCTGTGGCTGGGACAAAATATCTTCTATCTGGTGGGCTGGGCGTGGCTGGTGCACCGCCGCTTTGCGCCGGGCATCCATTTCACTTGGTTAACCCGCGACGTGATGCTGATTTGGGCGGTATCGGCGGCGGTGGCCTGGCTGAGCACCTTGTTACCGATCGAGTGGAATCAAAACCGCTGGATCAACTTGCTGTGGTTGGGCTTGATCGGTGCGTTCAACCTTGGCGTGTGCTGCCTGTTGCACAGCGTGGTGTTGAAGCGTCTGAGAATTCCGTTATTCAACGTTGAGGAAAGAGGATGAGCATGACTACGACTCACCGTATCCCTTCGGTTTCGGTGATTGTGCCGAACTGGAACTGCGCGCCGTGGCTGGCAGAAGCGATGGGTTCATTGCTGCGCCAGTCATCGCCGCCGGAACAGATCATTGTTATCGACGATGGCTCCAGTGATAACAGCGTGGCGTGGCTGACGGAATTTGCCGCAAAACATCCGCAGGTCATTTTGCTAAGCGGCGAACGTGGCGGCGTAAGTGCTGCACGCATGAAAGGATTGTCAGTGGCAACTGGCGATTTCGTCTACTTTATGGATGCCGACGATTTCGTCTCAACTGAGTTGTTCGCCGATTTCCGCCGCGTGCAGGCGCGCCATGAAGACATCGATTTGTTCTGCTTTGGCGCCAAGATGTTTTTCGATCTGCCTGCCGCGCAGCGCCATTATCAAACCATTCATCAACGTCATGTCAGCGGATTACTGCCTGGCGGCAGCACCAGTTTGCGCACCTTGATGCAGCAGCAATCGGCGCACCGCGTGGTGTGGAGCAGCATTATTTCGCGGCGTTTGATCGAACAACTGGCGCTGCAATTCCTGCCGATTCAAAACCATGAAGACGCGCCGTATATGTTCGCGCTCTATTTGCAGGCGCGGAACATTTACTGCACCAGTCAAAGCTATTATTACAAACGCTTTATGCTGACTTCGCTATCACAGAGCACGCGCGATTTTTCCTATGTGAAGAACTACTTTATCGCGCGCGCTAGCAGCGAACAGTTCCTGCGTGATCATCAATTGCCGTTGGATGAGGCGCTGCTGGACAGCTATTACCAAACAGTGATGCACAGCTGCTTGTCGCAAATCCGCAAACATCACATGGTGATCCCGGCGGAGTGGCAGCCGCAGGTCAATCAACTGGTACGCAATTCGTTGCAGCACAGCGCGCGCATGAAACTGATGTGGTATTGCCCCTCTATCTATATGGGGCTGCAAGCCTGCCGCGAACAGCTGGGGCGCTATTCCGCTCGACGCTGATACCGATCAAATTGTCATGCAGTAGAACAATTTACTTTTGCGCCAGAGCGCCTTACCATTCTGGCGCACAAATTCCCGTGCACCCCGACTTCCCTGGTTTTCGTCTTTGAGGAGAGTGCATGTTATATCCTATCGTCCGGCCGGCGCTGTTTAAGCTTGATCCTGAGCGTGCGCACGAACTCACCTTTCAACAACTGCGTTTTATCAGCGGCACGCCGTTAGAAGGGCTGATTCGCCAGTCACTGCCATCCCGTCCGGTTACCTGCATGGGATTAACCTTCCCGAACGCACTCGGCCTCGCTGCCGGTCTCGATAAGAATGCAGAATGCATTGATGCCTTTGGCGCGATGGGCTTTGGTTTTGTCGAAGTCGGCACCGTAACGCCGCTGGCGCAGCCGGGTAATGATAAGCCGCGCATGTTCCGTCTGATTCCCGCCGAAGGGATTATTAACCGCATGGGCTTTAATAATCACGGCGTCGATCATTTGATTGAGAACGTCAAAAAGTCGCGCTTTAAAGGCATCCTCGGCATCAATATTGGTAAAAATAAAGATACGCCGGTGGAGAAAGGTAAAGACGATTATCTGATCTGCATGGAAAAGGTGTATGCCCACGCCGGTTATATCGCCATCAATATTTCCTCGCCAAACACGCCTGGATTACGCACCTTGCAATACGGTGAAGCGCTCGACGATCTTCTTTCCGCGATCAAATTAAAACAAAAAGAGCTGCAAGAACGGCACCTTAAATATGTGCCAGTGGCAGTGAAGATCGCGCCGGATCTTTCTGAAGAAGAATTGATTCAGGTAGCCGACAGTTTGATCCGTCATAATATTGATGGTGTGATCGCCACCAATACCACGCTCGATCGTTCGCTGGTCAGCGGGCTGAAATATGCCGAAGAAACCGGCGGATTAAGTGGCCGCCCAGTGCAATCACGCAGTACCGAAGTGATTCGCCGTCTGGCGCAAGAGCTGCAGGGCCGCGTGCCGGTTATTGGTGTCGGCGGTATTGATTCATTAGTCGCAGCACGGGAAAAAATCGCCGCCGGTGCAACATTAGTGCAGATATACTCCGGATTTATTTATAAAGGTCCGGGTTTAATTAAAGATATCGTGACTCACCTCTAAGACATTTCTCACTTTACTGCGCCGAGGGGTTTATTTATCCCTTCGGCTCGTTTATATTTTGTCCTGCTGGTGTATTTTTCAGCTTTTTCTCAGATTTAGTATTTTAAATTAAGCGCCATTTAGCGCAGCGATAAACCACAGGGCAGATCATGACAATCAAACCTGATGACAATTGGCGTTGGTATTTCGACGCAGAGCATGACCGCATGATGCTGGATTTAGCCGACGGCATGTTATTTCGCTCGCGCTTCTCGCGCAAAATGCTTACGCCCGATGCATTTAATGTCAGCGGTTTTTGCGTTGATGACGCGGCGCTTTATTTTACCTTTGAAGAACGTTGCCGCCAGAGTGGATTAAAAGGCGATCAGCGTGCCGAATTAGTTTTAAATGCGTTAGTCGCCAGCCGTTTCCTTAAACCGTTAATGCCTAAAAGCTGGCATTTCACCAATCATGATCACAGTTGGCAACCCGCTGCGGGCGATATGGTGGCCGTGACGCTGGCGGATAATGGCGAACAAGCGCAGTTATTGGTGGTGGAAAGCGGTGAAAATGCGGCGCTGTGTTTATTAGCGCAAAACGCATTAACCGTCGCCGGAAAAGGCATGCAGTTGGGTGATGCGATTAAGATCATGAATGATCGTCTGCGTCCACAGCCGCAAGAAAATACCGCTCACTTCGCGCGAGCGGTATAAAGCGGTTTACGCCAGTTCGATATCGCCAGCCGGAATACAGCTGCAACTCAAAATCGTGCCATCGGCGCGTACTGCGCTTTGCTTCAACGCTTTTACTTCACCCGCAACCAGTTTTACTTTGCAACTGCCACAAAGCCCTGCGCGACAAGAATAAGGAATGCGGAATCCCTGCATCTCTAGTTGCTCTAATAACACTTGCTGATTGTCGCCGGTAAACGCGCTTCCCTGATATTCAATCTTAACTTCGCTGTGACTGCTGGCGGCAGGGGCTAAAGTTTCGACCACTTCGCCTGCGCCATAAACACGTGGTGTTTGCTTTTCTAAAATCTTCACCGCATCGCCAACGCGAATAATGCCGCTGTTCAGCGCAATTAAATTCAGGCCGAAATCGATATCGCCGCTGCCATCCTGCGCGCTGCGAAAACCTTGTAAGGTCGCCAGCGGTTCGCCCTCTGGATGTTTGCGACCGCTTTCGGTGCCAACGGTGGTGAACACACAGCGGCTACACGGTTTTGGCATCTCAAAAACGATCTCGCCAATTTGCAGCTTTTTCCAGCTGTCTTCTTCCCACGGGGCCGCGCCGCTCACCACTAAGTTGGGACGGAATTGTTCAACGCGCACACTGGCTGGGCAGCGCTGTTGCAAATCCTGCAACGACGCCATGTTGACTAGCAGATAAGGGAAACCATCGGCGAAGCTGAGTGGCACATGTTCAAAACGCTTCACGCGGCGCGTGGGCTCCACGCCGGTCCAGCGCAATTGCACCGGGCGCGGGAAGAATCCGCTTAGCCAGCTGTTGATCTCTTCCGGCGCGATGCGCGCAGTGAAATGGTTGCCCCACACTACCGTTGGCGCCTGTTCCGCGGTGAAATCCGCAAAGCGGATCAAGGCCTGTGAGCCATCCGGCGCTTGTAAAAACAGACCATCCGGCAGCAGCGCCGGGGTGAAACGCACCATTTCCGGATATTGCCGGGCGGTAATAAAAGTACCGTCAGGTTCGGTGACCATAAAGATGCGGTCAAAGCCTAAACCGCTCTCCAGCACCTGCGCATGGGAAAGCTGTAAGCCGCGCATGGATTTGACGGGATGAATATAAAGGCGAGATAGCGTAATCATCACCACTCCGGAATTAAGGTCATTAGTTTAAAAGAAGCTAACTTTATGACATAGGTCGCTGATTCGCTATAATGCGCAGCAATTTAAGCAAGAGTTAAAAGTGACGATATGAATTCTCTGTTTGCCAGTACGGCGCGTGGGCTCGAAGAGCTGTTGAAAAGTGAGCTAGACGCGCTGGGTGCGCAGGATTTGCAGGTGGTGCAGGGCGGCGTCCACTTCAAGGCCGACGACCGTGTCATGTACCAAAGCCTGCTGTGGAGCCGTTTGGCTTCGCGCATTTTGCTGCCGCTGGGAGAATTTGGCGTCTGGAGCGATCTCGATCTCTACGTGGGTGCGCAAAGTATTCCGTGGACCGAGATGTTCGACAGCAATACCAGTTTTGCCATCCATTTCAGCGGCACTAATGAAGTGATCCGTAATAGTCAGTTCGGTGCGCTGCGTATTAAAGACGCCATCGTCGATAGCTTCACGCGCCAGAATCTCGAGCGTCCAAGTGTCGATCGCGAGCAGCCGGGCATTCGTATCAACGCATGGCTGAATAAAGATCGCGTTAGCATCGCGCTGGACCTTAGCGGTGATTCGCTGCATCAGCGTGGTTACCGCCAGCAAACCGGTGCCGCGCCGCTAAAAGAAACCCTGGCGGCGGCGATTGTGATGCGTTCTGGCTGGCAGAGCAGCACGCCGCTGGTCGATCCGATGTGTGGTTCCGGTACGCTGCTGCTGGAAGCGGCGTTGATCGCGTGCGATCGTGCGCCTGGCTTATTGCGCACCCATTGGGGCTTCAATCGCTGGAAAAAACACAATCAGGCGGTGTGGCAAGAGGTGCATGGCGAAGCGAAAGAGCGCGCGCGCGTCGGCACGGCTGCTGCGACTGCACGTTTCTACGGCTATGATAATGACAGCCGTGTGTTGGAATCGGCGCGAGGCAATGCGCGTCGCGCCGGCGTGTTTGAGCTGTTCAGCTTCCATCAGCAGGATGTGATTAAGCTGAAGAATCCGCTGGCAGGTCAGGACGTGACCGGTACGGTGCTGAGCAACCCGCCGTATGGTGAGCGTCTGGAAAGCGAACCGGCGTTAATCGCGCTGCACAGCCAGCTTGGCCGTATCATGAAGCAGAATTTTGGCGGCTGGAATCTGTCGCTGTTTAGCGCCTCACCAGAATTGTTGAGCTGCCTGCAACTGCGTGCCGATCGCCAGTTCAAAGCCAAAAACGGTCCGCTGGAGTGCGTACAGAAGAACTACCAGCTGGCGGCGACCAGCGGTGAAGGCGGTGCACAAATCGCCGAAGATTTTGCTAACCGTCTGCGCAAGAACCTGAAGAAGCTGGATAAATGGGCGCGTCAGTCAAACATCGAATGTTATCGCCTGTATGATGCCGATCTGCCGGAATACAACGTGGCGGTCGATCGCTACGGTGATTGGGTGGTAATTCAGGAATATGCGCCGCCAAAAACCGTCGATGCGAATAAAGCGCGTCAACGTCTGTTTGATGTGATCAGCGCGACGCTGAGCGTATTAGAGATTCCTGCGAATCGTTTGGTGATGAAAACCCGTGAACGTCAGAAAGGCAAAAGTCAGTATCAAAAGCTGGGCGAGAAGGGTGATTTCTTCGAAGTGCAGGAGTTTGATGCAAGACTGCTGGTGAACCTCACCGATTATCTGGATACTGGCCTGTTCCTCGATCACCGTATCGCGCGTCAGATGCTCGGTAAAATGAGCGCTGGCAAAGACTTCCTGAATTTATTTGCCTATACCGGTACTGCCAGCGTGCACGCCGGTTTGGGTGGCGCAAAAACCACCACTACCGTGGATATGTCGCGCACCTATCTGGAGTGGGCCGAGCGTAACCTGCGCCTGAATGGCTTAACCGGTCGTAATCATCGCCTGATGCACGCCGATTGCCTGAGCTGGTTACGTGAGAGCGACGAGCAGTTCGATTTGATCTTTATCGATCCGCCGACGTTCTCCAACTCCAAGCGCATGGAAGACGATTTCGACGTGCAGCGCGACCACATGATGCTGATGCAGAATCTGAAACGTCTGCTGCGTCGCGGTGGCACCATTATGTTCTCCAACAACAAGCGCGGCTTCAAAATGGATCTCGACGGTTTAGAACGTCTGGGTCTGCAAGCGCAAGAAATTACGCAAAAAACCCTGTCGCAGGATTTC
Organism: Pantoea sp. CFCC18179; assembly: GCF_059412405.1. Classification (NCBI taxonomy): domain Bacteria; kingdom Pseudomonadati; phylum Pseudomonadota; class Gammaproteobacteria; order Enterobacterales; family Erwiniaceae; genus Pantoea; species Pantoea sp. CFCC18179. Next base: position 103,706 of record NZ_JBNBPM010000008.1, on the reverse strand, counting down.
GCGCGCAACCGTCAAATTCACAACTGCTGGCTGGTTAGCCACGCCGGTAAGGAATAAGTTTTATGTCACTGATCAGTATCCATGGCGCTTACCTCTCATTCAGCGATGCGCCGCTGTTGGATAACACCGAACTGCATATCGAAGAAGGCGAGCGCGTTTGTCTGGTAGGCCGTAACGGCGCCGGTAAATCGACGCTGATGAAAATCATTAACGGCGAGCAACCGCTGGACGATGGCCGCATTATTTATGAGCAGGATTTGGTGGTGGCGCGTCTGCAACAGGACCCGCCGCGTAACATCACTGGCTCCGTTTACGACTTCGTCGCCGAAGGCGTGGCGGAACAAGCCGAGCATCTCAAGGCGTATCACGCCATCTCGCATTTGGTGATGGAAGATCCGAGCGAGAAAAACCTCAATGAGATGGGCCGTCTGCAAACCATTCTCGATCACCAGAATTTGTGGCAGCTGGATAGCCGCATCAATGACGTGTTGCAGCAGATCGGTCTGGAAGCGGACACCGAGTTGTCATCACTTTCCGGCGGCTGGCTGCGTAAAGCGGCATTAGGCCGCGCGCTGGTGAGCAATCCGCGCGTGTTGATGCTGGACGAACCGACTAACCACCTCGATATCGAAACTATCGACTGGCTGGAAACGTTCCTCAAAACCTTTACCGGCAGCATTGTCTTCATCTCGCATGACCGTTCCTTCATCCGTAACATGGCGACGCGTATTGTCGACCTCGATCGCGGCAAGCTGGTTTCCTGGCCGGGCAATTACGATCTATTCCTGACCGGCAAAGAAGAAGCGCTGCGTGTCGAAGAGATGCAAAACGCGGAGTTTGACCGCAAGCTGGCGCAGGAAGAAGTGTGGATCCGCCAGGGCATCAAAGCGCGTCGTACCCGTAACGAAGGTCGCGTACGCGCGTTGAAAGCGTTGCGTAACGAGCGTTCTGCACGCCGTGAAGTGATGGGTAAAGCCAACATGCAGGTCGGCGAAGCGGCACGTTCCGGTAAAATCGTATTTGAAATGGAAGATGTTAACTACAGCGTGGGCGGCAAAACCCTGGTAAAAGACTTCTCCACTCAAGTGCAACGCGGCGACAAAATCGCCCTGATCGGCCCGAACGGCTGTGGTAAAACCACCTTGCTGCGCTTGATGCTCGATCAATTGAAAGCTGACAGCGGTCGCGTGCATTGCGGCACCAAGCTGGAAATCGCTTACTTTGATCAGCATCGCGCCGAATTGGATCCGGATCGTACCGTGATGGATAACCTCGCCGAAGGTAAACAGGAAGTGATGGTTAACGGTAAACCGCGCCATGTGTTGGGTTACCTGCAAGACTTCCTATTCCATCCAAAGCGCGCCATGACGCCGGTACGTGCGTTGTCTGGTGGTGAGCGTAACCGCCTGCTGCTGGCGCGTCTGTTCCTTAAGCCAAGCAACCTGTTGATTCTCGATGAACCGACCAACGACCTCGATGTGGAAACATTAGAGCTGCTGGAAGAGCTGGTGGACGGTTATCAAGGCACCGTGATGTTGGTGAGCCACGATCGTCAATTCGTCGACAATACCGTCACCGAATGCTGGATCTTCGAAGGCAATGGCGAGATCGGCACCTTTGTCGGTGGCTATCACGATGCACAGCAGCAGCGCGCGGCATATAAGCTGGTGAAATCCTCGCAGACGAAAGCCGCTGCACCGGTAAAAGCTGCCGACAAAACTGAAACCGCCAAACGTCCAGCCAACAAGCTAAGCTATAACCTGGCACGTGAACTGGAGCAGCTGCCGCAAAAGCTGGAACAGTTGGAAACGCGTATCGGTGAGTTGCAGGCGCAAATGAGCCATCCGGATTTCTTCAGCCAGCCGCACGATAAAACCCAGCCGGTACTGGATGCGTTAGCGCAGACCGAACAGGAGCTGGAAGTGGCCTTTGAACGCTGGGAAGAGCTGGAAGCGCTAAAAAATGGCGCGTAAGCGCAAGGAGTAAAAATGTGTGCAGCGGATCAGGCGCACCAGTGGAGTCTCTGTCCACAGTGTGATTTAACAGTAAAGCTGCCCGCTGTACCGGTCGGCAGCCGCGCGCGTTGCCCGCGTTGCCACACCACGTTGTTGGCTAATTGGCAGGAGCCGCGTCGTCGTCCGACCGGCTACGCCATTTCGGCGCTGTTTATGCTGGTGCTGGCCAATCTGTTTCCTTTCATCAATATGCACGTCGCGGGTTTGAGCAGCCAGATATCGCTGCTTGAAATCCCGCAGGTGATGGATCGCGAAGATTATCGCAGCCTGGCGACGTTGTTCCTGCTGTTTGTGCAGGGCATTCCGGCCTTCTGCATGATCACCATTATCTTGTTGGTCAATAATGTGCGCATGCCACACCGCTTGCGGTTGGGGTTGGCGCGCATTCTTTTCCAGTTACGTAGCTGGGGCATGGCCGAAATCTTTATGGCCGGCGTGCTGGTCAGCTTCGTGAAGTTAATGGCGTATGGCGAGATAGGCCTCGGCAGCAGTTTCTGGCCGTGGTGTTTGTTCTGCGTGCTGCATCTGCGTGCGTTTCAATGTGTCGATCGTCGCTGGGTGTGGCAACGCATCGATCCTGCGCCGCCGCTGCCGAAGGTGCCGTTGGCTGGCGTTAGCGGATTAAAGCAAGGATTGCGCAGCTGCCCTTGCTGTACCGCAATTTTGCCTGCCGACCAGCCTGCTTGCCCACGTTGTGGTGTGAAGGCACTTCCTCGCCGTAAGCAGAGTTTGCAATGGACGCTGGCGCTGTTGGTCACTTCGGTGATGCTCTACATTCCCTCCAATATCATGCCGATCATGATCACCGAAACCTTGGGATCGCAATATCCGTCCAACATCATGGCGGGGGTGATTTTGCTGTGGAGTGACGGTTCATGGCCGGTGGCGTTGGTGATTTTCATCGCCAGCATTATGGTGCCTTCGTTGAAAATGCTGGCGATTGCCTGGCTGTGCTGGCACGGCAGCGGGCGCGGGCGGCGTGATGATGAGAAAATGCACCTGGTGTATGAGGTGGTTGAATTCGTTGGCCGCTGGTCAATGATTGATGTGTTTGTAATCGCCGTCCTCTCTGCGCTGGTGCGCATGGGAAGGCTGATGAGTGTTTATCCTGCGCCGGGCGCGCTGCTGTTTGCCATGGTCGTGATTCTGACGATGTTTGCAGCAATGACCTTTGATCCGCGCCTGCTGTGGGATAGACAACGGAAAACTGAACGTAAGGAGTCACGTCTTGACGGACAACCATCACGAGACTGCTAAGGTCGACCAGATTAAACGCTGGTCGCCGGTGTGGATTGTACCTATCGTCACGCTGTTAATCGGCGGATGGATTCTTTTTTATCACTTCAGCCATCAAGGGCCGGAAGTGACGCTGATTACCGAAAACGCGGAAGGTATCGAAGCCGGTAAAACCACCATTAAAAGTCGTAGCGTTAACGTCGGCGTGGTGGAAAGCGCGGTGCTGACTGACGATCTGCATCATGTCGAGATTAAAGCGCGCCTCAACTCCGGCATGGAAAAGCTGCTGCAAGGCGATAGCGCATTCTGGGTGGTGAAACCACAGATTGGCCGTGAAGGCGTATCGGGTTTAGGAACGCTGCTTTCCGGTGCCTACATTGAGTTGCAGCCGGGCAGCAAAGGTGACATGCCAGAGCATTATCAGCTGCTTGATGCGCCGCCGCTGGCGCCACCTGATGCCAAAGGGATTCGCATCGTCCTCGACAGTAAAAAGGCCGGTCAGCTTAATCCGGGCGATCCGGTGCTGTTCCGTGGCTATCGCGTTGGCTCAGTGGAAACCAGCACTTTTGATACCGATAAACGCATGATGGCGTATCAACTGTTTATCTCCGCGCCCTACGATCGCTTAATCACCACCAACGTGCGCTTCTGGAAGGACAGCGGCATTGCGGTGGATATGTCGGCATCGGGCATGCGCGTGGAGATGGGATCGCTCACCACGCTGTTTAGCGGTGGCGTAAGTTTTGATGTGCCAGACGGCGCCGAACTGGGCCAGGTTGCAGAGAACAAAGCTGAATACCATCTGTTTGACGATCAGCGCAGCATTCAGGATTCGTTGTATACCAATCACACCGATTTCCTGCTGTTCTTCACTGATTCGATTCGTGGTTTGCAGGTGGGTGCGCCCGTTGAGTTCCGTGGTATTCGCTTGGGTACGGTATCGCAAGTGCCGTATATGATTCCGGGCGTAAACCAAGCCCTGAATAACGATTATCGCGTGCCGGTACTGATCCGCATCGAACCTGATCGCTTTGTGAATCGTTTGGGCGGTGATTTCAATCTTGAGCAGCATCTGCAGGAAGGCAAGAAACGCGGTCTGCGCGCGACGCTCAAAACCGGCAACTTGCTGTCCGGTGCGCTGTTTATCGACCTTGATTTCTATGACAACGCTGCCGCTTATAAAGGCCCGAATGAAGTCGCTGGTTTGGAAGTGATCCCAACCGTCAGCGGTGGACTGGCGCAGATTCAGCAGAAGCTAATGGCAGCGCTGGATAAGATCAACGGCTTGCCACTCAATCCGGTATTGAACGAAGCGACAGGTACCTTGAAAGAGAGCCAGCGTACGCTGCAACAGTTGCAGAAGACGTTGGATAATCTCAATCACATTACTGCTAATCCAGCGATGAAAACGCTGCCGGAAGATATGCAGCAAACCTTGCGCGAACTCAATCGCAGCATGAAAGGATTGCAGCCAGGATCACCGGCCTACAGCAAGCTGGTGGGGGATATGCAGCGGCTTGATCAGGTACTGCGTGAATTGCAGCCGGTGTTGAAAACGCTGAACACCAAAAGTAATGCGTTAGTATTTGAAGCCAAACCGGGCCAGGATCCACAGCCAAAGAGGGCGAAACAGTGAAAAAAGGGCTGATGATGGGAGCGTTGCTGCTGCTGGCAGGTTGCAGCAGCACCATTGAAAACACCTATTACCAGCTGCCTGCGGGCAGCAATGTGGCGCGCGTTGATAGCGCCGCCAGCGGTAATCAACCGATGATCTGGGTTGAGCAGGTTACGGTGCCGGATTACATGGCAGGCAATGGTTTGGTTTATCAAACCAGCGATGTGAAGTATGTGATTGCGGCGAATAATCTGTGGGCCAGCCCGTTGGATCAGCAGTTACAGCAAACGCTGATCACTAATCTCAGCAAAGCATTGCCGGGTCGGTTGGTGGCGGGTTCCCCATTGGGTGAAACGCACGATACGCTGTCAGTGAACGTGACGGGTTTCCAGGGGCGTTACGATGGTCAAGTGGTGGTGAGCGGTGAATGGCTGTTACAGCATCAAGGCCGCCTAATCAAACATGGCTTTAATCTGACGCTGCCGCAAACTGAAGATGGCTACGATGCGTTGGTGCGGACTCTGGCTTTAGGTTGGCAGCAAACGGCGCAACAAATCGCAAATAGTGTGGTTTCGCTAAATTAAGAATTGTTCGATGCTTATGATAAGTCCTTGATTTGCTGTAGTGTGATCGCAGTCAAATCAGGGGCTTTTTTTATTGGCGAATCAGCCAGATATACAGTTAATTGACAATTTTAAATGTCATTTTGACGTCAGAAACATGACATTGGCGTGAAATTTGCGCATTGACCTTTATGCCGAGGAGGGTTAGAACATTACTGTGGTTGAACATTATATCGCCACTCTTTCTTTCCACCCAGATTCCACCAGACCTGAAATGAGGGAAATGAGGCATGAAGAGACAGAAAAGAGACCGCCTGGAACGTGCACATTCACGAGGCTATCAAGCCGGTATTACGGGGCGCTCAAAAGAGATATGCCCTTATCAAATGATCGATGCGCGGTCTTACTGGTTGGGAGGTTGGCGTCAAGCCATGGAGGACAGGTCAGCGGTGGCCTAGCACTGCTGGATGTCAAATCGATAAGGAAGAAACCTCCGCTGCGTGCGGAGGTTTTCGTTTTAGCGGATTAGAAAGCGGAAGTATCTTTAAACAGACCCACTTTCAAATCGGTCGCCGAGTAAATCAGGTTGCCGTCAACGAACACTTCACCATCAGCCACGCCCATCACCAGTTTACGGTTGATGACACGCTTGAAGTGAATCTTGTAAGTCACTTTCTTGGCAGTTGGCAACACTTGACCGGTGAATTTCACTTCACCCACGCCCAATGCACGGCCTTTGCCTTCTGCGCCCAACCAGCCGAGGTAGAAACCGACTAATTGCCACATGGCATCAAGGCCAAGGCATCCCGGCATCACCGGATCGCCAATAAAGTGGCAGTCAAAGAACCACAGGTCAGGACGGATATCCAGTTCGGCTTCAACAAAACCTTTATCGAATTTACCGCCGTCCTCAGTCATTTTGACTACGCGGTCCATCATCAACATGTTGTTCGATGGAAGCGGCGGTCCATTTTCGCCAAACAGTTCGCCGCGACCTGAGGCAACCAGGTCTTCTTTGCTATAGGATTCGCGTTTATCTACCATGTTTTTAATATGCCTTCTTTTAGTGAAGCCCGAATATTAGCGAACAGTTGTACGCCGAGCAATGTAATCAGCTGTGGTTAAACCAGTTGAGCCAACGGAGCGGCCACGGACGCAGGCGTGCTTCCTGCTGATTCAGCTGAGTAATACGCTCCTGAATGGTGTTCAGCAGCGATTCGCCGCTTTCACTCTGCCAGGCAATGCCGGTTAATAGCGGCAGCGCTTCATCAACACTTTCAATCGCCCAAAGATGGAATTGCCCTTGTTTTACCGCTTCAACCACATCCTGACTTAAACTCAGATGCCGTGCGTTGCTGGCGGGGAAAACCACCCCTTGCTTGCCGGTCAATTCACGTGAGTTACAAACGTGGAAGAAGCCTTCAATCTTCTCATTTAAGCCGCCAACGGGCTGAACGTTGCCAAACTGATCGACTGAACCGGTTACTGCAATTTGTTGGTTAAGCGGTTGATTGGCCAAAGCGCTGATTAAGGCACACAGCTCGGCAAGCGATGCGCTATCGCCATCCACTTCAGAATAGGATTGCTCAAACACCAGCGAGGCAGAGAAGGGCAGTTGTTGTTCCAGTTCCAACTCGCCAATCAGGTAGGCCTGCATAATCATCATGCCTTTGGCATGGATGTTGCCACCTAACTCGGCTTTGCGTTCGACATCCGTAAACTCACCATCACCCGGATGCACCACACAGGTAATGCGTGAAGGCTCGCCCCACGGACGCGGATGGCCAGGGAACTCAACCACGGAAAGGCCATTGATTTGACCAACTACTTCGCCTTCGGTTTCAATCATGATCTGATTGAGCAAGATCTCATCGCGCATGCGATCGGCGAGGAAGCTTTCACGCCACTGCCGGGCTTCCAGCGCATCTTTCAGCGCTTCACCGTTCAGAGTTTCGCCGTGCAACGCGGCTTCCTGCAACTGGCGACGCAACCAACGTGGGCACAACGGCAAGGTGTCTTGATCGCCGGTCATACGCGCGGCTTCAGTGATAAGTACCGGCCAGAAATCGGCTTCTGGCGCACTTAATCCTGCTTCTTCGGCTTGGGTCAGCGTCCATTGGCACCAGGATGTCATGTCATCTTCGTCCTGCACCTGCAAGCTTTCTTCAAACTCGCTATACAGTGCCATCTCATGGATTTCGACATCCATTTCCTGGAAAGCGGCCAGTGCATCACGATCGCCACACAATATCAGGCGCAACTCCAATGGCAACGGTGGGATGGTTACCGGCAGCGGCTGGCGTTCATCTTGTGAATACCAATCAAAGCGGCCTTGCTCAATGCATTTGCGCAGGCGCAGCCACAGCAAGGGCTGCGCCAGTAAGGTATTTACTGCAAGGATTAAGGTGCCGCCATTGGCGCGATGTAATAAACCCGGTTCCAGTTGCACGCGATCTTTGAACTGGCGCACACAACCGAACAGCTGCTCCGTTTCGATCCAGTCGGCGAAATGTACACCGCCCTGACTGGTGAACGGGCGATTGCTATCGGCAGGCGGCAACAGGCTAACATTGTCGCCCATCACATGATAATCGCCGCCGTACAGCGTTACATCTTCCGGTTGGAAACGTTGCGCCGCATCGGCGATGCAAGCAAGGTAATCGCTGTTTTCCTGGCTGCGCAGCAACAGCAGCGGGAAACCTTGGGTTTGATGATGCAAATGCGCCAGCGCATTCAGCAGACGCGGCTGAACCGCGGCAAGACTATCGCAATCTTCCAGTGAGACGTTTGAGAAAATGGATTGGTAGCGGTCGCTATCCGGCTGCAGGGCTTGCCACGTAATTTGAGTGCTGGTCAAAATATTCGCATTAGTCTGATTTAGGAAAAGCGCGATTATACAGGAATCAACCCGGTTTATCACGGCGGAGTTCCGGCCCTAATTGTGACGACTACAACATGTTTTTCCTTGCTACATCAGAGAAAAAAGCTGTTATTCTTAGTTTGTTACGTGATCACGATGAGATTCCGATGAAATACCAGCAACTCGAAAATCTTGAAAGTGGATGGAAGTGGAAATACCTGGTGAAGAAGCATCGGGAGGGTGAACTGATCACCCGTCATCTTGAGCTAAGTGCCGCACAAGCTGCGGTAGATTTGCTGTTGTCGATGGAGAACAGCCCGGTTGAGGTGAATGAGTGGATCGCTCAGCACATTCATCCGGATTTGGATAATCGTCTTAAGCAAACGATTCGCGCACGGCGTAAACGTCACTTCAATGCTGAGCATCAGCATACGCGTAAGAAATCGATCGATCTGGAATATCTGGTGTGGCAGCGTTTGGCGGGGCTGGCGCAGCGTCGCAGCAATACGCTGTCAGAAACAATCGTTCAGCTGATCGAGGATGCTGAACGTAAAGAGAAGTATGCGAATCAGATGTCTACGCTGAAGCAGGATTTGCAGGCCATTCTTGGCAAAGGCGGTTCGGAAAACGAGTAATGGTTTGTTTGTTTAAAAGTTCAGCCATAAAAAAACCCCGCCGAAGCGGGGTTTTTTATTGCGCGATAACTTAAGCCTGTGGCTGAGTTACAACGTCTTTGATACCTTTCACGTCGATTTCAACGCGACGGTCTGGCGCCAGGCAGTCGATCAGGGCATTGCGGCCTTTCACGCTGTCACAGGTGTTGCCAGTAACTGGGTTAGATTTACCCATACCGCGTGCAGAGATCTTGTTAGAAGGGATACCTTTAGATACCAGGTAATCAACTACAGACTGAGCACGTTTCTCAGACAGTTTCTGGTTGTACTGCTCTGAACCGATGCGATCGGTGAAGCCCAGTACGACAACAGAACCATCTTTCGGATCCATTGAGCTCAGCTGGCTGTACAGCTGATCCAGAGCCTGCTGACCTTCTGGCTTCAGGGTCGCTTTGTTGAAGTTGAACAGCACGTCAGACTTCAGAGTGAAACGCTTGGTTTCAACAACTGGCGCTGGAGCTGGAGCTGGAGCTACAACTGGAGCTGCTGCTTCATCCTGACCGAAACGGTAAGAAACGCCGACGCTCAGCATGCTGTTGTCAGGACGCGCACCAACGGTACCTGCGTCACCGATGTTGTTAACCCACTGATAGTCCAGACGAGTTGCCCAGTTTTTGGTCAGTGCGTATTCAACACCAACAGCAGCCAGCGGAGAAACGCCGGTGTCGTGGTCGCTGATGCGGCCAGTGGTTGGGTTGGTCTGAGTAGAGTCAGCACGCCATACCATACCACCCAGACGGGTGTAGACGTCGAAATCTTCGGTGATTGGGTAGCTCAATTTAGCAGCCAGCTGAACGCCTTGTGCTTTGAACGCGCCATTAGTCACGCTGCCTTTGTTAGGCATACGGCCCAACCAGTCGTAACCCAGCTCGAAGCCCAGGTACGGGTTAGCTTGGTAACCCATGAAAGCACCAGCACCCAGCTGAGATTCGTGAGTTGGACCGTTGTTGTTCTCGTAACCGTTACCGTAGTAACCAGTATCGTGATACTGAGACCAGCCCAGTTTAGCACCGGTGTACCAGGTGTTATCTTTAGGTGCGGCCTGCGCTACGGTAGCGAAGCCAGCCAGTGCCACTGCAATTGCGATAGCTGTCTTTTTCATTTTTGCGCCTCGTTATCATCCAAATAGGCAATGAGCAAAAAGGTTGCTCTTTGTGTTAATCCTTCGCCGGGTCTAAACGCTCGCTTTTGACTCTACCGAAAAAACGGAGGTTATTGAGCACCCTGGCGAGCTAAAGTCTACAACGAGATTGGAAAGTTACAAGTATGATGTGAGGTCGAGCAGTAAAAAAACAGCGATTTATACACACATTTTAACAAATCACGTGGCAAAATCTTCGGTAAGAGAAAACAAAAAAGCGGCTAAGCCATTGTCATAGCTGGCGGGAAAAGAATCAGTGGCTTAGCGATAACTTCTGCAAAAAAAATGGTGAGAAAATTCCTGGATTTACTTAATGAAACAAATCAGACGGAATTTTTGCTGATTTTGATTGTCTGGAATGGGCATATCCATGTCCCTGCGGACGTAAAATCAGTCCAAGTGCTTCACCTTCTGCTGCTGCTTGCTCCAATTCAAAACGTTCTTCGTCGTTCAATTCGTACGGAATCCAGGCCACTACCACACTATAGTTTCCAGTACGCAACGCTTTAACCATACTTTCCACCGTATTAAAACGCTCTGATTCAGTAATATGCATACTCTTGTCTAATGGCAATCCTGACTGCTGCATCCAACTGCGGTTCAGCTTTTGTGCCGGCGTTAACCAAAGCTGCCAGCGTGATTGCTCGCTCAGCTGTTTCAACACCGGCAACAGCATTAATTGCATCATGCCAGGTTGTTCGCTGGAGCGCAGTTCAGTGATTCCACCTAAAGAAGGTTGCGCTAAGCTTGATGAAGCAAAACGTGGTGAACGATCAGCAAGGCCAGAGAATTGAGTACGCATAATTTAATCACTCAGTAATGAACTGTATGGATGTACAGTAATAGCTTCCTGGATAAAGATCAACCTCAATTTCTGAAAATGCCTCGCAATTTCTACACAAGATCCCGCTCTCCTGCTTTTATTCATTGAACAGCTAAATCGTTTTTTTTATCTTCTAAATTGATGAATCAACGCGCTTTTATAGGAAATTTCCCGTGCATGGAATGAAATTGAGGGGGCAATATGAAAAGAAACAACCCAGTAGTTGAGCAATCAAAAGCGCAATTGGCACCATTAGGAAAGATTGAGTCTCGGACCCAATTTGGCGGTTATGCCCTAACGGTTGAGAAGGTGATTTTTGCCTACATTAATGAGGATGCGCTCTACTTGCGCGCTTGTGAGGCGCTCCACGTCTACAACACCCATCGATCTTTGGAACCGCTGGTTTACCGCAAACGTGGAGTTCCGGTCACCTTGAGTTATTTCAAAGTGGATAGTCAATTATGGCAGGACTCTGAGCAATTACTGCGACTTTCCGCGAGCTCGCTGCGTGCAGCTCAAGATGAAATGGCGACCAGACATGTCTCGCTGCGCCTGAAAGATCTGCCTAATCTCAGTCTGAGTCTGGAGTTGATGCTGCACAAAGTGGGAATCAACTCGGTGCGTATGTTATGCGAAACCGGGTCGCGGCGATGTTGGTTAAAGTTGCGCGCGGTAAATAAGCATATTGGCTTGAAAACCTTGCTGGCGTTGGAAGGGGCGATTTCCGGGCATCATGAAGCAGCACTGCCTAACGCAATCAGGGAGGAGCTGTACGCCTGGTATCTGCAAACGCTCCGCCAACATGCATCAGCGGAGCAAGTTCAGCCTTAATGATTAACCAGTGTTCTGCGAAGACGGGCAATTTCGGGGAGTAACGCGACCAGTAATCCCAATTGCTGAATCACCAGCGGTGCACGCGCATCTGGGCTGGTTTTCATTGCCGCCAGACGCTGTATCAATGCTTGTTGCATGCTGGCAGCCTGAGTCTCGCTAACGCTTTCAATTTGTAGCACGTCTTCGATAAAGCAAACGGCGTCGTCCAGCAACGTTAGCAATGTGTTATCGGCCAACCGATCGCGATGTGCTCCAAGCGCAGAAATATAGCTAAGGAAGGAGTGGTTCAAACACAGCAGTCGAAATGCGTTTTCACGCAGCGGTTGTTGTTGCTTAATTTCGCTGCTGATGTTTGACACCACCGAGGCAAGTTCGGCATCGGCATTATGGGCATCACGGCGCGCAATGCGGTAATCCAACCGGTTGTCTTTACCTTGATGATATTGCTGCATAATCGCATCCAGGTAACGACAGTTTGCATCAAGGGTGCGATCAGCAACCGCAGTAATTTTGCGAAACTGCCAATCCGGCCAGACAAAGGCCACTGCCAGCCACGCTAAACCGCAGCCTAGCAGGGTATCCACTACGCGTGGCAGTGCCACTTCAAATCCTTCGCCTAGCAGGTTGAAACAGAGTAATACCAGCAACGTGATGAATAAGGTTGCCTGTGCGTATTGAACCTGACGGAAAGCGAAAAACAGTACGCCGCTTAACACAATCAGCACCAGTTGGCCTTCAATTGAAGGCACCAGCCACAACACCGGAAGGCCAATGGCGATACCGGCAAGCGTGCCGCCGATGCGTAATGCCAAACGTCGTCGTGTGGCGTTGTAATTGGGTTGGCAGACAAACAAGCTGGTGAGCAGTATCCAGTAACCGCGATCAACGCCGGTAATTTGGATAAAGGCATAGCCAACGCACAATACCAATGACATGCGCACCGCATGGCGAAACAGTGCGGAACTCGGACTTAGATGACGACTTAAGCGCAGACGAATATCGGCCCAGCCGCTCAGGCCTTCGCGTGAAAGATGGTTATCGCTCTGAGCCGCCGGTTCGGCCAGCATCTGTTCGGATTCAATCGACGCCAATTGAGCATCGATAGCGCGCAAATTACGCAGCAGCCAGAACAGCGCGCGGATATGGGGATCCTGCGGCTCGTTTTGTTCCAGGCGCTGTAAAGCAGTTTCCAGACGATTAAAGGTGCGTTCAAAGTGGCTATCGTGATGCCAGGGTTGCCGTAGCAGAATGGTTTCTGCCAATTGCCGGCACGCCTGAGCTTGCATATTCATCAAGCGCTGAAAACGGAATAACACTTCGTTGTAGCGCCAGTCATCACGCAGCAGGTGGTATTGCAGATGCGAAGAACTGGCGCGCTCATGGATATCCTGCGCCACAAAGTAGTAATGCAGACTGCGACGTGTGCTGCGGGAACCGCGGTCGCCACGCAAGCGGCTCTGAATAGTGCTTTTAGTGAGATTCAACTGCGCCACTAATTGACTGTTGACCATTGCTGTGGCAACAAGATTGGCATCATCTTGTTCTCCGCCGTCGGGATCAAACAGGTTCGCTTTGGCCTCCAGATAACGCGCCAATTGCGAGAAACTGCCGGCCAATTGCTCTTGCACCGGGCGCACCGGGAACATCAAATGACCGATAAAAGTCAGCAAGTTATACCAAAGTGCACCAATCAGCAGCAGCGACGGCTGCATCCACCATTGGGGGAAAAGACCAATTCCCAGCATGGTGTACACCGCGATTAACAGCGCGCCAAACGCGATGGTGGCATAACGCTGCCCCAGCGCGCCGAGCAAAATAAAGCCCCAACTTGAAAGCGCTAATCCCAGCCCGAACGCCCATGGATGCGGAAACAGCAATTCAACGGAGACAGAGGCGATACAGAAACAGACCAAGGTAATGAGCAGATTGCGTACACGTCCGATCCAGCGGTCGTCAAGATCGGCCAGCGCAGCAGCAACTACGCCGAGCGTCAGCGGAATGGTCCACTCAATTTGATGCAGCCACCACGGCACTGCGGCGCATCCTGCCAGCGCAAAAAAGATGCGCAACAGATAGCGCAGGCTGCTGTTGAAAAGATAACGTCTCCAGCCTGGCAAAGCGTTGTGAATCATTGCGCAGCCTTAAAAGCGGCGACGCGCATTGGCTTCACGCGCGGCTTGAGCTTCTTCAACGGATACCACGCGGCGTCCCACCGGCCACAACGCAATCGCGGCGATTTTGAAGTTAGCGATACCGACAGGAATACCAATGATGGTTAGGCACTGCACGATGCCAGCAGAAATGTGCGCTAAGCACAGCCACCAACCAAACAGAACTAACCAAAAGATGTTGAGGAAAGTGCCGCCAGTATTCATCACGTGGCTTTTACTCTCCGGACGAAGTACATCAACATGTACCGCTTCGTTACCAAACGGCAAAAACGACAGCTTGGTGATCTCCCAGCATGAGCGGGTTAACGGCAGCGTAAAAATCAGCACGATGCTCACCAACGTGGCAAACAGCCAGCTCAGGGTGGTGAAAAAACCACCGAGCACGAAATTAAGAATATTGAGTACGGTACGCATAACCCGATTTTCCTTTTGCAATCCGCAATATGTGGTGCTCAGTTTAGCCTTTTTTAAGGCTGGAGCGCCAAGAGTCTGACAGGTAAACTGCGCGATATTCGAATTCCACATCAGAGTGCGGACATGGAACTGAAAGCAACATCAATGGGCAAGCGTCTGGCACAACACCCTTACAACCGCGTGCGTCTGTTGGCTGCTGGCGTGGAAGTCAGTGGTGACCGCCATGAATATTTAATCCCGTTTAACCAGTTAATTAGCATTGTTTGCAAGCGCGGCATGGTGTGGGGCGAGCTGGAATTTTTATTGCCGGATGAGAAGGTAGTGCGCTTACACGGCACCGAATGGCAGGAAACACAGCGCTTTTACCACTATTTACAGCATGCCTGGCAGCAGTGGAGCCAGGAAATGAGTGAAGTCAGCGCCGAGGTGCTGGCAGAACTGGAACAGGAAATTCTGGATTTTACCCATCAGGACCGCTGGTTAAAACGCAGCGAACTCAGCGCGGTGAAAGAGAACATCAAACGCCAGTTTGCCGCTTTGCCTTTGCCACTGGCGCGCATTGAAGAGTTCGACAATTGCCGAGCGCACTGGCAATTCTGCCAGCAATGGCTGGAGCAGGGCGAAGCGGCGATCCGCCAACGCAATCGCGAATGGACTAGCAAGATCCTCAAGGATTATCACGATTTCTTCTCCACCGTGGAAACCACGCCGCTTAATTCATCGCAGTGCGAAGCGGTGGTGAATGGCGAAGCTGCGCTGCTGGTGTTAGCCGGTGCAGGCAGCGGTAAAACCTCGGTGCTGGTGGCGCGTGCGGGTTGGCTATTGAAACGCAAGTTGGCGCAGCCAGAGCAAATTCTGCTGCTAGCATTTGGACGTCAGGCGGCAGAAGAGATGAACGAGCGCATCCAGACGCGGCTTGGCGAAAGTGCCATTCAGGCGCGCACCTTCCATGCGTTGGCGCTGCACATTATTCGCGAAGGCAGCAACAAACAGCCGGTGATCAGCAAGCTGGAAAGCGACAGCAAGGCACGGCGCCAGTTATTGATTGAAACCTGGCGCGAGCAGTGTGACAGCAAGAAAGCGCAGGCCAGCGGCTGGCGACAATGGTTGCAGGACGAGTTGGATTGGGATGTCCCGGAAGGGCCGTTCTGGCAGGATGACAAACTGGCACAGCGCCTGGCAACACGCATGGAGCGCTGGCTCGGATTGATGCGTATGCATGGCGGCGCGCAGGCGGCAATGATCGCCGATGTTGCCGAAGAACAACGCGACAATTTCAGTAAGCGCGTGAAATTGATGGCGCCGTTACTGAAGGCGTGGAAAACCGCCTTGAAAGAGGAGGGCGCAGTCGATTTCTCCGGATTAATTCATCAGGCGATCGCTATTCTGGAAAAGGGACGTTTTATTAGTCCGTGGAAGCACATTCTGGTTGATGAGTTTCAGGACATCTCGCCACAGCGTGCAGCGCTGCTGACCGCGCTGCGCCAGCAAAACAAACGCACCAGCCTGTTTGCCGTGGGCGATGACTGGCAAGCGATTTACCGCTTTAGCGGCGCCGAGATGAGCCTGACTACCGCGTTCCATCACTTCTTTGGCGAAGGCGATCGTTGCGTGCTGGATACCACTTATCGTTTCAACGATCGCATTGGTGAAATCGCCAATCGCTTTGTGCAGCAAAATCCGCATCAGCTGCGCAAGCCGCTAAACAGTTTGAGCAAGGGCAATAAAAAATCGGTGACGCTGCTGCCACAGGAACAGCTCGAGCCGCTTTTCGACAAGTTAAGTGGTTACGCTAAGCCTGAGGAACGCGTGCTGCTGTTGGCGCGCTATCATCATTTGCGCCCGGCCATTCTCGATAAAGCCAAAACGCGCTGGCCTAAACTCAAGCTCGATTTTATGACCATTCATGCCAGCAAAGGACAACAGGCCGATTTTGTCATTGTGTTGGGTTTGCATCATGGACGTGATGGATTCCCGGCGGAAGCGCGCGAATCAATTATGGAAGAGGGGTTGTTACCGCAGCCGGAAGATTTCCCGGATGCGGAGGAGCGGCGTTTGGCCTACGTGGCGATCACTCGCGCGAAGCAACAAGTGTGGCTGATGTTCGACAAAGATCGGCCATCGGTGTTTGTCGAACACTTCCGCGAATTGGGTGTGCCGCAAAGCCGCAAGGCCTGAGGATTATGATTTCAGGCGATCAGCGAGATAACGCTGATAGTCTGGAATCTGGATCTCAATTTGCTGTGCAAACATTGGCGACTGAATAATAAAATCAGCGGTGGCGCGATTAGTGGCTACCGGAATGTTCCACACCGTCGCCAAACGCAGTAACGCTTTTACGTCAGGATCGTGCGGTACGGCATTCAGTGGATCCCAGAAGAAAATCAGTACATCAATTTTCCCTTCCGAAATTAACGCGCCGACTTGCTGATCGCCGCCCAT
Organism: Pantoea sp. CFCC18179; assembly: GCF_059412405.1. Lineage (NCBI taxonomy): Bacteria > Pseudomonadati > Pseudomonadota > Gammaproteobacteria > Enterobacterales > Erwiniaceae > Pantoea > Pantoea sp. CFCC18179. The sequence goes on along the minus strand of NZ_JBNBPM010000008.1, from coordinate 86,918 downwards.
TGGGCCGCTCAGCATGGCGTTGACATCTAAACCCGTATGACGATTAATCAGATTTCCCGTGGTGCCGGTCGCGTAGAGCACGTGGGATTGCAGGGCGCTTTGATTGGTTTTGACCCATTCCAGCAGCGAGGCTTTGCAATGGTCGTGTGCAACGAGGGCAATATGCTTTTGGACTTTTAGGGTACGAACGGTCTGCTCCATAGGGCTTCCTGTTTCTTCTCATGCATTATTTGTTAATGCAGGAGTTTACCCCTGGCGTTTCACTACTATCAACTTGTGCGTAAGGTTTTCATCCAACTGATAAAACGTAGGCGGGTGGCGGCATCAAAACGCTGGAACCAACGTTGCAGTGAAGGCAGATCGCCGGCGTCTTGCCAGGCAAAATCCACATTCAATTGCGCTTCATTGGCGCTTAATGCATGGAGCGCAAAGCGTGGCACTGAAGCCGCATGCGCATCGCGATTGTAGATAACCATTGCCTGTTCAAAATTGTTATCCGCGGCGCGCGGAAGATGATCGCGCACGCTGACAATTTCATTGCCGTTTTCATCAATCAGTTGAAAATTCAGCGTTCTGTCAAAGGCACTGCGTTCACGGCGATTGGTGAGGGCGGGCAAACGAATCGCAACGGATTGGGCGCTGGCGTTGAAAGTGACAATCATCGGCACAGACTGGAAATGCGTGGCATCAGCGCCGGATTTTTCCACACGAAACAGAAACTGGTGCTGTCCACGTTCCAGCTCAAGGCTGCCAGCGCCCTTCAAAATCGAGCCGGATATTTTGCGTCCATCCAGCACCAACAGATCGATATCGGGATCGAGCTTCAAGGTGATGGCATGGCAAGACGCCGATACGAGCAACACGAGTAAACTCGTAACAGTCAACGACAGCTTCATTTCAACTCCCAGGGAAAGGGGATAAATCGATTATGTGTAGCAAATTATTACATTATGGCAGTTAATTTACATTTTAACATATTTATTCGTGCTGCCGCGCAAAGTTCTCGCGTTGGGCTATTGCATGCTAAAGCGCAATAGCTTCTACACTTAAGCGAATGAACAAGGAGAGAAAAATGAATGATCAAACAATTCGCGATGTCCTGACTCACACCAAACGCATCGCCTTGGTTGGCGCCAGCGATCGGCCCGACCGTCCGAGTTATGGCGTGATGAAATATCTGCTTAATCAAGGCTATGAAGTGATTCCGGTTAGCCCAAAACTGGCTGGACAACAGCTATTGGGACAAACCGCCTATGCCACGCTGGCGGATGTGCCGGGGAAAGTGGATATGGTGGATGTGTTTCGTAATGCGGAAGCGGCGTGGGGTGTCGCGCAGGAAGCGATTGCCATTGGTGCGAAGACGTTGTGGTTACAACTCGGCGTTATCAACGAGCAAGCCGCGGTGTTAGCGCAAGATGCGGGGATGACGGTGGTGATGGATCGTTGCCCGAAGATTGAAATTCCACGCTTGGGCATTCAGCATTAAATAAAAGCGGCGACCTCAGTCGCCGTTGTCATTAATGGCGCAAGCTCGGTGCCTGCAACTGCTGTCGAATTGACGCAGCAAGTTCATCCATTGAAGGCTGTTCGGGATGTTCGAACGAGGTTTCCCCAGCTAACTGCACTTCAGCGACGTAGGTATGCACTTGATCGCCTTCTTCATCTTCCATCACCACGTGATACCACGGCGCGGCGCGCAATGCCTCGCTGGCGGCGACATCATCTAATTCTGGCTCATCAAGCGAAAACTCCGGATCGACATCCACAATTACGCCGAGCACCCCGGAGAGACGGTGCCGAACTTGCTGTCCAATTCCAAATTTAGTGGTAATCATTGTGACCTCCCAAAAGACTGCCCTGCTACCAATATGGAGGCAGGGACAGCGTTTTCAAGTCACAGCACGCGGCAGGCAAAACCTTTCAGATAAAGCCCTTCAGGATAGCTGGCGATCACTGGATGGTCGGCTGCCTGACGGAACTGCTCTATAAATTGTACATCACGACCGGCATCTACGGCGGCATCGGCGATAAGTTTCTGGAACAGATCGGTGGGCATCAGGCCTGAGCAGGAGAAGGTCAGCAGCACGCCGCCGGGATTCAACAACTGAATCGCCAGCATATTGATATCTTTATAACCGCGACAAGCTCCCATCAGCTGGTTCTTGTTCTCAACAAATTTCGGCGGATCCATGATGATCACGTCGAACTTCTCACCGCTATCACGATAACGGCGCAATAGCTTGAACACATCATCGCGTACGAACTGCGCTTTCGACACGTCTAAGCCATTTAGCTCAACGTTCTGTTTCGCCACATCGAGCGCATCTTGCGAAGTATCAACGCTGATGACCTCGCGACAACCGCCCATCAAAGCGGAAACTGCAAAGCCACCAGTATAAGAGAAGCAGTTCAATACCCGCGCATTGTCTGAGTATCCGCGCGTGGCGAAGCGGCTATCACGCTGATCGAGGTAGTAGCCCGTTTTATGGCCGCCCTGAATATCCACCAACAGTTTCATGCCGTGTTCGGTAATCGGTAGCAGCGGCGGCGGCAATTCACCTAACACCGGGCCTTGGGCTAATTCCAGGCCTTCCTTCTTACGCACCGCGACGTCTGAACGATCGTAAATCGCGCAATCAGGGAAACATTGCTGCAACGCCGAAACGATAGCCGGACGTTGATATTCCGCGCCCGCCGACAGCAGTTGCAGCACCAGGAAGTTGCCGAAACGGTCAATCGTGACGCCAGGCATGCCATCTGATTCACCGGCAATCAGGCGATAGCTATCCAGACCATCACGTTTTGCCAGCCAATCACGCCACACCTGCGCTTGCTCAAAGCGGCGCACGAAGAAGGTGATGTCGATTGACTCATCCTGCTGCCAGCTCCACACGCGTGCGCGAATTTGTGATTGTGGCGAATACGCGACGCGGGCCAGCCATTTGCCATTGCTGTCGCAGACATCAATGGTTTCACCTGACTGGGCTTTACCTTCCATACGGGCAACGGCACCAGAGAACACCCACGGATGGCGGCGGAGCAGGGATTTTTCACGTCCCTTAGCGAGAATCAATCGAACGGTCATAGTTTGCTATGCTTACCTGAAAAAATGAGGCGCCATTTTCCGGCGGATGGCGGCAAAAAGCAACGCAAGCTGACGGGAGAACGAAATGACAACTTCTTGCTATAAAATTTGGGTGCATGGCATCGTACAGGGCGTAGGATTTCGCTATCACACACAAACGCAGGCGCGAGAGTTAAACCTTACGGGATATGCCCATAATCTGGCGGATGGCAGCGTGGAAGTGTTGGCATCTGGCGATGCGCAAAAGGTCGATGAATTAATCAGTTGGCTAAAAGCGGGCGGACCGCGAAGTGCACGCGTGGATAAAGTCCTGGTGGAGCCGCATCAACCTGCGGAAATCCCCACCCGATTTACCACTGGCTGATTACAGGCATTTCGCCGGTTTTGGCAAACCGGCAATTTTGGTGGCTTGCTTAGCGGGGCCTTCCGGGAACAAGCGGAACAGATAGCGGCTGTTACCTTTCTCCTCACCGTATTTTTGCGCCATGGCTTTCACTAACATGCGCACCGCCGGTGAAGTATTGAATTCCTGATAAAAAGCACGCACGAAATGCACCACTTCCCAATGCGCTTCGCTCATCACGATCTGTTCTTTCTCTGCGATGGCGGCGGCCAACGGCTCGCTCCAGTCCGCGCTGTTTTTTAAATAGCCTTCCGCATCGGTGGCAATCTCTTTACCGGCAAAAATCACGATCATTCCTCACAACATTAATCTGCACATTGTAAATTCGTCATGCATTAAAAAGCAAAAACCCCGCCGAAGCGGGGTTTTGAATATCTTCTGAGGCAACTTAATCTTTGTTAGCGAAGCCTAACAGGCTCAACAGGCTAACGAAGATGTTGTACAGCGAAACATACAGACTCACGGTGGCGCGGATGTAGTTGGTTTCACCGCCATGAATGATGTTGCTGGTTTCCCACAAAATAGCGCCAGCCGAGAACAGAATGAACAGGGCGCTAATCGCCAGATGCAGCGCAGGCAATTGCAGGAAGATGTTAGCGACAACTGCCACCAGCAGCACCACGAAGCCTGCCATCATCATGCCGCTCAGGAATGACATATCGCGGCGTGTGGTCAGCACGTATGCGGAACAACCGAAGAACACCAATGCTGTACCGCCCAGCGCCATGGCAATCACATCACCCATACCCGCGCTCAGGAATGAACTCAGAATCGGGCCGAGGCAATAACCAAGGAAACCGGTGAAGGCGAATGCCGCCAGAATACCGGCTGGGCTGTTAGCCAGTTTATGTGTCAGGAACATCAAGCCATAAAAGCCAACCAGCATCAGAATCAATCCTGGTGAAGGCAAGGCAAATACGGTGCTCAACGTTGCGGTTACTGCCGAGAAGGCCAGGGTAAAGCCAAGCAGGAGGTAAGTATTGCGCAGCACTTTGTGGGTGCTGACTAACGATTGCTGTGACGAGCTAAAAACTCTTTCCATCATGCGCTCCTTCAGGAGAGAAATATCAAATATGGCAAGAGGATACGCAGCGCTATAAAGACAGAAAAGGCGTTTTACCCTTCTTTACGCGATAAATTGCTGTTTCACTGAGCAGATTGGCGAAAATGACGCCGAAAAAATAGAATTTGGCTGTTTTTCAGCCGAACGATTCAATGCAGGCTTTACATCGTTCGGGGGGATGTTTATAGTGCGCCTCATTGCGGAGGGGTGGCCGAGTGGCTTAAGGCAACGGTCTTGAAAACCGTCGATGGGAAACCATCCGAGAGTTCGAATCTCTCCTCCTCCGCCATTACTCTTGCAGAGTGAAGTTACAAAAAGATTTCCGGAGGGATGGCCGAGTGGCTTAAGGCAACGGTCTTGAAAACCGTCGATGGGAAACCATCCCAGAGTTCGAATCTCTGTTCCTCCGCCATATTAAAGAAGCCCGCAGCAATGCGGGCTTTTTGCTTTTCTGCTTTCCGAGATTCCGAAAAACATCCTGTTGCTTTTCAATCTGCTGCCGTTACCCGACGTCACGCGCGTTTACTGCTATATTCGATGCATTGTTTTTGCAAACATCTGGCGATTTTCCGATGCAAGCTGAGTTACACTGTGCGGTAATTCGCTCTTTGGCGTGCTAATCGTTTGAAAGCCAGAGTGTTTCACTGATGAATTATGGAATAGGCACAATGATCAAGAAACTGAGTCTTTGCGCGTTGTCAGTCATCGCTGCGCTCCCGATGGGCATGTCCGCCTATGCTGCGGATGGAGATATGCAACTGCAGCAAGTATTGATGTTAAGTCGTCACAACTTGCGTGCGCCGCTGGCCAATAACGGCAGCGTGCTGGAACAATCCACGAAAAAAAGCTGGCCACAATGGGATGTTGCGGGCGGTGAGCTCACCACTAAAGGTGGTGTGCTGGAAGTCTACATGGGTAATTACACCCGTCAGTGGCTGGCACAGCAGGGCTTGGTCCAGAACGGCACTTGCCCAGACAGCAGCAACATCTTTGTTTACGCTAACAGCTTGCAGCGCACCGTTGCCACTGCGCAGTACTTCATCACTGGTGCATTCCCAGGCTGTGATGTCGCGGTAACCCATCAGGATGCGATGGGCACCATGGACCCTATCTTCAATCCGGTGATCACTGACGGCAGCGACGACTTCAACAAGAAAGCGCTGGCGGCGATGACCGCAGCCAATGAAAAATTGGCCCTGAAGCCTGCGTTCCAGCAGCTGGAAAAAATCGTCGATTACAAATCTGCACCGGCCTGTAACGGCAAAAAGCAGTGTGATCTCAGCAGCGGCGATAACACCTTCACGGCTGAAAACGGCAAAGAACCTAACGTCAACGGGCCGCTGAAAGTCGGCAACTCCTTGGTGGATGCTTTCACGCTGCAATACTACGAAGGCTTCCCGGCTGATCAAGTGGCGTGGGGCCAGATCAAAACGCCTGAGCAGTGGAAAGAGCTGGCATCGATCAAAAATGGTTACCAGGATGCGTTATTTGCCTCGCCTGAAGTGGCGCGCGAAGTCGCTGCACCGCTGGTGGATTACATCCGTAGCCAGTTAGTCGATCAAGACAAAGCCAATGCGCCGAAAGTCACGGTGATGGTCGGACACGATTCCAACATCGCTTCATTACTGAGCGCGTTGCAGGTCAAACCTTACGAACTGCCGGGCAATGATGAGAAAACGCCAATTGGTGGACAAGTGGTGTTTGAACGCTGGCACGATGTGAAAAACAACAAAGATCTGCTGAAAGTGGAATACGTCTATCAGACAGCCGATCAACTGCGCAATGCCGATGTTTTGAGCCTAAAGAACCCACCGAAGCGCGTCACCCTGCAACTGACAGGTTGTGAAGCGGATGCCAACGGCTATTGCAGCTGGGATCAATTCACCGGTGCGTTGAATGGCGCATTGCAAGGCACGCCACTGCAACCGGCCGCCGCGCCAGCACCTGCGCCAGCCGCAGAACAGCCAGCGTCAGCGGCTGCTGCACCTGCAGCGGACGACGCTAAGCAGAAAGCCGATCAGGCGGTAGCAGATAAAGCCGCTGCTGATAAAGCGGAAGCGGATAAAGCTGCTGCACAGAAAGCGGCGGAAGCTAAAGCGGCAGAAGATAAAGTGAAAGCGGATAAAGCGGCGGCGCAGAAAGCCGCAGAGGAGAAGGCGAAAGCGGAGAAAGCCACTGCACAGAAAGCAGCGGACGACAAAGCCAAGGCTGATGCAGCGGTTGCGCAGAAAGCGCAAGCCGATGCCACTCCAGCTAAACCGCAAGAACCTGCCAAACAACCGGCAGCCAGTAACTAAGGTTGTTGAGTTTAAAAAGAAACCCCGCACAAGCGGGGTTTTTTATGCTGCTTAACCGGCGACCACCACCAGTTTTTGGTTGGCAAACTCTTTGATCCCCAGATCTGACAGTTCTCGTCCGTAACCTGAACGCTTAACGCCACCAAACGGCAGTTCTGCCGAGGTATCACTCTGCGAATTAATGAACACCATGCCGGTTTCAATCTGCGAAGCCATTTTGCGGCCGCGTACAATATCTTTGGTCCACACCGAACCGCCTAAACCGTAGTGTGAATCGTTGGCCAGCGCCACGGCGGCGCGATCGTCGGCCACCACATACACTTGCGCCACCGGACCAAAAAATTCCTGATAATAGGCAGGATTATCTGGCGTTAAGCCAGTAAGAATGGTCGGCTGGAAATAGCAGCCAACGCCGTCAATGGCGTGTCCGCCAAACTCAAGGCGTGCGCCATGCTGAATAGCTTCATCCACCTGCTTCACTAAGCGATCGCGGGCATCTTTCGATGAAAGCGGGCCGAGCGTGGTTTTTTCATCCAACGGATCGCCCGGCGTTGCCGATTGTAATGCCGCGCTAAATTTCGCCATAAACTGGTCGGCGATTTTTTCATGCAGAATAAAGCGTTTGGCGGCGGTACATACCTGGCCGCAATTGCTCAGACGCGCTTGCGCGCCCTGGCGTACTGCTTCATCGATATTGGCATCATCCAGCACCACAAACACATCATTGCCGCCCAGTTCCAGCGTTGATTTCTTCAGATGTTTACCGGCTTGTTCCGCTACCGCGCTGCCGGCACGTTCAGAACCAGTCAGCGCCACACCTTGCACGCGCGAGTCGGCAATCAAATCGGCAACCTGATCGGTGGAGATAAATAAGTTGGTCCATGCACCTTTTGGTGCCCCAGCTTCCTCCACCAGTTTTTCAAACACATCGGCGCAATGAGGAACGATGTTGGCGTGCTTCGCCAGCACCGGATTGCCCAAGGCCAGATTCGGTGCCAGTACACGCATCAGTTGGTAGTACGGGAAGTTCCACGGTTCCACCGCCACAATCACGCCAATTGGGTGATACTCCAGCCACGCATCGCCGATGTCGCTGGGATATTGTTCGGCTTCTAAAAATGTCGCCGCATGTTCGGCATAATAGCGGGCGATTTGCGCACAAATTTTCACTTCGCCGCGGCTTTGCCCAATCAGTTTCCCCATCTCTTTGCTGGCGATGGTGGCGAGTTCTTCCACGCGTTGATCAATCAAATCGGCCAGGCGATGCAGCACCTGCAAACGGGGTTGAATGTCGCCTTTGCTCCAGGATGAATGAAACAGCGCATCTGCCGTTTTCAGCGCCTGTTGCGCATAGGCATCATCGTGCTCGGGCCAGGCTTTGATGAGTTGGTTATTGGCTGGATTGATACTTTGATAGGCTGACATAAAAGTTTCCTTGGCAGTAAAGAGAACAAAGGCGGGACTTTGCCCGCCTGCCATTCACACGTTTTTGCGTTCGACTGTTTTATCATCCCAGGTCAGTACATCCTGGTCGGTTTTCTTGAAGGCGCGAATCAACACATCATCACTACCTTGTTGTTCCCAGATTTGTTCTGCCAAACGTTCGTCATAATTGGCTACCTCAAAAATGGCTTCTGCAATTTCATTTGAGGTATGGCGCAATGAGGCCCATTCGCCCACATGGTGAGCTTTTGACTGTTCTGTTGCCATGTAAGTCTCCTGTTGTGGATTTTATCCTTTGAGTTTTACCGCCAGTCCGGCGACGTGTTGGCCCTGATAACGGGCTATATCCAGTTCTTCCGCTGACGGTTGACGCGATCCATCACCGCCCGCCAGCGTAGTGGCGCCATACGGTGTACCGCCGCGCACGTGGGAGATATCGAAGAGTTCTTTGGTGCCGTAACCAATGGGGACGATCACCATGCCGTGATGGGCGAGGGTGGTCCAGACTGATGTGATGGTTTGTTCCTGGCCGCCGCCGGTGCCAGTGGAGGCAAACACACTGGCGATTTTGCCGTACAACGCGCCAGAAGCCCAAAGTCCGCCGGTGCGATCCCAAAAATTACGCATCTGCCCGGCCATGTTGCCGAAGCGGGTTGGTGTACCGACGATAATGGCATCGTATTGCGTTAAATCTTCGGGTTTGGCTTCAGCTGCCGCTTGGTTCACCTTACCACCGACTTGGGCAAATCGTTCGGCATCCATGCTTTCAGGTACGCGCAGAATGGTCACCTCTGCACCACTTACGCTCTTTGCCCCTTCCGCCACAGCTTGCGCCATGGTTTCAATATGTCCATACATCGAATAGTAGAGCACTAAAACTTTTGCCATTGTTTTCATCCTACTGAGGTGACGAGTACTCAGAAGTATAGAAGAGCCTGCGTAAGCTGCTGCACACAGGTTGAGCAGACACCAACAACGCGCGGTTAACTGCTTGTTGTGTGGCGCTAAATTTGGTTATTAGGGGATAAGTTAGTGAATTATGTGTTTCAAAGTATGAATACTGACCAGTTTTAAGCTGAATTTGGCTATTCTTTCATCAGGTGAACGGGGCATCCGTCACCGGACTTTTCACTGTATTTATGCCGAAAAGTCTTACCTAAGATGCTCAATCCTGGAGGAAATGATGGCACAACATCGTGGAGGATCAGGCAATTTCGCAGAGGACCGTGAAAGAGCCGCGGAAGCTGGCCGCAAAGGCGGTAAAAACAGTGGAGGTAATTTCAGAAACGACCCACAGCGTGCTTCAGAAGCCGGTGAAAAAGGGGGACGCAGCCGCAGTAAAAAATAGCGACTGCTGATTTATCCCCAACCGCCGGGTGCGCCCGGCGGTCACGGCGATTGCAATTTCCCTCTTCCCTAAGCACACTGAGCGCCAATTGATTATTCTGGTGCGTTATGTCCGTTTCATCCTCTCGTTTCAGCCTGCGTATTTCGCGCCAGGAACTGGTTCTCATCTTCATTACCATGGTTTGGGGTGGCACCTTTTTGGTGGTCCATCGGGCGATGGCGCATTCGGGGCCATTCTTTTTCGTCGGCTTACGTTTTGCCACCGCGTCTTTGCTGCTGGCCTTCTTCTTCCGCCGCTACCTCAAGCAAGTCACCTGGCTGGAAATCAAAGCGGGTGCGCTAATCGGCATATCGATTGCCGGCGGCTACGGCCTGCAAACCTGGGGGATGCAAACCATTTCCAGCAGTCAATCGGCATTTATCACCGCGCTGTATGTGCCGGTGGTGCCACTGCTGCAATGGCTGTTTCTGCGTCGCCCGCCAGGCTTGATGGCGTGGCTTGGCATCTTGCTGGCGTTTAGCGGATTGGTGCTGGTGGCGGGTCCGCAGGATGGCAGCCTGACGCTCAATGCCGGTGAAATCGCCACTTTGCTCAGCACGTTGGCGATTGCCGCCGAGATCATCTTGATCAGCCGTTATGCCGGACAGGTTGATGTACGCCGCGTAACGTTGATTCAGCTGATGGTGGCATCTGCTTGCGCCTTTGTCTTTATGATCCCCAACGGCGAATCGATACCCACGTTGTCAACGCCATTATTGCTCAGTGCGTTAGGTTTGGGCGCCGCCAGCGCCTTAATTCAGGTCACCATGAACTGGGCGCAGCGCAGCGTTTCGCCAACGCGCGCGACGGTGATTTACGCCGGTGAGCCGGTGTGGGCGGGTGTGGTCGGTCGCATCGCAGGTGAGCGTTTACCGGCAGCCGCACTGCTCGGCGCGGCATTGATTGTCTGTGGTGTGATCGTCAGTGAACTGCGTATTCGCCGTAAGAAAGCGGTGCCCGATCAGGCACCGCTCGAGCCTTAAGGATGTTGGCGTGCCGCCTGGTTTGCCAGTGCGGCACCGCGACGCCGCAGAATCGCATTGAGGATAATGGCGCCAAAGGTGGCAGTACCGATGCCGCCGATGGTGAAGCTGCCAATCTTCAGGGCAAAATCCCCCGCACCTAACACCAATGTAGTGGCAACCATGATCAGGTTGCCGTTCTGATTAAAATCAACATGGTTTTGCACCCAAATACGTGCGCCCGCCACAGCAATCAAGCCGAACACCACAATTGACGCGCCACCAATCACTGGGCCGGGAATGGTGTGAATTAGCGCGCCAAATTTCGGTGAGAAACCCAGTACCAGCGCAATCACCGCTGCGGCGACGAACGCCAGCGTGGAATAGACTTTGGTCACCGCCATCACGCCAATGTTTTCTGCATAGGTGGTTACGCCGCTGCCGCCCACCGAACCGGAAAGCATGGTAGCCAGGCCATCGCCAACAAACGCGCGGCCCATATACGGATCAAGATTGCGGCCGGTCATGCCCGCCACCGCTTTAATGTGTCCGAGATTTTCCGCCACCAAAATGATCGCCACTGGCGCGATCATGACTATCGCCTGCATATCAAAAATAGGTGTGGTGGTGTGTGGCAGACCAAACCACGGCGCGTTGGCTAATCCGCTGAAATCCACCGGTTTGCCAAAGCCCAGCACGTTGGTCATTAGCGCATACAGCGCCCACGCCACAATCAGTCCGACCAGAATCAACAAACGCTGCACCATGCCGCGCGTGAAAACCGCCACCAACCCAATACACAGCACTGTCATCACCGCCATCCAGCTATCGAACATGGAACTCGACACGCTGTGTACCGCAATCGGTGCGAGGTTGAGGCCAATCGCCATTACCACTGCGCCAGTAACCACCGGCGGCATTAACCGTTCAATCCAGCCGGTACCGACTTTCATCACCACCAGGCCAATCAGCGTGTAAAGCGCGCCGCAGGCGATCACACCCCCTAACGCCAGCGCCAGATTCGGGTTGAGTCCTTGGCCGTTAAAGCCGGTGATCGCAATAATTACCCCAACAAAGGCCGCACTGGAACCGAGATAACTTGGCACGCGCCCGCCGGTAATGACGAAAAACAGCAGCGTGCCAATCCCCGAGACTAAAATCGCCAGGTTGGGATCGAGCCCCATCAGCAACGGCATCAGCACCGTTGCGCCAAACATTGCCACAGCATGCTGTAAGCCGAGGACGACCGTCTGCGCCAACGGCAGCGTTTCATCCGGCGCAATCAGCCCGTTTTCAGTCATGGCTGACTTTTTCTGCCAGCGGGGGAACCAGGAACTCGCCATCGTCATCTCCAGAGTGTCAGTAAAGCATGCCGCATGAGGCGGCGTTAGCTGGCAACACGCTGAACTGGTGCAGCCGTATCGGCCAGCCAGCGCAGCAGCAAGGTATTAAAGTTGTCGGCATCGGTGACACTCATCGCGTGACCGCCCCAAGCCATTTCAATCAAACTGCCATTCGGTAACGCCTGCGCCAGTTGTGGCGAACAACTCCACGGCACTAACAGATCGTCCTGGCTGCAAATCGCTAACACCGGCTGAGTAATACGCGCCACATACGGACGGAAATCCGCGCTTTTCAGTGCATGCAAGCGGCGCAGCAAATTTTCCATGCCCTGAAAATGCGCCACATGATGAGCATCTTCAGCGCTGATACGTTCCTGATTGCGCGCCAGCCATTCGGCGGGATAGAGAAACAGCGGCTGCGCGCGGACAAAAGCTTCAACACCGACATTCATCAGCAGATCCTGACGTACCTGGAAACAGCGCTGCGTGTGCGCATCCAGCGACAGCCAACCGTTAATCACCACCACGCGATTGACCTGTTGAGGAAAATCCAGCGCCAGCTGCAAACCAATCAATCCACCCAGCGCGTGCCCAATCAGGTCGTAATGCTGGATGTCATGTTGTGCCAGCGCCTCGGCCAGTTCGGCGGCCATCATCGCCATGCTGTAACCTTCCGGCAGCGCATCCGCACTGCGGCCGGTACCGCGCTGGTCGTAAGTCACCACGCGATAATGCGGCGTTAACGCGGCGAGTTGCGGCTGCCAAAAACCGGCAACGCCGCCCAAACCGGAGGAGAGCACCAGCGTGGGTGCGTCTTTCGCCGTTAATCCCTGAATCTCCAGATGCATTACGCCTCCTGTTTACCGATATGCGCCACGCTGGCAATTTCGATCAGCGCATCCGGCTTCACCAGCCCGCACTGAATACAGAAGCGCGCCGGTTTATCGCCGGGAAAATACTCGGCGTAAATCTGATTAATTGCCGCGTAGTTGCTCCAGTCGGTGAGGAAGATCGAATTGAAGGTCACGTCGTCCATGCTGCCGCCGGCGGTTTCAATCACCTTTTTGATGGTTTCCAAAACGTGGCGCGTTTGTGCTGCGGCATCGCCGACGTGCACCACATCGTTATTGGCATCAAACGGCAAGGTGCCAGAGACGTAAACCACGCCGTCGGCCAGCGTTCCCGGCACAAACGGGGCGATAGGCGTGCTGCTGCCAGGCGGAATAATCACACTTTTAGGCATGGCGAAATCCTTATAACGTTGCGTTAGTTTTCAGCGCTTCACAGAAAGTGTCGGTATCGCTGACCCAGCCAAAGAAAGTTTCGATATTGAAAATCGCGGCTTGCTGCGCAAACGGCGGACCCGCTTGATAGGTGGCGTCTTCCAGTACCACGCCGAAATATTCGAGGAAGAAGCCATCGCGCAGCGTTGATTCCACACACACATTGGTGGCGATGCCGGTGAACACCAGATGACGAATACCGCGGCTGCGCAACATGCTGTCGAGCGGGGTGTTGAAGAAGCCGCTGTAGCGCGGTTTCGGCAGCACAATGTCGCCTTCCTGCGGCACCAGCTCGTCAACTAACGCATAATCCCAGCCGCCTTTAGAGAGCAGCGTGCCTTGTAGCTCCGGGCGTTTGCGCATGGTTTTCAACGCGTTGGATTTATGGAAATTAGGTGAACCGGCATCTCCGGCTTCGACATATTGATCGTCCCAGCCATTTTGGAACCAGATGATCTGCACGCCAGCCGCGCGCGCGGCCGTCACCGCCTGATGGATTTTGGCGATCACCGGTTTGGTGGCGGAAACATCAAAGCCTGCCAGATCGAGATAGCCACCTTCAGTGGCGTAGGCGTTCTGCATATCCACTACGATCAAGGCGCTTTGCGTCGGCGGTAGCGCGATAGCTTCCGGACGCGCCGGTAACGTGATGTTGGGTAAACTGCTGCTATGGGCGCAAACAACGGTACTCATCAGGCCACCTCCTGTTGTGAAGCGAGTAAATCAATGCGGCATTGCATTAAGGGTTGAATACGTTCGCCGAAATCTTCGATGCCTTGCAGGAAGTCATCGAAGGTCAACAACACGCCTTGCGTACCATCGACTAAAGCAACTTCATCCAACATTCGTGCCACATTGGCGTACGAACCGAGCAGCGTGCCCATATTGATGTTGACGGCAGAAGTCGGATCGGCCATTTGGCGCACGTTGGTGTCGCTGCCTGACTTGGTATCTTGCTGGCTTTGCGTGGTCAGCCACGCCAGCGCTTCTTCATCGGCTCCGGCTTTGTAGTGCTCCCATTTGGCGCGCGCTGCTTCATCATTTTCGGCGGCGATAATCATGAAAAGCACATAGGAACCGACATCACGACCGGCTTTATCAGCGGCTTGTTTCATGCGCGCAGCGGTCGGAGCAAATGCTGTGGGCGTATTGACGCCTTTGCCAAAGCAGAAGTTGTAGTCGGCATGTTCAGCGGAGAAAGCCATGCCGGCGTCGCTTTGTCCGGCGCAGATCACTTTCATTGGTCTCTGCGGCTGTGGACTGACGCGGCAATCGTTCATGGTGAAGAATTCGCCTTTGAAATCGCTCTGGCCGGTGCCCCACAAATCGCGCAGCACGGTGACGTATTCGGTCAAATATTGATAACGGCTGGAGAAGTAAGCATCGCCCGGCCACAAGCCCATTTGCTCGTACTCTGGTTTTTGCCAGCCGGTCACCAGGTTAACGCCAAAGCGACCATTGGAGATGGAATCGATGGTTGACGCCATGCGCGCCACAATCGCAGGCGGCAAGGTCAATGTCGCGGCAGTGGCATAGATTTCAATGCGCGAGGTCACGGCAGCAAGTCCGGCCATCAGCGTGAAGGATTCGAGGTTATGGTCCCAAAACTCGGTTTTACCGCCGAAGCCGCGCAGTTTGATCATCGAAAGCGCGAAGTCGAAATGATAATGCTCGGCCTTCAATACGATTTCTTTATTCAGTTCAAACGTCGGTTTGTATTGCGGAGCATGGGTTGAAATCAGCCAGCCGTTGTTACCGATCGGGATAAAGACGCCAATTTTCATGGGAAACCTCTCTGGATGCGACGGGGAATGCATGATGTGTTCAGTCACAAAATTGCAAAGCCTGTGCCACCTTTTTAAAGGTCTTAGATAACAATGTGTTAAAAATACGCGCATGTTAAAACTGGAGTGATTGGTCCATTTCAGACTGTTTGGTCAAAACAATCTGCACGTTTTTCATGCGCGAATGGTCAAAAAAGGTGCAGTTGACCGATTAGGCATGAATACCGGCCTTTGTTATGATGCGTGCACGCAGGACGGATGAGGTAACAGTGTGAAAAGCGATGAAAAAAAACCGGGACGCCGTTCGCGCGCGGTCGCTGCAAAGCGAGCCGCCATTCTCGAAGCCGCATTAGCGTTCTTCTCGCAATACGGCATTCATGGCACCAGCCTGGATAAAGTGGCGGAGCGTGCCGACGTCTCAAAAACCAATCTGCTGTATTACTATCCGTCGAAAGAAGTGTTGTATGTGGCGGTTTTAAAAGAGATTCTTGATGTGTGGCTGGCACCGCTGCGTGCGCTGCAACACGATCACGATCCGCTGACGGCGATTCGCAAATACATCCGCCTTAAACTGGAAGTCTCACGCGACCATCCGCAAGCATCGCGTTTATTCTGCCTGGAGATGTTGCAGGGCGCGCCGTTGTTAAAAGGCGAACTGGCGGGTGATCTCAAAGCGTTGGTGGATGATAAAGCGGCAATTATCGAACAGTGGATTGCCGAAGGACGATTAGCTGGCGTGCAGCCGCAGCACCTGTTTTTCCTGCTGTGGGCCACCACGCAACACTATGCGGATTTCGCTTCGCAGGTTGAAGCGATTACCGGCCAGACGTTAAGCGATCCGGAATTCTTTGAACAGACGCTGGAAAACGTGCAGCGCATGATTATTGAAGGGATCCGCGTGCGCTGATCGCGCTTTTTCAAGGAGAGGGCATGGATTCATTATCACAGCTGGCGTTAGGCGCGTCAGTAGCCGTGGCGGTGATGGGCAAACGCGCGCCGGTGTGGCAAGCGGCGCTAGTCGGAGCGGTGGCCGGAACCTTGCCGGATCTTGATGTGTTTATCGATCACGGCGATGCTATCCGCAATATGACGCTGCATCGCACCGAAAGTCATGCCTTACTGTTTCTCAGCTTAATCGCGCCGATACTCGGTTGGCTGGTGGCGGGCGTGATGCGCAGTCGCGTGCAATGGCGTGGCTGGACGCTGGCAATCTGGTTGGCATTAGTGACGCATCCGTTGCTGGATCTCACCACCGTTTACGGCACGCAACTCGGCTTGCCATTCACCGATTTCCCGTTCGCGATTGGCAGCATGTATATCGTCGATCCGCTGTATACCTTGCCGCTGTTGATTGTTTTAGGCGTGGCGTTGTGGCGGCGTGATGGAGCCGGTTTGCGCTGGAATCAGGCGGGATTATTGTTGAGTACGTTGTACCTTGGCTGGAGCATGCTGGTGCAAAGTGTTGCGACTCAGCACATTGAGAAAGATTTAACCCAGTACGCGGTTACGCCTGAGCAGGTACTGGTCACGCCGACGGCGTTTAATACGTTGGTCTGGCGCACGCTGATCATGACGCCGGATCGTTACGGCGAAGCGTATTGGTCGTTGCTGTCACCGAATCGACCGCTGGAAATTACGTGGCACGATCGCCACGCCGAATTATTTACGCCGTTTAAAGGCCAATGGCACGCCGAACGCGTGGCGTGGTTCAGTCATGGCTTTTATGCCATGCGTCAGCAAGATGATCGTACCTTGATTGTGGATTTGCGCATGGGTGAAGAACCGAATTACACCTTCACCTTTGATTTAGGTGCGCCGCAAGCGCCCAATAGCGCGCCACAACGCGAACCCTCACTGCGGCCTTCGCTGGCGCAGGCATGGCATAAACTGACTGAACGGTTATAAAAAAAGCCCGGAATGTCCGGGCTTTTCAGTTTATACGGTGGTTTTACGTCGACGTAATAACCATCCCATGGTCAGAATCACAAACCACAGCGGCGTCACCATCAACGCCTGGCGCGTATCTTCCTGCAACGTCAGCAGCACCAGCACAAAGGCGAAGAACGCCATGCAGACCCAGCACATAAACTTACCGAGTGGCATTTTGAACTTCGATTCAGCGTGACGCTGAGGATGCTGCTTCCGGTAGGCCAGATAGCTGCACAGAATGATGGTCCAGACGAACATAAACAGAATCGCCGACACGGTGGTTACCATGGTGAATACGGTCATCACATCGGGGATCAGGTAAATCAGCGCCACACCCGCCAGCAAGCACAGGCAAGAGAAGAACAAGCCGGTGGTCGGCACCGCGCGCGCAGAGAGACGGCCAAAGGCTTTATGCGCCACGCCTTGTTCCGCCAGGCCAAACAGCATGCGGCTGGTGGAGAAAATGCCGCTGTTGGCAGAAGACGCCGCTGAGGTCAGCACCACAAAGTTTACGATGCTGGCTGCGGCAGGCAAACCAATCAGCACAAACATCTCAACGAACGGACTGCGATTCGGCAACACCTGATTCCACGGCGTTACTGCCATGATCACCATCAGCGCCAGCACGTAAAACATAATGATGCGCAGCGGAATGGCGTTAATCGCGCGCGGCAATACTTTGTGCGGGTCTTTAGTTTCCGCCGCCGCGGTGCCGACTAATTCAATGCCGACAAATGCGAAGACCGCAATCTGGAAACCGGCAAAGAAGCCGCTCAAGCCTTTCGGGAACATGCCGCCGTGATCCCAGATATTGCTCAAGGATGCAGTGCCGCCATTCGGCGAAGGGTAATGCATGCTGACCAGCACGATGCCGGTGATGATCAGCGCCACAATGGCGACGATTTTAATAATCGCGAACCAGAACTCCATCTCGCCAAACAACTTCACCGTGGCAATATTCAGCGCCAGGAACACGAAGATGCACAGCAGGGCGCTCATCCAAATTGAGAAATCCGGGAACCACAGCTGGAAATAGGCGCTGATTGCCACCACATCGGCAATGCCGGTGACCACCCAACAAAACCAATATGTCCAGCCGGTAAAGTATCCCGCCCACGGGCCTAGCAGATCGGCGGCGAAATCACTAAACGATTTGTATTCGAGGTTCGAAAGCAGCAATTCGCCCATCGCGCGCATGACGAAGAACAGCATGAAGCCGATGATCATATACACGAAGATGATCGACGGACCGGCCAAACTGATGGTTTTGCCTGAGCCCATAAACAGCCCGGTACCGATGGCGCCACCAATGGCAATCAGCTGAATATGGCGGTTATGCAAGTTGCGCTGGAGTTTATCCGGCTGTTCGGCGGCCAGAAGCGCCTCTTTAGATTGATCAACCATAAATTATTCTTTCCTGTCTTGATGTTGTGTCAGCTCTACTGGCTGATGAGGTATGTGCCTTTTTATACGGCAAGTGGCATAAGATAGTGGAAAGGCTGCAACTCTCGGTAATGCTTTTTTAACAACTGTGCGCTTTAGCGTGCTTTGCTCTGTCAGTAAATATTTACAGAGTATAAAGCGCGGTCATTTTGCGTAAATCTCCAGCAAATAAGCCATTTGCAGCGCTTTACTACTGCGCGACTTCTACACTTACCGGTTCATCCGATTAGAAAAAGTGAGGCATTGTGCGCGCTTTGATAGCCATTGTGGTGCTGGCGCTATGCGGCTGGCTGAGCTTGCCGTGGTTGAAAACCCATTTGCCGCCGCAGTGGAATCCGTTTACGCCGCTGGCAATCACCGATCCGCCTGGCTGGATGACGCGTTACAAACTTAAGCGTTTGAGTAGCGATCCCCAAGCCTGCATGGCGGTGCTGCAACAGGCGGCGGATCAGCGGTTAGTGCAATTCCGCCCCTTGCCACCGATGCAAGGTGATTGCCCGATCGAACAGCCATTGCGCATCAGTGGCTTCGGCGATGTGTCGCTTAGCAGCAGCTTTCTCGCCAGTTGTCCGATGGCGGTGACCAGCACGATGTTTGTGGTCAATAGCGATAACGCGCTGCGCCAGGCGGGGATTGAGAGTGCGCTGAAACGGATTTCCCATGTCGGCAGCTATGCCTGCCGCAATATTTATCATCGTGAGAGCGGGCGGTTGAGTGAGCATGCCACTGCTGATGCCTGGGATATCACCGGTTTTCAGTTGGCAAACGGACGTTGGTTGCTGGTAGGAAAGAACTGGCAGCAGCCGGTTGAGGCGGCGGCGGGATTGCATGCGTTGTGGCGCAACGGTTGTGCCACCTTTGGCAATGCGTTGGGACCCGATTATAACGCCGCGCATGCCGGTCATTTTCATCTTGGCATGCGCGGTTCAGGTTACTGCCGCTAACTACACGGCAGGATTAAGCCCACGTTTAATCAGGAAATGATTAGCTGGCCAGGAGAAAAGAAAACCAATCATTATCGCTAATTGCAGCATAAACCAGAACGCCACTAGCAATGGGTTGATTTGCTGATTGAGCACGAATTTTAGGGCCAGCGCCATAAAGATAAAAATACCTAACTGATAAATCAGCAGTGGAAAGATTTCAGTTTTCAACGCTAATAATAACGCTCGGCCAAATGAATGTTTTTCACGTTGACGAATGGCCAGAAATTGAAAAAGTAATCCGATAATCAGTGAAATCATCACGCAAATAATTGCCTGAAGCCAAAGGGCCGGGATAATAGCAAATTGTTTTAGCAGCGTGACTATCGGGATTGTCATTATGTCGCCGAATATACAGGCGGCAGCGGATAAAGAAGTGGAAATAAATATGGTTTGCCAGTTAGCATTCTGGCCACGTTTATCATGAATCAGCAGCGCAATTTTGTGTTGACGTGAAGGTTTCCGTCCCAGATACCACCACGCAAGCCAACCAATAAACGGCATATACAAGCCGGTTAACGGCCAAATGATATTCATCACCGCGATGGGGTGCGGATGGCGAAAAAGATCTTTCAAAATCATCAGGGCAGTGCAGCCACCCAAAACAAGGAACGGTAGTGCAAACTGGTTCAACATAGGAATTCCTGCGTATCCGCCTTCATACGACAATGCGCCCGAGCCACGCAGCAGCACTGTCTCCCCTTGCCAACGTTTTGCCTTCAAACTGTAAGCGTAGCCGCTATAGAGAGTGAGGGAAATCACACGGCGATGCGTTGTCTTTTCTTAACCGCAGAAATAATTGGGATTAAGATTAAGTCGAAACTAATTCAGTGCTGAAAATCCGTTGTTAGCAAAACATTCTGCTTCACGACTGGATAATTTTAGTTAATGACGATGCTAAAAATTTATCAATCTAATGATCATTTTCAATGAATAGGGTGATTGAAACTACTTCAGAAAAATCCTATTCTAATCTGCGAAGGAATTAAAGCTGTGAACCTGTTGGCAATTAGCGTGAACACTCTCACTCGTATTAGCTTAAGCTATTGACAACCGTGGGGTTATGCTTGTTGCGAGCGAATTTGTTCTCTTTTCAATCAATATTTTTTCTCTAGTTAATTTATTTTTTGCGTTAACTCAGACGAATTTTAAAGTGAAAAAGCGTGAAACAGCGCTAAGGCAATAATGACGACCGATAATTATTTCGCCTGGCGAGGCGAAATGGAAAATGAATTTGAGGCGCTGAGCGAAGTGATGCAATTGAAATCACTTTTGCAAACACAGATTGAAACGTTGGGTTTTGATTACTTCGCTTTTTTGGTTCAGCATCCAGTACCTTTCACCCGGCCGCGCGTCTTTTTGTTTAGTACTTATCCACTAAGTTGGGTAAAGCGCTACGAAAGCCAGAACTATTATGTGGTGGATCCGGTGCTATTACTGTGCCAGCGACCGGGCCGGGGCGTGGAGTGGACGCGCGATTTATTTACCGGTTCAGGTAATTTATGGGCAGAAGCCAATGCTGCAGGATTAATGAGCGGCTTTTCCTGCTCGGCAATGGCACCCAATCGTACCATTGGTATATTATCTATTGCATCGCAGCATAACAGTAAGACCCAACACTTACGCGTAGAGCTGGAGGTGAAACTTCATCTTCTGGCGGAACTGAGTTTGCGCGTGTTAGCGCGTCTGAATGACGATTCTATGGTAGTTTTAGCCAATGATTTTAGTCAGCGTGAATTGGAAATTTTGAAATGGACGGCAGAAGGAAAAACTTCTGCGGAAATTTCACTTATTTTAGCCATCTCTGAACACACGGTGAATTTTCACCAAAAGAATATGCAAAAGCGTTTTAATGTTTCCAATAAAACGCAGATTGCCTGTTATGCCGCCGCTATTGGCCTGATATAGCGAAAAGGCAACTACTAATTTTAGTAGTTCCCACTTCAGAGTCAGTTGTCTACCCTGCGCGGAACTTGCCAGGCTGGCTCTAAGAAAACAATGCAAACATGGGGATGTCAGGGGCGCATGATGAAAGTAATTCAAACACAGCTTAAGGATATGCCGTCCTCACTGTTGGCTGAATTGGGAACCTATCGCTATAGCGTATTTGCGCGCGGCGAAGGATGGTCAATTCCGCCGCGACTCAGTACGCCGGGCCAGGAATACGATCGTTACGATCGTTCCGATGTCACCTGGTTAATTGCCTGGAATGCGCGTCAGGGCATTTGTGGCTGTGCACGCCTCTTACCGTGGCACGAACCTGAAGTGCCGGAAGGCTTTGTTCTGCCGTTCGATCAGGAAAAAGTGTGGGAAATGTCGCGCTTTTCTGCGCGTCTGGAAGTGGACGCCGAATTGCCGTTGAGTATTTTATGGCACTCGGTGCAGTTAGCGGAGCTGAGCGGCATCGAATATTTGATCAGTTCGGCCACGCCGATGCTGGAGAAAATGTTCGAGCATCATCAAGTGGTGTATGAACCGCTTTCGCCGGGACTGATTCAATCAGAAGATAATCTGTTTGCGATTCGCATTCCGGTTGAGCAACCGGCACTGGCGGAGAAATATCGGGGTACGCGGCGCTTTAGTCCGGAAGAAGTGCTGCCGTCGCTAGGTGTTTCGGTCAACTGGCAATCACATAGCTAAGCACCCCGCGCAACGTGCGCGGGGCACATCGCTTACTGACGGTAAGCGGTTTTAATCTGGCGAATAGTATTGTTAAACACTTCTGCCTGCGGCTTATCAACCAGCGAAGCCTGCACATAACGCTCCATGTTGATGATCACCTTACCGGCATCGGCCTGGCCCATTCCTTTCAGAATCAGCGTCACCATCATTTTCAAACAGGCCACTTCATCTGCCAGTGCCTGCGTGTCACGTGAAGTTGCAAAGTCTTCATCACTCATATTTGACTCCTTGGTGGTGTTACTCAATGTTGACACATTCTTCCTGTGCGCGAAAAAGAGAGTATATCATAGGCTTGGCCGGGCAATTTAATGCAGGCGAAGCGGTGAAACTCGCCAGCGCATTTAATTGCACTTTGCTGTATTTATCCGCAATCGAAATCGTCGTTGAGTTGTTATTTATTGGGCGTTCATAGCACAATAAGAAAATCAGGCGATAAATTATAACATAATGATATTAGTCACAATTTTACTTATCCATATTGACATGCTAATAGCTGCCATTGAAAAGATTAGGCTGCAAAGAATGTAATTGATATGCATCATTTCATTTGGGATTTATCTGTTGTAACAGATGTTTTTTCCAGCTGAAAACCGGTAAGATGACCGCTCTGTAATATATTTCCCTTATCTAACCTGCGGAGTACGTCCCGTTGATCAGCCTGCTTCTTGTTGATGACCATGAACTGGTTCGCGCCGGTATTCGCCGCATACTGGAAGATATGAAGGGACTGGTTATTGCCGGCGAAGTGGCATGCGGTGAAGACGCGGTAAAATGGTGTCGCAGCAATCCGGTGGACGTGGTGCTGATGGACATGAATATGCCTGGCATCGGCGGTTTGGAAGCCACGCGCAAAATTGTGCGTTTCAATCCTGATATCCGCATCATCATGCTAACCATTCATACGGAAAATCCGTTGCCAGCCAAAGTGATGCAGGCGGGCGCCGCGGGTTATCTGAGTAAAGGCGCCGCGCCACATGAAGTGGTCAGCGCAATTCGCGCCGTGCATGCGGGACAGCGTTACATCGCTTCAGATATCGCCCAGCAGATGGCGCTAAGCCAAATCGAACCGCAAAAAGCCGAATCACCGTTTAGCTGTTTGTCGGAAAGGGAATTGCAGATTATGCTGATGATCACCCGCGGGCAGAAAGTGACGGAAATTTCCGAGCAGCTTAATCTCAGCCCGAAAACCGTTAACAGCTACCGCTATCGTATGTTCAGCAAGCTCAACATCAGTGGCGACGTAGAGTTAACGCATTTGGCCATTCGACATGGCCTGTTCAATGCGGAGCCGTTAATCAGTAGTGAGTGACGTTTTCAATTCCAAAGTCTTCCTCAGCACCGTAACCAGTCAACCTGGCGTCTACCGCATGTATGATGCGACGGGGACGGTGATCTATGTTGGTAAAGCCAAAGACCTTAAAAAGCGACTTAGCAGCTACTTTCGAACTCAGGTAGGCAGTCGCAAAACCGAAGTGCTGGTCAGCAATATCCAGAACATCGACGTCACCGTGACGCACACCGAAACGGAAGCGCTGTTGCTGGAGCACAACTACATCAAGCTTTATCAGCCGCGCTATAACGTGCTGCTGCGTGATGACAAATCCTATCCCTATATTTTCCTCAGCGGCGACAGCCATCCACGCCTGGCGATGCATCGTGGTGCGAAGCATGCCAAAGGCGAATATTTCGGCCCGTTTCCTAACGGTTACGCGGTACGCGAAACGTTGGCGTTGCTGCAAAAAGTGTTTCCGATTCGTCAATGCGAAAACAGCGTGTATCGCAACCGCTCACGCCCGTGTTTGCAATATCAGATTGGGCGCTGCCTTGGGCCGTGCGTCAGTGGCTTAGTGAGCGAAGAAGAGTACGCGCAGCAAACCGATTACGTGCGGCTGTTTCTGGCCGGTAAAGATGACCAGGTGATCAATCAACTGGTCAAACGCATGGAAACCGCCAGCCAGGAATTGCGCTTTGAGGACGCTGGACGCTTACGCGATCAGATTCTGGCGGTACGCCGTGTTACAGAACGCCAGTTTGTCTCGAATCAGGGCGATGATCTCGACGTGATGGGCGTGGCGTTTGAAGCCGGTATGGCCTGTTTGCACGTGCTGTTTATTCGTCAGGGTAAAGTGCTTGGCAGCCGCAGCTATTTCCCGAAGGTTCCCGCTGATACTGAACTGACTGAAGTGGTGCAAACCTTTGTCGGCCAATTCTATCTGCAAGGCAGTGAAGCACGTACGTTGCCGGGAGATATCCTGCTGGACTTCACGCTGCCTGAACGCGAACTGCTGGCAGAATCGCTCAGCGTTTTAGCGGGCCGTAAGGTGAATATTCAAAGTAAGCCGCGTGGCGATCGCGCACGTTATCTCAAGTTGGCGCGCACCAATGCGGCAACCGCACTGACCACCAAGCTTTCGCAACACTCGACGATTCAGCAGCGTTTAGCGGCGTTAGCCACGTTTCTCGAGCTGGATAAAATCGAGCGCATGGAGTGTTTCGATATCAGCCACACCATGGGCGAGCAAACCATCGCCTCGTGCGTGGTGTTCAACAAAGATGGTCCGCTGCGTTCGGATTACCGTCGCTACAATATCGAAGGCATCACGCCGGGCGATGATTATGCGGCGATGAATCAGGTGCTGCGCCGTCGCTACGGCAAAGCGCTGGAAGAGGACAAGATCCCTGACGTGATCGTCATTGATGGCGGTAAAGGCCAGCTGGCGCAAGCGAAGCAAGTGTTTGCCGAGCTAAACGTGCCGTGGGATAAAGATCGCCCGATTTTATTAGGCGTCGCCAAAGGCAGCGATCGTAAAGCCGGATTGGAAACGCTGTTCTTTGAAGCGGAAGGCGAGGGCATTTCCTTGCCGCCGGACTCGCCAGCCCTGCATGTGATCCAGCATATTCGTGATGACTCTCACAATCATGCGATTTCAGGTCACCGGAAAAAACGCGCCAAAGTGAAGAACACCAGCGCGCTGGAAAGTATCGAAGGGGTGGGTCCAAAACGCCGCCAACAGTTGCTCAAGTACATGGGCGGCCTGCAACCGTTGATGAACGCCAGCGTGGATGAGATTGCTAAAGTGCCAGGTATCTCGATGGCTTTGGCGGAAAAAATCTACTACTCACTGAAACACTAACATTGAAACAGGGTGGGCAATGTAGGAACATACGTGAAACCCTACTCACACCAGACAGTTACTGGCATATGCAATTTAACATTCCGACGTGTCTTACCCTGTTTCGAGTCGTACTCATTCCCTTCTTTGTGCTGGCGTTTTATTTGCCATTTCAATGGGCTCCGTTTGCCACTGCACTGATCTTTGTGATTGCTGCGATAACTGACTGGTTTGATGGATTTTTAGCACGCCGTTGGAAACAGACAACGCGTTTTGGCGCGTTCCTCGATCCAGTGGCGGATAAAGTGATGGTCGCGATTGCGCTGGTCTTAGTGGCGGAACACTTCCACGCATGGTGGATTACCTTGCCTGCCGCGACGATGATCGCGCGTGAAATTATCATTTCGGCATTACGTGAGTGGATGGCGGAAATTGGTAAGCGCAGCAGCGTGGCGGTGTCGTGGATCGGCAAGGTGAAAACCACCGCGCAGATGTTCTCGTTATTTGCCTTGCTGTGGCGCCCTGAAGCCACTGTGGTGGGGATTGGGGTGATTGCGCTGTACATTGCCGCCGTGCTGACTTTCTGGTCGATGTTCCAATATTTGAGCGCGGCGCGCGGCGATTTGCTCGATAGCTGATCGATGCGATTTAAAAAGCAGCAAACGGACGCAGTGTGTGGATAATTCTATTGACTCACTGCGTCAGATAAGTAGAATGCATCGCATCGAACAGCAGCGAGTCTGCAAGAAGCTGAATGAAATCAGCAAGTTCGATGAAGTTGAACTATAAAATCTCGTTATAAGTTTGCAAGTAACACGGCAGCAAATGGACAGACGAAAATTATGCGGGAATAGCTCAGTTGGTAGAGCACGACCTTGCCAAGGTCGGGGTCGCGAGTTCGAGTCTCGTTTCCCGCTCCAAATTTAGTAATGCGTTATCAACGGATTACACATCAGATTTAAGGCGCGTTGGCAGAGTGGCCATGCAACGGATTGCAAATCCGTCTACCTCGGTTCGACTCCGGGACGCGCCTCCAATTTATACCCTGCCCGGGTGGTGAAATCGGTAGACACAAGGGATTTAAAATCCCTCGGCTTATGGCTGTGCGGGTTCAAGTCCCGCCCCGGGCACCATATTCAAAGCTGTGAAAAACCAAATAAAATCAAAGCAATATGCAGTAATGTCGTAACCGCCCAAGGGCGGTTTTTTTGTGCCTGCGATTTACTGCCGCTAATCATAAAAAACCCGGCAAAACCGGGTGATATATTACGATTGCGGTTGTCCGACTGGTCCTGCACCTTCGCTTGCGCCTGGCACCGGCTGATTACTTGGCGCATGTGGACGCCCATCACCGCCCACAGCATCGCTATGATGCATACAGCCCGAAAGCGATACTAAGGTTAGTGTAACGAATAATACTTTGGTTAATGTCTGCATGAGATTCTCCCACTAAATATGCACTTTCAATCCTAACCCTCGACGATTCAAAAGATTAGCCTCTGCCTAAGCAAAGTCGTCAGGTGATATTTACGCAAGCGAAACGCAGCATTAATCATAAAAAACGCCGATAATTCGGCGTTTTTCGTCTCAATCCTAATAAAAATGGTCTATCCCAAATTGCCACTTAATCGATCGCGGAAATCACTGCTGCGATTATCCAGGCCGATAACAGTGACCGTCGCGCCATGGCGCTGATAGCGGTATTCAATGGCATCCAGTGCCGCCACGCTTGATGCATCCCAAATCTGTGCGTGGGTCAGATCGATGGTGACGATTTTCGGATCGTGGCCATAATCGAAGTGCTCAAACAAATCATTGCTGCTGCCAAAGAACAGCGGGCCGCGAACGGTATAGCTAACCTGTTCGCCATCTTCGCTTAACTGACGTTCGGCGTGAATCACGTGGGCAATGCGGCGAGCAAACAGCATCATCGCCAGAATCACGCCAATCAACACACCAATTGCCAGGTTGCCGGTCCACACGGTGACGGCAACAGTCAGCACCATTACCAAAGTTTCTGACCACGGCATACGTTTTAGCGTTGCTGGTTGCAGGCTGTGCCAGTTAACGGTTTTCACCGCCACTACCATCATAATGCCCGCCAGCACCACCATGGGGATCTGTGCCATCACCTGGCTAAGCCCGGTGACCAAAAGCAGCAACACCACAGCTGCCGCCACGGTTGAAACGCGGGTGCGTGCTTTGCCTAATTCAACGTTGACGATGGTTTGACCGATCATCGCGCATCCGGCGATACCGCCATAAAAGCCCGCCAGAATATTGCCGACGCCCAACGCCCAGGACTCGCGGCGTTTACCAGAAGGCGTATCGGTGATGTCATCCACCAGTTTGGCGGTCAGTAACGACTCCATCAGGCCGACAAACGCAATACTTAACGCTGTCGGCCAGATGATTTGCAGTGTTTGCAGATTCATCGGCACTAACAGCGTGGTGAAGCCCGGCAAACCGGCGGTCATCGCGCCTTCGTCTCCCACGTTGGGTACGCGATAACCGAGCAACAATGCCACTGCCGTGACCACCACAATCGCCACTAAAGGAGAAGGCACGCTTTTCAGCACTTTCGGCAGCAGCAACACAATCGCCAGCGTGACGGCAAACAGTGCCCATACCAGACCAGATTGCCCCCACACGTGCGGGACTTGCGCAAAGAAAATCAGAATGCCCAGCGCATTGACGAAGCCAATCATCACCGAGCGCGGAATGTAGCGCATCATGCGCGATAAACCGGCAAGGCCAAAGATGATCTGGATAACACCGCCCACGATCACTGCGGGCAGAATGTATTCGACGCCGTGCGCATGTACCATCGGGCCGATCACTAGCGCAACGGAACCGGCAGCGGCGGTCACCATCGCCGGACGTCCGCCGAGAATGGACAATGTCAGACACAGCACCACCGAAGCAACCAGGCTGACTTTAGGATCGACACCGGCGATCACCGAGAAGGAGATCACTTCAGGAATCAGTGCCAGCGCCGTAATGATGCCCGCCAGACACTCGCGGGTGAGTAACGCAGGCGAACGCAACACGCGCGCCACCGTGATATCGCCGTCCACCATCGTGGCGCGATCAGTTGATTGGCTCATAGAATTTGCAGGCTCTTTTATTATTGTGCTCGCACCGTCACGGTACGGCAGTAACCAGTTTGAATATGCGGAGAAAGGATGTTACCGGGCTAAAGCGTTGCGCGCTAGCGCGAAGGGGCAGGTAAGGGGATGATTCCGTCCCTGGAATCCGGTGTTATACCGCGAGATCGTCAGGTGTTTTATTCACTACCAATTCCAACAGGTGGCGGTAGATATCCAGCTGAACCACATCGCTTTCCATTTCAAGACGGCCGATCAGAGATGAAATAATCGCTTTGTTGGAAACCGGCATACCGGCTTGCAGGATTTCGGCGATAATCTGCCCGAAAACTTCCATCTCATTGCTATCGCTATTACCCGCCAGCTTGAAATAATCAGCGATGGCGGCGCTACTGGTTGCGGCGTTTTGCATAGGTAAAACCCTTTAAATTGACCTGACGGCGCGATCGCCCTCAGTGCCATGATGAAAAAAATCGCGCGCGGACAGGCACGCGATACCCAACTCATCAACCAACGCAAAAAAGACACCTCTGAAGGTGGAAATCCACAACACCTTCAGAGGCGACGCAAAGTGCATCATTCGTTACGGAGCCATTCACCGGCTCACGGGTTGTAAACTTATACAATCTTGGGTAAGTTGTACAAGTGGATGCTTAAGCTATTTGTGCTAACAGTTATTAATCAATGACATAAATAGTAAGTATTTAAATCAAATCTATACAAGATATTCATTTTTGCCCATCTTACCGCTTCACTTGTACAACACAGACCGCAATTAATCCTGTTTCGACATTTCCGCAACACGCTATGAATGCTAACTTTTCAATGTGATGCAGCTTCGCATATAATAACGCACCCGTTTAGTTAGATACCTAACCATTAGGCCACTACGTTTTGAGCGACTATCCACAACCTTTCTCGCGTTTATTGCATCTCACTGCCCATGCGTGGCGGCTGGCCGTTGATCGCCGTTTAAAAGAGAGCGGGCTAAGCATGAGCAGTTGGATGGCGATTGCCAGCGTAGCCACTGCTGCGGAACCGCCAACGCAAAAAGCTCTGGCGCAGTTATTGGGTTTAGAAGAAGCCAGTGTGGTGCCGTTGGTGGATCGCTTAGTTAAACAACAACTGCTGGCACGCGTGCAGCCGCCAGAAGATCGCCGCAAACGTTTGTTGATCTTAACTGAACAGGGCAGCGTGGCGTTTGACGAGGTGAAAACGCAGGCCGATACGCTGCGCGCCCAACTGTTAGCCGATATCGATCCCGCCGCCTTAGCCACCACGGAAGCGGTGCTGCAACAGCTGCTCGCACGTCTGGGAAGCATTTAATCGTGGCGAAGCGCAACCCTTATGCTCAACGTGAATGGCTGCCGCATGAAAAGCCGATGCTGCCGGGTTCGCCCTCCACGCCGCTGCATTCGCCGTCGAAGCGCATCGCCTTCGGCATTATCGGCCTGCTGATTTCTATTACCGGCGCGCTGAGTAATGCGCTGGTTTCTGCCAATCTTACCAATCTGCAAGGCACTTTCGGCGCTTACAGCAATGAAATTGCCTGGCTGCCCGCCGTGTATGTGATGGGCAATATCTCGATCAACTTGCTGCTGGTGAAGTTTCGCCAGCAGTTTGGCCTGCGGCTATTTACCGAAGCGTTTCTGGTGCTGTACGTCATCGTGGCGTTTTTCCACATTCTTGCCAACGATCTCAGCTCGGCAATCATAGTGCGTACCGCACACGGCATGGTGGGCGCGGCGCTGAGTTCGCTGGGCATTTACTACCAGATTCAGGCGTGGCCGGCGAAACACCGCTTGAAAGCGCTGGTAATTGGCATCACTGCCTCGCAGCTGGCGATTCCGCTGGCGCGTTTGTTCTCCACCGAATTGCTGCAATTGGAAGAGTGGCGCGGGCTGTACCTGTTTGAACTGGGATTAGCGTTGATCGCGTTGGGTTGCGTGCTGGTGGTGAAGTTACCGCCCGGCGACCGCATCAAGGCGTTCGAAAAGATGGATTTTGTCACCTTTATTCTGCTGGCACCTGGCATGGCGCTGCTGTGTGGCGTGCTGTCGCTGGGACGCATCGAATGGTGGTTCACCACGCCGTGGCTGGGTATTGCATTAGCGCTGGCGTTGGTGCTGATCGTGGCGGCGATTGTGGTTGAGCACAACCGTGCTAATCCGTTGATCAACACACGCTGGCTCAGCAACGGCATGATTGTTCGGCTGGGTATTGTGATGATCATGATGCGCATTCTGTTGGCGGAACAGAACACTGGCGCCGTCGGATTCTTACAGCAGCTCGGTTTGCTCAACGATCAGATGCGCGGTCTGGCGTTTGCCATTATCGGCGGGGTGATTTGTGGCATGGTGGCCAGTGCGTTAACCATCCGGCCAACGCATCTGAGCTGGCCGATAGTCGCTTCGTTGGTGGTGATGATCATCGCTTCGCTGATGGATGCACAATCCAGCCCGTTAACGCGCGGCAACAATCTCTATGTCAGCCAGTTCTTGCTGGGCTTCGGCAGCGCTTTCTTCCTCGCTCCCGCCATGTTGTTAGGCATTGGCGGCGTGGTGACGCAGCCGAAAAATCTGGTGAGTTTTGTGGTGTTGTTTGGCATGAGCCAAAACCTCGGCGGCTTGATTGGCGCTGCGATTCTTGGCACGTTCCAGACGTGGCGCGAGAAATATCACTCCAGCTTGCTCGGCGATCAGTTTTCGTTACTCGATCCCAACGTCACCGAACGTCTCAGCCAATACAGTGCGTTATTCAACAGCCAGTTGCCCGATAACGTGCTGCTCAGCGCGCAAAGCAGCAGCCAGTTGCAAACGGTGGCGACGCTGCAAGCCAACGTGCTGGCCTACAACGACACCTATTTACTCACCGCCGCGCTGGCTTTTATCACCTTGATTTGGGTGCTATATCGCCTCACGCGCTTACGCATTATCAACTGGCGTCAGGCTAAAATTGAGGCCGCACGTCAGCAAGCACTACCAGTTAATTCAACGGAGAATCCATGAGCCAACAGGACGACATTCAGGCCGCTGAGCGTGAGCGCAGCAACCGCCGCCGCATTCTTTCCATTGCTGCTGGTAGCGGCATTGTTATCGTCGGCGTGCTGGTCATTCTGTATGCCTGGCAACTTTGGCCGTTCACCAGCACCATCCAATCGACGGAAAACGCCTATGTGCGCGGACAAGTCACCTTTATCAGCCCACAGGTGAGTGGTTATCTCACTGATGTTGAGGTGGTGGATTTGCAGCCGGTGACCAAAGGCCAATTGCTGATGACCATCGACGACCGCATTTATCGTCAGCGCGTGCATCAGGCGCAGGCGCAGCTGGATATGAAAATTGCCGCGCAGAACAATAACCAACAGCAGCGTAAAAGCGCCGAGGCCAACATTCTCAGCAACAAAGCCGCGCTGGAAAACGCCAAAGCCCAGGCGCTGAAAAGCAGTCTCGACCTGAAACGCGTGGAGAATCTGGCGGCTGATGGTTCACTTTCAGTGCGTGAACGCGATGCTGCGCGCGCCGCCAATGCGCAAGCGCAGGCGCAATTACGTCAGGCCGATGCGCAAGTGGCGGTTTCACAGCAAAATCTGCAAACGGTGATCGTCAATCGTGCGTCATTGCAGGGTGATGTGGCCAGCGCGCAAGCGGCGCTGGAACTGGCGAATATCGATTTGGCCAACACGCGCATCATCGCGCCGGATAGCGGTCAGTTGGGGCAATTGTCGGTGCGTAAAGGCACTTACGTCACCGCCGGCACGCGCTTAACGTCAGTGGTACCCGAGAATAAATGGATTATCGCCAACCTGAAAGAGACGCAACTGGCGCGCGTGCGTCCCGGATTGCCAGTCAGTATTCGCGTCGATGCGCTTGATGGACGCCATTACAATGGCCTCGTTGAGTTCATCTCGCCTGCTGCGGGATCAGAGTTCAGCGCCATTTCGCCGGATAACGCCACCGGTAACTTTGTGAAGATTGCGCAGCGTATTCCGGTGCGCATCAAAATCCTCAATGACGATCTGCGTGCGCTGCGTCCGGGCATGTCGGTGGAAGTGGACATTGATACTGCCGCCGAGCCACACAAGGATGCGCCATGAAACGCGCGCTGTTAGCCACACTGGTGGCCTTAATGATCGGCGGTTGTGGTACCAACGTTGAGAAAGCGCCGTCCTCGCTGCCAATCCCGGATAGCTGGCGTCAGCAGGTGGGGCCGCAGGCCGCACCGGAAGCGCGCTGGTGGCAGAACTTTGGCGATGACAATCTCAATCGCCTGGTCTCGCAAGCCTTGCAGCACAACAGCGATATCCTCAGCGCACGCTCGCGGGTGGATCAATATCGTGCGCAATTGCGAGCCGCGCAGGGTGACAATTTTCCCACGTTGTCGGCGGGCGTAGCGGCTACCCATCAACGTGCGTTGTCGGCGGCGACCGGACAGCCGTATGAGAACGCGGTATTTCAGGGATTGTTGCAGGCCAACTATGAAGTGGATTTGTGGGGCAGCCGCAGCAACAGCATTCGTGCCGCCGAAGCTTCGCTGGATGCGCAACGCGCCGCGGCTTCTGCCGCCGAGCTAACCGTTGCCAGTTCGGTGGCGTCCGGCTATCTCAGCTTGTGTGCGCTGGATGAACAACTGCGCGTGACCGAAGCCACGCTCGCCACGCGAGAAAACTCGCTGAATTTAGCGCAGCGCCAGTTTGAGACGGGCTACACCTCGCGATTGGAATGGATGCAGGCGGCATCGGAATACCAAACCGCCAAGGCGCAAATCCCGCAACTGCAACACCAAATCGAGCAGCAAGAGAATGCGCTGAGCGTGTTGGTTGGCATGAATCCGCGCGAAATTGCGCGCAACAGCCAGTTCGATCACATCAAACCACAAACGCTGCCATCGCTGCTGCCATCGCAATTGCTTAATCGTCGTCCGGATATCGTGCAGGCGCAGCGTCAGTTAATCGCCGCCGATGCCTCGCTGGCTTCCGCGCAGGCCAATCTGCTGCCGTCACTCAATCTCACCGCCAGCGGCACTTATCAAAGTTTCACGCTGCACAATCTACTGGATACGCCTTTCGAACTGTGGAGCATCGGTGGCAGCATTCTGGCACCGATACTTAATCGCGAAGCCTTAACGGCGCAGGTTGACGTGGCGATGGCGACGCGCAACCAGGCGCTTTACGGCTATGAAAAAGTGGTACGCAGTGCCTTTGCTGATGTCGATAACGCACTGGATGCGATTCGCCGCAGTCAGGAGCAGCTGACCGAGTTGCAGAAGCAAGAGAAGTACGTTGCGGAAGCCTATCGTATTGCGCATAACCGCTATCAAAATGGTTACGCTTCTTATCTCGATGAATTGGATGCGCAACGTACCTTGTTCAGTACGCAACTGAATATCGTCTCAGTGAAAAATACGCTGCTGCTGGCACAAATTGATCTTTATCGCTCTTTAGGTGGCGGTTGGCAGGGTTAATCATCATGTCAGAAGGCCATTTTTTGGTAGGAATTATAAGAGGAATGGGATTGGTTCGGAATTTAATTCGACGCTAGTCTAATATTAAGTTATTCATGCTTATTTTTACTTGTCTTTACAAATAATGTTATTATCTCGCACGTTTTGCTCAATCCAGACGGATTATTGCAGGTTGGTTTACTTGCAAGGTCGCACACTTGGCGACCTGCCATGACAAGGAAAGGAAAATAACATGATGAATAAAAATGTCGGCCTGGCTTTATTCGTGAGCGCCGCATTGTTGACGGGCTGTGCACCGCGCACGGCACCGATCCAAAATGTTAGTCAGACTGTGGGTCAGAACTATTCTGACGCGCAGATGAAGCAGGCGATTATTCAAGCGGGTGCCGCCAACAAATGGGTGATGTCGACTGCCGGTCCAGGCACCATGAATGGTCACCTGGCTGAGCGCGGTCATACGGCGGATATTCGCATTAACTACACCGCTAATAGCTATCAAATCCAATACGTTAGCAGCCAGAATCTGCGCGCTGGTAGCGGCCAGATTCACCGCAACTATAATCGTTGGATTGAAAACCTGAATCAGGGTATTCAAACGCGTTTGGCGGTTGAATCCGCGAAATAAGCGCGAAGCGGGATAGCTGACATAATTGTGTAAAGTTAGTTGCCACGCTGCCGAAATAGAAACAGGCGGGCCATGTGCCCGCCTTGTTAATCGGCGACATCCATTTCGGTGGATGACGGGAATAGATAGCAAGCAAGGAAGGGATGCCGCGCAGTGAAAATCTGACCATTCCTGAGGCTGAAAAAAGAATACAGGTATGAAACTCGCTTACTCCCTTGTTGACTGGCACGCCATCGCGCCGGGCTACAACACCGCAGAACAATGGCAAAGCTGGGCGCAACACGCGTCAGCCTTTGATGCCACGCAACCGATCGCTAAACCGCAATTTTTGCCGATGATGACCGCGCGTCGTCTCAGCGCGGGCAGCCGTGCGGCAGTGGAGTGCGGATTGGCATTGCTGGCGCGGCAAACGGTGGATGCGGTGGTTTTTACCAGTCGCCACGGTGAGCTGGAACGGAATCTGCGTATTCTCACGGCCTTAGCCGATCAACAACCGCTTTCGCCTACCGATTTCGCCATGTCAGTGCACAACTCTGCGGTGGGAAGCCTGACTATCGCCGCGCGCCAGCCGCTGGTTTCCTCCTCGATCTCCGCCGGTATCGACAGTTTTCAGCAAGGGCTGATTGAAGTCGCGTCGTTACATCAAGCCGGTTACCAGCAGGTTTTGCTGGTGGATTTCGATGGTAGCGTGCCGGATTACTATCATCCGTGGCTGCCGGAAACCGAGTTGTTCAATGCGCCTTATGCCGTCGCGCTGCTGCTGCGGGCCGGTGACCAACTGCGATGCGCAGCAAAGCCTGGCGAAGCGTTTGCTGAAGCGCTGCCGCAAAGCGTGCAAATGCTGGCGGCATTGTTGCGTAACACGCCACGTTTCATGATTGCCGGTGAGCGCCATCAATGGCACTGGGAGCAGCATGGCGGATAATTCGTTGGCTCGCACGCGGCCCGGTTTCAACTATTACTGGCGGCTGGTGATGACTGCCGTCAGTTTTACGCTGTTCAGCGTTGGCGGCTTATTACTCTCGCTGATCGGGTTCAATTTGCTGTTACTGCTACAGCGCGATGGCCTGCGCCGTCGTCAAATTGCCCGCAGCAGTATTGCGTGGAGTTTCCGCTGCTTCCTGCGTTTTTGCCGCCTGGTCGGTGTTTATGATTACCAGATTATCGGTGCTGAGCTGTTGCGCCAGGATCGTGGCTGCCTGATTGTCGCCAATCATCCTTCGTTAATCGATTACGTGATGATTGCATCGGTGCTGCCGGAAATGGATTGCCTGGTCAAAGCCGATCTGCGCCACAATATTTTCTTTCGTGGCGTGATTCGCGCCGCGGATTACCTGATTAATAGCGAAGCTGATACGCTGCTGCCCGATAGCCAACAACGACTGGCGCGTGGCGATACCATTTTGATTTTCCCGGAAGGGACGCGTACGCGCTACGGCGAGCCGCTGAAGCTACAACGCGGTGCCGCCAATATCGCGGTGCGCGCCGGATGCGAGCTACGCGTGGTTCACATTACCTGCACCCAGCGTATGCTCGATAAACAAAGCCGCTGGTATCAGATTCCGCTGGTTAAACCGCTTTTTACTGTACGCGTACAATCGCGTATTGCTAGCCAGGCCTTTAGTGAAGACGAAGAGGATGCGCAGCCGCTGGCCGCGCGCCGTTTGACGCGTCACCTGCAACAGGCGCTGGTGCCTCAAGAGACCAACTAAGTTATGCAAGTACTGATCAACGACATCAAACAGATGATTATCGATACGCTGAATCTGGAAGACATTACCCCGGATGATATTGAAACCGACGCGCCGCTGTTTGGCGACGGGCTGGGTCTCGATTCTATCGATGCGCTGGAGCTGGGACTGGCGGTGAAAAATCGCTTTGGCGTACAGCTTTCCGCCGAGAGCGAAACGCTGCGTGCGCACTTTTTTTCCGTGGCTACCCTGGCCGCGTTTGTTGAACAACAGCAAGCCTGAGAGCAGCCAACATGATGAACAAAAACGAAATTTACCAGGAAGTCGCCTCGCTTCTTACCTCGCTGTTTGAAATTGAGCCGGATGATATCCGCCCTGAGGCGCGTCTGTATGAAGACCTCGAGCTGGATAGCATTGATGCGGTCGATATGGTGGTGCATCTGCAAAAACGCACTGGCCGCAAAATCAAACCGGAAACCTTCCGCGCCGTACGTACCGTGCAGGATGTGGTTGACGCCGTCGACCAACTGATGCGCGACGAAGCCTGATTATTGGCATGCGCACGCTTCTGCGGCTGCTCAATGCGCTGACGTTGCTCGCCTGGCCATTTTTAGTGTGGCTCACCATCACGCAGCCACAATGGCGCGGCATGTTGGGCCTGTTGGCGCTGCTATTTGTGCTGCGCATCTGGAGTTTGCGGCGCGCAACCGGGGCAATGGGGCGCGTGATGCTGCTGCTGGCGCTGGTCGGCACGCTGTTGTGCCTTGCCAGCTTGCTGCTGCGATCGCAACATCTGCTTTTGTGGTATCCCCTGGTGGTCAACGTGCTGATGCTGCTGCTGTTTGGCAGTTCGTTGTGGAGCCCAATGCCGCTGGTGGAACGACTGGCGCGGTTGCGCGAGCCGGAATTGCCGCCGCGCGCAGTGCGCTACACCCGGCGCGTGACGCAAGTGTGGTGCGGCTTTTTCATCTTTAATGGCAGCGTAGCGCTGGCGACCTGCCTGCTCAACAATCTCCAACTCTGGACGCTGTGGAATGGCGGCATCAGCTATATTCTGATGGGCGCGTTGATGGGCGGCGAATGGCTGCTGCGTCAGCGTATAAGGAAACAGGCATGAAGGTTTGCAGTATCCGCGACTGGCTGAATGTGCCGGATCGCCTCGTTGCCTGGCAAGGCCAACAACAGTTCACTCTGTCGCTGCTGCGCCAACAGGTGCAGGCGTTATCGCAGCGACTGCAACAGCAAGCGGGCCAGCATTGGGCGCTGTGCTTCGATAACAGCTACGCTTTTACCGCCGCGCTATTAGCGCTGTGGCATGCCGGCAAAACACCGGTGATTCCCGGTCATTGCCGCGCCGCACAGTTAGAAGAGATGGCCGATCAACTTGATGGTGTACTCAGCGATATGCCGCTGGACGTCTCGCTGGCGCAACTGCGCTGGGACGGCGCGCTAGCCGAGGGTGAATTGCCGCCTATCGCAGAAGATGCCCATCTGGTGCTATTCACATCCGGTTCCACTGGCACGCCGCGCCGCGTGGTGAAATCACTGCGCGCGTTAGATGTAGAAGCCGATTGGCTGCACAACTTGTGGGGCCAACGACTCCGCGATTGCCATGTGATTGCTTCTGTCAGCCATCAACATCTGTATGGATTGAGTTTCCGCATCGTTTTGCCAATGGCGCTGGGTTTACCGTTCGCCGCGCAGCAAATCTTCTACAGTGAACAACTGGCCGATCAATCCGCCCATCGTCGTTATGCCTTTATCAGCAGTCCGGCGTTTTTGCGTCGTCTTGATCGCTCACTCGCCGCACCGCGCTGTGAATTGATTGTTTCTGCTGGTGGCGCCTTGCCGTGGGAAGCTGCACAACAGGCGCAGCAGGCGTCGAGTTGCACAGTCGATGAAATTTATGGCAGCACCGAAACCGGCGTAATTGGCTGGCGCAGCGCGCAGCATGAAAACGCGCGCTGGCACTGTTTCCCGCAGGTGACGCTGCGCGAGACGGAAGCCGGGCGCTGGCGCGTATTTTCAGCCTTGCTGGAGAGCGCGGAGGGTTGTGCGTTGGATGATCGCCTTGTGCAGCAGCCTGGCGGGGAATTTGAATTAGCCGGTCGCCAGGATCGCGTGGTGAAGATTGAAGACAAACGCGTGTCGCTGAGTGAAATCGAGCGCCGCTTGCTGTCGTTGCCGGGCGTAACCGACGCCGCCGCGTTGGCGCTGCATCGTCACGGCCGCCATGCGATTGGCGTGGTGCTGGCGTTGCCGGATACGCCTGATGCCGCCACGCTGCATCAGCGCAAACGAGAATGGAAGCAGGCATTGCAACCCTGGCTGGAGCCGGTTGCCATGCCACGCTATTGGCGCGTGGTGACCACCATTCCGGTCACCGCACAAAGTAAGCGCGCCTGGCCGCAAATTGAGGAGTTGTTTGATGTTGCCGGTTGAATTGCATGCCCAGCAGCAGGGCGATGTGTTGACGTTACGTCTGCATGCTGCTGCCGATCTGTTTTGGTTCCGCGGTCATTTCCCCACCTTGGCGATTCTGCCCGGCGTGGCGCAGTTGGATTGGGCGCTGCATTACGGCCTTGAACGTCTTGCACCCGGTAAAGCCTTTGCTTCCATTGATAACATCAAGTTTCAACAGCCGGTGCCGCCGGATGCCGAACTGGAATTGCACCTGCACTGGCAGGCTGAAAAATCGCTGCTCAATTTCAGTTACAGCCTGATCAATGGCGACAGCAGCACGGTTGCCAGCAGCGGGAAAATTCGCCTGTGTTAAACGCTGAATTTAAGCCGTGCGTGCTGATTCCCTGCTACAACCACGGCGCCATGCTGGCATCGGTGCTGACGCGGCTGGAACCGTTTAATCTACCTATTATTCTGGTGGATGACGGCAGCGATGCCGCCACTAAACAGCAGATTGCCGCGCTTCGTGCACCAAAATTACAGGTACTGACGCTGCCGCATAATCAAGGCAAAGGTGCGGCGGTGATCGCCGGCATGCGCGCCGCTGCGGCCGCCGGTTACAGCCACGCAGTGCAATTGGATGCCGACGGGCAACATCAGGTGGAAGACACGCCGCGCATGTTGACCGAAGCGCAACGCTATCCGCACAGTTTGATCTCTGGTCAGCCGATTTACGATGATTCGATCCCCAAATCACGTTTGTACGGCCGCTACATCACGCACTTCTGGGTGTGGGTGGAAACATTGTCGTTTTCCATCAAAGACAGCATGTGCGGTTTTCGCGTTTATCCGTTGGCGGCTGCGCTGAAACTCTGCGATCGGCGCCCGATTGGTCAACGTATGGATTTCGATACGGAAATCATGGTGCGCCTGCACTGGCAAGGCACGCCGAGTCGCTTCATCGCCACACGCGTGACCTATCCCGCCACCGGTTTGTCGCACTTTGATGCTTTACACGACAATCTGCGCATTTCGTGGATGCACACACGTCTATTCTTCGGCATGTTGCCACGCATTCCGCAACTGCTGCGCCAGCGTGGCGATGCGCAACATTGGTCGGCCACGCCGGAACGTCGCGGTCAAAGCGGTTTGCGCTTTATGCTGTGGCTCTATCGTCGCGCTGGGCGTTTACCGTTTGTGCTGCTGTTGTGGCCGGTGGTGGCGGTGTATTGGCTGACGGGACGCGCCGCGCGCGCCGCCTCGCAACAGTGGTTAACCCGCGTGCAAGCGGTGGCGCAGCAGCAGAACATCGCGCTGCCTGCACCGATTAACAGTTATCGCCATTTCCTGCGCTTTGGCTACAGCATGCTGGATAAAGTTGCCAGCTGGCGCGGCGATCTGCAATGGGGACGCGACATCGATTTTGCGCCGGGGGCCGAAGCCACCATTCGCGCTGCCGAAGGCAAAGGACACTTGATTCTGGCCTCGCATCTGGGCGATATCGAAGCTTGCCGTGCGATGGCGAAGCAGGTCAGCGGGTTGGTGATTAACGCGTTGGTGTTCACCGAGAACGCACAACGCTTCCGCGATGTGCTGGAAAGCATCGCGCCGCAGGCCGGCGTCAATCTGATGCCGGTCACCGATATCGGCCCGGACACCGCTATTCTGCTGCAACAAAAACTCGATGCCGGTGAATGGGTGGCGATTGTTGGCGATCGCACTGCGGTTCATCGCCAGCGCGGCGGCGAGCGTCGCGTGGTGTGGAGCCAATTTATGGGCCGTCCCGCGCCGTTTCCGCAAGGGCCATTTGTACTGGCGGCGGCGCTGCGTTGTCCGGTATTGCTGATGTTTGCCCTACGTGAACAGGGCCGACTGCGTGTGCACTGCGAAGCCTTTGCCGATCCACTGTTGCTGCCGCGTGCACAACGTCAACAAGCGTTACAAGACACCGTTGATCGCTACGCCGAACGCCTGCAACAACACGCGCTAATGGCGCCGCTGGATTGGTTTAATTTTTACGATTTCTGGTCATTACCAGAGGAGAAAAGCCGCGATGAGTGAAGCGAACTACCGCGCTGAAGTGGAAATCACCGTGTCGTTTCACGACTGCGATCCGATGGGCGTGGTGTGGCACGGCAACTATTTCCGCTTTTTTGAACGAGCACGTGAAGCCTTGTTGCGCAGCGTTAATTACAGCTACGGGGAAATGTCCGCCAGCGGCTACGTCTGGCCAGTGGTCGATACCCACGTCAAATATCGCCAGCCGTTGCGCTACGAAGAGACGGTGCGCGTCGCCGCCAGCATTAGCGAGTATGAAAATCGTCTGCGTATTGATTACGTGATTCTCAACGCGGCGGGGCAGGTGACCA
Source organism: Pantoea sp. CFCC18179 (assembly GCF_059412405.1). NCBI lineage: Bacteria > Pseudomonadati > Pseudomonadota > Gammaproteobacteria > Enterobacterales > Erwiniaceae > Pantoea > Pantoea sp. CFCC18179. The sequence continues at coordinate 46,060 of NZ_JBNBPM010000008.1, read as the reverse complement.
CCAAAGCCCACACCATTCAGGTGGCGGTCAATGCCACCACGCAGGAGATGTGTTTTGTCTCGCCTGACATTCTGTTTGAACGCCTGGGAGTGAAGCCGTGACCCGAATTTTATCGATGCTGCTGCTGTTGGTATGCAGCAGCGCCAGCGCGGTAACGCTGGAACAATTGCAACAGCGTTTCGCCAGCCAGCCGGTGATTCGCGCCAACTTTGTTCAGGTGCGCACCATCGCTGGCATGTCGCAGCCGCTGGTCTCGCGCGGCCAGTTATTGATCGCTCAGCAGCAAGGCTTGTGGTGGCAGCAAGCCACGCCGTTTCCGCTGACGCTGATCCTCGACGATAAACGTATGGTGCAGAGCATGAGCGGCCAGCCGCCGCAGGTGATCACCGCCGACAGTAATCCGCAAATGTTTCAGTTCAACCATCTGCTGCGCGCGCTGTTCCAGGCCGATGAAAAGGTACTGCGCGAGAATTTTGATCTCGATTTTCACGATCGCGGCAACAACAGCTGGCAGTTGGGTCTGACGCCGAAAGCCGCGCCGCTGAACAAAATCTTTAACCGCATCGATCTGCAAGGTGAGCAATTCCTCAATCGCATCACGCTGGATGATAAACAGGGCGATAAAACCGAAATCACCTTAAGCAACACCCGTACCGAACCGTCCACCTTGACCGATGAAGAGCGAGCGCGTTTTGCCCCAGCGCAGTGAGAAAAAACTCGCGCTGCTGTGGCTGGCGGTGTGTCTGACGCTGGCAGTGGCGTTGGCGCTATTGTTGCCGCGCAGCCAGCTTAACAGCAGCGTGCTAGCGCTGTTGCCGCAGCAGAATCTCGGCCAGGCACCGGCGGAAATTCAGCAAGGATTTATGCAGCGTCTCGATCGCCAATTGGTGTGGCTGGTGAGCGCCAATAACCAGGATGGTGATGCCGCTGCCGCATGGTGGCAACAGCAACTGCGTGCCTTGCCGATGCTAAAACAGGTGAGCGGCGAGCTGGATGATAATCAGATGCAGCGTTGGGGCGCTTATGCCTTTCAGCATCGTAACGGATTAATCGATCCCGCCACGCGAGCGCGCTTACAAAACGGCGGCAACGCGCAGGCCGACTGGATTCTGGCGCAATTATTCTCGGCTTTTGCCGGTGTCGGCAGCAAGGAAATCAATAACGATCCGCTGTTGCTGGTACGCGGTGCGCAATTAGCGTTGCAGCAAAGCGCCAACAAAATGGTGCTGCACAACGGTTGGTTGACGGTTAACGATGCGCAACAGCGCCGCTGGTATTTTCTGCACGGCGAGCTGGCGAGCAATGCGTTCAGCATCAAAGAGAGTCATCAATTGGTGGTGGCGCTAAATCAGCTTGAGCAACAGTTAAAAACGCGCTGGCCGGATGCGCAGCTGTTGACGCGCGGCACGGTGCTGTTTAGCGACGATGCCAGTCAGCGCGCACAACATGATGTGGAAACCTTGGGTAGCGCAACGCTGGCAGGATTGCTGCTGCTGGTGTGGCTGGTATTTCGTTCGTTGCGGCCGCTGGCGCTGTGCGCGCTGTCGGTGGCGATTGGCGCGATGGCGGGAACCGTCTTCACCTTACTGTTTTTTGGTGAGCTGCATCTCACAACGTTAGTCATGAGCCTCAGCATTGTCGGCATCTCGGCCGATTATACGCTCTACTATCTGACCGAACGCATGGTGCATGGCGAAAACACCACGCCGTGGCAAAGTCTGCACAAAGTGCGCGGCACTTTGCTGCTGGCGCTGGGCACCACGGCGATTGCCTGGCTGCTGATGCTGCTGGCACCGTTCCCCGGCTTGCGCCAATTGGCGGTCTTCGCCGCCAGCGGATTGAGTGCTTCATGCCTAACGGTAATCTGCTTTTATCCGTGGCTGGTGCGCGGTTTGCCGGTGCGGCCGATTCCCGCAATGGTGTGGCTGGCGCGCTGGCTGGCCGCCTGGCGTCGCAATCGCCCGCTAAAATGGGGATTACCGGCATTGATGGCGATTTACGCCATCAGCGGTATTGTGCAACTGCGGATCGATGACGATATCGCCCATCTGCAAAGCGCCCCGGCGCAGTTGCTGGCGCAGGATCGCCAACTGGCGCAACTCACCGGGCAGCAAGCCGATCAAACCTGGTTTGTGGTGTGGGGCGATGATGAACAGCAGGCGCTGAAACGTCTCAGTGCTTTAACGCCGAAGTTGCAACAGGCGCAACAGCAAGGCTGGTTCGCCGGTTATCGCGTGCTGCCGCTGAATTCACTGGCGCAGCAGCAGCAGGATGTCGCGCTATTGCAGCAAGCTGCGCCAACCGTGCTTGAGCATCTGAAGCAAGCCGGTATCACCGTTGCCAATGCCGATCTGAAGGCGATGCCGGTTTCCGCCGCCGATTGGCTGGCAAGTCCGCTGAGCGAAGGCTGGCGACTGTTGTGGTTGTCGTTGCCGGATGGACGCAGCAGCGTGCTGGTGCCAATCAATGGCGTGAAAAACAGCGCGGCGCTGCAACAGCTGGCGCAGCAGCAAGCGGGCGTTAACTGGGTTGATCGCAAAGCCAGTTACGATGAGTTGTTCCGCTTCTGGCGCACGTTGTTAAGCGGATTGCTGGCGCTGGCGTTGTTATTGATCACCGCCAGCTACATGCTGCGGCTCGGCATCAAAGCCGGGATGCGCAGCGCCTTGCCGTCGTGGTTATCGCTGGCGGCGGCGCTGGCAACGCTCGGCTGGATCGGAGCCAGCCTGAACCTGTTTGCCTTGCTGGCGCTGATTCTAGTGCTTGGCATCGGCATCAATTACACGCTGTTCTTCAGCAATCCGCGCGGTACGCCGTTAACGTCAATGCTGGCGGTGACGCTGGCGATGATCACCACGTTGCTGACGCTCGGCATGCTGGTGTTCAGTAGCACGGCGGCGATCAGTGGTTTTGGCACCGTGCTGTGTAGCGGGATTTTTTGTGCATTCTTGCTGGCGCCATTGGCGCTGGCAGCGGGGAAAAGGAAGCAACGATGAGACCAGGATTTTTGCTGCTGTTGAGCCTGCTGCTGGGCGGGTGTGCGGCGCATAATGACCATCGCCCAAGCGCGTGGTTGAAACCGGGCGTGCGCGTCACGCTGCCGGCACCGGGCATTTCACCGGCTTTCCAGCAGCAGCAACTGTTGACTGGTCACGCCAAAGGCAAAACCCAATCGCTGTTGGTGCTGCTCAGCGCTGATTCACAGCAGTTGAGCCTGGCGGGTTTGTCCTCGCTTGGCATTCGCCTGTTCCGCGTGACCTACGACAAAAACGGTATTCACACGCAACAGATGATGGCGTTACCGGAAATGCCGCCCGCCAGTCAGGTGTTGGCGGATGTGATGCTCAGCCACTGGCCGATCAGCGCCTGGCAGCCGCAATTACCGCGCGGTTGGACGTTAACCGATATCGATGATCGCCGCGAGCTGCGCGATCCTTCGGGTGAAGTGGTGACGCTGATTCGTTATCTGCAACGTGGCGCAGTACGCGAGCCGATCAGCATCGATCAACGTGCCTTTGGCTATCAGATTCAAATCCAACATCTGGACGCGTCATCATGATTTACATCTCTGCCTTCGGCATGGTTAACGCATTGGGCAACGACCTCGCGCAGATTGCTACGCAGTTGCAAGCGGGTAGCGCGCCGGGCATGCAGCCGCGTGATGGCTGGCTGCAAGCCGGTAAGCGTTGCTGGCTGGGCGAAGTGCAGGGTGAATTGCCATCGATTCCTGAGAACCTGGCGGCGCATAACACGCGTAATAATCAGCTGTTGTTGGCGGCGCTGGTGCAATTGCGCCCGGCGCTGGATGCGGCGATTGCACAATATGGCCGTGACCGCGTGGCAATTGTGCTGGGCACCAGCACCTCAGGTGTGGATGAAGGCGATCGTCAAGTGGATGGCGGTTTGCCAGGCTACGATTACCGCATGCAGGAACTCGGCGATCCGTCGCGTTTTCTGGCGCACTATCTGCAACTGGATGGTCCGGCGTATACCATTTCTACGGCTTGTTCCTCCAGCGCGCGCGCGATTATCAGTGGGCAACGGCTGATTGAGGCGGGAATCGTTGATGTGGCGCTGGTGGGCGGCGCGGATTCATTGAGCCGCATGCCGATCAACGGCTTTGCCAGCCTTGAGTCGCTATCAGAACGGCATTGCGCGCCATTTAGTGCCGACCGCGACGGCATTTCGATTGGCGAAGCGGGCGCGCTGTTGTTGCTAACGCGCGAAAAGCAGCCACTGGCGTTGCTCGGTTGCGGCGAATCTTCGGATGCATGGCACATGTCAGCGCCGCATCCTGAAGGCGTCGGCGCGGAGCGCGCCATGTTGATGGCGTTGCAGCAGGCCGGTTTAGCGCCGCAGGATGTCGGCTACATTAACCTGCACGGCACTGCGACGCCGCTTAACGATCAGGTGGAATCGGCGGTGGTGCATCGTCTGTTTGGCGATCGCGTGCCGTGCAGCTCAACCAAACATCTCACCGGTCACACCTTAGGCGCAGCAGGCGCGACTGAAGCGGCGCTGGCGGCCTTGATTCTGCAACATAATCTGCCGTTGCCGCCGCAGGATTTCTCCGCTGCGAGCCACGATACGTCGCTGCCAGAGTGCGGTTTACTCACCCGTGCGCAACCCTTGGCGCGGCCGGTGATTGCTTCAAATTCGTTTGCTTTTGGCGGGAACAATACCTGCCTGATTGTAGGAAAGACGCATGAGTGATTTTTTACCGGTTGGCGATTATTTGCCGCACCGCGCGCCGATGTTGCTGCTGGATCGAGTTATTCAGGTAGTGGATGACAGCGTGATCTGTGCCGTCAGCATCAACGCCAGCGGTGTGTTAGCGCCATTTCTCACGCCACAAGGCGAGCTGCCAGCATGGTTTGGTGTGGAGATCATGGCGCAAACCGTCGGCGTGTGGTCGGGTTATCACGCCCGCCAGCGCGGCGACAGTGATATTCGTCCCGGAATGTTACTTGGCGGACGCGGTTATCGCGCCAATCATCCCACTTTCGCTGCCAACAGCACGCTGCATATCGAAATGCGGCTGCTGATGCGCGACGACAAATTGGGCAGCTTTGAAGGTGAAATTCGCTGTAACGATGCGGTGATCGCCAGCGGCCGGTTAAATACTTATCAGCCCGATGAACAAGAATTACATCAATTGCAACAAGGACTTCAGCCATGACACGCAGCGTATTAGTGACCGGCGCAAGTAAAGGGATTGGCCGCGCCATCGCGTTGCGCCTGGCGCAGGACGGTTTTGACATCGTGGTGCATTATCACCGCGATAGCGCAGGCGCGGAACACACGCTTGCCGATATCATCGCCGCGGGCGGCCGTGGTCGCAGTTTGCAGTTTGATGTGGCACAGCGCGATGCCACACGCGCCGCGTTGGAACAGGATATCGCGGCACACGGCGCGTATTACGGCGTGATCAGCAATGCCGGCATCACGCGCGACGCGGCGTTCCCGGCGCTGACCGAGGACGAGTGGGACAGCGTGATCCACACCAATCTCGACAGTTTCTACAACGTGATTCAACCCTGCGTGATGCCGATGATCGGCCTGCGCAAAGGCGGGCGCATCATTACCTTGTCATCGGTTTCCGGCATCATGGGCAATCGCGGCCAGGTCAACTACAGCGCGGCGAAAGCGGGCATTATTGGTGCCACCAAAGCGCTGGCGATTGAATTGGCGAAACGCAAAATCACCGTCAACTGCATTGCGCCAGGTTTGATTGATACCGGCATGACCGATCTTGAGCCAATGGTGATCGATGAAGCGCTGAAAATCATCCCGATGAAGCGCATGGGCGCGGCAGATGAAGTGGCCGGGCTGGCCAGCTACTTGATGTCCGATATCGCGGGCTACGTCACGCGTCAGGTGATTTCAATCAATGGAGGTATGCTGTGATTCAGCGTGTAGTGGTAACCGGCATGGGCGGCGTGACGGCGTTTGGCGAAAGCTGGAGCGCGGTCGCCGATCGCATCAAACAGGGCAAAAATGCGGTGCGCCACATGCCGGAATGGCAGGTGTACGATGGCTTGCATACGCTGCTGGGCGCGCCGGTTGATGATTTCGCGCCGCCTGCGCATTACACACGCAAACGCATTCGTTCAATGGGCCGCGTTTCGTTGATGGCGACGCGCGCCACCGAATTGGCACTGGAGCAGGCGGGATTGATCGATCATCCGGTGCTGACCAGCGGTGAAACCGGCATTGCTTACGGTTCTTCCACCGGCAGCACCGGCCCGGTGAGCGAATTTGCTACCATGCTGACCGAAAAGCACACCAACAATATTACCGGCACTACTTATGTGCAGATGATGCCGCACACCACGGCGGTAAATGCCGGTTTGTTCTTTGGTCTGCGTGGCCGGGTGATCCCAACTTCCAGCGCCTGTACCTCTGGCAGCCAGGCGATTGGTTATGCGTGGGAAGCGATTCGCCACGGCTATCAAACCGTGATGGTCGCTGGCGGCGCGGAAGAGTTGTGTCCATCAGAGGCCGCGGTGTTTGATACGCTGTTCGCCACCAGCCAGCGCAATGATGCGCCGCATACTTCGCCAGCGCCGTTTGATCAGCAGCGCGATGGATTGGTGATTGGCGAAGGCGCGGGCACCTTGATTCTCGAATCGCTGGAGCATGCGCAGGCGCGCGGTGCCACCATTTATGCCGAGCTGGTGGGTTTCCACACCAACTGCGACGCCGCGCATATCACTCAGCCGCAGCGTGAAACCATGCAAATTTGTATAGAGCGTGCGCTGAAAACCGCCGGTGTGACGCCCGAGCAAATTGGTTACATCAATGCGCACGGCACCGCCACCGATCGCGGGGATATTGCAGAAAGCCAGGCCACCGCGGCGATTTTTGGTAACAGCACGCCAATTTCTTCACTGAAAAGCTACTTCGGTCACACGTTGGGTGCTTGTGGTGCGCTGGAAGCGTGGATGAGTATTGAGATGATGCGTGAAGGCTGGTTTGCGCCAACGCTGAATCTGTCGCAACCGGCGGCGGAGTGCGGCGAGCTGGATTACATCATCGGTGAAGCGCGTCATCTGGAGACGGATTATATCCAATCCAATAATTTCGCCTTTGGCGGGATTAATACGTCGTTGGTGTTTAAGCGCTGGCGCGAAGCGTAATTCTGCCCTATCTAAAACCAGGTCACCATAAATGGCGACCCTACAAAACCTCGCACTTCACCCGTAGGGTCGCCATTTATGGTGACCCGACAAAACCTCGCACTTACCCCGTAAGGTCGCCATTTATGGTGACCTCCGCAAACCCACGCTAAATAATCCCACTGGCAAAACTCGGATTTTTCTTGCTTTCGGCGTACAGCTGCGCATAATCGCAAACCGCAATAATAATGATTATCAATTCGTTTGCATTAGGGGATCTTCATGCGCACTATGCCTTTCAATCCCGGACTGAAACCGACGCTGTTGGCCGTAATGGTCAGCGCCGGTTGTTTGCCAGTGATGGCTGCTACTACCAACACCACAACCCAAACTGACGCGAAAAACGAACAGCAAACGCTGACCGTGACCGCAACACCGCAAAGCGATTTCAAACCCGGCGGCGACGATCTGGTGCCGGCTTACCTCGATGGTCAGGTGGCGCACGGCGGCCGCATGGGCATGCTGGGGGAGCAGAAAGCGATGGACGTGCCGTTTAACGTCATCGGTTTCACCTCGAAAATGATTCAAGACCAGCAAGCGCAAACCATCGGTGATGTGGTGCGTAACGATGCTGGCGTACAGAATCTGAAAGGCTATGGCAACTTTGCTGAAAGCTACCGCATTCGTGGCTTCAAGCTGGATGGCGATGCCATGACTTACGGCGGCCTGGCCGGGATTGTGCCACGTCAGGTGATGGATGCCTCGCTGATTGATCGTGTTGAGATCTTCAAAGGGGCCAACGCCTTGCTGAACGGTTCGGCCGAAAGCGGCGTTGGCGGCATGATTAACCTCGAACCAAAACACGCCGATGATACGCCGCTGACGCGTATTGGTGTTGATTACACCTCCGGTTCGCAAGTTGGCGGCACGGCAGATATCGGACGTCGCTTTGGCGATAACAACCAGTTTGGCGTGCGTCTGAACGCGGTAAACCGCGAAGGCGGCACCGAGATTGATGGTGAGAAGAAACGCACCACCGCTGCATCACTCGGCCTGGATTATCGTGGCGATCGTCTGCGTACCTCGCTGGATGTCGGCTATCAAAAGAAAACTTTCCACGATGCGCGCAACAGCATCAATATCAGCGGCATCGACTTCATTCCTGATGTGCCGTCGAATTCGAAAAACTACAGCCAGAATTGGGTATTCAGCGATATCCAGTCGGAATTCGGTTTGGCAAAAGCGGAATACGATCTTAGCGATCAGTGGACTGCCTACGCCGGATTGGGCGCGCAACATACCCATGAAGTCGGCAACTACGGCATTCCAAAAGTGTTGGATAGCGCCGGCAACGCCACCATTGGCCGTTTCCGCACCAATCGCATTCAGGACAACATGAGCGGCATGGTTGGCCTGCGTGGTGATTTCACCACCGGTCCGGTGACGCATAAAGTTAACTTCGGTTATTCCGCGATGACCGCGAACGCGAAAAACAGCTATCGCATGTCGTCTGGCAACGATGCCAACGTCAACATCTATAACCCGCAGGATGTTACTGAGCCGAACAACGTTTACTCCGGCGGCAGCAAGTTCAGCGATCCGCTCACCACTTACCGTTCACGTTCGCAAGGTTATCTGCTGAGCGATACGCTGGGCTTCTTTGATGACACATTGCTGGCAACTTTGGGCGCGCGTCATCAGAAAGTGGTGGTGCGTAACTACGGTTATGATGGCGCAGAAGATACCGGCACGCGCTTTGACAGCAGTCGCTGGTTGCCTGCTTACGGTTTGTTGTATAAAGCCACGCAAAACATCTCGCTGTATGCCAACCACACCGAATCGTTAACGCCAGGCACCGCGGCACCGTTTGGAACGCTCAATTACGGCAGCGTCACCGGCATTGTGCATGCCAAGCAGAACGAAGTGGGTGTCAAAGCCGATTACGGTCGCATTGGTGGATCGCTGGCGCTGTTTGAAATCAAGCAGCCGGTGGGGATCAAAAACAACGATGTTTACCAGCTTAACGGCGAACAGCGTAACCGTGGCGTCGAGCTGAACGTGTTTGGTGAGCCGGTGCTGGGTCTGCGTCTCAACAGCAGCGCGACCTGGATCGACCCGGATATGACCAAAACCGGTGACAGCAACGAGGATGGCAAAAATGCCATTGGCGTGCCGCGCTTTACCGCTGCGCTGGGTGCGGAATATGACATCAAGCCTGTTGATGGTTTGACGGCGACTGCGTTGCTGAACTACACCGGTTCGCAGTACGCCGATCTGGCCAACAACATGAAGCTGGATGACTACACCACGCTGGATTTAGGTCTGCGTTACCGCATGAAGGTTAACCAGAACGATATGGTGTGGCGCGTCGGCGTGGATAACGTTACCAATGAGAAGTATTGGGCCAACGTTGACGACAGCGGCACCTACTTGTCGCAGGGCGAACCGCGTACCGTGAAAGTGTCTCTGACTTACGATTTCTAATCAGCGGGCGGCCAAATGGCCGCCCTTATAATTAAATGCTTTATCCTTCCCTGTATTGCTTTAAACTCTGCTGCTCGAAACGTGTCCTAATGCTTGAGTCATTATGAGTTCACCCGCACCGCACGACGATCATGACGAACCTTATCGCCAACCGCTGGACGACGCTCTCTTCGCCATTGTGGTGCTTGCAGTGACGTCGGTTACGCTTATAATCTTCGTCCTGATGATTACCCTGTGGATGAATTAAGGTCAGCAACGGGAAAAGGAAGCCTGCAAGGAGATGTTGATGGAAGCCAGAGATGACAAACTGATCGCCATAATTGGCCTGTTATCCGCCTGTTTAATCGGCGTGGTTTTTCTCTTCACCATGACATGGCTGACCGATGTGCGTCACCCGACCGATCCTTCACTCGATGTGCAAACCTGTCCGCAAAAAACCGCGACCACACAGCAGTCTTAATCGCTTTTCTCCCAGTTCTGCCACTTAATCTGTTGACTACGTAACTCCAGCGCCAGCGCTTCATGCAAGGTGCGATTGCCATTGGGATCGCCAAGGCCAAACAGCGCGCCGGGCGAACGACGATCGTCGGCCCACGCCGGATACTCCACCACCGGATAGATTGAAATCCCTTCCAGCGCCACGCCTTGCGCTAATGCCAAGCGCGCTTCTTCGCTCACCTGACGCAGCCACGGCGCGCGTGCATCGCCTTCTGCGCCGGTTTCCGCCAGCAACATTGGGCGTTGATAACGCTGCCAACATTGCAGCAGTAAACGGTGTAACGGCTGGCGCGTTGGGTGATCCAGCGGGATGGTTTCGCCAGAGAAAAACCAATGATTGTCGGGATAGTAATTCAGGCCGAGGATATCGAGAAAATCTTCGCGTCCGCCGAGTTCTGGCGCATCGCGTCCCGCCAGCCAATCCCAGGCTTCGAATTGCGCCTGATGTTGCGCGTCGGCGTAAGGTTTGCTGTCGGGATTGTCGGGATCGGTAGCCACTTGCACCAGCGGATCGGTTAACACAAAGCGCGCGTCGGGATAGATTTCGCGGATCGCATGCATCGCCGCCAATGAAGCACGCACCAACTGGCGCTTTAATTCACGTCCGCGTTCACTGGCATAAGGATCGAGCCATGACACATCGGCTCCGGCCCAAGACCAGAATGAGATTTGGTTAATCGGCGTGAAAAACGGCTGGGTAATCCCTTCACCGCGCATTAACTGCGCCATGGCGCGGGCGAAGCGTTCAAAGTGATCGACAAATTCCGCTTTCCAGATATCCAGATGGTCGGGATAGCCGAAGTGCGCCAGCTCCCAAATAATCTGCATGTCGTGGCGCGCGGCGGCATGCACCATCGGCAGAAAGCTGTGCCAGTCATACTCATGCGGCGTGGCTTCTATCAGGTGCCAACGCGCACCGTCGCGCGCAGTGTGCAATCCTTCCTGTGCCAGTGAGGCGTAATCTTTTTCCAGCAACATGTCGTGGCCGCTGCTGATCACCATATCTAAACGACGCCCGCCCGCGCGGCGACCGGTGGAACAGGGAAAACTGCCTTGAAAGAAGCTGCGGAACAACTGAGGGTGATGGCGCAGGGATGGCTGAGTCATAATCCTCTCCTCACGGTGAACGCCGGATGCAGAACGCTTGGCTAAGTCTAGACTAAATTGACGATGCGCCATTTTGCAGAAGGGGAAGGCTCCGATTGCTTCTTTGCGCATTGATACCAACAATAATAGATCCAGCGATTTCAGGGATTCCCTATGAGTGAAGCAGCAACCTCCTTGCCTCCCGAGCAGCCAGCGGGAAAAGGGCTAAAGCAGAGCGTTGAAGCGCGATGCGCGCAGCATCCGGGTATGAGCGGCATTCATCCGCTTAATGATGGGTTAGACGCTTTTGCCGCGCGCTATTTGCTGATGGAAATGGCGCAGCACAGCATCGATGTGCAGTACTACATTTGGCACAACGACATGTCCGGACGCTTGCTGTTCAGCGCGTTGCTGGATGCGGCTGAGCGCGGTGTAAAGGTGCGTTTGCTGCTGGATGACAACAACACGCCGGGCCTTGATGAAACGCTGGCGGAACTCGATCGCCATCCAAATATTGCGGTGCGCTTGTTTAATCCTTTCTCGTTCCGCACCTTGCGCGCGCTGGGGTATCTCACCGATTTTTCCCGCCTCAATCGCCGCATGCACAACAAAAGTTTGACGGTGGATAACGCTGCCACGCTGGTGGGGGGGCGCAACATCGGCGACGAATATTTTGGCACTGGCGATGAACCGCTGTTTACCGATCTCGACGTGCTGGCGATTGGCCCGGTGGTGGACGAAGTGGCGGAAGACTTTGAGCGCTATTGGCACAGCAAAGCGGTGTCGCCGCTGCGCAAAGTAGTGGATGTTAGTGGCGATGTGCATCAGGCGGTGCGTTTGCCCGCCGAGTGGCAACAAAGTGAAGCGGTGGAACGTTATCTGGCGCGGCTGGAACATTCCTCGTTTATCAGCCAGATGGAGCAGGGCGAATTAGCGATGACGTGGGCAGAGTCACGCTTGTTGAGTGACGATCCGCGCAAAGGATTGGGCAAAGCGCGCCGCCGCAATTTGTTGCCACAACGTATGCTGGAAGTGATCGGCACGCCTCAGCAGCAATTCGATATAATTTCAGCCTACTTTGTCCCGACCCGATCCGGCGTGGCGCAATTACTGGCGTTGAAACGGCGCGGAGTGAAGATCGCCATCTTGACCAATTCGCTGGCGGCCAATGATGTCACGGTGGTGCACGCCGGTTATGCGCGTTGGCGTAAGAAGTTGCTGCGCCATGGCATCGCGCTGTATGAATTGAAACCGCAAGATAATCCGCAAAATGCGCCGCACGACCGCGGTTTGACCGGTAATTCCGGCTCCAGTTTGCATGCTAAAACTTTCACAGTTGATAACCGTAAGGTGTTTATCGGCTCGTTTAATTTCGATCCGCGTTCCGCCACGCTGAATACCGAAATGGGCTTGGTGATTGAGAGCGAAACGCTGGCGCAGCAAACACATCAACGCTTTATTGCCGGTATGCGCGATCGGGCTTGGACGTTGCGCCTCGATAAATGGGGACGCGTTAATTGGCTGGAGTTTGCTGGAGAGCAGGGCGAGGTGGTGCATAAACACGAACCGCAGTGCTCGCTGATGCAGCGGTTGCTGGTGCGATCGGTCTGGCGTCTACCAATAGAGTGGCTGCTGTAACGGGCGCAACGCTGTGCGCCCGCACACGCTTATTTGTTTTGCGGTTTACCGGAGAACAGGAAACGCAGGAGCGGAATACGCAAATGAATTTCGTACAGCGTGAAGGCGATACTAAACACCATCAGCAAGCCGAGGAAAAAGCCCAGCGTATCGCTGTGGATATGTGGCGTAACGTAAATGCCGTACAAAATGGTCAGCGGATGGTGCACCAGATAGATAAACAGCGAAGCGTTCACCAGATACATGATGCGTGGTGAATGGCTGTTCAGCAGTTTGTGACCGAAGCTGAAGCAGACGTTCAGCATGCACAGTCCCATCAAGGTTGAGATGATCATATCAAGCTCATACATCCAACCGTCGCCGCTGCTAAAACGCAAATTCAGGCAGTAAGCGATGAACACCACAATCGCGCCGTAACACATCACCGGGTTAAAGCGCACAAACAGCGCTTTCAACGCCTGATGCTTCCAACTCAATGCGCCCAACATAAAGAACGGCAGGAACATCAGCGTTTGCATCACCGCGATGCTGAACAAGCCATCACCAAATACCGCCGGCACAAAGTTGAACAGCACACGGCGGAACAGACACCAAACCAGCGCATAGGCCATAAATGCCAGCGTCAATTTACCCCAGCCGATTTGCTGATAATCAATGCTGCGCTTTTGCTGGCTAAGCCATTTGAAGGTCAACATGCCCAACGTGGTGAGGATCACCAGCACCAATAAAAACCACAGATGCGAAATCAGCTCCCACATCAGCGTGTTGTACTTGTCGTACAGCGAGAAGTTGTTCCAGTCGCCAATTTTATCAGTGAGATTTTTGGTGATGAAAAACTGTGGCAGCGTGATTAAGGGAACCGCAGTTAACATTGGGATGCCGACGCGCTCCAGACGCACTTTTAACCAGCGCTGCGGCTGATAGCGTAAATAGAGCATGTAGGAAAAATAGCCCGAAATAACAAAGAACACCTGCATGCGGAAGGCGTGAATAAAGTCATTCAACACCGTTAACCAGATTGAGGCGTCGAAACTGTTTACCGCCCATTTTTGAGTGGAGTAGATCAAGGAGACGTGAAAAGGCACGCCTAATAACATTAAATACGCTCGGATCGAATCGAGGAAATATTCACGTTGGGGTTTGGCTGAACTCATAATCTTCCAATAGTCAGTTTACTTGCCGGTTTCACCCTGAAACCGGATTATGCCGAATGAAAATTCTACCGGCTGTAAACAGGGTATACTATCAGTTCAATCTGTATGTGATTTTGCGGGGTTTAATTATCCTAAAAGCACACTTTCAGCTTACAAATCAGCGGAACAATCTTTTACATACGCTGTCGGAAAACCGAATAATCCTTTAAGATAAGCGGGTTTGATCTAAGCACACGAAAGGGGGGGATGTGCTGAATAATGTGAATAATAAAGTAGGACTGGTAAAGATGCGCTGGGTAGGCGCGGCAGTTCTGCTGGCTATGTATGCCAACAATAGTTGGGCGTTTAACATCGATGATGTAGCAAAACAAGCCAAGGCGTTGGCAGGGAAAAGTTTCGAAGCGCCAAAGAGCAATTTACCCTCTCAGTTTCGTGAAATGAAGTTTGCTGACTATCAGCAGATCCAGTTTAACCACGACAAAGCTTATTGGGGCAAACTGCGCACACCATTTAAGCTTGAGTTCTATCATCAGGGCATGTATTTCGATACGCCGGTGAAAATTAACGAAGTCACCGCATCGTCAGTACGTGAGATCAAATATAACCCTGACTATTTCAATTTCGGCAACGTGAAACACGATGCTGATTCAGTCAAAAACCTTGGCTTTGCTGGGTTTAAGGTGTTGTATCCACTCAACAAAAAAGGCAAAGACGACGAGATTTCCAGCTTCCTCGGCGCCAGCTATTTCCGTGTGATTGGCGAAGGCCAGGTTTACGGATTGTCGGCGCGCGGATTGGCGATTGATACCGCCTTGCCGTCGGGCGAAGAGTTCCCGCGCTTCAAAGAGTTCTGGATTGAACGTCCAAAACCGCAGGACAAACAGCTGGTGATTTACGCGCTGCTGGATTCGCCACGCGCGTCCGGTGCCTATCGTTTTGTCATCAAACCAGGCAAAGAGTCCACCGTGGATGTACAATCCAAGGTTTACCTGCGTGATAACGTCGGCAAACTGGGCATTGCGCCATTGACCAGCATGTTCCTGTTCGGTGCTAACCAGCCTTCGCCGGTGACCAACTTCCGTTCAGAGCTGCACGATTCCAACGGTCTTTCTATCCATGCCGGTAACGGTGAGTGGATTTGGCGTCCGCTGAACAATCCGAAACATCTGGCGGTGAGCACCTTTACCGTTGAGAACCCGAAAGGCTTCGGTTTGCTGCAACGTACGCGTGATTTCAGCCGTTATCAGGACCTCGACGATCGTTACGATCTGCGTCCAAGTGGCTGGGTTGAGCCGCAAGGTGATTGGGGCAAAGGCCGCGTGGAACTGGTAGAGATTCCAACCGCTGACGAAACCAACGACAACATCGTTGCGTTCTGGACGCCGGAAAAACTGCCAGAGCCGGGCAAAGAGATGAACTTCCAATATCGTCTGCACTTCACGCGCGATGAGAACCAGCTGCACTCCGACGATACCGCTTGGGTGAAAGACACGCTGCGTTCAGCGGGTGATGTGAAACAGTCAAATCTGGTGCGTCAGCCAGATGGCTCAACCGCCTTTACCATTGATTTTGTGGGTAAAGCGATGAGCAAGCTGCCGGAAAATACGCAAGTTGCACCGCAGGTAAGCGTGGGCAATAACGCGGATGTGGTGGAACAAAGTGTTCGCTACAACCCGGTGACTAAAGGCTGGCGTCTGGTGTTGCGTCTGCGTGTGAAAGATAACAAGCAGCCGACCGAGATGCGTGCGGCGCTGGTAAGCGGCGACAAGACATTGACGGAAACCTGGAGCTATCAGCTACCTGCCAATGAATAAATCGACTTATTTACCTCAATCTTACGTGGAGGCGCTGCCGCTTGATGCGGCAGCACGCGCGCGTCTGAGCGATTCGTTGCAGAATGCGCAGGCGTTCCACGCTATTCATACGTCGCTGGGGCAAGATATCGCCGCCAGCGAGCGCCCGGACGATGCGCCGCTGAAATCGGTGTCATCCCGCGTGCAAATGGCCTGGCCAGATTCACTGGCGGATGGGCAACAGCTCAGCAAGGATTATCTCGATCGCACCACGCTGAAGGCGATGCCACAGGTGAAGCGTTCGTTGATGTTCCCGGAAATCTGGCGCACCAACCCGATTGCGCGCGCCTGGGACTCTTTGCGTGGGCAGAAATCCACGCCACGTTATGCCTCGGCAGAAGAGCAGAAAACCGAAGATAAATGGCGCCACGTTGGCTCCATGCGTCGTTACGTGCTGCTGATTCTGACCATCTTGCAGACCGTGGTCGCCACCTGGTACATGAAAACCATTCTGCCGTATCAGGGCTGGACGCTGATCGATCCGATCGAGATGTTCAACCAGAACTGGTTGCAGTCGGTCGAGCTGATCCTGCCTTACATTTTGCAGACCGGAATTCTGTTCCTGTTTGCCATTCTGTTCTGCTGGGTTTCAGCCGGTTTCTGGACCGCGTTGATGGGCTTCCTGCAATTGCTGATTGGCCGCGATAAATACAGTATTTCGTATTCAACCACCGGCGACGAGCCGTTGAATCCGGAACACCGTACCGCGCTGATCATGCCAATCTGTAATGAAGACGTTGAGCGTGTGTTCGCTGGCCTGCGTGCTACCTGGGAATCGGTGCAACGTACCGGTAATGCCGAGCATTTCGACGTCTACATTCTGAGCGACAGCTACGATGCCGACATCGCGATTGCCGAGCAGAAAGCCTGGATGGAGCTGGTGCGGGATGTTGGCGGAGCGGGCAAGATCTTCTATCGCCGTCGTCGTCGTCGTGTGAAGCGTAAAAGCGGCAACATCGATGACTTCTGCCGTCGTTGGGGCAGCAACTACAGCTACATGGTAGTGCTGGATGCCGACAGCGTAATGAGCGGTGATTGCCTCACCGGCTTGGTGCGCATGATGGAAGCCAACCCGAACGCCGGTATTATCCAGTCTTCGCCAAAAGCGTCGGGTATGGATACGCTGTATGCGCGTTGTCAGCAATTCGCTACTCGCGTTTACGGTCCGCTGTTCACCGCGGGTCTGCACTTCTGGCAGTTGGGTGAATCACACTATTGGGGCCATAACGCCATCATTCGTGTGCAGCCGTTCATTGAGCACTGTGCGCTAGCGCCGTTGCCGGGTGAAGGTTCCTTCGCGGGTTCGATTCTGTCGCATGACTTCGTGGAAGCTGCGCTGATGCGTCGTGCCGGTTGGGGCGTGTGGATCGCTTACGATCTACCGGGTTCTTATGAAGAGCTGCCACCGAACTTGCTGGATGAACTGAAGCGTGACCGTCGCTGGTGCCACGGTAACCTGATGAACTTCCGCCTGTTCCTGGTGAAAGGCATGCACCCAGTACACCGCGCGGTGTTCCTGACCGGTGTGATGTCTTATCTCTCTGCGCCGTTGTGGTTCATGTTCCTTGCGTTGTCTACCGCCTTGCAGGTGGTACATACGTTGATGGAACCGACCTACTTCCTGCAACCTCGCCAGCTGTTCCCGGTGTGGCCGCAGTGGCGTCCTGATCTGGCGATTGCGCTATTCTCAACCACTCTGGTGTTGCTGTTCCTGCCGAAGTTGTTGAGCGTGGTGTTGATCTGGTTCAAGGGGGCGAAACCGTACGGTGGTGCGATTCGTTTGTTCTGCTCACTGATTCTGGAAATGCTGTTCTCGGTGCTGTTGGCGCCAGTGCGTATGCTGTTCCATACGGTGTTTGTGGTCAGCGCGTTCCTCGGCTGGGAAGTGGTATGGAATTCACCGCAGCGTGACGATGATGCGACGCCGTGGGGCGAAGCCTTCCGTCGTCATGGTTCGCAGATGCTGTTAGGTCTGGTGTGGGCTGGCGGCATGGGCTTCCTCGACCTGAACTTCCTGTGGTGGCTGTCACCGATCGTCTTCTCGCTGATTCTGTCGCCATTTGTTTCGGTGATGTCGAGCCGCGCAACGGTAGGCCAGAAGAGTAAGAATGCCAAACTGTTCCTGATCCCGGAAGAGTACGAGCCGCCGAAAGAACTGGTCGATACCGATCACTATCTGCAAATCAACCGTCAACGTGCGCTGAAAAATGGCTTTATGCATGCGCTGTTTAACCCAGCGTTTAACGCACTGGCGACCGCAATGGCCACTTCACGTCACAAGCAAAGCACCTTGCTCGATCATGCGCGCGATCGCCGCGTTGATCAGGCATTGAGCGATGCGCCGGAAAAACTGAATCGCGAGCAGCGTTTGCAGCTGATCAGCGATCCGGTGGTGCTGGCTCGTGTGCATTCACGTTTGTGGGAGAGTGCGGATAAATATCATCAGTGGGTGGAAAGCTATCAGAAGCTGAAGCTCAATCCAGAAGCGCTGCCTCAGCGTTAAGCAGGAAAATTAAAAAGCGGCAGAGATGCCGCTTTTTTTATGCCCAGAATCTGACTAAATCTTTACGCGTTAAGCAGTGGTTATTCATATACGCGTGCGGTTAAAATGACGCCAGTTCATTGTGAGTAAATGTTGTGAATGCTTTCTTAAAAGTCACCGCGCTTAGCGCCGCCATTCTGTTATTAACCGGCTGCGGCAGTATCATCAGCCGCACCTTCCCTGGCCAGGGGCACGGCAATCAATATTATCCCGGCGTGCAGTGGGATGTCCGTGATGGACCGTGGCGGGTGCTGACCATACTCGATCTGCCGCTATCTTTGGTGATGGACACACTATTATTGCCGGTCGATGCCAATCACGGTCCGTACGAGTAAGGTTACAAATTATCTGACGGGCTGTTGTCATCTTCCCACTCTTGCGCCGCCGCTTCGCCTTCTTCTAAATCACGTGGCGGCTCCAGCTGAAATTCACCTTCATCCCATTCGTGCAGCGTATTTTCGGCTTGCCATTCCTGACGCAGCTCCACTTCGTCATAATCGCCGTCAAACACCGCCTGCGCGGCTTCACCGCTGGAGATGGGCAAGCATTCACCTTGTTCATCTTCATCGGCAAAAAACTCGGCCTGCCACATAATATCGCCATCCTGCATCACATACTTTTGTAGCGCGAACTGGCTGACGTTGGCGTCTTCTTCGGCTAAATCAGGCTGATTAGCGAGGAATTCCTCACGCGCGGCGTCGATAGCTTCTTCTAAGGTGCTAAACAGGCTCATTATTCACTCCATGTCTATTGAAAGGGATTTCTCAGAAGGATAGACGAAAAATGAGTAAGTGAAGGGCAGGCGGCAATATCGGTTGGGCGGTTGACTAACAATCAACCGCCCAACCGGTCAGGCTATTTTCTGCGGGAAATGGTGTACCGGACGGACAGATTCATGAATAAGTGGAGCCGAGTAACGAATACAGCATTTAATACAGGGTTTAACCTTTTTAAAATTAATACGCGCGGTTGATAATGCCTGGTTTAAATTATAAAGGGTACCGATGAAAACCATATCCTCCTTTACAGGTAGACGTTTACACTCTTTTCGATGCAGTAAGTGATAACCTTCCTGATCGGTGCTGATTGTCACGTAATAATAGATGCCTTTATTCATGTTATTTATTCCTGAGATATATTTGCTGTGTGTAATCTTATTATTTTTTTAAAAGTGAACTTATTGCTGAAACTGTCACAGTCGAAATTACCTGGAATCGATTTCGCGAACCAATTCCATAATGATATAAAGGGGTGTTTTATTTTGAAGAAAAGGTATATAGCGATTTTTATTCGGACAATGCCTTGTTTACTAAGTTAATTTTACTGGATTGATAAGCGAACCCGAAGGGTTTAACAATATTAAATAGGAATTGCCCTGGAATTGGTGCTAATCAGGGCCGGATACGACTAATTTGGTTAGCAAAAATGAATGAAGTCACTAGACTGAAATGCACGGGAAGTCCTGATTTTCCGTTTACATATCGTTAACAAAGGGTAAAGAAGCGTAAGTCCGTATCGTTTCGGATGGATTTTTCTGATCTAAAGCTGGCTCGAACAATATAAACAAGCCAAATTTTAGCTGGTCCGTTTTTTAACTCAAATTGCGCGGATCTCTTCGCATAATAAGATTAGTAATTGCGAAAATAGAAGAGGCGCCTAACGCGCCTCAATCTAGTTAATAAACCGAAGGTTGGCCTTCTGGGCGGGTTTTAAAGCGGCGATGCAGCCACATATATTGTTCAGGCGCCAGCAGAACGGTTTCTTCCACCACTTTATTCATCACCGTCGCGGTATCCAATTCACTCTCCAGAGAGAACTTGTCGCGAATGTCCGGCATCATTTTAAGTTCGTAGCCACGGCCGTTGGGTAAACGACGCGCGAGGAAAGGAACCACGCTGGGATTGGCTAAACGAATCAGCATATGCGTACCGCTGGTGGTCGCGGCATCGGGAACGGCGAAGAACGGGGCGAACACGCTGCTGCGCGGGCCATAATCATGATCCGGCGCGTACCAGATGATGTCGTTGTTCTTCATGGCGCGGATCATGCCTTTTAAATCCTTGCGGTCCAACATGCTTTTATTGGAACGCATGCGTCCCCAGGTTTGCAGCCAGTCGAGCAGTTTGTTGTCGTTGGGACGATACACACCAATGCCGGGATTGTGCATACCAAATACGCGTGCGCCCAATTCCAATGTCAGGAAATGCATACCAATCAGCAAAATACCGCGCTTTTCCGCCAGCGCGTTGGTGACATGCTCTAAACCGCTGGTGGCGACCCATTTACGAATACGCCAATCAGGCCAGAACCACGCCATGCCGGTTTCAATCAGCCCCATACCGACGGATTCAAAGTTGTGCTTCACCATCGCTTCACGTTCGTTGGTTGGCATCGTTGGAAAGCACACTTCCAAATTACGCTGCGCCACTTCAACACGACGTTTCATAAAGCGCATCGCAATGCGGCCCAACCCGCAGCCAATCGCGTGCAGAACGGGGTAAGGCAGCAGCACCAGCAGATAAAGAAAACCAATACCAATCCAGGTCAGCCAATAGCGTGGAGCGAAGAGTTCACGGGTAAGTTGGGGAAGTTGAGTCATGGAAATGTCAGTATCCTGCGTCTTATGCCAGAGAGTCCGGTTTCTGTAATTTTTTGTCATTATGCCATTTTTTCATTCTGGCTGAAATCAAGCTTAGACGGTGCGCGGCTATCTGGCAGCAGGTATGCGCACGAAAACGCAATTGAGAGGCAGAAATGCGTGAGTTATCGATGGCATGAGGCGATTCGCACCAAAGACTTTGCATTGTGTAGAATTCGAGTATCATATGCGCGCTAAATTTCTCTGATTTGCTAACAGGATCGAACACCATGCCAGTGTTACATAACCTTGTTTCCAATAAAGAGCTGAAGGAACGTATGTTGGCGGAAACCGAACCACGTACCACAGTCTCTTTTTATAAATACTTCCAGATTGCCGACCCGAAAGCTTTCCGCGATGCGCTGTACATTGAGTTAACCAAGCTCAAGGTATTTGGTCGCGTGTATGTCGCTCATGAAGGGATCAACGCACAAATCAGCGTGCCTGCCAGCCGTTACGAGCAAATGAAGGCCGCCTTGTATGCCTTCGATGCGGCGTTAAACAATCTGCGCATGAATATCGCGCTGGATGACGACGGCAAATCGTTTTGGGTGCTGCGCCTGAAAGTACGTGAGCGCATCGTGGCGGACGGCATTGAAGACAACAGCTTTGATGCGAGCGATGTAGGCGCGTATTTGAAAGCCGCCGACGTCAACGCCATGCTAGACGATCCGGATGCGGTCTTTGTTGATATGCGTAACCATTACGAATACGAAGTCGGACGCTTCGATAATGCCATGGAAGTGCCTGCAGATACGTTCCGCGATCAGCTGCCGATGGCAGTGGATATGTTGCAGGATCAGAAAGACAAGAAGATTGTCATGTACTGCACCGGCGGCATTCGTTGCGAAAAAGCCAGCGCGTGGATGAAGCATAACGGCTTCAACGATGTGTATCACATTGAAGGCGGCATCATCGAATATACCCGTCGTGCGCGTGAGCAAGGTTTACCGGTGCGTTTCAAGGGCAAAAACTTTGTCTTTGATGAGCGTATGGGCGAGCGCATTTCTGACGATATTCTTTCCAGTTGCCACCAGTGCGGCGCGCCTTGCGACAGTCATACCAACTGCGTTAACGATGGTTGTCACTTGCTGTTTATTCAGTGCCCGAGCTGTGCAGAAAAATATAAAAACTGCTGCAGCCCAATTTGCATGGAAGAATCGTTGCTGTCAGCAGAAGAGCAGCGCGCACGCCGTGCGGGCCGTGAGAATGGCAATAAAGTCTTCAACAAATCACGCGGTTTGCTGAATATGACCATGGCGATTCCTGCGCCGGATAAAAAATAATAAAAGCGGCCTGATATTCAGGCCGTTTTATTTACTGACGTACGCCTTCCACTGAAATAATCAATTCTGCTTTCTGCGCTGCCGGGCCCAGATCTTTGTTGATGTTAAACTCTTTCAACACGATCTCACCGCTGGCTTCAAATCCTGCGCGATAGCCGCCCCACGGATCTTTGCCTTCACCGATTAACTTCGCCGCTAATGTCAGTGGTTTGGTTACGCCATTTAGGGTTAACTCACCGTCGATTTTGTAATCCTGGCCTTCTTTCGTCACACCCGTTGAAGTGAAGGTGGCTTGCGGATATTTGCCGGTATTAAGGAAATCAGCGCTGCGCAGATGTTTATCACGCTCGGCATGATTGGTATCGAGGCTATTGGTATTGATGGTGACGTTGACTTTATCAGCTGCGGGATTCGCTTCGTCAAAAGTGAAACTGCCGTCAAAATCTTTGAAGGTGCCGTACAACCAGCTGTAACCCAGATGCTGAATACGGAATTGTACAAAGGCGTGTTGTCCTTCTTTATCGAATTTATAATCAGCGGCGCTAGCGGTCAGGCTGGTGCTAAATAATCCTGCGGCGACGACGGCCAATAATGTTTTCTTAAGCATATTATTTATCCTTTTCAGAGGTTAACGGGATGCGGTAACCCAACATCCTTTTCAGTGTCACATCACGATCGATGAAATGATGTTTAAGCGCGGCCAGCGCGTGTAGTGCTGAAAGCAACACCAAACTCCATGCCAGCCAAAGATGAATATCGCCCGCCAGGTCGGCCTGCTGCGCCGCACCGCTAAACAGCGCCGGCACATCAAACCAGCCAAAAACCGAGATCGGTTTGCCATCGGCGGTGGATATCAAATAGCCACTCAATAGCAGCACCAGCAATAACGTATACAGCAAGCCATGCGCGGCGCTGGCGGCGAAGCGAACGGGCGGGGAATAGCTGTGCAGCGGTTTAGGCGGCGGTGAAGTAAAGCGCCAGCCAAGGCGCAACAGCAAAGCGGCAAATAGCAGGATGCCAATGCCTTTATGAATTTCCGGCGCATCGTGATACCAACCGTCGTAATAACCCAATCCAACCATCCACAAACCCAGCGCAAACATGCCGTAAATAATCAGCGCCATGACCCAATGCAATAGGATTGAAACCACGCCGAAATGCTGTGTGGAATTGCGCCACATAATGAAAATCCAAACCAATGAAATATGTGGCAATGAGCATCTACATTTTGAAATAAAAAAGCAATCAGCCTTACTTTTCTATAATGTTGAAAATAACCTTCGGATTGAATGACTAATTAATGCCAAGTTGGTCAGAATAATTGAAGTGAGTTTAGTGGAAATGGGTTGCAGCGCTGATTACTACACAAAATGCGGCAGAGGCAGGATATTCGAAGTCAGATAAAGTAATTAATCGTCAATTTGCGTCAAGAGCGCCGACGCAATAACTGTGTCGGCGCGAGGTAATTAATTAAAGCGAGCCAATGAGAAGGGCTTAATGTCGAATGAGAACGGTTTATTTTGCGCAAATTCACTGGCGAGTTCGCCGAGCACGCTAGCAAATTTGAAACCGTGGCCACTTAAACCGGTAATGATGAGTCGATTAGGTTCGCCTGGCAGGGTATCAATAATGAAATCTTCGTCTGGCGTGTTGTCATAGCTGCAAGCTTCACCGTGCAAACAGACGCCAACACCCGGCAGGAATTTGCGCAGGAAGTTAAAGGATTCGCTGCCATCCTGCGCGTTGCTGCCGAACGGTTTGCGATCTTCTGGTTTTTGCATCAGTTGGCCGCCATCGTGACGTCCGACTTTGAGTGCATTGTTATCCGCCGGGAAGCCGTAAAAATGGCTGCCATCGCTCATCTCAACGGTAAAGCCAGGAAACTTATTGTTTTCGCTGTAGCGACCATCGGCCTGATACCAGGCAAACACTTTACGCACTGGCGCAACCGGCAAATCATCGACCAATTGGCTTACCCAGGTTCCGGCGCTGACCAGCAGTTTGCGCGCTCGGAACACGCCATCGCTGGTGGTGACCTGTTGCAGATCGCCATCGCGGCCAATTTCAGTGACCGGACAATTAAACAATTGCGCGCATCCTGCCTGTTCCGCCAGCTGTACCCAACTGCGCACCGCTTGCTCGCATTTCAGAAAACCCGAATTGGGTTCGAATACGCCGATATAGCCATCTGGCACAGTAAATTGTGGCCAGCGCGTACGGACTTCATCCGCTTGCAGGATTTTCACATCCAACTGCCAGGCTTTGGCGCTGTCGATAACATTTTGAATAAAGGTCGAGGTGAGCGGGGCTAAATTGAGGATGCCACTGCGATGCATAATGCGTTCGCCGCTTTGACGTTCCAGTTCGTCCCACAAGGTTTGCGCGCGCAGCACCAATGGCACGTAACGTTCGCCTTCGCCATAAGCATGACGGATCAGTCGGGTTTCGCCGTGGTGAGTTCCCTGGTTATGCGGCGGGTGCGCACTATCAATCATCAGGACAGATAAACCCGCTTGCGTAGCGTAAAACCCGGCGGCAGCGCCCACCGAACCACTTCCCACCACAATCAGATCATAAATCATAACCACATCACTCCAGACAAACGGCGAAATTTTTCAATAGCATATCAAAACATTGCGCCCATGAAAAAGGCACCCTTAAGGGTGCCCGTTCACGCGATTGGTGAGATTAGTGCTTTTGATTGTCGCGTAGGTATTGCTCTGTGGACTCTATTTTTGCAATGCCAGCTTCAAGTATGGAGATGAACTGTCTGGCTACGTCGGTGGTTAGCCAGTAAGTCGGGCCCACGTCAGCTTCTTCTTCTTTCTGACCCTGCGATGATAGCGAGTGCAGGCGAATCATCATGGCGTCATAACTGTCTACGGTGCTGATGTCCCATCCTACCAACGGATGAGTCTGAATGACGTCTTTATTTCTGTCCATTATAACCTCCGTATTACTCGTTAAACGAAGTGCTTCTTGAGGTTCAATGCGGCTGTATCGTGCACTAGCGAAACAATTATAACATGAATCAGCGGGTACAATAGTTAAAAGGTATGACGATCTTTGACTGAGCAAAAATAAACCGTTCTAAAAGCCAGGTTTTAAAGAATAATAAAATGCCCGCTGCGTTGGGCATTTTATTGAGAATATAGCGGGTCACAACATTAATGTTATCGGCGATAACACGGGGAAACTTTACGACTAAAAACGGATTGTTCTTACTCGCCTGACTCAATCGGCAGCTGGCCATGACGCTTCTGAATTTCTTCCGCCAGCCGAGTAAAATGCTGCTGTAACTGTGCGTCATGATTCTGGTTTTGTGCTTCCAGCGTCAGGTTGTGCACCAGTAACTGATTGGTACGATCGTCGAGACCGAACGTTAGCGTGGCAAAGGCATTTTCCAGCACGGTTAATCTGCGCTGTTGCTCCGCAATAAATGCCAGCAATTCCCCAAAGGTCATCGCCTCTTCTGGTTTTTCAGTAGTCACGTAAAACACCTCCTGTAAGCATGACGAGGCAAGAATAGGGGATCGTTTAATATCAGTCTAGATGCAGGAAGTTTTTCTGGCGAGAGCGAAATAAAACAAAAAAGCCGGATAGCGACACCCGGCAAAAACAGCACAGTGGCAGTTAATCGTTATTAAACCAGTCGTCGGCGCTTTCCCACGTCTCTTGTAAAATATCCGTGATGCGTTCGCGCGCCTCTTTACCACCGCCAAATACGCTCAGCTGATTGCCGCCTGCGTAACGGACTTTAACGTGGTGATCGTCATCGGGGAAATCTTTGGAAATACGACGCGTCAGTTCGATGCTTAGTGCATCTAATGCGCCCGCAGGAAGGGGCTGAGTTTTTGCTACGGTAATTTCAACACGCATAGAAGCCTCCGGAATAATATACTGTTCATTTGTACAGTATAATTATCCCGAAGGCAAGCAGGGCAGAATTATTCTTTAATACGCCAGTTCAGTGTTTCGCCAGCAAGGAACGGCACCAGCGTGTCATCGGCTAACGCAATGCTCTCTTCGACTTTCCATGACTCACGCACCAGCGTCAGCGTGCCTTCATTGAGCGGCAAACCGTAGAAGTTGGCACCGTTTTCCGAACAGAAGGCTTCGAAATGCTCCAGCGCCTGCAACTCTTCAAATACGGTGGCGTAAGCAGGCAGCGAGGTTGGTGCGTTGAACACACCGGCGCAACCGCAGCTGGCTTCTTTCAGGTGACGCAGATGTGGCGCGGTGTCGGTGCCGAGGAACACACGGCGATTGCCGCTGGCGACCAGCTTGCGCAGCGCTTCCTGATGAATGTTGCGCTTCAGAATTGGCAAGCAGTACAGATGCGGACGCACGCCACCGACCAGCATGTGGTTGCGGTTAAACATCAGATGTTGAGGCGTGATGGTAGCGCCCAGCAGATCGTTACCTGCCGCCAGATATTCTGCCGCTTCTTTGGTGGTAATGTGTTCCATCACCACTTTCAGGGCTGGGAACTGTTGGCGCAGCGGCTCCAGCACGGTTTCGATGAAACGTGCTTCACGGTCAAAAATATCAATGTGTGAATCGGTAACTTCGCCGTGCACCAGCATCGGCATACCGATTTGCTGCATGCGCTCCAGCACCTTAGCAATCGAGGCGATGTTGGTCACGCCGTGGCTCGAGTTGGTGGTGGCGTGCGCCGGATAGAGTTTAGCCGCGGTGAAAGTGCCGTCGCGGAAGCCACGTTCAATCTCATCCGGATCGAGAGAATCCGTGAGGTAGCAAGTCATCAGCGGCGTAAACGCATGCTCAGCAGGGAGTGCCGCCATGATGCGCTCGCGATAGGCAACGGCAGCCGCCACGCTAATCACCGGTGGCACCAGATTTGGCATAACAATCGCACGCGCATTCACCGCGCTGGTATAAGGCAGAACCGCGTTGAGCATCGCACCATCGCGCAGATGGATGTGCCAGTCGTCGGGGCGGCGAATGGT
This sequence comes from Pantoea sp. CFCC18179, assembly GCF_059412405.1. Lineage (NCBI taxonomy): Bacteria > Pseudomonadati > Pseudomonadota > Gammaproteobacteria > Enterobacterales > Erwiniaceae > Pantoea > Pantoea sp. CFCC18179. The sequence goes on along the minus strand of NZ_JBNBPM010000008.1, from coordinate 18,793 downwards.
AATTTGCTGAGGTTGGGCTGTCATTCAAAAGACTCCGGCTGAGAAGAAAACGAGGGGCACGTTTAGGCCGGGGAGTAATCATAAGGATGTGGGCAACCGTTTGCACGGATTTTATCGATACAAACAAAAACCGCACCCTGAGGTGCGGTTGCGTCGATTAATCGGTGAACGGAATCACTAATTCTCCCGGTTTGACTTCAATGCCTTTGGCTAATTTTTTCGCCATCGCTTCGCCTTTGCTGCGATCGGCGCTTAACACGTAAGCCGGTTTCTCATTGAAGTAGCGTTTCAGCGACTCATTGAGGTAAGGCGTGAGCGTTTTCATGATCGAAGCCATTTTCTCTGGCTGCACCTGCGCATCAACAATTTCCATGTCGTGCAGATAAATGGCACCTTCTTGTGCATTGTAAACCGGCTGCGCTTTCATCTTCAGCTGCATCTCGGCCTGCTGCGGGCCAAATAACGAACTGACATTAATATTGGCTTTGCCCGATAGGGTAATTTTGCCCGGTTCTTCGCGCCCAATCTGGCTGCTCAAATCGCTCAGCACAATGTGCGCATTAACCAGCCCGGAAACGCCGATGTCTTTCTCAAAATTATTGCGCTTTTGCAGCGCTTGATTCACTTCTTGTTCGCTGATGGTGTATTGCGTCAATTGGTTACAGCCGCTGACTAGCACGGCAAAAATCAGGGCAACCAGCCCATAAAACGCCTTATTCATATTGTCCTCATCCTGATCGATACGGCAAAACAGCGATAGCCTGCCTGATTCAGCGGCCTGTGTCACCAGGAGAGAGATGAGAAGCGCCGGAACGCTTCTCTGGATGCAAGGTTTATGCGGCGATGGAGGAGAGCAGATTAACCTGAGTTTGCTTCGCCATGTTATCGCGATAATCCGCGACGCGGCTTGGCCATTCAATGCCGCTGACCAACGTTAGCGAACGCAGCAAGGGGAACAGATGAATATCATCTTCCGACAATTCACCGTTCACCGCGTTAGGTTTAACGATCAGTTTATCCAATTGACGCAAATCATCGCTGATGTTCTTAATCAAGCCTGGCGCGTGCTTACGCAGTTCACTGAAGTCGCCAATGCTGGCCTGCTTTTTTTCGCTGAAATAGTGACGCGCTTCCGGCGTGGCGAACTCAGCGAAAGAGGCGTCAGCGATACGTGGAATCAGCAGCTTATTAATGTAGCCATTCACCCGACGCAGCCATTCGCTGATGGCGGGATTACTTTTGCCATTCAGCAGCGGTTCGCGATCGTATTTATCCACCAGCCGCACAATATCCATACTTTCTGGTATCGCGCTGCCATCGGCCTTTTGCAGAATCGGTGCCATTTTCTGGCCGATCAGTTTTTTTGGTGTTTGCTCGTCGTCATTCAACATAACGATCAGTTCGAGAGGCAGGTTTTTTAAGCCGAAAATCATGCGTGCTTTGACGCAGAAAGGGCAGTGATCGTAGATGTAGAGTTTCATCCCGTTTCTCCTGTGGTTCTAAGGGTAACGGAGGTCACCCTTTTTTCGGACGTGCGGGAAGTATGGAAGAGATCTGCAGGTGGGGCAAACTAGCTGCTGAAAATCGCTGGCGTGACCGCGCGCGGTTGGAACTGCCACCACAGCGCTAATAAGGTGATCATGCCCACGCTACTGAGCAACATCCATGGCAATTCAGGTACTGCCCATTGCTGGCCCATATCGAACATCCAGCCACCGCCGGAATAGCCGATTAAGCCGCCAATTGCCAGACCGAGGCGACTAAAGCCCATGTAGCTGCCACGTGCGCGTGCACTGGCTAACGATGCGCTTAAGGTTTCACGCGCCGGTTCAGCAATGATCGAGCCGAGATAGAAAATCGCGATCAGCATAAACAATGACGGCAGCGAATCGGTCATGCCGACCGGCAACAGGCTGAAAGTCATCAGGAACAAACCCGCCATTAAACGAGTTTCCAGACGGAAACGTTTTTCGCTCCAGCGCGCGATAGGATAAAGCAGGCTCAGTGACAGCAGCGCTTCGATCGCATACATCCATTTCACCGCGGCTGGCGCGCCCGCTACCTGATTGACCATCACTGGCAGCATCAACATTACCTGCACGGCAAGGATGTAATAACCGGTGAGCGTCAGGACATACAGGCGAAAACGCTTGTCTTGCCAGACGCGTTGCATGCCCGCGCGCATCGCAATGCGTTCAGTTGAAATGCGCCACGCCGGTAGCCAAATGGCATTGAAGATCGCTGCTGCGACAAACACCGCCGCGCCCACCCAGCACACCAGGCGGAAATCCCACGCCAGCAGCCAGCTACCAATCAGCGCACCCAGCACCGCACCGGCGCTGTCCTGCATCATCAGCAAAGAGAAGAAACGTCCACGCTCGCGCGACCGCACCAGTTTTACCACTAACGCACTGCGTGGGGGATCAAACAGCGTGCCGCCGAGGCCGGAAAGCAGGCAGGCGAGCCATAGCACCCAGGGTTCATGCGCTAACGCCATGCAGGCAAAACCTGCCGCACGCATCAGCATGCCGGTAACAATCAGTGGACGCGCACCAAATCGGTCGGCGATCGCCCCGCCAAATATCCCCAATCCTTGCTGGATAAATTGACGTAAGCCAAGCGCAATACCGACCATTAACGCGGCCCAACCCAGCTGTTCGACAAAATGAATGGAGATGAGGGGAAATACCACGAAAAATCCCAACACCACCAGCATGTTATCCACTAAGAGAAATGTTTTACCAAGGCGTCGTGCCCGCGCAACCCGAGACATGCTAATTCCTGAGCAAGTTCTAGACGTGAAAGAGACCAATCGGTCCATTTTCCGCCTGCGCTGCGACGAAAAACAGCTTTCGTAGGATGATATTTTTTAATCGAATTTGCAGAAAAATTAATCCTAAATCAGGATCAATCGCGCGGATGCGGTTTCGGGGTTTTACCGCAAGCGGGGTGGCGGTTATAGTGAGAAGTATCGCCGCTGGCGTACATCTTTCTTAAGTTATGGATTTCAGGAGTCATGATGTTTGGCTATCGTTCTGCTGGCCCACGCGTGCGCCTCACTACCGATCGTTTAGTGGTTCGTTTAGTACACGAACGCGACGCCTGGCGGTTGGCGGACTATTACGCTGAAAACCGTGCCTTTCTCAAGCCTTGGGAGCCGGTGCGCGACGAAAGCCATTGCTATCCTTCCGGCTGGCAAGCGCGTCTGGGATTGATCGCTGATATGCACAAACAGGGCTCAGCCTACTATTTTGTGCTGATGGACCCAGAAGAGAGTGAAGTACGCGGTGTCGCCAACTACAGCAATGTGCTGCGTGGATCGTTTCATGCCTGCTACCTCGGCTATTCGCTGGGCGAGAAATGGCAAGGCCAGGGTTTGATGTTTGAAGCGCTGCAAACCACGCTGCGCTATATGCAACGCCAGCAGCGCATTCACCGCATCATGGCTAATTACATGCCACACAATCAGCGCAGTGGTGATTTACTGGCGCGCCTCGGTTTTGAAAAAGAGGGCTACGCCAAAGACTATTTATTGATCGATGGGCGCTGGCAGGATCACGTATTAACTGCGCTCACCTACCGGGAGTGGAACCCGGATCGCCGTGGACAATAAAAAAGGATTAATTGCATGAAAATGGCCTTATCCGCGCAGGCGCTGCGCGTGATTGGTTGTCTGCTGGAAAAGCAGGTCACCACTCCGGATCAATATCCGCTTTCTCTCAACGGCGTGGTCACCGCCTGTAATCAAAAATCCAACCGCGAACCGGTGCTCAATCTCAGTGAAATGGAGGTGCAAGCCCAGCTCGATGAACTGGTGAAAAAGCATCTGGTCACCTCGAATAGTGGGTTTGGTCAGCGCGTCAGCAAGTATGAACAGCGTTTTTGCAACTCAGCCTTTGGCAACCTGCAATTGAGCAGTGCAGAAGTGGCGGTATTAACGCTGCTGTTCCTGCGCGGTGCACAAACGCCGGGCGAACTGCGCACGCGTAGCGGCCGTTTGCATGAATTCAGCGATATGAATGAAGTCGAGCAGACGCTGAACGGTTTAATCACCCGCGATGATGGTCCGATGGTGGTGCGTCTGGCGCGTGAACCGGGTAAACGCGAAAGCCGTTATATGCATCTGTTTGGTGGCGAAGTGGCAGAAGCAAGCATCGCCGATGACATCACGGCGGAGCAGGGCGATTTAGCGACGCGCGTCGCGCAACTGGAAGAGACAGTTGCGCAGTTGCAAGCTCAGTTGCAACAACTGCTGCAAAAGGAGTATTAACATGGCGCTGCGTATTGGCATTGTCGGATTAGGCGGTATCGCGCAGAAAGCGTGGTTGCCGGTGTTATCGCAGGCCAGTAGCTGGCAGCTGGCGGGCGCGTTCTCGCCCAATCAAGCCAAAGCGCAGCCGATTTGCGACAGTTACCGCATGCCACTGTTTAGCCAACTGGATGCGTTGGCGGCGGCCAGCGATGCGGTGTTCGTCCACAGCAGCACGTCCAGCCATTACGCAGTGGTGAAGGCGCTGTTATTGGCGGGCAAAGATGTCTGCGTCGATAAACCGTTAGCCGAAACGCTGCAACAGGCCGAAGCGCTGGTGGCGTTGGCTGACAAGCACAAACGTAAGCTGATGGTGGCGTTTAATCGCCGCTTTGCGCCACGTTACCAGCAACTGAAAAATGAGATGCCGCGCGCGGCGTCACTGCGCATTGAGAAGCATCGCGCCGACAGCGTGGGTCCGAACGATCTGCGATTTACCCTGTTAGATGATTACCTGCACGTGGTTGATACCGCGCTGTGGCTGGCGGGCGGCAGCTTAACGCGTGAGTTGGGCCATATCACCACCAACGATGAGGGCGCGATGCTGTACGCCGAGCACCAGTTTTCATCTGGCGCGCTGCAAATCACTACCAGCATGCATCGTCGTGCCGGTACGCAACGTGAAGTGGTGAGCGCAATTTGCGATGGTGATTACATCGAAATCAACGAAATGCGTGATTGGCAGCAAGAGAACCGCAACGGCATCGTGCGCGATGTGCCACCCGCATGGCAAAGCCATCTCACACAGCGCGGTTTTAGCGGCGCAGCACACCATTTTATTCAGTGTGTAGAAAATCAGACGATGCCTGAAACCAGCGGCGAACAAGCGCTGGCGGCGCAGCGTCTGGTGGAAAAGTTGTGGCGTGACACCGAGCAGGAATAATCCTTTGTAACACTCAACGCTGGTCATTTCCCGCCGTGGCAGTAGACTATCGCCGGACATCACGGGATGTCCGCGCTAAGTCGCCTATTTATCTGCTCTTTTTTTGGATGCGCCACTTAATATGAATTTGTTGAAATCGTTGGCTGCGGTCAGTTCGATGACCTTGTTTTCCCGCGTACTGGGCTTTGCCCGCGATGCCATCGTCGCGCGCGTTTTCGGTGCCGGTATGGCGACCGACGCCTTCTTCGTCGCGTTCAAACTGCCCAATCTGCTGCGTCGTATTTTTGCCGAAGGCGCATTCTCGCAGGCGTTTGTGCCAATTCTTGCGGAGTACAAAAGCAAGCAGGGCGAAGAGGCCACACGCGTGTTTGTCGCCTACGTCTCCGGCTTATTAACGCTGGTATTGGCGGTGGTCACGGTGCTGGGGATGATCGCCGCGCCGTGGGTGATTGTGGTAACAGCGCCGGGTTTTGCCGATACCGCGGATAAATTCGCCTTAACCAGCTCGCTCCTGCGCGTCACCTTTCCTTATATACTGCTGATTTCGCTGGCCTCGCTGGCGGGGGCGATTCTCAATACGTGGAACCGCTTTTCCGTTCCGGCATTTGCGCCGACGCTGCTGAATATCAGCATGATTGGTTTTGCTGTATTTGCCGCGCCACATTTCAATCCACCGGTGATGGCATTGGCCTGGGCGGTGGTGGTCGGTGGCGTACTGCAACTGTTCTATCAGCTGCCGCATCTGAAGAAAATTGGCATGCTGGTGCTGCCGCGCCTTAATCTGCGTGATGCCGGCGTTTGGCGTGTGATGCGTCAAATGGGACCGGCGATTCTCGGCGTGTCGGTGAGCCAAATCTCCCTGATCATCAACACCATTTTTGCTTCATTCCTGGTGTCCGGTTCGGTTTCCTGGATGTACTACGCGGATCGCTTGATGGAATTCCCGTCTGGCGTGTTGGGCGTGGCGCTGGGCACCATTCTGCTACCTTCTTTGGCGAAGAGTTTTGCCAGCGGCAATCAGGCGGAATACTCACGCTTGATGGATTGGGGTTTACGTTTGTGTTTCCTGCTGGCACTGCCAAGCGCGGTGGCGTTGGGCATTTTGTCTGGCCCATTAACCGTTGCGCTGTTCCAGTACGGTAAATTTACCGCGTTTGATGCCTTGATGACGCAACGCGCGTTGATCGCCTATTCGGTGGGTTTGATGGGATTGATTGTGGTGAAAGTTCTGGCGCCGGGCTTCTATTCGCGTCAGGACATCAAAACGCCGGTGAAAATTGCCATCGTCACGTTGATCATCACCCAGCTCATGAACCTGGCGTTTATTGGCCCGCTGAAACATGCCGGTTTGTCGCTGTCGATTGGTCTGGCGGCCTGCTTGAATGCCGCGCTGTTGTATTGGCAGTTGCGCAAACAGGATATCTTCCAGCCGCAGCCTGGCTGGTTCAGTTTCCTGACACGTTTGCTGATTGCCGTGGTAGTGATGGCTGCCGCGCTGTTGGGGATTTTGCAGGTGATGCCCGCGTGGGAAGAGGGGCAAATGTGGTGGCGCTTGATTCGTCTGGCGGCGGTTTGCGCCATCGGCGGTGGTGCTTACTTCTTAATGCTCGGCTTGATGGGCTTCCGTCCGCGCGACTTTGCCCGACGTACCATGGCCTAAAACGCAGACATAAAAAATCCCGCCTCGGCGGGATATTTATTGCTTACCCTTTGCGACTCAATGTCGCCTGACCTTTGCCTAATCCATCCGGGCCGTAAAATGCCTGGGTTTGATGAGGACGCAACACTGCTAAGGCTTCATTGGTGAAGCCAATCTGATGTTGCAGCAGAATGCCGTTGTGCGTATTGGCATCGCGTAAACGACGCGTGTGCTGTTGAATACGCATCCAGCGGCTTTCTCGATCGCTGTGACCACCATAAGGCGCCTGCGTGCCGAGGGTTTTCTCGGTGACGCGGCGCATTTCGTCCAGATAATTCAACGTTGTCAGCAGCGCGCTTTTATCTTCTGAGATGCGCTGTAACAGGTTGCCATTAACATGGCTGGCAGAAAGTTGCTGTTGTTCTTCATCAATTACCACAGTAAGAGAAGCCAGCACGTCCTGCATTTTGTCTAAGGTGGTCAGCAGATTGTCCATTGGGATTATTTACCCTCTAAATACGCCTTGGTATCGGCGATCAGCGCGTCGGCGATCTTACCGGTATCCATTTTCAAGTCGCCATTGCGAATGGCGGTTTTCAGTTGTTCAACACGCGCGGTGTTGATGTCCTGGCTGCCAGGCTGCATCAATTGCGCCTGAGCGGCACTCAACTTCACTGCCGCACCGCTTTCGCTGGTGGTGCTGGCTGCTGGCGCGGCGCTTTGACGCACTTTGCCGCTGTTATCGTTGGTGTCGCGTGTTTGTACAGTGCTAACCGGGATTAAAGGCTGCGTTCTGTCGATGCTCATGGTGTGGCTCCTGTAAGGTCAGTTGGGGGTCAGCCAACTGAGTCAGCATAGGGTAATGTCTTTGTTGATATCTCTATCGGCAGAACAACTGGGTTCTTTAACGCTTTATAGCGATATCAGAATATTCCCATCCGCGTCGACGCGACCACTGACCACCTGACCATTTCCCATGCGTACGCGCACCATTTGTGCCGCGCTGGCGTTGTTCAGAGCACGTCCTTCGCTGCTGGCATTAAACCCGTTTCCACTCGCGACTACCATCACATTTTGACCGGCTTTTACGCGCCACGGTTGACGCACCATAGTGGCGGTGACTGCTTGTCCTGGCGGGATATCGCGTAGCGCCACCGCATCAATCACGCCACTGTTATCGGTCAAGGCACGTGCCGGCAACTCATCCAGACGCCCGGTTTCCAGACGCACATCATCGGCGCTGAGATTGCTGCCGCGTGCCACCTGACGACTTGCCACTAAATATTGTCCGGTCACCTGCACCTGAACTTGCAGGAAACGTCGATTCTGATCGCAGTTCGCCGCGATGCTGATGTTGCCCCATTGGCGGCTATTGCCCGGCAACTGCAACTCCGGCGTGTCACACGTCGGCCATTGCGCCTGTGGCGTGCGAATTACCACTGTCATCCCAGCGGCATGCTGCGGATCGCGCGCTTGGAAAAATTGGGTTAGCTGAGCGGTGAGATCCGCTGCATAGCTGGGCAGCGCCAACGCTAACCAAAGTGGGGCTAGCAAGGTGAACACTCTGCGCATAACGCCTCCTGACGAGAAGATGGCAGTGAGTCTACGCCTGCGCAAAAAAAATCAATCTCACAAAAAGCCGCTATTTTTGCTGCTATTCAGACGATCACCCTTGCATTTGCCCACTTAAGCTGTCAGCTCGAAATTCTCATTCGCGGAGGAAGCATGCTCGACAAACTCGATGCCGCACTGCGATTTGGTACGGAAGCGTTAAACCTGCGTGCTCAACGTCAGGAAATCCTGTCGTCCAACATTGCCAACGCCGATACCCCGGGCTACCAAGCGCGGGATATCGACTTTGCCAGCCAACTGAGCAAGGTGATGCAAAACGGCCGTGCCGAAGGCAGTAGCTTAACGCTGAAGGTGACGTCAGCACGCCACATTGAAGCGCAGGTGAATACTCAACCCTCAATGGATCTGATGTACCGCATTCCCGATCAACCCGCCGCGGATGGCAACACCGTGGATATGGATCGCGAGCGTACGCAGTTTGCTGATAACAGCTTGAAATACCAAACCGATCTCACCCTCATCAGTAGCCAGATCAAAGGCATGATGAACGTTCTGCAGGGGCAATAAGCATGGCATTGCTGAATATTTTTAACATTGCCGGTTCGGCGATGACCGCACAGTCGCAGCGTCTCAACGTGAGCGCCAGTAACCTGGCCAACGCCGACAGCGTCACCGGCCCCGATGGTCAACCGTATGTGGCAAAGCAGGTGATTTTCCAGACCGATGCCGCGCAGGGCGCAGCCACTGGCGGCGTGAAAGTGGCGGGTGTGGTGGACGATCCTACGCCCGCGAAACTGGTGTATGACCCTGGCAATCCACTGGCGGATCAAAAGGGTTACGTCAAGATGCCTAACGTTGATGTGGTGGCGGAAACCGTCAACACCATGTCTGCGTCACGCAGCTATCAGGCCAACGTGGAAGTACTGAACACGGTGAAGTCAATGATGATGAAAACTCTCACCATGGGTCAGTAACGGAGAACGACTATGAGCGTAGCAGTAGGGATTAAAGACAGTCTGGACCCCACGGTCCTGACGTCCAGTAGCGCCACCAGCGGCAACTCGTCAGCGGACCTGCAAAACCAGTTCCTGAATATGTTAGTGGCACAGCTGAAGAACCAGGATCCGACCAATCCAATGGATAACAGCCAGCTCACCACCCAGCTGGCGCAGATCAACACTCTGAGCGGCATTGAAAAACTCAACACCACCCTGGGTTCGATCTCCGGTCAGATCTCCACCAGCCAGTCGTTGCAGAGTTCAACGCTGATTGGTCACGGCGTGATGGTCAACGGTTCGCAAGTATTGGTCGGCAGCGGCACCACCACGCCATTCGGTGTGGAACTGGCAACTGCGTCCACCGCCACCAGCGTCACCATTAAAGACAGCAACGGCACCACGGTGCGCACTATCGATCTCGGCAAACTGACTTCGGGCGTTCACACCTTCTCGTGGGACGGCAAGCTGGATGACGGCTCTACCGCGCCGGATGGCAAATATTCTGTTTCACTCGCCGCCAGCAGTGGCAGCACTCAACTGGTGGCGCAGCCGCTGAACTATGCCTATGTCAATGGCGTGAGCAGCACTGACGGCACCACCAAACTGGATCTCGGCACCATGGGCTCCGCGACCCTCGATGAAATTCGTCAGATTCTCTGATTAACCTTTTAGCAGGAGAGATTACATGTCTTTTTCACAAGCGGTGAGCGGCCTGAATGCTGCTTCCAGCAACCTGGATGTGATTGGTAACAACATTGCCAACTCCGCCACAGCCGGTTTCAAATCCAGCACCATCGCATTTGCCGATATGTTCGCCGGTTCTAACGTGGGCCTCGGTACCAAAGTGGCCGCGGTTATCCAGAACTTTGGTGACGGCAGCACCACTTCAACCAGCCGTGGGCTGGATGTGGCACTGAGCGGCAACGGTTTCTTCCGTATGACTGACGCCAGCGGCGGCGTGTTCTACTCACGCAACGGCCAGTTCACGCTGGATGCCAACCGTAATCTGGTGAATACCCAAGGTTTGAACGTCACTGGCTATCCGGTTGCGGGTACACCGCCAACCGTTCAGACCGGTGCTAACCCGGTGGCGTTGAGCATTCCTACCACCCAAATGGGCGCGCGCGCGACGACCACTGCGACCCAGGTTGCCAACCTTAACTCCACCAGCACCGTTCCAACCGTCACCCCGTTTGATGCGTCTAATGTGGATAGCTACAACGCCAAAACCACCATGACGGTATACGACACCCAGGGTAACGACCACCAGCTGGATATGTACTACATCAAAACCGCTGACAACACCTGGACCGTGCACATCAAGGACTCCACCACCGGCAAGGAAGTGGGCAATGCCGATCCTGACGATGGTTTGGGCTTCCAGATGAAATTTAATGCCAGCGGCGCGTTAACCAGCGTGACCAAACTGATTGATGATCCGGCTAACCCGGGCACCACCATTCCTTCGCCGACGGCAACCAGCCCATCGCTGGCCAATTTGGTGGTTGGCGGGACCAACGGCGCGAATGGCATGAACATCAGCTTGAGCATGCTGGGCAGCTTGCAGCAGAACACCGGCGCATCAACCTTTGGTAACCCAACGCAAGATGGTTACCAGCCGGGCGATTTGACCAGCTACACCATCAACGATGACGGCACCATCACCGGCACTTACTCTAACCAGAAAACTCAGCTACTGGGGCAGATCATCCTGGCGAGCTTCTCTAACCCGGAAGGTCTGAAGTCTGAAGGTGATAACGTTTGGTCAGCCACCAGTTCATCAGGTCAGGCTGCGGTTGGCCTGGCAGGCACCGGTACTTACGGCAACCTGACGTCAGGCGCGCTGGAAGCCTCGAACGTGGATATGAGTAAAGAGCTGGTAAACATGATCGTTGCGCAACGTAACTATCAGGCCAACAGCCAGACCATCAAAACTCAGGACCAGATTCTTAACACCCTGGTTAACTTACGTTAATTCGCTAACGGGATTGCTTTATGGATCACGCAATATATACCGCGATGGGCGCGGCCAGTCAGACGATGGAACAGCAATCGGTGACCGCCAGCAACCTCGCCAACGCTTCAACGCCGGGCTTTCGTGCTCAGCTCAACGCGTTGCGCGCGGTGCCGGTCAACGGTTGGTCGCTGCCAACGCGTACTTTGGTCGCTGCTTCAACGCCTGGCGCCGATATGACGCCGGGCGCGATGGACAATACCGGACGCACGCTGGACGTGGGTGTGGCGCAGGATGGCTGGTTGGCGGTGCGTGCCGCTGACGGCACCGAAGCCTATACCCGCAACGGCAATATGCAGATCGGCCCAACCGGTATTTTGACCATTCAGGGCAATCCCGTGATGGGCGATGGCGGTCCGATCGCCGTGCCGCAAGGTGCGGAGCTGACTATCGCGGCGGACGGCACCATCACTTCGCGTAATGCGGGTGATGCGCCAAACGCCACGGTGCAGATCGGTCGTCTCAAGCTGGTGCGCGCCACCGGTAAAGAGATGCAACGCGGTGACGACGGCATGTTCCGCCCGAATCAGCAAACTCAGGCAACGCGCGGTGCTGCGCTGGCGAACGATGCCACCATGACCGTGATGCCCGGCGTGCTGGAGGGCAGTAACGTCAAACCGGTGGAAACCATGGTCGACATGATCGCCAACGCCCGACGTTTTGAGATGCAGATGAAAGTGATCTCAAACGTTGATGAAAACGAACAAAAAGCCAACCAACTGCTCAACATGAGCAGCTAAGGCGTAAGGAAAACATCATGATTCGTTCTTTATGGATCGCCAAAACCGGTCTTGACGCTCAGCAAACCAACATGGACGTCATCTCCAACAACCTCGCGAACGTGAGCACCAACGGCTTTAAACGTTCGCGCGCGGTATTTGAAGATTTGATGTACCAAACCCTGCGTCAGCCGGGCACGCAGTCTTCGGAGCAAACCACGCTGCCGTCAGGCCTGCAAATCGGTACCGGTGTGCGTCCAGTGACCACCGAACGTTTGCACCAGCAGGGCAACCTGTCGCAAACCAGCAACTCGAAAGACGTGGCAATCAACGGCCAGGGTTATTTTGAAGTGCAGATGCCAGACGGCACTTCCGCGTATACCCGCGATGGTTCTTTCCAGGTTGACCAAAACGGCCAGTTGGTGACCAACGCCGGTTATCCGGTACAGCCAGGTATCACTATTCCCGCTAACGCTACCAGCATCACCATCTCGCGTGATGGCGTGGTGAGCGTGACGCAACAAGGGCAAACCAACCCAGCGCAGGTCGGTCAGTTAACGCTGAGCACCTTTATGAACGACGCCGGTTTGAACAGCCAGGGTGAAAACCTGTATCAGGAAACCCAGGCTTCCGGTGCGGCGACGCAAAGCACGCCGGGGCAGAACGGCGCGGGCTTGCTGTATCAAGGTTATGTCGAAACCTCAAACGTCAACGTGGCGGAAGAGTTGGTCACCATGATCCAGACACAGCGCGCGTACGAAATTAACAGTAAAGCGATCAGCACCTCTGATCAGATGTTAGCGAAGTTAACCCAGCTGTAAGGCTGGTGTCGTTGGGCCAGCCTAGCCGCTGGCCTGATTAAGAAACATGCATAAGGTTAGAACTCCGTGGCGAAGCAAGTGATTCTCAAGCCTGGTCATTGGTTAGTAGCCACCTTGCTACTGACGTTAAACGGTTGTGCGCTGGTACCGCGCACGCCACTGGTCAATGGATCGACGACGGCAGAGCCGACGCCTTCCGCGCCGCCGGTGGTGAACGGTTCCATTTTCCAGGGCGTTGCACCGTTGAACTACGGCTATCAGCCGCTGTTTGAGGATCGCCGTCCACGCAACATTGGCGACACCTTGACGATCACCTTGCAGGAAAACGTCAGCGCCAGCAAAAGTTCTTCGGCCAACGCCAGCCGCGATGGCAGCAACAGCTTTGGTGTGACCGGCGTACCAACCGGCCTGAGTGGTTTGGTCGGTGCGGGTGGCGAGAAAGCCACGCTGGATGCCAATGGTAAAAATGACTTCGCCGGTAAAGGTGGCGCAACAGCGAATAATACCTTCACAGGCACCATCACCGTCACCGTCAACCAGGTATTGTCGAACGGCAACCTGCGTGTCGTCGGTGAGAAACAGATCGAAATTAATCAGGGAACCGAATTCATTCGCTTCTCTGGCGTGGTTAACCCGCGCACCATCAGCGCCAGCAACGCCGTGTTGTCAACGCAGGTGGCCGATGCTCGTATCGAGTACGTCGGCAACGGTTATATCAATGAAGCGCAGACGATGGGCTGGTTCCAACGCTTCTTCCTGAACGTCTCGCCGATGTAAGAGGTATTGAGAATGAATATGACGACTCTGCTTCGCCTGAGCCTGGGCTTGCTGCTCGGCTTTAGCGTAATCGCCCATGCTGACCGCATTCGCGATTTGACTTCCGTGCAGGGCGTGCGCGACAACCAGCTGATTGGTTACGGTTTGGTGGTTGGCCTTGATGGCACCGGTGACCAAACCACGCAAACGCCATTTACCACGCAAACCGTCAGCAACATGCTGTCGCAGCTCGGCATCACGGTGCCAACCGGCACCAATATGCAGTTGAAAAACGTGGCGGCGGTAATGGTTACCGCCAAATTGCCATCGTTCGCCCGCCAGGGACAAAACATCGACGTGGTGGTTTCTTCGCTGGGTAACGCCAAAAGCCTGCGCGGCGGTACGCTGCTGATGACGCCGATGAAAGGCGTTGATAACCAGGTTTACGCACTGGCGCAAGGTAACATTTTGGTCGGCGGTGCCGGTGCATCTGCCGGCGGCAGCAGCGTGCAGGTTAACCAGTTGAACGGCGGCCGCATTACCGGCGGCGCCACGGTGGAGCGTGAACTGCAAAGTAACTTTGGCAGCCAGAACACCATCAACCTGCAATTGAATAATGAAGATTTCACCATGGCACAGCGCATTGCTGACACCATCAACAGCCGTGGCATTGGTTCTGCGCAGCCGCTGGATGCCCGCACCGTGCAGATTCGCGTCTCGCCGAATAACAGTTCACAGGTGCGTTTGCTGGCAGAAATCCAGAATCTGGATGTGTCTGTGCCGCTGGAAGATGCCAAAGTGATTATCAACTCACGTACCGGTTCGGTGGTGATGAACCGCGAAGTGACGCTGAATACCTGTGCCGTGGCGCAAGGCAACTTGTCAGTAACGGTGAGTCAGCAGCAGAACGTCAGTCAGCCGAACACGCCATTTGCTGGTGGTCAGACGGTGACAACCAACAATACCCAGATCGATTTGCGTCAGAGCGGCGGCGCGCTGCAACGGGTTAACTCCAGCGCCAACCTCAACAACGTGGTGCGTGCGCTTAATGCGCTGGGTGCCTCACCGATTGAGCTGATGTCGATTCTGCAATCGATGGAAAGCGCGGGTTGCTTGCGCGCCAAACTGGAAATTATCTGATGACTGATACGCAATCGCTGATGAATGCGGCTTACGACAGCCGCTCACTGAACGACCTGAAACGTGAAGCCAGCGCCGACCCGAAAGGGAAGGCGATGCAAGTGGCGAAACAGGTGGAAGGGATGTTCGTGCAGATGATGATGAAAAGCATGCGCGCTGCGCTGCCGCAGGATGGCATGCTGAGCAACGACCAGACGCGGCTTTTCACCTCAATGTACGATCAGCAGATTGCTCAGGAGATTGGTAAACGTGGTTTGGGCATGGCGGATCTGATCGTCAAGCAGATGCAGCCTGCGCAAGAGCCGGATGAAACTGCCGGAACCGTGCCGATGAAGCTGGATAACAGCTTCATTTATAGCAGCCTGCCCGCCACGCAACTGGAACAGATGGTGCGCAAAGCGGTGCCACGTCTGCCGGTTTCGCCATCCAGCTTGCCAACCGACAGCAGCGAATTTATCGCCCAATTGTCACAACCGGCCAAAGTCGCCAGCCAGCAAAGTGGTATTCCGCATCATCTGATCCTTGCGCAGGCCGCACTGGAGTCCGGTTGGGGCCAACGCCAGATTCTGACGCGCGATGGCAAGCCGAGTTACAACGTGTTTGGTATCAAAGCCAGCAGCGACTGGAAAGGCGCCACCACCGATATCATGACCACCGAATATGAAGGTGGTGAAGCGAAGAAAGTGCGCGCCAGCTTCCGTGTCTATGGCTCTTATATGGAAGCGCTCAGCGACTACGTCAAACTGCTGTCAAGCAACCCGCGTTATGCCGCGGTGGCCAATGCGCCAAGTGCCGAGCAGGGCGCACGTGAGTTGCAAGCAGCCGGTTACGCCACCGATCCAAAATATGCGCAGAAACTGGTGGGAATGATCCAGCAATTCAAAAACATGGGCGAAAAAGTGATGAAAGCCTACAGCAACGATATCACCGATTTGTTCTGATTTTTTGCCTCAAGTTTCACTTAAGCACGCCGATAACCATCACATGCCGCGGTGAACGTCCGCGCAATCGCACTGATGACTGCCAGCCCGGTTAACGGGAAATTAAGGAACCGAGATGTCCAGCATAATTAACTCAGCGATGAGTGGGCTGAGCGCCGCACAGGCTGCATTAAGCACCACCAGTAACAACATCAGTAATTACACCGTAGCGGGCTATTCACGTCAGACGGCGATTTTGTCGCAGTCGAACAGCACCTTGCAGGGCAACAGCTATTACGGTAACGGTGTCACGCTTTCTGGCGTGCAGCGTGAGTATGACGAGTTCATCACCGCGCAGCTGCGTGGCTCAAGCGCCAATTACAGCGCGGTTAACACGCAGTACAACCAGATTTCTAACATTGATGACCTGCTGTCGACCTCAACCACCAGTTTGTCGACCTCGATCCAGAGTTTCTTCACCAACGTGCAAAACGTAGTGAGCAACGCCAACGATCCTTCGGCACGTCAATCCATGCTGAGCTATGCGCAAGGGCTGGTGAACCAGTTCCAGACCACCGCGCAATATCTCAATAATATGCAGACCAGCGTGAATACTGACATCGCCTCCAGCGTCGATCAGATCAACACCTTCACTGGCCAGATTGCCGATTTAAATACCCAGATCGCCAAACTGACCACGGGTGGCGGCGCAGCACCAAACGATCTGTTGGATCAGCGCGATCAGTTGGTTAATAGCCTGAATAACGTCGTGGGCGTGAACGTTTCGCAGCAGGATGGCAGCTATATCGTGACGATGGGCAGCGTGACGCTGGTAAACGGTAAAAACTCCACCAGCCTGGTCGCGATGCCGTCCAGCAGCGACTCGACGCGTACCACTGTGGGTTATGTTGATAAGCAAGCGGGTAACGTTGAAATCCCAGAGAAAACGCTGACCACCGGTTCACTCGGCGGCTTGCTGGCGTTCCGTACTCAGGATTTGGACACCGCGCAGAACCAGCTCGGCCAGTTAGCCGCCGCGTTCACCACCAGCTTCAATACCGTGCACAGCCAGGGCTTTGACAGCAATGGCGATGCTGGCGGTAACTTCTTCAACATCGGTTCACCGAATGTGGTGAGCAACAGTAAAAACACCTCTGCGGCCACCGTGACGGCGGCGTGGAGCGATACCAGCGCGATTAAGGCCTCTAACTACACCGTGAGTTACGATGGCAGCAACTGGTCAGTGACGCGCATGTCAGACAACGTGAAGTTTAATGTCACGCCAGATGCGACCGACGGCACGCTGAATTTTGATGGCCTGAAGCTGACGGTTAGTACCTCGCCAGCGCCAAATGCCAAAGACAGTTTCCTGGTTAAGCCGGTGCAGAACGTTATTGGCGGCATGTCGGTGGCGATCACCGATGAGTCGCAGATTGCGGCGGCATCCAGCGCCACCAGCGGCGAAAGTGATAACCGTAACGCGCAGAAATTGTTAGACCTGCAAGACAGCAAGCTGGTGAATGGCAATGCCACCATCGCGCAAGCTTACGCCAGTATTGTCAGCACCGTCGGTAACAAAACCAGCACGCTGGAAACCGCCAGCACCACACAGCAAAACGTGGTGACGCAGTTGACCGATCGTCAGCAATCCGTTTCAGGCGTTAACCTCGATGAAGAGTACGCCAACCTGACGAAATATCAGCAGTTCTACATGGCGAATGCGCAAGTGCTGCAAACCGCCAGTACCATTTTTAATGCGCTGATGGGCATCCGCGGCTAAGCATAGAGGATAAAAACCATGCGTCTGAGTACCAACATGATTTTCGACCAGCAGGTGCGCGGCATTACCGGCTCGCAATCTTCCTGGTTAAAAGTGGGCCAACAGTTGTCAACCGGCCTGCGCGTTAACAATCCTTCGGATGATCCGATCGCCGCTTCACGCGCGGTGGTGCTTTCGCAGTCGCAGGCGAAAAGCAGCCAGTATGCGACGGCGCGCAGTTTCGCCGATCAAAGTTTGTCGATGCAGGAAAATGCGCTCTCCAGCGTGACCAGCAGCATTCAGGATGCGCAGACCATGATCGTATATGGTTCTACCGGCACCTTGAGTGATGATGACCGTGCATCGATTGCCACCAAATTAGAAGGTATTCGCTCGCAGTTGCTGAATCAGGCGAACAGCCGCGACGGCAACGGACGTTATATCTTCGCGGGCTACCAAACTGATGTGGCACCGTTCAGCGATGCGGGCGCACCCACCGGCGTGACTTATGTCGGCGGCAGCGATCCTATCACCCAGAAAGTGGATGATGGCCGCACTATGGACGTCAGCAGCACCGGATCATCGGTGTTTATGTCGATCACCAGCAACTCCAAGGCTGAACCAGACGGCAGCCCGAGCGAAAAAAACTTGTTTAATATGCTCGATAGCGCGATTGCTGCGTTGAAGACGCCGCAGGACGATGCGGATGATGCGACTAAGCAAACCTTCCAGGACGCGATGGATAAAACCAACCGTGGCCTGAGCAACTCATTGAACAATGTGTTGGCGGTGCGTTCGGCGGTGGGTTCACAACTGGCAGAATTGGATACGCTGGATGCGCAGGGCGATGATCGCGACACCATTATGTCTCAACAGATGACCGATCTGGTGCAGGTTGATTACACCCAAGCGATCTCCAGCTACACCATGCAGCAAACCGCGCTGCAAGCGTCGTACAAGACTTTCACTGATATGTCGAAGATGTCGCTGTTCCAACTGAATTCTTAATTAGCCTGAACCTTTGAGCGTACTTTAACCGGGTGCGCTTAGTTTCTCCCACCGCCTTTCGGGGCTGTGGGATTTTTTTTGCTCGTGGTTTTTAGCGTTAGGCTTTTAAGCGCTTTCGGTCACCATAAAGGTACGACCGGGCACATAGGTGACACATTTGTGCTCAGTCGATTCGGATAATACGTCTTTCTGCCCGGTCATAATATGCCAGTATCAGCCTGTTGAAGAGGATGGCGTCGATTCCGTCACCCACCT
>NZ_JBNBPM010000007.1:0-277043 GCF_059412405.1 Pantoea sp. CFCC18179 | reverse complement strand
CATCCGGCGGGATGAATTTCTTCACTCCCTGCTGAGCCGTCTGCGTTGCCGCTTTGCCGTCTCAGTGGTGGCGCATTATAGGGAGTTATTCGCGGCTGACAAGGGTTTATTGCAAAAAAATACCTAAGCGCTACATTTTTAAGCGAACGGGTTAAAAACAGACATTTCCTGCCGGAATAACAAGCAAAATCGCCGTTCAGGCGGCACAAATCAGCGCCATCACCTTAAACACCAATGCTATTCTGATTAACCACACGCAATTTCTTTTATTGCAGGCTGACAATTATTAGAGAAGGATTTTCAATGATTCGCTCCGCGCGCAGTATGGCCGGTTTGCCCTGGATCGCCGCCATGGCGTTTTTCATGCAAGCCCTCGATGCCACCATTCTTAATACTGCGCTTCCCGCTATAGCCACCAGCCTTGAACGTTCCCCTCTTGCCATGCAATCCGCCGTTATTAGTTACACGCTAACGGTGGCCATGCTGATTCCAGTCAGTGGCTGGTTGGCTGATCGCTATGGCACGCGCAAAATCTTCATCCTTGCGGTATCGCTATTTACGCTGGGATCGCTGGCCTGTGCTTTATCGGGTTCGCTAGGCATGTTGGTGGTTTCACGCGTGATACAAGGAATTGGCGGCGCGATGATGATGCCGGTTGCGCGATTAGCACTGTTGCGTGCTTATCCGCGTAGTGAACTGCTGCCTGTATTGAACTTCGTTACCATGCCTGGCTTGGTTGGCCCGATTCTCGGCCCAATGCTCGGCGGCTTGTTAGTCACCTATGCCAGCTGGCATTGGATATTCCTGATCAACATTCCTATCGGCATTGCAGGCATCTTTTACGCACGCAAGTACATGCCCGACTTCACCACGCCGAAACGTCGCTTCGATTTTTTAGGCTTCCTGCTATTTGGGGTTGGCCTGGTGCTGATTTCCGTGGGTATCGAGTTATTTGGTGAACGCGTGGTTCTGCCGTGGCAAGCCATCTTGGTACTGCTAAGCGGCGTGCTGTTATTGCTTCTATATATAGTGCACGCGCGTCGCCATCCGGCACCGCTGATTAATTTGCCGATGTTTAAAACCCGCACCTTCTCGGTCGGCATCATTGGTAACATCGCCTCACGCTTAGGTACCGGGTGTATTCCGTTCCTGATGCCGTTGATGTTACAGGTGGGCTTTGGCTATCCGGCGATTATTGCTGGTTGCATGATGGGCCCAACCGCGATTGGCGCGCTGCTGGCTAAATCCACGGTGACGCAAATACTGCGCCGTTTAGGTTATCGACGAACATTGGTGGGCATCACTGTCATTATTGGCCTGCTGATCGCCACTTTTGCATTGCAATCGCCAGGCGGCAGCGTAGTGATGTTACTGGTAGCGCTGTTGATTCTTGGCATGGCGATGTCCACGCAGTTCACGGCGATGAACACCATTACGCTGGCAGATTTAAATGATGAGAACGCCAGCGGCGGAAATAGTGTGCTGGCGGTAACGCAGCAGCTTTCGATTAGCTTTGGTGTGGCCGTCAGCGCCGCGGTATTGCGCTTCTACCAGGATTTCGAAGCGACCACCGTGCAGCAATTCCACGCCACTTTCCTGACGATGGGCATCGTTACCGTGTTGTCAGCCTTCACCTTTATGATGTTGCGCCCGGGCGATGGTCGTAATCTGATCGCCAACCGCGATAAAAAGAAGAAAACCGCTTAGACCGAACCACGCTCCACCAGCTCCGGCGTCAGCACCAGCGTTTGCTGACTGGCGTCGGGGTCGCTCATGCGATGTATCAAGGTATCGATCGCCAATTCACCCAGCTCATCTTTCGGTTGATGGATGGTACTCAGTGGTGGCGTGAGGTAACGCGCCAGTTCAATGTTGTCATAGCCCATCACCGCCATATCCTGCGGCACGCGCAATCCGGCCTGGAACAACGCATGATAAACGCCCACTGCCATCGCATCGTTGCTAGTAAACACCGCTTCGGGCGGCACATCCAACGCCAGCAGCTGATTCATGGCATTAAAACCGCCCTGAAACTCGAAATCACCATCAACAACGTAGCCTTCTGGCACCGTTAATCCGCTATTTGCCATCGCATTATGGAAACCTTGCAAGCGCATGCGCGAAGGCGTTTTGTCTAGCGGCCCGGCGATGCAGGCAATGCGCGTATAGCCGCGATCAATCAGATGCTGAGTGGCCAGTTCGCCGCCCAGTAGCGCATTGTCCTGAATGATATCGCCGCGCCCTTCAAATGGCGCCCAATCCATCATCACCATCGGCACTGAAGGATAACGATTAAGGATCTCCGCCGAGGGCAAATGGGTTTCGGTGCACATCATCAGCAAACCATCGACGCGTTTTTGCATTAGCGTTTCCAGGCTGCGATTCATGCGCTCTTCATCGCCTTCGGTATTGCATAGAATCAAACTGTAGCCGCGTTCATAGCAGCTATTTTCCACGCCACGTACCACTTCGGAATAGAACGGGTTGCTGCTTGCCGTCAGCAACATGCCAATGGTGCGGGTTTGTTTGAGCTTCAGGCTGCGAGCCAAGGCAGAAGGCGCATAATTCAGCTCGCGAATCGCCTGATTGACCTTTTCCCGCACCTGCTCGCTAACAAAGCGATTGTTATTGATTACGTGCGAGACGGTGGAGGTTGATACGCCCGCCAAACGGGCGACATCTTTCATGGTAGCCAAGCGCTTAGCCCTGTTGTTGCAGGAACGCGTCGATCTCAGTGCGCCACGGCACTGAGGGCTGTGCGCCCGGACGCGTCACCGCAATCGCCGCCGCCGCATGGGCAAAACGTACAGCATCATGCATCGGGACATTTTCTAATCGCGCGGTAATAAACGCGCCATTAAAGGTATCACCCGCAGCGATAGTATCGATGGCTTGCACACTGAAGCCGGGAATACGCACGCCGTTACCTTGCTCACTCAGCCATACGCCACGACGTCCCAAGGTGATCAATACTGTTTGAATGCCTTTCGCATGCAATGCTTGCGCAGCGCGCGCCGCATCCTCATCACTTTTCACCGCGATGCCGGTGAGAATTTCCGCTTCGGTTTCGTTCGGCGTGATGATATCGATCAGCGCCAGCAATTCGTCGGAGAGTTCGGTGGCAGGTGCGGGATTGAGGATCACTTGCGTCTGCTGCGCGCGGGCGATTTTCGCCGCGGCTAAAACACTTTCCAGCGGTGATTCAAGCTGCATCAGCAACGCGTCTGCATCAGCAATCACCTGTTGATGGCGCGCCACGCAATCTGGCGTCAGCGCCGCATTCGCCCCGGAATAGATGCCAATATTATTTTCACCTTCGCCATTCACGAAGATCATCGCCACGCCGGTGGCTTCATCAGCCACGGTTTCAACCGGCGCGGTATCAATGCGGTCTTGCTGAAATTGCTGGCGGATACGTTCGCCAATATCATCGGCACCCACGCAAGCAATAAAGGCAATGTCAGCGCCGGCACGTCCCGCGGCAACCGCTTGGTTGGCCCCTTTGCCGCCAAAGGCAATTTGATACTGTTTCC
This sequence comes from Pantoea sp. CFCC18179, assembly GCF_059412405.1. Classification (NCBI taxonomy): domain Bacteria; kingdom Pseudomonadati; phylum Pseudomonadota; class Gammaproteobacteria; order Enterobacterales; family Erwiniaceae; genus Pantoea; species Pantoea sp. CFCC18179. The sequence continues at coordinate 273,510 of NZ_JBNBPM010000007.1, read as the reverse complement.
CGATCACCGTTTCGCCCGGCCGCGGGAAGTGGGCGAGATTGAGGATGTGATCGGCATTGATGCTACCGAGAACGGCCAGTTTTGCGCTTTTGCTCATTGGGATTCATCCAGAAAGATGCGCCACCGGGAAGGTGGCGCGTTGCCCTGCTTTTCTTTACTTATTATTTGGTTACTAGCTTCAGGTCAACCGGATTCACCGATTGCACCTTCTCGCCTTTCAATACTTTATCGGCAGTTTGCACGCCAATCATGCCGATCTTGTCTGGCATCTGCGCCACAGTGGCGGTCAGTTTACCTGATTCAACCGCTTTCACACCGTCAGCGGTGCCATCAAAACCGACCACCAGCACATCGGTTTTTCCAGCAGTTTGCAGTGCACGCAGCGCGCCTAACGCCATTTCGTCGTTCTGAGCAAACACGGCCTGCACATCTGGATGTCCTTGCAGCAGGTTCTGCATTACGTTCAGACCTTTAGTACGATCGAAGTCAGCAGGTTGGCTCGCCAGGATATTGAATTTGTGTGCATCAGCCGCCTGTTTGAAACCTTCGCCACGTTCGCGCGCCGCAGACGTACCGGCAATGCCTTGCAGTTCAATAATTTTCGCGCCATCGCCAAGTTTCTTAGCAATGAAGTCACCGGCCATTTTGCCGCCGAAACGGTTGTCTGAGGCCACGTGGCTCACGACGGTACCTTGCGCTGCAACGCGGTCCAGGGTGATGACTGGGATGTTGGCCTGGTTCGCCATTTTCACCGCATTGCCCACCGCATCAGAATCGGTTGGGTTGATCAGCAGCAGCTTGGTGCCACGTACCGTCAAGTCCTGCACGTTCGCCAGCTCTTTCGCCGGGTTGTTCTGCGAATCCAGCACCACGAGGTTATAACCCAGTTGGTCGGCTTCTTTCTGTGCGCCATCTTTCAGAGACACAAAGAACGGATTATTCAGAGTCGATACGACCAGAGCAATGGTGTCCTTTGCCATCGCGCCAGCACTGAGGGTGGCGCCAAGAATGACAGCCAATGCAGTTAACTTTTTCATTGTTAAATCCTGTGTGAGGGTCAGAGTTATTTACTGCTTTTGTTATCCACCAGCACCGCTAGCAGAATGACAACGGCTTTAACAATCATCTGGTAATAGGAAGAGACGCCCATCAGATTCAAACCGTTGTTAAGGAAACCGAGGATCAGCGCACCAATCAGCGTACCCATGATGCGGCCTTTGCCGCCCGCCAGGCTGGTACCGCCCAGCACCACCGCCGCGATTGCATCCAGTTCATAACCGGTGCCCGCTGTTGGCTGCGCAGAAGAGAGGCGTGCCACTTCGATGGTGCCCGCCAAAGCTGCCAACAGGCCGCACAGCGAATAGACGATGATTTTGACGCGATTAACGTTGATGCCAGACAAACGCGTCGCCGCTTCGTTGCCGCCTAGCGCATAGATGTAGCGGCCAAGGCGGGTGTGATGCAGCATGTACCACGCCAGCGCGAACACGATCACCATCAACCAAACCGGCGTTGGAATGCCCAACGGGCGACCAATACCGAACCAGCCAAACAGATCGGCGTTATCGTTAAAACCGGTATTGATTGGGCTGCCGTTGGTGTAAACCATGGTGACACCACGCAGCAGCAACATCATCACCAGCGTGGCGATAAACGCTTGCACCTTGCCGCGCGCCACGATCACGCCGGTAATGCCGCCAATTGCCGCACCCAGCGCCAGCGAAGCCGCCACCGCCACCAGCGCATTCACTTCCAATCCGACAATCGATGCCGCCACCGCGCCGGTCAGCGCCAACAGCGATCCCACCGATAAATCGATGCCTGAAGTCAGAATCACCAGCGTCATGCCGACTGCCATGATGGCGTTGACTGACGTTTGCTGGAGAATGTTGAACATGTTGGCCAGCGTGAAGAAGTTCGGACTCTGGCTGGCGACCACGGCGATCAGCACAATCAACGCAATCAGTGATTTCTGCTCCAGCAGCCAAGCTTTGCTGAACCAGCGACGGCTGGCGGGTAAGGTTTGGGTACTCATACAACTAACTCCTCGCTGTGTTGCTTACCGACTGCCGCCGCCATCAGAGATTCCTGGGTAGCTTGCTCACGGGAAAATTCGCCACTCAGATGGCCTTCATGCATTACCACGATGCGATCGCTCATGCCCAACACTTCCGGCATTTCCGACGACACCAAAATGATGCTCAGCCCTTCGGCTTTAAACTGGTTAATTAATTGATAAATATCTTTTTTCGCGCCAACGTCCACGCCACGCGTCGGTTCATCAAGGATCAACACATCCGGACGCGTCATTAAGCCGCGCGCAATCGCCACTTTCTGCTGATTACCGCCAGAAAGCAGGCCGATTGGCTGCTCCATTGAGGGCGTTTTGACGTTGAACAAACGGATAAAATCGCCCACTGCCAGTTGCTCGTCACTGTGGCGCAGATTGCCCGCGCCGGTGCTGAAATAACGCAGCGCAGTCAGCGACATGTTCTCTTTCACCGACATGCCAAGCACCAAACCATCGCGCTTGCGATCTTCGGAGATATAAACGATACCGTTGGCTAATCCATCTTGCGGTGAACGGGTAGTGATTTCGCGGCCATTGAGCGTGACTTTGCCTTTGCTGCGCGGCAACGCGCCATACAGCACTTTCATTAATTCGGTACGTCCCGCACCCATCAGGCCGGATACGCCAAGAATTTCGCCTTTGCGCAGCGTGAAGCTCACATCATCCACACCCGGTCCGCTGAGATTTTCTACTGTCAGACGAATTTCACCCGGTTGTTGATCGATGCGCGGATATTGATCCTCCAGCTTGCGACCAACCATCATCTCGATCAGGCTCTCTTCGCTGAGATCGCTCACCGCGCGCTCGGCAATAAATTGCCCATCACGGAACACAGTGACGTCATCGCAAATTTCGAAAATCTCTTTCATGCGGTGCGAGATATAGACGATGCCGCAGCCTTGCGCTTTTAGCTCGTTAATGACACGAAACAGCGACAGCGTTTCGGTATCAGTGAGCGCATCGGTAGGTTCATCCATAATGATGACTTTGGATTCGAAACTGAGCACCTTGGCGATCTCGACCATTTGCTGATCGCCAATCGACAAATCACCCACCAGCTTGTGGCTGTTGAAACGAAGATTCAGGCGCTGCAATAGCGCATCCGCCGCAGCATACATCTTTTTCCATTCGATGCGGCCAAAGCGGTTAACGAATTCACGACCAAGGAAAATATTCTCAGCAACCGAGAGTTGCGGAATCAGGTTGAGTTCCTGATGGATGATGCCAATGCCGGCTTCCTGTGACGCTTTCGGCCCAGAGAACACCACATTTTCACCCAGCCACTTCATAATGCCGGCATCCATGCTGTAAATGCCGGTTAGCACTTTCATCATGGTGGATTTGCCGGCACCGTTTTCGCCGACCAACGCCATCACGCGGCCCGGATAGACCGCCAGCGATGCGCCATTCAGCGCCTTCACGCCGGGGAACGATTTTTCAATCCCTTTGAGTTGCAATAACGGTTGCATAACGGCCTCAGAAGGTCACGCCAGCGCTCAGGATGACATTCGCATACGGAGAACACTCTCCGCTGCGAATGACCGCCTGACTACGCTGAGTTTGTTGTTTGAACTGTTCATGGCTGATGTAACGGATGGTGATGACATTTCCCTGGTGCTGTTGCAAGGCATCGAGCACGGCGAGCAGTGCGCTGTGGAGCTGCGGATTGTGTTGCTTGATCTCCTCCGCCATTAAGGCGCTTTCGACCTGCATCTCCTGTGTGATGACGTCCACTACCTGTAAAAATTCAGGCGTACCCGGCGTTAACGCCAGATCGATGCGCTGTGGACCCACCGGAATCGGCAAGCCTGCATCGGCAATCGTCAGCGTATCGGTGTGCCCAAGGCGGGCAATCACATGAGAGACTTCAGCGTTTAACAAGCGACCTTTTTTCATTTCTTCCACTCCACAGCGAAACGTTTCGCTGAGCGGGAGTGTATAAAATGCACGTGGCAACTCAATCGCGGCATCACGGAAATGTGATCGCCATCGAAACGTTTCGCTTGTGCCGGGGAGAATTTGAGTTTGGGGGGAGAATGGGAGCCGACTGCGCGGCTCCGCAACAGGAATTATGGCAGTTTACGGACTTGTTTAACGTCCAGTTCGATGGAGTTAAAGTCTTTATCCAGTTTACCGGTCAACTCGACCTGATCCTTTGGCGTTATGGTCAAACCGTTCCAGCGCTTGTGGTCGATTTCCACCTTCATGGTGCCGCTGGCGTCGCGGAATTGATAATCCTCATCACCGATCTGCTTTTCTAAATGGCCACGCACGGTGATCCAACTGTCATCTTTCATCTCTTCGGCTTGCTTCACGCTGACAACGCTAACATCACCCGCCTGGAAGCCGCCGGTTTTCGCTTGAGCCGTCGGCGCATTAGGATCAACAAAGCCACCTTGTTGTGCGGCCAAAACTGGCGTGGCAGCTAACATAACAATCGCCATTAGTGCGGCTGACTTTTTCATAATTTCACCTCTTTTCCATGAATGTGTGGTTTACGGTAGCTATTTCACCACAAGGTTCTTAACAGGATCTTAAGAGAATCGAATCCATGAAAATTCATTAAAAATAGTCCATTTGCGGCGATTTTCGCTGTACAAGCGCCATTGTGCTTCGTATAACTCCGCACAGCACAAGGAGGACTGATGCGCATTTTACTGATTGAAGATGACACGCTGATCGGCGACGGTTTGAAAGTCGGGCTGAACAAACTTGGCTTTACCGTGGATTGGTTTGTCTCAGGTGAAAGTGGTTTTCAAGCCTTGGCAGCCGCGCCCTGGGATGCGGTGGTGTTAGATTTGTCGCTGCCGGAACGCGATGGTTTAGACATCCTGCGTCAATGGCGCCAACAAGGACAGGATGTGCCGGTGCTGATCCTCACCGCGCGCGATGCGCTGGATCAGCGCGTGCAAGGCTTACAGCTGGGTGCCGACGATTATTTGTGTAAGCCGTTTGCGCTAACGGAAGTAGCGGCACGTTTGCAGGCGTTGATTCGCCGCCGTCACGGACAGCTGCAACCGGAACTCAAACACGGCAACGTGGTGATGATGCCCGGCAGCAATAGCGTGCAAATCGACGGTGAAGCCGTGAGCATGAAAAGTCGCGAACTGGCGCTGCTCGAATTGTTTCTGCGCAATCCGGGTCGCGTGCTGACGCGCAGCCAATTAGAAGAGAAGCTGTATAGCTGGGACGACGATGTTTCTAGCAATGCGGTAGAAGTACATATCCATCATCTGCGTAAAAAACTCGGCAGCCAGTTTATTCGGACCGTTCACGGCGTGGGATACACCTTGGGAGCGGCGGAATGAGCCTTTTCCTGCGCCTCGCCATCGGCTTTGTGCTGCTGATCATGATCTGTGGTGGGCTTGCCACTGTCAGCGCATGGCACCAAACGCGCGATAAAGTCGATGAACTGTTTGATACCCAGCAAATGCTGTTCGCCAAACGTTTGATTGCACTTGATCCCACTTCACTGCACGAAGTGACATTGCCGAAAACCAAGTCGATCCTGCGCCATCATCGCGGCGATCAGGATGACGATGCGCTGGCATTTGCCATTTTTAGCGCTGAGGGCCAGCCGCTGCTGAACGATGGCGAAAATGGTCGCGATCTCCAGTTTGATTATCGCCGCGATGGTTTTACCGATGGACGCTTGCGCGGTGATAAAGATAGCTGGCGGCTATTGTGGCTGACTTCAGCGGACAAACGCTATCGCGTGGTAGTGGGTCAGGAGTGGGAATACCGCGACGATATGACACGCGATTTGGCGCTCAGCAGCCTGCTGCCATGGTTGATCGCCATCCCATTGATGTTGCTGTTTTTACTCGCGCTGGTATGGTTCGAACTGCGTCCATTGAAACAATTAACGACCAAGTTACATCAGCGAGCGCCAGATGATGCCACGCCACTCACTGAAGCGCGCTTGCCAAAAGAGGTGAAACCGTTGGTGGCCGCACTCAATGGTTTGTTCAGTCGCATGGCAGAATTGGTGCAGCGCGAACGGCGTTTTACCTCCGATGCCGCGCATGAACTGCGTAGCCCGTTGGCGGCGTTGCGGGTGCAAAGTGAAGTGATTCAGCTGGCAGATGACGATGAGGCAATGCGCAAACGCGCACTGCAGCAATTGGATAGCGGCATCGTGCGTGCCACGCGGCTGGTGGATCAACTGCTGACGCTTTCCCGCGTGGAAGCGGATGATCTGCGCAGCGAGTTTCAGCCGGTCGCATTGGCTCCGCTGCTGCAAAATTTACTGGCCGAACATTTCCCGCAAGCCGAGCAACAGCATATTGAACTCGCATTTAACGGTCACGCAGAACCGGTGATGAACGGTCATCCACTGTTGTTGAGTTTACTGGTGCGCAATCTGCTGGATAACGCGCTGCGCTATTCACCGGCTGGCAGCACAGTTCAAATCCAGCTCGATCAGCGCGCCATCATCGTTGAAGATAACGGGGCTGGCGTAAATGAGGATCAACTTGCGCGCTTAGGCGAGCGTTTCTGGCGTCCGCCGGGACAAGCGCAAACCGGTAGCGGATTAGGGCTTTCGATTGTGAAGAATATTGCGCAGTTGCACGGTATTCGGCTGGTGTTCAGTCACGCCGAGCAGGGAGGACTGCGCGTCACCTTAAGCTGGTGACGCATGCAGGTGCCAAACAATGCACACCTGCATTCGTAGGGTCGCCATTCATGGTGACCTTAGATCTCGACCTGCGTGCCCAGTTCGATGACGCGATTGGGTGGAATTTCAAATTGATCCGGCGCACGCAGCGCATTGCGTTGCAGCGCGAGGAACAGCTTGCCGCGTAGGCGCAGATACCACGGACGATCGCCAATAATCAGCGATTCATGCGACATAAAGAACGAGGTTTCCATCATGCGGCAGTTAAGGCCTTCAAGACCGCAGCGGTGGAAAATCTCCTCCACGTTCGGGGTTTCACGCCAGCCGTAGCTTGCCACCACACGCCAGAACGTCGGCGACAACTGCTCGATGGTCACGCGACGAACGTTATGCACGTATGGCGCATCTTCGGTACGCAACGTCAGCAATACCACGCGCTCATGCAGTACTTTGTTGTGCTTGAGATTATGCAGCATGGCAAACGGGATCACATTCAGTGCACGCGACATGTAAACCGCTGTGCCTGGCACGCGTACCGGCGGCGATTTCTCCAGCGAGGCAATCATCGCTTCCAGTGAATTGCCGTGTTCATGCATACGACGCAGCAAACGGAAGCGCTCGCTCTTCCAGGTCGTCATGACGATAAACATCACCAGCGCCAGTGTCAGTGGCAACCAACCGCCTGAGAACACTTTGATCAGGTTGGCGGAGAACAGCGAAACGTCGATACACAGCATGGCAATCAGAATCAGAATCACCAAATAGCGGTTCCAGTGCCAGTTTTGAATCGCCACGGTGGAGCACAGAATAGCAGTCAGCACCATGGTGCCGGTGACCGCGATACCATACGCTGCCGCCAGATTACTTGAGTGCTCGAAGCCGACAATCACGATGACCACGGAGAAGTAGAGCAACCAGTTGATCACCGGAATGTAGATCTGCCCGGACTCTTCTTCTGAGGTGTGTACGATGCGCATCGGTGGCAAATAGCCCAAACGCACCGCCTGGCGGGTTAACGAGAACACGCCTGAGATAACGGCTTGTGAAGCGATGACGGTGGCTAACGTCGCCAGAATCAACATCGGGATCAGCATCCAATCTGGCGCCAGCAGGAAGAACGGGTTCTTGATCGCTTCAGGATGTTTGAGCAACAGCGCGCCCTGACCAAAGTAGTTCAGCACCAATGACGGCAGCACCACAATGAACCAGGCAAGACGAATCGGGAATTTGCCGAAGTGGCCCATATCGGCATACAGAGCTTCCACGCCGGTAATCGCCAGCACCACCGCGCCCAGCGCGAAGAAGGAAACGGTTTTATATTCGATGAAGAAGTGCACCGCCCAATAGGGGTTCATGGCGTGCAACACGTCGGGATTGTCGATGATGCTGCGCGCACCGAGCACCGCCAGCACCAAAAACCACAGCAGCATCACTGGAGCGAACAACTTGCCGACAATGCCGGTGCCGTGCTTTTGAATCACGAATAACAACGTGAGTACCGCAATCGCTAGCGGCACGATATAAGCATCGAGGCTCGGCGCAGCAATTTCCAGACCTTCTATCGCGGAGAGCACCGAAACCGCTGGCGTAATCACCACTTCACCATAGAAGAAGCTGCCACCAATCAGGCCCATGATCACCAAAACCGCCGTGGCTCTGGCACCAGTATGGCGGCCAGCCAACGACATCAACGTTAGGATGCCGCCTTCACCGGCGTTATCCGCACGCATCACGTAGCTGATGTATTTAAGTGAAACCACCAGGATCAGCAGCCAGAAGATCAGCGACAGGAAGCCAAAAACCGCTTCGCGTTCGACGCCAAATCCGAACTGACCAGAAAGACATTCACGCAATGTATACAGCGGGCTGGTGCCAATATCGCCATACACCACGCCAATGGCGGCGAGTGTGACTGCCCCAAGGGACTGTTTCTTATCCGAGCTCATAAGTTGTCTTTTGTTGGAGCCGATGAGGCATTTGCCTACCGCTCAAGCCATCAAAAAGCGCACAGTATGCACATATTCCCAAAAAAACCTACTCTTACAAAGTGTCATTAGTCCGCCAGTGACGCGGTTTTTCGCCGAAATTCGGCCCCAAAAATCGCGGGAAGCGGCGAGTTCTCTCGCATCAACCTTCTGAAACAAAAAAGCTGACGGCTATCAACGCAATCGCGCATGATAATCAGTAGAGTATTGCGCTCGCCAAATTTGACGGCACCAGGATCAAAAGGACAATGATGTGATTATGGCTCAACCCCATCTTTTGGCAGAAAGAATTTCTCGCCTGAGCAACGCTCTGGAAAAAGGGCTGTACGAACGCCATCATGCGATCCGCCTCTGCCTGCTGGCCGCTTTAAGCGGCGAAAGCGTGTTTCTGCTCGGGCCGCCGGGCATTGCGAAAAGCTTAATTGCCCGCCGCCTGAAATATGCCTTCCAGCACGCCCGCGCTTTTGAATACCTGATGACCCGTTTTTCTACTCCTGAAGAAGTGTTTGGCCCCTTATCCATTCAGGCGCTAAAAGATGAAGGGCGTTATCAGCGCTTAACCAAAGGTTATCTGCCGGATGCCGAAATCGTCTTCCTCGACGAAATCTGGAAAGCCGGACCGGCGATTCTGAACACCTTGCTGACCGCCATCAACGAACGACGCTTCCGTAACGGCGACAGCGAAGAAAAAATCCCGATGCGCTTATTGGTCACCGCTTCCAACGAACTGCCGGAAGCGGATAGCGGTTTGGAAGCGTTATATGATCGCATGCTGATTCGCCTGTGGCTGGATAACGTGCATGAGAAGCAGAACTTCCGCAGCATGTTGACCCACCAGCAAGATGAAAACGACAATCCGGTGATCGAGTCATTGCGCATCAGCGATGAGGAATATCATCAGTGGCAGCAAGGCATTAGCCAGGTCAATCTGCCGGATAACGTGTTCGAATTGATCTATCAGCTACGCCAGCAACTGGAAACGCTGCCGGATGCGCCTTACATCTCCGATCGTCGCTGGAAAAAAGCCATTCATCTTTTACAAGCCAGCGCCTTCTACAGCGGCCGCGTCACTATCGCGCCAATCGACCTGATTTTGCTGAAAGATTGTCTGTGGCATGACGTCGCCTCAATGAAGATGCTGGATCGCGAGATTGATGCGCTGATCACTCAACATGCGTGGCAGCAACAGCCGCTGCTGCACAAATTGCAGCAAATCAAAGGTCGTCGTTTAGCCCTGCAACAGCAGCAAAGCGTGGCGCAAGCGCTGACGCTGGAAAAACACAGCGGCATGTTCAGCCGTAAACCGCACTATGAATTGCCGGAATCGCTAAGCGACGAACAGCTGACATTGATGCTGCAACAGCCGCTGATGCTGCACGATATGCAGGTTACGCACGTGCTTATTGGCCGCGAAGCGTTGAATCAATGGCTGCTAAAAGGCGGCGAAATCCGCGGCAAGCTTAACGGCATTGGTTTTGGTCAGACGCTGGATCTGCTGGTGGATAGCCATCATTGCCTCACATTGCGCGATGTCAGCCTGCAATCGACGCGTCTCACGTTGCCGGGAGCCAGCAACAGTAGCGAGATGCCGCAAGAGATCGTGGATGAATACGATGCGCTAGAAACTCAGCTGCGTGCTCAACGTACGCTGTTTAGCCAGCATCAACGTTGCTTGTTCATTAGCGATGACTGGCTGGCGCGCATTGAAACCAGCCTGCAAGATGTAGCAGAACAGTTGAAACAGGCGAGAAAATGATCTCGCTTGAGGCGCTGAGCACACTGTTATCGATTGGCGAAACCGAGTTAATCGAAGAATTGATCATAGCGCTGCTCGCCTCGCCGCAGTTGGCATTGTTCTTCGAAAAATTTCCGCGCATGAAGCAGGCACTGATGCGTGATCTGCCGCGCTGGCGTTCAGAAATCGCCGAGCAGATCAAAGTCACGCCGGTGCCGGAAGCGCTGGCGCACGAGTTTCAGCTGTTTCAACAAATGCAGTTGTTGAGCAGCTCCGATTTTACCCGCCAGTTACCCAACATCATGACGCAGCTGAAAAGCCTGACCTCACCGTTCATTGAAGAAGCCAGCAAACTGTTGCTGCATGCGGAAAGCGAGCATCTCAGCAGCGCGCAGCACACGTTGTTTTTACAGCGCTGGCGGCTGAGTCTGACGCTGCAAACGCTGACATTGAACGAAACCATTCTGGAAGAGCAGCGTGAACGGTTGATGGCGGAATTACAGCAGCGCATGGCGATTAGTGGTCAACTGGCACCGATTCTGACCGATGATGATGAAGCAGCCGCTGGGCGTTTGTGGGATTTGAGCAAAGCACCGCTGCAACACGGCGATTATGAGCTGATCGTGCAATACGGTGATTTTCTCGCGCAGCAGCCAGAACTGATGAAACTGGCGCAGCAGTTAGGCCGCAGCCGTGAAGCCAAATCGGTTCCATCGCAAGATGCACCGCTGGAAGAGTTTCATCAGTTAGTACGTGAACCGGACAATGTGCCGGAAGAAGTCAGCGGTATTCATCAAAGTGATGACGTGTTGCGCTTGCTGCCGCCCGAGTTGGCGGCGCTGAGCATCAGCGAGTTGGAGCTGGAGTTTTATCGTCGATTGGTGGAAAAACGTTTGCTGACTTATCGCTTACAGGGCGATGCGTGGCACGAAAAAGTCACCATGAGCCCGGTCAGCCACCAGCAACATGAAGAGCAACCGCGCGGCCCGTTTATCGTCTGCGTCGATACTTCCGGTTCGATGGGCGGATTCAACGAACGTTGCGCCAAGGCGTTTTGCCTCGCATTGTTAAAAGTCGCATTGGCGGATAAGCGCCGCTGCTACATCATGCTGTTCGCACATGAAGTGATCGGTTATGAACTGACCGCCGATAATGGCATTGAGCAGGCGATTCGTTTTCTCAGCCAGCGTTTTCGCGGCGGTACCGATCTCGCCGCCTGTCTCGCCGCGGTGGTGAAACGTATGGAAGGCAGCGCGTGGCAGGAAGCGGATGCGGTAATCGTGTCAGATTTTATTGCCCAACGATTGCCAGACGACGTAGTCAGCACCATCAAGCAGCGCCAGCGCCAATATCAACAACGCTTTCACGCTGTTGCCATGTCGCTGCATGGCAAACCTGGCATTCTGCGCATCTTCGATCATATCTGGCGCTTTGATACCGGCTTGAAAAGCCGCCTGCTGCGCCGCTGGCAGCGCTAATTCATCAGACGGAAATGCTTATTTGCTATAGTGAATAGTCATATTCACTCGTAGGGGAGGCTTTCAAGTCTCCCGTTTGCGATTCACGGGCAGCCTAAAGGCAGCCCCTACGGCAATTGGAGCATCACGTGACCACCGCCAAACTTCCCGCACCGACACAAACGCTGCGACTTTACGGCCAAAACTCCGAACAAAAACGGGCCGAGCTGCTGGCGTATTTCACCCAAACCTGGGAACTGTATGAGAGCCTGTTTGATTGCCTGGCAGACGATCGTGCCTGGTTCAATAAAGCCATTTCACTGCGCCATCCGCTGATCTTCTATTTTGGCCACACCGCAACTTTCTACATTAATAAGCTGATGGCGGGCCGCTATCTGGAAAACCGCGTGGACGATCGTATCGAAGCGATGATGGCGATTGGCGTGGATGAGATGAGTTGGGATGATCTCAACGACAGCCATTACGATTGGCCAACCATCGCTGAAGTGCGCGACTATCGCGGCAAAGTGAAAAGCCTGGTGAGTGAATTTATTCGCAGCATGCCGCTGGAATTGCCGATCAACTGGGAAAGCCCAGCATGGGTGGTGCTGATGGGCATCGAACACGAGCGTATTCACCTGGAAACCTCCAGCGTACTGATCCGCCAGCTACCGATTGCTTGGGTAAAACCACAGCCGCATTGGCCGGTTTGTCCGCAGGCGCGTCACGATCGTCAATCGGTGCCGGCGAATACGTTGATTGCCATGCCCGGTGGCCGTGTACAACAAGGTAAAACGGACGATACCTACGGCTGGGATAATGAATACGGCAATCAGCAGACCGAACTCAAGCCATTTAAAGCCAGCAAGATGTTGGTGAGCAACGCTGAGTTTTATGCCTTTATTGCCGCCGGCGGTTATCACGATCGCCGCTGGTGGGATGATGAAGGTTGGGGCTGGCGCGAATTTTCTGGCGCGCAGATGCCCACCTTTTGGGTCGGCGATGAAAAGCTGCCCGATCAGCTAAAACTGCGCGTGATGACCGAAGAGATTGCCATGCCGTGGGATTGGCCAGCGGAAGTGAACCAACTTGAAGCCGCCGCCTTCTGCCGTTGGATGGCAGAAGAGACCGGCAAATCGGTCCAGCTTCCTTGCGAGGCCGAATGGGCGCAACTGCGTGAGCAGGTTATCGGCGATCAACCGGATTGGATCGAGGCACCGGGCAATATCAATCTGGCGTATTGGGCTTCCTCCAGCCCGGTTGATCGCTTTGCTCAAGGTGAGTTTTACGACATCGTCGGCAATGTCTGGCAGTGGACTACCACGCCGACCAACGGTTTCGAAGGCTTTAAGGTCCATCCGCTGTATGACGATTTCTCAACCCCGACCTTTGATGGCAAGCATGCGCTGATCAAAGGTGGCAGCTGGATTTCTACCGGCAACGAAGCACTGAAATCCGCACGTTACGCTTTCCGCCGTCATTTCTTCCAGCATGCTGGATTCCGCTATGTGGTTTCCTCGCACGAAGAAACCATGACGCTCAATCCGTATGAAACCGACAGCATGGTGTCGCAATATCTCGATTTCCAGTACGGACCGAGTTACTACGGCGTGGCAAATTACGCCGTCGCGCTGGTGGAAAAATTGCTGCCACACTGTGGATCGCGCGGCAAGGCGCTGGATATTGGTTGTGCCACCGGACGAGCCAGCTTTGAACTGGCGCGCTATTTCGATGAAGTCACTGGCATGGATTACTCGGCACGCTTTATTGATGTCGCGTTGCAACTGACTTCTGGCGAAGATTTCCGTTATGTGGTGCCGGAAGAAGGTGAGCTGGTGGAGTATCGTCAGGTACGGTTGAAGGAGTTTGATCTCGGTAGCGAGCAAGCGCAGCGCATCCAGTTTGTGCAGGGCGATGCCTGTAATCTCAAGCCGCAGCCGGATCGTTACGATTTGGTGTTAGCGTCGAATCTGATCGATCGCCTGCGCCAGCCCAAACGCTTCTTACAGGATATTGCTCCAATGATCCGTTCCGGCGGATTGCTGGTGCTGTCGTCACCGTACACCTGGCTGGAGGATTTCACGCCAAAGGAGAACTGGCTGGGCGGCGTGCGTGAGAATGGCGAAGCGTTAACCACCTATCAAGCGCTGCAACGTGAACTGCGCGATGCGTTCGACGAAGTCGCACCGCCGCAGGACGTTCCATTCGTCATCCGCGAGACGGCGCGCAAATTCCAACATACCCAAGCGCAAGTCACCTTCTGGCGTAAGCGTTAAAAAAGCGTGCAGGCAGCGGCATGGCTGTTGTCTGCACCTTGCCTGCACCGCTAAATTGCTGCACATTCTCCTTTATTCATAGAAGAAGAACTCAACGAGGATGGACAATGGCGGAACACCTTCAGCTGGATAACCTGGATCGCGGCATCCTTAATGCGCTGCTACAAAATGCGCGTACTGCTTACGCCGAGCTCGCCAAACAGTTCAATGTTAGCCCTGGCACGATTCATGTGCGCGTGGAAAAGATGCGTCAGGCCGGGATTATTTTGGGCACGCGCGTCGAGATCGACCCGCGCCAGCTTGGCTTCGATGTCTGCTGCTTTATCGGCATTATCCTCAAAAGCGCGCGCGATTATCCGGCGGCACTGAGCAAGCTGGAAGCGTTAGATGAAGTGGTTGAAGCCTGGTATACCACCGGCCATTACAGCATCTTTATCAAAGTGATGTGCCGATCGATCGACGCGCTGCAACAAGTGTTGATCAACAAGATCCAGACTATCGACGAAATCCAGTCCACCGAAACCCTGATCTCCCTGCAAAACCCGATCATGCGTACCATCAAGCCTTGATCCCCAGCTAACTGTGCACAAACTTATCCCCGGCAGATCGCGCGTACAACGTGACTTGCCGCCTGATGCTTTCTACTATTAACCCTGTTGTCCACAGGTGGATCACGGCTTGATCACAGCGTACAATGCTCGCCTTTAGTGCGGGAGAGCATCATGGCCGATATTACGTTAATCAGTGGAAGCACCCTTGGCAGCGCCGAGTATGTTGCCGAACATCTGGAAGAAAAATTACAGGAAGCAGGCTTCTCGACCGAGGTGCTGCATGGCCCAGAGCTGGATGAGCTGCAAACTGAAGGTATTTGGCTGATTGTTACCTCCACGCACGGTGCCGGTGAACTGCCCGACAATTTGCTTCCTTTATATGAAGCATTACAAGAGACACAACCGGACCTTTCCGGCCTGCGTTATGGTGCGGTTGGCATCGGCAATCACGAATATGATCTTTTCTGCGGCGCGATCAAGCTGCTGGAAGAACAATTGAACCAGTTGGGTGCAAAACGCATTGGTGATCGCCTGGAGATCGACGTGCTTGAGCATGAGATCCCAGAAGACGCGGCCGAAGTGTGGGTCGCAACGTGGAAAACGCAGATTTAAAACGATCTTAAGCGGTTGGGGATCGGGAATAAACGACGATCCCCAGTTTATTACGCTGTTTTTATCCGTTTATCACGCAATCAACTGTGGATAACATAGGCTTAATCTTGCGTATAACCGGTAGTTATCCAAAGAACAACGGTTGTTTCTTTTTTAGCCTGTGCATAAGTGTCACTTTTGATCCCAGCTTATACGGATCAGGATCACCGATCATTCACAACAAACGATCCTCTCTAATTCACTGTTAAATCATTGCTTTTCTGGGTTATCAACAGGCAGGCGCGATCCTAATAGTAGATCTAACAGAGAGATCATATAAAAGACTTAAGATCCTTTCTTTTAAAACCTCAGGATCCCGCGACTTTCGCCGCCGACAGAATTTCAGTAGAATCCACCGCCCAGGGCAACGATCCCTGTCCGAACATTCAACGAGGACCCACTTCATGTTTTATCCAGATCCTTTTGACGTCATCGTAATCGGTGGTGGTCATGCGGGCACAGAGGCCGCGATGGCCGCCGCTCGAATGGGTCAGCAAACCCTGTTACTCACCCATAACATTGATACGCTTGGGCAAATGTCCTGTAATCCGGCGATCGGTGGCATCGGGAAAGGACATCTGGTTAAGGAAGTGGATGCCTTAGGCGGTTTGATGGCCACGGCAATTGATCAGGCAGGTATCCAGTTTAGGATACTAAACGCCAGCAAAGGCCCAGCGGTTCGCGCTACACGTGCACAAGCTGACCGCGTGCTGTATCGCCAGGCCGTACGCACGGCACTGGAGAATCAGCCAAACCTGATGATCTTCCAGCAAGCGGTTGACGATCTGATTGTGGAAAACGATCGTGTGGTCGGTGCTGTGACGCAAATGGGACTGAAGTTCCGTGCCAAAACCGTGGTGCTGACCGTCGGGACATTCCTCGATGGCAAAATCCATATCGGCCTGGATAACTACAGCGGTGGCCGTGCAGGCGATCCGCCGTCCATCCCACTGGCTAAACGCCTGCGTGCACTGCCATTGCGTGTAAACCGTTTGAAAACCGGTACGCCACCGCGTATCGACGCACGCTCAATTGATTTTTCAGTGCTGACACCTCAGCACGGTGATAATCCGATGCCGGTGTTTTCGTTCATGGGCAACGTTGCACAGCATCCACAACAGGTGCCGTGCTGGATCACTTATACCAACGAACAAACTCACGATGTGATCCGTAATAACCTTGATCGCAGCCCGATGTATGCCGGGATCATCGAAGGGATCGGCCCGCGTTATTGCCCATCGATCGAAGACAAAGTGATGCGCTTTGCCGATCGTAACGCACATCAGATCTTCCTGGAGCCGGAAGGCTTAACCAGCAACGAGATCTATCCCAACGGCATCTCTACCAGTTTGCCATTTGATGTACAGATGCAGATCGTCCGTTCAATGAAAGGCCTGGAGAACGCCAAAATCGTGCGTCCTGGCTATGCCATTGAGTACGATTTCTTCGATCCGCGTGATTTGAAGCCAACGCTGGAAAGCAAATTTATTCACGGCTTGTTCTTTGCTGGGCAGATCAACGGCACCACCGGTTACGAAGAAGCGGCGGCGCAAGGTTTGCTGGCGGGTTTAAACGCCGCACGCGCATCCGCGGACAAAGAAGGCTGGGCGCCACGTCGCGATCAGGCTTATCTTGGTGTGCTGGTAGACGATCTCTGCACTTTGGGTACCAAAGAGCCGTACCGCATGTTTACCTCACGCGCGGAATATCGCTTGATGCTGCGCGAAGACAACGCCGATCTGCGTTTAACTGAAACTGGCCGTGAATTGGGCCTGGTGGATGATGCGCGTTGGGCACGCTACAACCAGAAACTGGAAGCGATTGAGCAAGAACGTCAACGTCTGCGCGATCTGTGGGTGCATCCAAAATCTGACAACGTCGCTGAAGTGAACGCGGTGATCAGTGCACCACTGACCAAAGAAGCCAGCGGTGAGGATCTGTTGCGTCGTCCTGAAATGACTTATCCATTGCTGACTTCACTTGCCAGCTACGGCCCAGCATTGCTTGATGAGCAAGCCGCTGAGCAGGTGGAAATTCAGGTGAAATACGAAGGTTATATTGCGCGTCAGCAGGAAGAAATTGATCGCCAGCAGCGCAATGAAAACACCTTGTTGCCGGTTGAGCTCGATTATCGTCAGGTGAATGGCTTGTCGAATGAAGTGATCGCCAAACTCAACGATCACAAACCGACTTCTATAGGCCAGGCATCGCGTATTTCTGGTATTACGCCAGCGGCGATCTCCATTTTGCTGATTTACCTGAAAAAACAAGGCCTGCTGCGTAAAAGCGCCTGATCGACTTCGGGGCGAGGCGACTCGCCCCCGTTAACGGAATTCTCCTCGTGATTAACAAACTCTCTTCGTTGCTAGATGCGGCAAACATTTCCCTTACCGATCAACAAAAACAACAGCTGGTTGGCTATGTTGAGCTGCTGCATAAGTGGAATAAGGCCTATAACCTGACGTCGGTTCGCGATCCGCAGCAGATGCTGGTGCGCCATATTCTCGATAGCGTGGTGGTTGAGCCGCATTTGCAGGGCGATCGCTTTATCGATGTGGGGACTGGACCGGGACTACCGGGAATTCCGCTGGCGATTGTACGTCCGCAATCCCATTTCACACTGCTGGATAGCCTCGGCAAACGCGTGCGATTCCTGCGTCAGGTACAGCATGAGTTAGGACTTACTAACGTCACTCCGGTGCAGAGCCGCGTGGAAGAGTTTCCTTCTGAGCCGCCTTTTGATGGTGTAATCAGCCGCGCTTTTGCGTCGCTGGAAGATATGTTGAACTGGTGCCATCATTTACCAGGTCGTGAAGGGCGTTTTTACGCATTGAAAGGTGTGCGTCCTGACGATGAAATTTCCGCCTTACCAGCGGGCTTTGCAGTGGAGAAAATTCAACCGTTGGTGGTGCCAGAGTTGGATGGTGATCGCCATCTGGTGATCATTACTCGCCAATAGCCCTCAAAACGGTATGGATTTGCGCCCGTTCATGCCGTTTGTCTTAGTGTTTTCGTTGCATGAAAAATCAGCAATCGAACACTTTCAGTCAAAAGCTTTTATTCCGCAGGGCAGGGTGAGCGAGTTAACATTGTTGCCGGAAATTATCCGAAAATTTCTGTTACATTTAACGATTAATTCACATTTCATTATCACTTAGATCACGATATTGCGTCTATTTCCCTGCCCAAATAATCACTGCTGAAAATATAACTCTGCAATAAGTTGGCGTGCGTAATATCAGTTTTACGTTTTTATTGCAGCGCATGATGTCAATAGAGTGTTTTCATCGAAAATTAGGCAGCTATGATTTTAGGATAATTATAATCTACTAATTTATAATCACTTTTGTCGGTTTTGAAATCTTACTTTTCATCACTTATACAAAATAAACCCGTCATTCATTGTTTATTATGTGATCTAAAGCACGCTTTAAAAGCAAGTTGAAAGGGCAATTTCAGACTTTCAGCGGAGCATTGCCAGAAGCCGATGTTTTGAAAAATAGCACTCTGGAAAGAAATTTAAATAATTGTTCACCTTTTCGCTACTTACCGATTGAAATCGCAGGTGGCGCCCGTATAATTTGCACGGCTTTTGCTGCTTGACTCAAATGAGTAAAGGCAGTCTTATACGACACGCGACATACCCCGTTCGGGGCAGGAGAGTTCAGCGTCATGTCAGTGTCTCTTTACAGTGTGAAATTAGCCCGGGCTGTGCTGATCATTCAGCTGGTGACCTTTGTCATCATCGGTGCGCTCTTTACCCTGAAAGAGGTCACCTGGGGCGCCTCCGCCATCGCCGGTGGAGTGGCAGCCTGGCTGCCGAATGTGTTGTTTATGTTTTTGGCCTGGCGCCTGCAGGATCAAACGCCTGCAAAAGGACGTGTTGCCTGGAGCTTCGCCCTTGGTGAAGTGTTGAAGGTGTTCATGACCGTCATTTTTCTCGCGGTGGCGTTGGGTGTGTTGGGAGCGGTCTTTTGGCCACTCGCCATCACGTGGTTATCGGTGCTGGTGGTGCAGATCGTCGCTCCGGCTGTAATTAACAACAAAGGGTAAGAGGCATCATGGCTGCTGGAGAAATCTCTACTCCGCAAGAATACATAGGTCACCACCTGAATAACCTTCAGTTGGACCTGCGTACTTTCGAGTTGGTGAATCCGCACGACGCTCCCGCGACGTTCTGGGTATTAAATATCGATTCCATGTTTTTCTCTGTGGTGCTGGGACTGATTTTCCTGGTGTTGTTCCGCAAAGTGGCCAAAAGTGCTACCAGCGGTGTTCCAGGGAAATTACAAGCGGCTATCGAACTGGTTGTCGGCTTCGTTGATAACAACGTACGCGACATGTACCACGGTAAAAGCAAACTTATCGCCCCGCTGGCTCTGACGATTTTCGTCTGGGTCTTCCTGATGAACTTCATGGATCTGCTGCCTATCGATTTGCTGCCGTTTATCGGCGAGCACTATCTTGGCCTGCCGGCGCTGCGCGTCGTGCCGTCTGCAGACGTGAACATCACGCTGTCTATGGCGCTGGGCGTATTTATTTTGATTCTGTTCTACAGCATCAAAATGAAAGGCATTGGCGGCTTCACCAAAGAGTTGACGCTGCAGCCTTTTAATCACCCGATCTTCATCCCCATTAACCTGATTCTTGAAGGTGTTAGCCTGCTGTCTAAACCTGTTTCACTGGGTCTGCGACTGTTCGGCAACATGTATGCGGGTGAGTTGATCTTTATCCTGATTGCCGGCTTGCTGCCGTGGTGGTCGCAGTGGTTGTTGAATGTGCCATGGGCCATTTTCCACATCCTGATCATTTCGCTGCAGGCTTTCATTTTCATGGTCCTCACGATCGTCTATCTGTCGATGGCATCTGAAGAACATTGATTTTTATCTCAACACTTAAGCTTTTAACTGAAACAAACTGGAGACTGTCATGGAAAACCTGAATATGGATCTGCTGTACATGGCTGCCGCTGTGATGATGGGCCTGGCGGCAATCGGTGCTGCGATCGGTATCGGCATCCTCGGAGGTAAATTCCTGGAAGGCGCAGCGCGTCAACCGGATCTGATCCCTCTGCTGCGTACGCAGTTCTTTGTTGTAATGGGTCTGGTGGATGCAATCCCGATGATCGCTGTAGGTCTGGGTCTCTACGTGATGTTTGCTGTCGCTTAAACCTGGTAGCCTTGTTCACTCATGGCACCTGGTGTGATGAGGGACGGATTCTGCCGTTTATCACTGATAGCGGCAGAGCAAGTTAACTTAATAAGAGGCATTGTGCTGTGAACATTAATGCAACAATCCTCGGCCAGGCCATCGCGTTCATTCTGTTTGTCGCGTTCTGCATGAAGTACGTATGGCCACCGATTATGGCTGCCATCGAAAAGCGCCAGAAAGAAATTGCTGAAGGCCTTGCTTCTGCTGAGCGCGCGAAGAAAGATTTAGATCTCGCGCAGGCCAATGCGACCGACCAGCTGAAAAAAGCGAAAGAAGACGCTCAGGTCATTATCGAGCAGGCGAACAAACGCCGTGCGCAGATTCTGGACGAAGCGAAAACTGAAGCTGAAACTGAACGCAACCGCATCGTGGCACAGGCGCAGGCAGAAATTGATGCCGAGCGTTCCCGTGCCCGTGAAGAGCTGCGTAAGCAAGTCGCGTTGCTGGCATTAGCTGGCGCCGAGAAAATCATCGAACGTTCCGTGGATGAAGCTGCTAACAGCGACATCGTTGATAAACTGGTCGCTGAACTGTAAGGAGGGAGGGGCTGATGTCTGATCTAATTACTGTAGCTCGCCCCTACGCCAAAGCAGCTTTTGACTTTGCTGTTGAGCATCAAAGCATCGATCGCTGGCAATCAATGCTGGCGTTTGCCGCAGAAGTGGCTCGCAACGAACAGATCGCAGATCTTCTTTCCGGTGCGCTCGCACCGGAAGCTTTGTCTGCTTCTTTCATTGCAGTTTGTGGCGATCAACTTGATGAAAACGCCCAGAACCTGATTAAGGTAATGGCCGAAAACGGACGTTTGACAGCGCTTCCAGCGGTACTGGAACAGTACATCCAACTGCGTGACGCTTATGAAGCGACTGCAGAAGTGGATGTGATTTCTGCCAGTACGCTGAGTGACAGTCAGCTGACTAAAATCAGCGCCGCGATGGAAAAACGTCTGTCACGTAAAGTTAAGCTGAATTGCAAAATTGATAAGTCTGTAATGGCAGGTGTGGTTATCCGTGCGGGTGACCTGGTCATTGATGGCAGCGTACGCGGCCGTCTTGATCGTCTGGCAGACGTCTTGCAGTCTTAAGGGGACTGGAGCATATGCAACTGAATTCCACCGAAATCAGCGAACTGATCAAGCAGCGCATTGCTCAGTTCAATGTCGTGAGTGAAGCTCACAACGAAGGTACTATTGTTTCTGTAAGTGACGGTATCATCCGCGTACACGGCCTGGCCGATGTGATGCAGGGTGAGATGATTGCCCTGCCGGGCAACCGTTACGCTATCGCACTGAACCTCGAGCGTGACTCGGTTGGTGCAGTAGTGATGGGCCCGTATGCTGACCTCGCGGAAGGCATGAAAGTAAAATGTACGGGTCGTATTTTAGAAGTTCCAGTTGGCCGCGGCCTGCTGGGCCGTGTGGTGAATACCCTGGGTGCACCGATCGACGGTAAAGGCGCAATCGAAAACGACGGCTTCTCGCCTGTTGAAATGATTGCACCGGGCGTTATCGACCGTCAGTCAGTAGATCAGCCTGTTCAGACCGGTTACAAATCTGTCGATGCGATGATTCCAATCGGCCGTGGCCAGCGTGAGCTGATCATCGGTGACCGTCAGACCGGTAAAACCGCAATGGCAATCGACGCCATCATCAACCAGCGCGATTCAGGCATCAAGTGTGTCTACGTGGCGATTGGTCAGAAAGCGTCAACCATTTCTAACGTGGTTCGCAAACTGGAAGAGCACGGCGCGCTGGCTAACACCATCGTGGTTGTCGCTTCTGCTTCTGAATCTGCTGCACTGCAGTACCTGTCACCGTACGCCGGTTGTGCGATGGGTGAGTACTTCCGTGACCGCGGTGAAGATGCACTGATCGTGTACGATGACCTGTCTAAGCAGGCTGTTGCTTACCGTCAGATTTCTCTGCTGCTGCGCCGTCCGCCAGGCCGTGAAGCATTCCCAGGCGACGTGTTCTATCTCCACTCTCGTCTGCTGGAGCGTGCATCACGCGTTAGCGCTGACTACGTTGAGCGCTTCACCAATGGTGAAGTGAAAGGCCAGACCGGTTCTCTGACCGCGCTGCCAATCATCGAAACTCAGGCGGGTGACGTTTCTGCGTTCGTTCCGACCAACGTAATCTCGATTACTGATGGTCAGATCTTCCTGGAATCTAACCTGTTCAACTCCGGTATTCGTCCAGCTGTTAACCCGGGTATCTCTGTATCCCGTGTTGGTGGTGCTGCACAGACTAAGATCATCAAGAAACTGTCTGGTGGTATTCGTACCGCACTGGCACAGTATCGTGAACTGGCTGCGTTCTCGCAGTTCGCTTCAGATCTGGACGAAGCAACGCGTAAACAGCTGAGCCACGGTCAGAAAGTGACCGAGCTGCTGAAACAGAAACAGTATGCGCCGATGTCAGTTGCGCAACAGGGTCTGGTGCTGTTTGCTGCTGAGCGCGGCTATCTGAACGACGTTGAACTGGCGAAAATCGGCAGCTTCGAAGCCGCTCTGCTGGCGTTCGCGGATCGCGATCACGCTGAGCTGATGGCTGAAATCAACCAAGCGGGTAACTTCAATAACGAAATCGAAGAGAAGCTGAAAGGCCTCCTCGAAACGTTTAAAGCAACCCAGTCCTGGTAATGTCTGGCGGCTTGTCTGAAAAGGCAGGCCGCAAGGCTTTGAGGAGAAGCTAATGGCCGGCGCAAAAGAAATACGTAGTAAGATCGGCAGCGTAAAAAATACGCAGAAGATCACCAAAGCGATGGAAATGGTCGCCGCCTCCAAAATGCGTAAAACGCAGGAACGCATGGCGGCCAGCCGTCCGTATGCAGATACCATGCGCAAAGTGATTGGTCACCTTGCACTGGGTAATCTGGAATACAAGCACCCTTACCTGGATGAGCGTGACGTTAAGCGCGTCGGCTACCTGGTCGTTTCGACTGACCGCGGGCTTTGTGGTGGTTTGAACATTAACCTGTTCAAAAAATTGCTGGCAGAAATGAAAAGCTGGTCTGATAAAGGCGTACAGAGCGATCTGGCCGTTATCGGTTCCAAAGGCAATTCATTCTTCGGCTCTGTTGGTGGCAACATTGTGGCTCAGGTCACCGGTATGGGCGATAAGCCTGCACTGTCTGATTTGATCGGCCCGGTAAAAGTGATGTTGCAGGCCTACGATGAAGGTCGCATCGACAAGCTGTATATCGTTGCCAACAAGTTTAATAACACCATGTCTCAGACTCCGACCATTACCCAACTGCTGCCGTTACCGCCAGCGGAAGGTGAAGAAGAGATGAAGGCGAAGACCTGGGATTACCTGTACGAACCCGATCCGAAAGCGCTGCTGGATACCCTGCTGCGCCGTTATGTCGAATCGCAGGTTTATCAGGGTGTGGTGGAAAACCTGGCCAGTGAACAGGCCGCTCGTATGGTTGCAATGAAAGCAGCAACCGATAACGGCGGAAACCTGATCAAAGAGCTGCAGTTGGTTTACAACAAAGCTCGTCAGGCCAGCATCACCCAGGAACTTACCGAGATCGTCTCGGGAGCCTCCGCGGTTTAACCAGGCATATATCTTGTCGCGTGAGCGCGGCGGGGTATTTTCGTATTAGGTAGAGGATTCAAGATGGCAGCTGGAAAGATTGTCCAGATTATCGGCGCCGTAGTTGACGTCGAATTCCCTCAGGACGCGGTACCGCAGGTATACAGCGCTCTCGAGGTGAACAATGGTGATGCTCGTCTGGTGCTGGAAGTTCAGCAGCAGCTGGGTGGTGGCGTGGTTCGTACCATCGCCATGGGTACTTCTGATGGCCTGAAGCGCGGCCTGGAAGTTACCGACCTGAAAAAACCTATCCAGGTACCGGTTGGTAAAGCAACCCTCGGCCGTATCATGAACGTATTGGGTGAACCAATCGACATGAAAGGCGACCTGCAGAATGAAGATGGCACCACAGTAGAGGTTTCCTCTATTCACCGTGCAGCACCTTCTTATGAAGATCAGTCTAACTCGCAGGAACTGCTGGAGACCGGCATCAAGGTTATCGACCTGATGTGTCCGTTCGCTAAGGGCGGTAAAGTGGGTCTGTTCGGTGGTGCGGGTGTTGGTAAAACTGTAAACATGATGGAGCTGATCCGTAACATCGCGGCTGAGCACTCAGGTTATTCAGTATTTGCTGGTGTAGGTGAGCGTACTCGTGAGGGTAACGACTTCTACCACGAAATGACTGACTCCAACGTTATCGATAAAGTAGCGCTGGTGTATGGTCAGATGAACGAGCCGCCGGGTAACCGTCTGCGCGTAGCACTGACTGGCTTGACCATGGCGGAAAAATTCCGTGATGAAGGCCGTGACGTTCTGCTGTTCATCGATAACATCTATCGTTACACCCTGGCCGGTACTGAAGTATCAGCACTGCTGGGTCGTATGCCATCTGCGGTAGGTTATCAGCCTACGCTGGCAGAAGAGATGGGTGTGTTGCAGGAGCGTATTACCTCCACCAAGACCGGTTCAATCACCTCTGTACAGGCCGTTTACGTTCCTGCGGATGACTTGACTGACCCGTCACCAGCAACCACCTTTGCTCACTTGGACTCAACCGTTACGCTGAGCCGTCAGATCGCCTCTCTGGGTATCTACCCAGCCGTTGACCCGCTGGATTCTACCAGCCGTCAGCTGGATCCACTGATCGTGGGTCAGGAGCACTATGACGTTGCGCGTGGCGTGCAGTCTCTGCTGCAGCGTTACCAGGAACTGAAAGACATCATCGCCATCCTTGGTATGGACGAGCTGTCTGAAGAAGACAAACTGTTGGTGGCACGTGCGCGTAAGATTCAGCGCTTCCTGTCTCAGCCGTTCTTCGTTGCTGAAGTCTTCACCGGTTCTCCAGGTAAATACGTGACCCTGAAAGACACCATCCGTGGCTTCAAAGGCATCATGGAAGGCGAATTTGACCACCTGCCAGAGCAGGCGTTCTACATGGTCGGCGCTATCGAAGAAGCCGTAGAAAAAGCGAAGAAACTGTAATAACGGTTTCCCAGGAGGAATGGTATGGCTATGACTTATCATCTGGACGTGGTCAGCGCAGAGCAACAAATGTTCTCTGGTCTGGTGGAGCGTATCCAGGTGTCAGGTAGTGAAGGTGAGCTGGGTATTCGTCCTGGTCACGCCCCACTGCTGACAGCCATCAAGCCTGGTATGATTCATATCGTTAAACAGCACGGCGAAGAGGAGTTTATTTACCTCTCTGGCGGCGTGCTGGAAGTTCAGCCTGGCAGCACCACCGTTCTGGCCGACACCGCGATTCGCGGCGAAGACCTGGACGAAGCGCGCGCGCTGGAAGCGAAACGTAAAGCAGAAGAGCACATGAACAGCAGCCACGGCGACGTGGACTATGCTCAGGCCTCTGCGGAACTGGCGAAAGCTATCGCGAAACTGCGTGTAATCGAGCTGACCAAAAAAGCGATGTAATCAGGCTTTATGCGTCACGAAATGCCAGCCCATTGGGCTGGCATTTTTTTTGCCTCAAACCCGCCCCTTTTATGTAAGGTCGCCATTTATGGTGACCGCTCAATCCCCATCCCTCTATCCCGCTAATTTCGATTCGAGAAAAATGTAGTAATCTCAGGGCTAAACCTTACACTTTCGAAAGTTAAATTGAGTCTGGATAGTTATGTCTACAAACGCGATGAGTGTGGTGATCCTGGCGGCTGGCAAAGGCACCCGAATGTATTCCGATCTGCCCAAAGTTCTGCACACCCTTGCAGGTAAGCCGATGGTTCAGCATGTGATTGATGCCGCAACTGGCTTGGGCGCCCAGCAAATCCACCTGGTTTATGGTCACGGCGGCGATTTACTGAAATCGACGTTGGCGAATAATGCACTTAATTGGGTTTTACAGGCAGAACAGCTCGGAACTGGCCACGCGATGCAGCAGGCTGTCCCTTTCTTTGCCGATGACGAAGATATTCTGATGCTGTACGGCGATGTGCCGCTGATCTCGCAAGACAGCTTACAGCGTCTGCGTGCAGCCAAACCGGCGGGCGGCATTGGTTTGCTCACCGTGGTACTGGAAAACCCAACCGGTTATGGCCGCATTGTGCGCGAAAACGGCACCGTGACCGGCATTGTCGAACAGAAAGATGCCTCAGCAGAACAGCTAAAAATCCCAGAAATTAACACTGGCATCCTGGTGGCTAACGGCGGCGATCTCAAACGCTGGTTGGCACAGCTCAATAACAATAATGCGCAGGGCGAATTCTATATCACCGACATCATCGCTATGGCGCACCACGAAGGCCGCGTGATTAATGCGGTGCATCCTGCACGTATCAGCGAAACCGATGGCGTCAACAATCGCCTGCAACTGGCGACGCTTGAGCGCGTTTACCAAAGCGAGCAGGCCGAAAAGCTGTTGCTGGCAGGCGTGATGCTGCGCGATCCGGCGCGTTTCGATCTGCGTGGCAGCTTGCAACACGGTCGTGATGTTGAGATCGATACCAACGTAATCATTGAAGGCAACGTGACGCTCGGTAACCGTGTGAAAATCGGTGCTGGCTGCATCATTAAAAACAGCGTGATTGGTGATGACTGCGAAATCAGCCCCTATTCGGTGATTGAAGATGCCAGCTTAGCGGCGGCCTGTACCGTTGGGCCGTTTGCCCGCTTACGTCCGGGCAGCGAGTTGGCGGAAGAAGCGCACGTGGGCAATTTTGTCGAAATGAAGAAGGCCACGCTCGGCAAAGGCTCGAAAGCCGGCCATCTTTCTTATCTTGGCGATGCGGAAATTGGCGCGGGCGTGAATATCGGCGCAGGCACTATTACCTGCAATTACGATGGTGCCAATAAATCCAAAACCATCATCGGCGACAACGTGTTTGTCGGCTCCGATACGCAATTGGTCGCGCCTGTAACCGTAGCAAGTGGCGCAACCATCGCCGCAGGCACCACGGTGATGAAAGATGTCACCGCCGCCGATTTGGTCTACAACCGCAAAGAACAGAACCAAAAATCTGGCTGGCAGCGCCCAACCAAGAAAAAATAATTTTAAGGGCTGACAAAGATCGGCCCGTTAGCAGTGCCATAAGAAAATATCCCCACTCTCTACAAGGCTCGGGGAAAAATCAGGTCAGATGACAACGCAATGGCCGAAAGCCATGAAGTCAGGAAATTACTATGTGTGGAATTGTTGGTGCAGTAGCGCAGCGTGACATCGCAGAGATTCTGCTGGAAGGTCTGCGTCGTCTGGAGTATCGCGGTTATGACTCAGCGGGATTAGCCGTTGTTGATCGTCAGGGCCACATGACGCGTTTGCGTCGTCTGGGCAAAGTGCAAAATCTGGCTGAAGCCGCAGAGCAACAGCCGCTGATTGGCGGCACCGGTATCGCACACACGCGCTGGGCAACGCACGGCGAACCGTCAGAGGCCAATGCGCATCCGCATATCTCTGAGCACATCATCATCGTGCACAACGGCATTATTGAGAATCACGAACCCCTGCGCGTGCAGTTAATTGAGCGCGGCTACCAATTTGCTTCTGAAACCGACACCGAAGTGGTGGCGCATTTAGTGCATTGGGAGCAGAAGCAGGGCGGCACGCTGCGGGAAGTGGTGCTGCGCGTGATTCCACAATTGCGTGGCGCGTACGGCATGGTGATCATGGACAGCCGC
This sequence comes from Pantoea sp. CFCC18179, assembly GCF_059412405.1. Classification (NCBI taxonomy): domain Bacteria; kingdom Pseudomonadati; phylum Pseudomonadota; class Gammaproteobacteria; order Enterobacterales; family Erwiniaceae; genus Pantoea; species Pantoea sp. CFCC18179. Next base: position 245,292 of record NZ_JBNBPM010000007.1, on the reverse strand, counting down.
GATCCGTCGCTGCTGGTGGCGGCACGTTCAGGCAGCCCGCTGGTGATTGGTCGTGGCGTGGGTGAAAACTTTATTGCCTCCGATCAACTGGCGTTGCTGCCGGTCACACGTCGCTTCGTCTATCTGGAAGAGGGCGATATTGCCGAAATCACCCGCCGCGAAATCACCATCATCGATCGCGATGGCAAGACTGTTAAGCGCGCTGAAATCGAATCCACCGCGCAATATGATGCGGGCGACAAAGGCATCTATCGCCATTACATGCAGAAAGAGATCTACGAGCAGCCGAACGCGATTAAAAACACCTTAACCGGACGTTTTAATCATGGCGAAGTCGATCTCAGCGAACTGGGCCCGGATGCGGAGAAGCTGCTGAGCCAGGTTGAACATATTCAGATCATCGCCTGCGGCACCTCTTACAACTCTGGTATGGTGTCGCGCTACTGGTTTGAGTCGCTGGCGAACTTGCCTTGCGATGTCGAAATCGCGTCTGAATTCCGCTATCGCAAATCGGCAGTACGTAAAAATAGCCTGTTGATCACCTTGTCACAGTCTGGTGAAACCGCCGATACGCTGGCGGCGCTACGTTTGTCGAAAGAGCTGAGTTATCTCGGTTCGCTGGCAATTTGTAACGTGGCCGGATCATCGCTGGTGCGTGAATCTGATTTGGCGTTGATGACCAAAGCGGGCACCGAAATCGGTGTGGCTTCGACCAAAGCCTTTACCACGCAGTTAACCGTGTTGCTGATGCTGGTGGCGAAATTGGGTCGTCTGCATGGCATGAAGCCGGAAACCGAGCACGAAATCGTGCATGCGTTACAGGCGCTGCCAAGCCGTATTGAGCAGATGCTGGCGCAGGATAAAGTGATCGAAAACCTGGCGGAAGGTTTCTCCGACAAGCATCATGCATTGTTCCTCGGCCGTGGCGATCAGTATCCGATTGCGATGGAAGGCGCGCTGAAGCTGAAAGAGATCTCCTACATTCATGCCGAAGCCTATGCGGCAGGCGAGCTGAAGCATGGCCCGCTGGCGTTGATCGACGCCGATATGCCGGTGATTGTGGTCGCGCCTAACAATGAACTGCTGGAGAAGTTGAAATCCAATATCGAAGAAGTGCGCGCGCGCGGCGGATTGCTGTACGTGTTTGCCGATCAGGATGCCGGTTTCAGCGACAGCGATGGCATGAAAATCATCTCATTGCCGCATGTAGAAGAAGTGATCGCGCCAATTTTCTACACCGTGCCGCTGCAATTGCTCTCGTATCATGTGGCACTCATCAAAGGTACAGATGTTGACCAGCCGCGTAACCTGGCAAAATCGGTAACCGTTGAATAAACTGCTAAAAGAGTGGGCTCGCAATGAGCCCGCTTCATTTCTGTACGCTGTCATATAAATGTAATATTTCGTACATTTGACTGTCATCAAACTGTCCTATTTTCCCTCCAGCAGCAATCACTGACTCCTACTAAAATGGCATTGAGCCTGATTTTTTAAATCCCCTGGAGGGAACATGACACTGATGCGTAGCACCGTAGCCCGAATCCTTGCCGCCACCTTCGCAGTAAGCGCGGTATCTGCTTTTGCAGCAACCGATCTGACTGGTGCGGGCGGTACATTCCCGGCACCGGTTTATGCCAAGTGGGCAGCAGAGTACCAGCAAGCCACCGGTAGCAAAATCAACTATCAGGGTATTGGTTCTTCAGGCGGCGTGAAGCAAATCATCGCTAAAACCGTCGATTTCGGTGCGTCAGATGCGCCAATGAAAGATGAAGATCTGGAGAAAAACGGTCTGTTCCAGTTCCCTACCGTAATCGGTGGTGTGGTACTGGCTGTTAACATCCCAGGCGTGAAATCAGGTGAATTGACACTCGACGGCAAAACCGTAGGTGACATCTACCTGGGTACCATCAAAAAGTGGAACGACCCGGCGATCACTAAACTGAACCCAGGCGTGAAACTGCCAGACACCAACATCAACGTGGTTCGCCGCGCTGACGGTTCCGGTACTTCATTCGTCTTCACCAGCTACCTGGCGAAAGTGAACGAAGAGTGGAACAGCAAAATCGGTAAAGGTAACACCGTTAACTGGCCAACCGGTCTGGGCGGTAAAGGTAACGACGGCGTAGCTGCATTCGTACAGCGTCTGCCAGGTTCAATCGGTTATGTTGAATATGCATACGCCAAGCAGAACAACCTGACCTACACCAACCTGATGGATGCTGATGGCAAATCTGTTTCTCCAAGCGAAACCAGCTTTGCTAATGCCGCGAAAGGCGCAGACTGGAGCAAATCTTTTGCTCAGGATCTGACCTTCCAGAAAGGCAACAATGCATGGCCAATCACTTCTACCACCTTCATCCTTGTTTACAAAGAGCAAGCTGATGCAGCGAAAGGTAGCGAAGTGCTGAAGTTCTTCGATTGGGCTTACAAAGGCGGCAGCAAAACTGCAATGGCTCTGGATTACGCCGCTCTGCCACAGAGCGTAGCTGACCAGATTCGTGCAGCCTGGAAAGCGAACATCAAAGATAGCTCCGGTAAAGCGCTGTACAAGTAATTGAACGACCCGGCCAGCCAACACGGCTGGCCAACCCAATGGGCGGCATCATTGCCGCCCTGACATCCTCCTGAGAACAGAGAATTCTATGGCTGCCACTAAGCCGACGTTCAAAGCCCCCGGTAAACAAGGCGACATGATTTTCGGCGCGTTGGTCAAGCTATCCGCGCTTATCGTGTTGTTGTTGATGGGCGGCATTATCGTCTCCCTGATTTTCTCCTCCTGGCCAAGCATCCAAAAATTTGGTTTTTCCTTCTTGTGGAATAAAACTTGGGATGCGCCGAACGAACAATTTGGTGCGCTGGTTCCGATTTACGGCACCCTCGTAACCTCAATTATTGCGCTGATCATCGCTGTGCCGGTGAGCTTCGGCATTGCGCTGTTCCTGACTGAACTTTCACCGAGCTGGCTGCGCCGTCCACTGGGCACCGCGATTGAATTGCTGGCGGCAATTCCCAGTATTGTGTACGGCATGTGGGGCTTGTTCATCTTTGCTCCGCTGTTTGCCCAATACTTCCAGACGCCGGTTGGCGATGTGTTAGCGAATATCCCGATTGTCGGCACGCTGTTCTCTGGCCCGGCCTTTGGTATCGGTATTCTTGCTGCGGGCGTGATCCTCGCCATCATGATCATTCCATATATCGCTTCGGTAATGCGTGATGTGTTTGAGCAGACGCCGGTGATGATGAAAGAGTCCGCTTACGGCATCGGTTGCACCACGTGGGAAGTGATCTGGCGCATCGTGCTGCCGTTCACCAAAAACGGCGTGATCGGCGGCGTGATGCTGGGCTTAGGTCGTGCGTTGGGTGAAACCATGGCCGTGACCTTTATCATCGGTAACACTTACCAACTCGATAGCGCATCGCTGTTTATGCCGGGCAACAGTATTACCTCTGCACTGGCCAACGAATTCGCCGAAGCGGAATCTGGCGTGCACGTTGCTGCGCTGATGGAGCTGGGTCTGATTCTGTTCGTGATTACCTTTATCGTGCTGGCGATCTCTAAATTGATGATCCTGCGCCTGGCGAAGAGTGAAGGAGCCCGTTCATGACCGCTATTGAAGTTCAGGCTCGCGCTGAGCTGGAAGCCTCCCGCCGCAAAATGCAGGCGTGGCGCAGTACTAAAAACAAAATCGCTCTGACGTTATCGCTGATGACCATGGCGTTCGGCCTGTTCTGGTTGGTGTGGATTCTGTTCACCACCGTAACGCGCGGGGTTGATGGTTTAAGCTGGTCGCTGTTCACCGAATCGACGCCGCCGCCAAATACTGCGGGCGGTGGTTTAGCTAACGCCCTGGTCGGCAGCGGCTTACTGATTTTCTGGTCAACGATCATCGGAACGCCATTGGGCATCATGGCCGGTATTTACCTCGCCGAATATGGCCGTAAACACTGGCTGGCGGAAGTGATTCGCTTCATCAATGACATTCTGCTGTCAGCACCATCGATTGTGGTGGGCTTGTTCGTCTACACCATCGTGGTCTCGCAGATGCAGCACTTCTCCGGTTGGGCGGGCGTGGTAGCGTTGGCGCTGTTGCAAATCCCGATTGTGATTCGTACCTCTGAAAACATGCTGCGTCTGGTACCAGACAGCATGCGTGAAGCGGCTTACGCGCTGGGTACACCGAAGTGGAAGATGATTTCAGCGATTACGCTGAAAGCATCGGTATCCGGCATCATCACCGGTGTGCTGTTGGCCGTTGCGCGTATCGCCGGTGAAACCGCTCCGCTGCTGTTTACTGCGCTGTCGAACCAGTTCTGGAGCACCGACATGATGCAGCCAATCGCCAACTTGCCGGTCACCATCTTTAAGTTCGCCATGAGTCCATTTGCCGAGTGGCAAAGTCTGGCTTGGGCGGGGGTGCTGATTATTACGCTGTGCGTGCTGTTGCTGAACATTGTTGCGCGTGTGATTTTCGCCAAGAGCAAACATTAATTTCCCGGCGCGGCTTCGGCGGCGCTGCACATGAGAGACGAGAATGAGTAACGTGACTTCAACAGCCGGTAAAATTCAGGTCCGTAATCTGAACTTCTATTACGGTAAGTTTCACGCGCTAAAAAACATCAACCTGGATATCACTAAAAACCAGGTAACGGCGTTTATCGGGCCATCAGGCTGCGGTAAATCCACTTTGTTGCGTACCTTCAACAAGATGTACTCGCTCTATCCTGAGCAGCGTGCAGAAGGTGACATCCTGCTGGATGGCGACAACATTCTGGCATCGCATCAGGACATCGCCCTGCTGCGTGCTCGCGTTGGCATGGTATTCCAGAAGCCAACGCCATTCCCGATGTCGATTTACGACAACATCGCGTTTGGTGTGCGCCTGTTTGAGAAGCTGTCGCGTGCCGATATGGACGAGCGCGTGCAGTGGGCGCTGACCAAAGCCGCGCTGTGGAATGAAACCAAAGACAAGCTGCATCAGAGCGGTTACAGTCTTTCTGGCGGCCAGCAGCAGCGTTTGTGCATCGCGCGCGGCATCGCCATTCGCCCGGAAGTGTTGTTGCTGGATGAGCCGTGTTCAGCACTCGACCCGATCTCCACCGGTCGTATCGAAGAGCTGATCACCGAGCTGAAGCAGGATTACACCGTGGTTATCGTGACGCACAACATGCAACAGGCTGCACGTTGTTCCGATCACACCGCTTTCATGTATCTGGGCGAACTGATTGAGTTCAGCGATACCGATACGTTGTTCACTAAGCCCGCACAGAAGCAGACCGAAGATTACATCACCGGTCGTTACGGCTGATTCAGGAGACGCACATGGATAATTTAAATCTGAACAAACACATCTCCGGTCAGTTTAATGCGGAGCTGGAGCACATTCGCACCCAAGTGATGATCATGGGCGGCATGGTTGAGAAGCAGCTGATGGACGCCATCACTGCGATGCACAATCAGGATGGTGAACTGGCGCGTCACGTCATTGATGGCGATCAGAAGGTCAACATGATGGAAGTGGAGATTGATGAAGCCTGCGTGCGCATTATCGCCAAGCGCCAGCCAACCGCTAGCGACTTGCGCCTGGTGATGGCGATCATCAAGACCATCTCTGAGCTGGAACGTATTGGTGACGTGGCCGAGAAAATCAGCCGCACCGCACTGGAGAAGTTCAGCCAACAGCATTTGCCGCTGCTGGTAAGCCTTGAAGCGCTGGGTCATCACACCGTACAAATGCTGCATGACGTGCTGGATGCGTTTGCGCGCATGGATCTTAACGAAGCCATCAAAATCTACCGTGAAGACAAGAAGGTAGATAAAGAGTACGAAGGCATCGTGCGTCAGTTGATGACCTATATGATGGAAGATCCGCGCACCATTCCAAGCGTGTTGACTGCGCTGTTCTGCGCACGCGCCATTGAGCGTATCGGCGATCGCTGCCAGAACATCTGCGAAATTATCTTCTATTTCGTAAAAGGTCAGGATTTCCGTCATGTGGGCGGCGACAAGTTGGATGAACTGTTGTCGGGCGACGACGGTAGCAATAAACCCTCTTGATTGACGCTTTGACTGCCTGTTGCCGCTGAGGTTAACAGGCAGTCTGTTCAAATTCTGCCTGTTCTCCGCGCGACCCTCTCTTTATACTTGGCACACTTTTTTCTGCCAGGTGCTGTTACATGTCTTCCCCAATACCCAAAAAACAAGCCATAACGCCCGCGAAAGCCATGGTTGCTGCCATCAGCGGCTACGCGATGGACGGATTTGATCTGCTGATTCTCGGCTTTATGCTGCCGGCGATCAGCGTCTCCTTAGCGCTCGATCCTTCTCAAGCCGGTTCATTGGTCACCTGGACGCTGATCGGCGCGGTGATTGGCGGCATCGTATTTGGTCACCTCAGCGATCGCTATGGCCGCATCCGCATTCTGACCGTCACCATTTTGATGTTCTCGGTGTTCACCGGTTTGTGCGCGGTGGCGCAAGGTTATTGGGATCTGTTGGCGTATCGCACGCTGGCGGGCGTAGGTTTAGGCGGCGAGTTCGGCATTGGCATGGCGCTGATCGCCGAAGCCTGGCCGAAAGAGAAGCGTAACCGCGCCTCGGCGTGGGTGGGGATCGGCTGGCAGTTAGGTGTGCTGCTGGCGGCCTTTATCACCCCACCGCTGCTCAGCGTGATTGGCTGGCGCGGCATGTTCCTGGTTGGTTTGCTGCCCGCGCTGGTGTCATTTGTGATTCGTCGCAGCATGGGTGAGCCGGAAGAGTTTACCCGCCACGTTGATAAAACCCCGCATCTCTCCTTCACCGCACGCCTGAAAATGCTGTTTGCCGATCGCGCCACCAGCAAAGCCAGCCTGGGCATTTTGATTCTTTGCTCGGTGCAGAACTTCGGTTACTACGGTTTGATGATTTGGATGCCGAGCTATCTGTCATCCAACTTCGGCTTCAGTCTGACTAAATCAGGCTTGTGGACCGCGGTAACGGTGGTCGGCATGACATTCGGCATCTGGCTGTTTGGCGTGTTGGCCGATCGCTTCGCGCGCTGGAAAATCTTCCTGCTGTATCAGTTTGGCGCGGTGGCGATGGTGGTGGTGTATGCACAGCTGCGCGATCCTACCGTGATGCTGTTCACCGGCGCGATCATGGGCATGTTCGTCAATGGCATGATTGGCGGCTACGGCGCGCTGATTTCTGACACCTTCCCGCCACAAGCACGCGCCACGGCACAGAACGTGTTGTTCAACTTAGGGCGCGGCGTGGGCGGATTTGGCCCGTTAGTGATTGGATTGCTGGCGACCAACATTTCGTTCACCGCAGCGATCACGCTGCTGGCGCTGATTTACCTGCTGGATATCGTTGCGACGCTGTTCCTGCTGCCGAAGAAGCAGAGCAACGAAGATTCGCTGGGTGCGATTGGTTAATTGATGTTGTTACGTCCGAGCTGGATCGGCCCCTTCTCCCGCGTGCGGGAGAAGGTTGGGATGAGGGACAGCGCGCACCTTACTACTTAACCAAATCCCAGCCGCGCGCCCGCCATAACTCCGGCAACTGCGCCATATCCTCAAAACGCGTCACCAACGGATGATCTAACTCGGGATTATGCGCATCAGCGCAGTAGTAAAACACGGGAATCCCTGCCGCAATCCCCGCTCGCGCACCCGCTTCGGAATCATCCACCAAAATGCACTTCTCAATCGGCACCTGCATCTGCTCGGCTGCGTGATACATCAACTCAGGATCCGGCTTCCAATGGTTGATGTCATAACCGCTATACAACTTCCCGTCGAGATACGGCAACATGCCGGTTAATCCCAGCGAATGCTGCATCTTCTTTACCGTGCCGTTAGACACCACGCACATCGGCGCTTTAACACTCTCAACCAACGCTTTGGCACCGGCAATCGGCTGCAAATCGAGATCAAACAGACGCGCCACTTCTGCGCGGTAGGCGGTTTCTACTTCTTCCAGTGGCAACTCAAGCTGATGCTCAGCCAGTACGTCACGCACGATGTCGTAAAGCTTCACCCCTTTGTACTTTTCAAACATCTGCTGCAAAGAGAGTTCAATACCGTAGCGGGCAAAGGTGTTGACGTAGGATTGCGTACAGATCACTTCGCTGTCGACCAGCGTGCCATCGCAATCAAAAAAAATACATTCAACCGACATCGCACATCATCCTTTTGTTAAACAATAAGCTGACACTCTAGCGCACTGAGCGCAGAAAGCGACCCCGGGCAATCGGTTGCCAAAAATCAGTGTTTTGCGCAGCTAAAGCCTATAGGATACGCGGCGATAAATTTTTATATCGGAACAGCGAAATGAATAATCAGGGCCTATTGCAGCGCGTTTTCAAGTTGCAAGAACACGGAACCACGGTGCGCACCGAAGTGATTGCTGGTTGCACCACTTTCCTGACGATGGTCTACATCGTCTTCGTTAACCCGCAAATTCTCGGCGTGGCGGGCATGGATACCCAAGCGGTGTTTGTCACCACCTGTTTGATTGCCGCGTTCGGCAGCATCTTGATGGGGCTAGTGGCGAATCTGCCGGTGGCGCTGGCACCGGCGATGGGCTTGAACGCCTTCTTCGCATTTGTGGTGGTTGGCGCGATGGGCTATTCGTGGCAGATCGGCATGGGCGCGATCTTCTGGGGCGCTTTAGGTTTGCTGATCCTCACGCTGTTGCGCGTGCGCTACTGGATGATTGCCAATATCCCGCTCAGTCTGCGCGTTGGCATCACTGCCGGTATCGGCCTGTTCATTGCCATGATGGGGCTGAAAAACGCCGGCATCATCGTACCGAATCCCGATACCATCGTGGCTGTGGGCAATCTGACCTCGCACAGCGTGTTATTGGGTGCGCTCGGCTTCTTCATCATCGCTATTCTGGCTTCGCGCAACATTCACGCGGCGGTGCTGGTGTCGATTGTGGTCACCACCGTGTTGGGGCTGATTATCGGCGACGTGAAATTCAGCGGCGTGTTCGCGGCGCCGCCTGCAATCACTTCCGTTGTCGGCCAAGTGGATATCAAAGGCGCGTTTAACATCGGCATGGCCGGTGTGATCTTCTCCTTTATGCTGGTCAACTTATTCGATTCGTCCGGCACGCTGATTGGTGTGACCGATAAAGCCGGATTAACCGACGAGAAAGGCACATTCCCGCGCATGAAGCAGGCACTGTACGTCGACAGTATCAGCTCAGTTACCGGCTCGCTGATCGGCACGTCTTCCGTCACCGCCTACATTGAAAGCTCGTCAGGCGTTTCGATTGGTGGCCGCACCGGTTTGATGGCAGTGATTACCGGCGTTCTGTTCCTGCTGGTGATGTTCCTGTCACCGTTGGCAGCGATGGTGCCGTCGTATGCGGCGGCGGGTGCTCTGATTTATGTCGGCGTGCTGATGACGGCATCGCTGTCACGCGTGCAATGGGACGACCTCACCGAAGCGGTTCCGGCGTTTGTCACCGCGGCGATGATGCCATTTAGCTTCTCGATCACCGAAGGTATCGCACTGGGCTTTATTTCGTACTGCGTGATGAAGTTGGGAACCGGCCGTTGGCGTGAAATCAGCCCGTGCGTGGTGGTAGTGGCGCTGTTGTTTGTGCTGAAAATCGTTTTTATCGATGCACACTAAATAAAACAGGCCGCGATTGCGGCCTGTTTTATTATGGATGTCCGATTTCCTGAGGCGCGACCAAACTGGTCAGGCGCAAGGTTCGCGGCCCAATATTCGGTTTACTCATCTCAATATCGCGCAGCGCTTGCCACTGTTGCGCGCCATCAATCTCCCACAAACGTAAACGCTCGGTGCCTGGCGATAACGCGCAAGACCACACCAAGGTTGGCTCAGCGTCGCACACCGCCTGAATATCCGGAAACACACTGGAACGCAGTCGTCCGGCCGCCGGATGCAAGCGCAATGAACCAATGCCGCTGTCGTTTTCACCGGTGAGTTTGAGAATGCTTTGGCGTAGCGTCCAGATTTGCGTCAGCGCCTCCATAAAATCTTGCTGCGCGTTGATCCACGCTTTCTCGCCGGAAGAGAGATCTTGCGTCAGCATATCCTGCGTTTGACGGCTGTGCGCGCGCACGATCTCCATATCCAATCCCGCGCGTCCGCCTTCTTCAGCCAGCAAAACGCCAATGGTATTTCCCGCATAGGAAATACTGAAATCTGGCAGATTAGGATCGGCAAAACAAGGTCGCCCGCTGCTGGTGGTCACCAGCGCGGGAAGTTCGCGAATGCCATAGACGCGCAGCATCAGTTGCGCCAGCAATTCGCGGGCCGCCAGAAAGCGTCCGCGACGCTTGTCGGGAAAGCGATCGGCACTCAGAATCACATCCTGCGGGATGCGTAGATTCTCGGATGAGAAGGTCGGATTACCTATCCAACGAACAAAATGACTAGCCATCTGTCGCTCCGTGAAAATGGTCGAATAATCATCAATTGCTATTGTAAGAATTTTCTCATGGGTTTGCATCCGGCTTAAGATGGAATAACCGAAATTCAGATAAGGACGAGGCGAATTGACAATCCCAGTTCGCGGCTTTGCTTAGAACGCTTTTGCAGTTTAACGTTGGATTGAGTGCCTAACTGTGTGATGTGGTGTAGGATTTGGGCAGTAAAAAGGCACATCGAAGTGCGCTAACTATTCATTCATCTGCCAATCGTGCGCATCGTAACATCAGGCACGTCGGAGTTTTCTTATGTCGGATACTGCTATTTCTCGCCAGGAATCGATCTCGCTTGATGAGTTTCGTCACGGCATGCGCCGCTTAACCGCGGGCGTTTCTCTGGTTACTACCGAATTTCAGGGCGAAAAACTGGGGCTAATTGCCACTTCAGTCAGTTCGCTGGCGGCCGAACCGCCAAGTTTGCTGGTGTGCGTCAATCGCAGCGCCTCCAGTCACGATGCTTTTGTTGCCGCCGGGCAGTTTGCCGTCAACGTGCTGCGCGAACAGCACAGCGATTTATGCGCGCAGTTCAGCCAATCCTCTCGCCGCGACGAGCGTTTTCAAACCGGCACATGGCAGACGCTAAATACCGGCGCGCCGGTGTTGGCTGATGCGCTGGTGAGCTTCGATTGCCAGCTGGAGAAAGTAGTGGAGTGGAACACGCACAGCGTGCTGCTGGCGCGCATTGTCGGTATTGCTCTGCCAGGTGAAGCGGCAGAGCCGATGATCTACTTCAACAGCGGTTTTCATTCGCTGGGATAACCGCGTAAAAACAGGCGTCGCGCGTGAGTCCGACGCCTGTTTTTAATCAATCAAGCAAAGGTGCTGGCTTCATCAAAGCCCAGACGCGGCAAACGCGCATGCAGTTTGCTGGCTTCGCCATAACCGAGATTGATCAATAAGTTAACCTGCCATTTGTTCTCGCTGAAGAACGCTTCATTCACTTTCGATGGATCAAAACCGGACATCGGGCCAGCATCCAATCCCAACGAACGCGCCGCCAGGATCAAGTAACCTGCTTGTAAGCTGCTATTGCGGAAGGCGGTTTCTTTGGCCAGATCCGGGCTGCTGGTGAACCAGCTACGCGCATCGCCGTGCGGGAACAGCTTCGGCAGCGCTTCGTAGAATTCAGGATCCCACGCCACGATCACCGTAACCGGTGCAGCCATGGTTTTATCGACATTGCCAGAAGAGAGCGCGGGCTTGAGCTTCTCTTTGCCTTCTTTTGACGTGACAAACACGAAACGCCCCGGCGAGCAGTTAGCCGAGGTTGGGCCCAGCGCGGTCAGATTGTAGAGCTGCTTCAACACATCCTGCGAAACCGGTTTGTCCTGCCAATAGCTGTGGGTGCGGGCTTCATTGAACAGCGCGTTCAGCGCCACGCTGTCGAGCGTTGTACTCATGTTTCTCTCCTGTTCAGGCGGCAAATGCGCGCCGAATGTTTGGCATGAATAAAAATGTACCCGGACACCGATGCGCTTTTAGCCGGGCACCGATCGTTATACTGCAAAGCGCAGGGGGAGCCAAATAACAAACATGCATGTTACAGGAGCATTGTGTGCATCCGAGGAAAACCGCACTAAAACGCCGTAGGGTCGCCATTCATGGCGACCAAGAGCAAGGTGATTACTTACCAATACAGAAACTAGAGAAGATCCTGCCGAGCAAATCGTCGGAGGTGAATTCGCCGGTGATTTCGCTCAGCGCCTGCTGCGCCAAACGTAGCTCTTCCGCCAGTAATTCGCCGGCCCATGCGCCAAGCAGTTGGTGTTTGCCCTGCTGTAAGTGAGTGGCTGCTAACTCTAACGCTTGCAGATGGCGGCGACGCGCGAGGAATCCACCTTCCATATTGCCGGAGAAACCCATGCTCTGTTTCAAGTGATCGCGCAGGGCATCTACGCCTTCACCAGTTCTTGCCGAGAGGCGAATCAGTGAGTGGCCATTCACTTCACTCAGGCCCAGCACTTCGCCCGTCATATCTGCTTTGTTGCGTACCACGGTAATTGGCAGCGCATCGGGCAGACGCGCCACGAAATCGGGCCAAATGGCGGCGGCTTCGGTGGCATCGGTGGTGGTGCCATCAACCATGAACAACACGCGATCTGCTTGCTCAATTTCCTGCCACGCACGTTCAATACCAATGCGTTCCACTTCATCGCTGGCTTCACGCAAACCGGCGGTATCAATGATGTGCAGCGGCATGCCGTCAATGTGGATATGCTCGCGCAACACGTCACGCGTGGTGCCTGCGATGTCGGTAACAATCGCCGCTTCGCGACCGGCCAACGCATTCAACAAGCTGGATTTACCTGCATTCGGGCGTCCAGCAATCACCACTTTCATGCCTTCACGCAGCAGGCTGCCTTGACGCGCTTCGGCGCGCACGCCGTCGAGATCGCCAATCACAACATTCAGCTGCGCTTCGATTTTGCCGTCCGAAAGGAAATCGATCTCTTCATCCGGGAAGTCGATAGCCGCTTCCACATAGATGCGCAGGTGAGTAAGTGCTTCCACAAGCGCATTGATGCGCAGCGAGAATGCGCCTTGCAGCGAGTTGACCGCCGAGCGTGCGGCTTGTTCTGAACTGGCATCGATCAGATCGGCAATCGCTTCGGCTTGTGCCAAGTCGAGTTTGTCGTTGAGGAAGGCGCGTTCAGAAAATTCACCCGGCTGCGCGATGCGCAAACCCGGCAGAGCGACGATGCGTTTCAGCAGTAGATCGAGAATCACCGGCCCGCCGTGACCTTGCAGCTCCAGTACATCTTCACCGGTAAAAGAGTTCGGACCTGGAAACCACAGCGCAATGCCCTGATCGAGCACGCTACCATCGGCATCGGTAAACGGCAGATAATCGGCATAGCGTGGCTTCGGCAGCTTGCCCAGCAGCGCTTGCGCGACATCAGCGGCTTTGGCGCCGGAGATACGCAGAATGCCGACGCCGCCTCGGCCGGGAGGCGTAGCTTGGGCAACGATGGTGTCGCTGTGGCTCATAATTCACCTTTTCTCAAAACAAAAAAACAGGGCGACATAAATGCCGCCCCTTGAGTATACGCTGCTGCTGGTGCAGTCAGACGTTACGCTTTCTTCTTGTCGCGGCTATGCAAGCCACGTTTTTCCAGGCCGCGATAAATCAGCTGCTGCTGGAGAATGGTAACCAGGTTGCTGACGATGTAGTACAGCACCAGACCTGATGGGAACCACAGGAAGAACACGGTAAAGATAACCGGCATGTAAGTCATGATCTTCTGCTGCATCGGATCGGTCACGGTGGTCGGTGACATCTTCTGAATGAAGAACATGGTGATACCCATGACAATCGGCAGAATGTAGAACGGATCCTGCGCAGACAAGTCGTGAATCCACAGTACAAACGGTGCATGACGTAGTTCAACCGACCCTGACAGCATGTAGTACAAGGCGAGGAAGATTGGCATCTGGATAACCAGTGGCAAGCAGCCGCCCAGCGGGTTCACTTTCTCAGCTTTATACAGCGCCATCATTTCCTGGCTCTGCTTCTGCTTGTCATCGCCTAAACGTTCACGCATCGCCTGAATTTTCGGCTGCAGCATACGCATCTTCGCCATCGAGGTGTACTGCGCTTTAGTCAGCGGGTACATGATGCCACGCACGATGAAGGTGATAACGATAATGGAGAAGCCCCAGTTACCGATGAAGCTGTGCAGGAATTTCAGCAGTTTGAACAGCGGCTGCGAGATGAACCACAACCAACCGTAATCCACGGTCAAATCCAGGTGAGGCGCGATGGCCGCCATTTTGTCCTGAATTTCCGGGCCAACCCACAGCGTTGCGCCAAGCTCTTGCTGTGCGCCCGCGCCAACGGTCACTGGGGCAGATTTATAACCAATTGCCGCAACGCCGTTGCCGAGGTTGCTGGTATACAGCTGATTGTTACCCTGAGTGCGCGGCACCCAAGCGGTCGCAAAATACTGTTGCAGCATTGCCACCCATCCGTTGCCGGTAGTGGTGTTCAGGTTCTCGTTATCCGCGATGGTATCGAATTTGTATTTTTCGTATTTCGCATCGCTGGTCGAGTACGCTGCGCCACGGAAAGTATGCAGAGCAAAGTTGTTGCTGCCGGTATCGCGGTGCTTAGGCACTTCGATGGTCTGCTTCAACTGACCAAACATCGCCACTTCCAGCGGCTGCTGGGTGGTGTTGTTGATGTTGTAGTCGACGTTTACCGCATATTCGCCACGCTTGAAGACGAAGGTTTTGGTGTAAACCACGCCATTTTCACCGGTCCAGGTCAGCGGCACACGCAGTTCGCTCTGGCCATCAGCCATGGTGAAGCTGTCTTGTGCGGTGGTGTACAGCGGACGTGCGCCATTGTTCGGGTTATCCGGGCCGTTACGACCGGTTAAGCCGCTCTGCGCCTGGTAAACGAAAGCTGGAGTGGTTTCAAGCAGCTGGAAAGGTGCATCTGAACCCAGTTTGTCTGGGTAAGTCAGCAGCTCAGCCTGCTCAATATCGCCACCGCGTGTATTGATGTTGAGTGACAGGACATCAGTCTTAACGGTGATCGTTTTACCCTGTCCGCTAGCCGGCACGCCGGAAGTGGCGGCATCACCCGCTGCGCTACTCGTGTTTTGCGTGGTCTGGGTCTGCTGTGGCTGCGGAGCGTGGTCCGTCTGCCATGCTTGCCAGATCATAAACGACACGAACAGAAAAGCGATGAGAAAGAGATTGCGTTGCGAATCCATCGTTAATGTTCTCTGGTATCAAAGGTTTTTGGCGGCACAGGATCGTCACCACCCGGGTTCAAAGGGTGGCATTTTAATACGCGTTTTATCGTCAACCAACTGCCTTTTACAACGCCAAAACGGCGTAAGGCCTCAATCCCATACTGCGAACAGGTGGGATGGAACCGGCAATGAGGTCCCAGCAGTGGGCTGATGGCGCGTTGATAAACGCGTATCAGGGCAATCAGGAGCCGCGAGCCAGGCGACAGTGACGACGCCATAATTTCTCCAACGCTTCCGTCAGCGCACGGTTATCAAGGTCGGCAATCCCTTTTTTAGCCACGATCACAAAATCCATCGCCGGAAGTTCATGTTGACGCAGACGAAAGCTTTCGCGGGTCAATCGCTTGATCCGGTTGCGCTCATGAGCACGTTTCACATGTTTTTTGGCGACGGTGAGACCGATGCGGGGATGCCCCAGCGAGTTAGCGCGGCCGAGGATGGTGATTTGCGGCGTACCGGCTCTGAGTGGCTGCTGGAAGACGAAAGTGAAATGAGTGGGAGTTAACAAACGTAACTCCCTGGGAAATGCGAGCTTAACCACGAGGGTTAGCTTTATTACTTAGAAACGGTCAGACGAGAACGGCCTTTAGCACGACGACGTGCCAGAACCTGACGACCATTTTTTGTTGCCATACGAGCACGGAAACCGTGTGAACGGTTGCGCTTCAGTACGGACGGTTGAAAAGTGCGTTTCATGGCGATTTCTACCTAAACTTGAAAATTTTCACTGGGTGACGCGTTTTCGGGCCAGTAAATCGACCAACGCCTCAATGTGTCTTTAATAAAGAGGCGGGATTGTAATAATTGTACAGTCCAGAGTCAATTTACTTCGCTGGTCGCGGCACCTGGAAACCCAGATACAGCCCGCTGATTCCGGGCATCAAGGCTTCACGCAATAATGCCGGGTGGGGAATTATACGGGCTATGGGGTAAAGCGCAAGGATCGCGCAGGATCTTCTTGCGATCAATTTGCAGATCTGTTGCGCGCAAACGAGAGCTTGCCAGAAAAAATGCCACTTTCAGCCATATTAACGCTGGCTTTTTTTGTAGAAAGCGTAAACTCATTTGCGCTCCACTAGCCTGTGGATAAATTGGATCAAAACTGTGTAGAAAGGGAAGATCTCTCGCCAGCTTTACGCTATGATCCGCCCTTCCGCTGACGATCCTCAATGCGATCGCCGGGGAGGACTACCGCGAATAGCGGTCGCAGGCGCTTTCCAACCGCCTGTGTCTAAAAATTACGTTTCTATTTTATTAGCGCCTAAAATTCTTATCGATTTTGTACGAGTGGAGTCCGCCGTGTCACTTACGCTTTGGCAACAGTGTCTTGCCCGTTTGCAGGATGAGCTTCCTGCCACCGAATTCAGCATGTGGATTCGTCCGCTGCAAGCTGAATTGAACGACAATACGCTGACCTTGTATGCACCAAATCGGTTTGTACTCGACTGGGTTAGAGATAAATATCTCAATAGTATCAATGGGCTGCTGAATGAATTCTGCGGTGCGAATGTGCCGTTATTGCGTTTTGAAGTCGGTACGCGTCCTGCTGCACAGGTCGCGGCCAGCCAACAACCGGCGATGGCCAGCTACAACGCGCCGGCACCGGTAGAAAATCGTCCGGCCCCGGCGCAAATTCTGCGCCCAAGTTGGGATTCCGTTCCCGCGCCGGCCGATGTCACTTATCGCTCGAATGTGAATAACCGCCATAACTTCGATAACTTCGTTGAAGGTAAATCGAACCAGTTGGCGCGCGCGGCTGCACGTCAGGTGGCGGACAATCCTGGCGGAGCCTACAACCCACTCTTCCTTTATGGCGGCACCGGTTTGGGTAAAACTCACCTGTTGCACGCGGTGGGTAACGGCATTATTGCGCGCAAGCCGAATGCCAAAGTGGTGTACATGCACTCCGAGCGTTTTGTGCAAGACATGGTTAAAGCCTTGCAGAACAACGCCATCGAAGAATTTAAGCGTTATTACCGCTCGGTTGATGCGCTGCTGATCGATGACATCCAATTCTTTGCCAATAAAGAGCGTTCGCAGGAAGAGTTTTTCCACACCTTCAACGCCTTGCTGGAAGGAAATCAACAGATCATCCTGACCTCGGATCGCTATCCAAAAGAGATCAATGGCGTCGAAGATCGCCTGAAATCGCGCTTTGGCTGGGGATTAACCGTGGCGATCGAGCCGCCTGAGCTGGAAACGCGCGTGGCGATCCTGATGAAGAAAGCAGATGAAAACGATATCCGCCTGCCTGGCGAAGTGGCGTTCTTTATTGCTAAGCGTTTACGCTCCAATGTGCGTGAGCTGGAAGGCGCGCTGAACCGCGTCATCGCTAACGCCAACTTTACTGGCCGCGCGATTACTATCGATTTCGTGCGTGAAGCGCTGCGCGATTTGCTGGCGTTGCAGGAAAAGTTAGTCACCATCGACAATATCCAGAAGACGGTGGCCGAGTATTACAAAATTAAAGTGGCGGATTTGTTGTCGAAACGCCGTTCGCGTTCGGTAGCGCGTCCGCGCCAAATGGCGATGGCGATGGCGAAAGAGCTCACCAACCACAGCTTGCCGGAAATTGGCGATGCATTTGGTGGCCGCGACCATACCACTGTGCTGCACGCCTGTCGTAAAATCGAGCAGTTGCGTGAAGAGAGCCACGACATCAAAGAAGATTTCTCTAACCTCATTCGAACACTATCTTCCTGACGCATATGAAATTTATTGTAGAACGTGAGCAGTTACTGAAGCCATTGCAACAGGTTAGCGGCCCGCTGGGCGGACGTCCAACGCTGCCGATCCTGGGAAATTTACTGCTGCAAGTCAGCGAAGGTTCGCTGCGACTGACCGGCACCGATCTGGAAATGGAGATGGTGGCGCGCGTGGCGTTAACACAGCCGCACGAACCCGGTGCGACTACGGTCCCCGCACGTAAATTCCTCGATATTTGCCGCGGATTGCCGGAAGGCGCTGAAATCAGCCTGACGCTGGAAGGCGACAGAATGCTGGTGCGCTCTGGCCGCAGCCGTTTCTCACTGTCAACGCTACCGGCCAGCGATTTCCCGAATCTGGATGATTGGCAGAGCGAGGTGGAATTCACCTTGCCGCAGGCGACGTTGAAACGCCTGATTGAAGCCACGCAATTCTCGATGGCGCATCAGGATGTGCGTTATTACCTTAACGGTATGTTGTTCGAAACCGAAGGCGAAGAGCTGCGCACCGTCGCTACCGATGGTCACCGTCTGGCTGTGTGCGCGATGCCCATTGGTCAGGCGCTGCCAAACCATTCGGTGATCGTGCCGCGTAAAGGCGTGATTGAATTGATGCGCTTGCTGGATGGCGGCGAAACGCCACTTCAGGTGCAGATTGGCAGCAGCAACATTCGCGCTCATGTCGGCGACTTTATCTTCACTTCGAAGCTGGTTGATGGCCGTTTCCCGGATTATCGCCGCGTATTGCCGAAGAATCCGGACAAAGCGCTGGAAGCCGGCTGTGACATTTTGAAGCAGGCGTTTGCTCGTGCAGCGATCCTCTCCAACGAGAAATTCCGTGGTGTTCGCATCTATATCACCGAAAATCAGCTCAAAATAACGGCGAATAACCCTGAGCAGGAAGAAGCCGAAGAGATGCTGGATGTCTCTTATAACGGCACCGACTTGGAGATCGGTTTCAACGTCAGTTACGTGCTGGATGTACTGAATGCATTGAAATGCGAAAACGTACGCTTACTGCTGACTGATGGCGTATCGAGTGTACAAATCGAAGATGTTGCCAGTCCGGCTGCGGCCTATGTTGTGATGCCAATGAGATTGTGATCATCTTATTCCCCCGCCCACTGGTGGGAGGGGGCTAGGGGGAGGGACAGCGCGCGCGTTCTTCCCCCAACCAGCCTCTCCCGTAATGGGGAGAGGTGAGAATATCTCTTCATCCCGGAATACTTCATGGCTTTAACCCGCCTCCTGATTAAAGATTTTCGCAACATCGAGCAAGCCGATCTGACGTTAGCGCCGGGCTTTAATTTCCTTGTCGGAGCCAACGGCAGCGGCAAGACCAGCGTGCTGGAGGCGATTTACACGTTGGGCCATGGTCGCGCGTTTCGCAGTTTGCAAAACGGTCGGGTGATTCGTCACGAGCAGGATGCTTTTATTCTGCACGGCCGCATTGAAGGCAGCGAACGTGAATTGTCGGTGGGATTGACCAAAAATCGCGCTGGCGACAGCAAAGTGCGTATTGATGGCAGCGACGGCCATAAAGTCGCCGAGTTGGCGCAATTGTTACCGATGCAGCTGATCACGCCCGAAGGTTTTACCTTGCTGAATGGCGGGCCAAAATATCGCCGTGCCTATATCGATTGGGGCTGTTTTCACGCTTCACCCGGCTTCTTCAATGCCTGGAGCAACTTACGTCGGCTGCTAAAACAGCGTAATGCGGCGTTGCGCCAGGTGACACGTTATAGCCAGATCCGTCCGTGGGATCAGGAATTGGTGCCGCTGGCCGAGCAAATCAGTGCCTGGCGCGCCGAATACAGCGCGGCAATTTCCCGTGAAATTATCGCTACCTGCGGCCAATTTTTACCGGAGTTCGAATTGAAGTTCTCTTTCCAGCGCGGCTGGGATAAAGAGAGCGACTACGCCGAACTGCTGGAACGCAATTTCGAGCGCGATCGTGCGCTTACTTATACCGCCAGCGGCCCGCACAAAGCCGATTTTCGTATTCGTGCAGAAGGTACGCCGGTGGAAGATTTACTCTCACGCGGTCAATTAAAACTGCTGATGTGTGCGCTGCGCTTAGCGCAGGGCGAATATCTGACGCGCAGCAGCGGACGACGCTGTTTGTACTTGATTGATGACTTTGCCTCCGAGCTGGATGACACCCGTCGTCGGCTGTTAGCTGAACGCCTAAAAGCCACGCAGGCTCAAGTGTTTGTCAGCGCCATTGGTGTTGAGCATGTAATCGACATGAGTGACGAAAAGGGCAAGATGTTCCGCGTGGAACAGGGTAAAATAGTGGTTCAACCTGAAGATTAAATGAGCGAGAAACGTTGATGTCGAATTCTTATGACTCCTCAAGTATCAAAGTCCTTAAAGGGCTTGATGCGGTACGCAAACGCCCGGGTATGTACATCGGCGATACGGATGACGGCACCGGTCTGCATCACATGGTATTCGAAGTCGTGGATAACGCTATCGACGAAGCGCTCGCCGGTCACTGTAGTGACATTGTTGTTACTATTCATGCTGATAACTCCGTATCTGTCCAAGATGATGGCCGTGGCATTCCAACCGGTATTCACCCGGAAGAGGGTGTTTCTGCGGCAGAAGTGATCATGACCGTGCTGCACGCCGGCGGTAAGTTTGACGATAACTCGTATAAAGTTTCCGGTGGTCTGCACGGCGTAGGTGTTTCGGTCGTCAACGCCCTGTCGCAGAAGCTCGAGCTGACGATTCGTCGCGAAGGCAAAGTGCATCAGCAGATTTATCAACACGGTGTGCCACAAGCGCCGCTGGCGGTGTCGGGCGATACCGATGCTACTGGTACTCGTGTGCGTTTCTGGCCGAGCTATGAAACCTTCACCAACGTGATTGAGTTTGAGTACGACATTCTGGCAAAACGCCTGCGCGAACTGTCGTTCCTCAACTCTGGCGTGTCGATTCGTCTGGAAGATAAACGTGACGGCAAGAGCGATCACTTCCACTACGAAGGCGGCATCAAGGCGTTTGTTGAATACCTCAACAAGAACAAAACCCCAATCCACCCAACCGTGTTCTATTTCTCGACCGAGAAAGATGGCATCGGCGTGGAAGTGGCGTTGCAGTGGAACGATGGTTTCCAGGAAAACATCTACTGCTTCACCAACAACATCCCGCAGCGCGACGGCGGCACGCACCTGGCTGGTTTCCGTGCAGCGATGACGCGTACGCTGAATGCCTACATGGATAAAGAAGGCTACAGCAAGAAAGCCAAAGTCAGCGCCACCGGCGATGATGCGCGTGAAGGCTTGATTGCAGTGGTTTCGGTGAAAGTGCCGGATCCGAAATTCTCCTCACAGACCAAAGATAAACTGGTCTCTTCTGAGGTGAAATCCGCGGTTGAGCAGCAGATGAACGAATTGCTGGCGGAATATCTGCTGGAAAACCCATCTGACGCCAAAATCGTGGTCGGCAAAATTATCGATGCTGCACGTGCACGTGAAGCAGCACGTCGTGCGCGTGAAATGACCCGCCGTAAAGGCGCGCTGGATTTGGCTGGCCTGCCAGGCAAACTGGCTGATTGCCAGGAACGCGATCCCGCGCTGTCTGAAATCTACCTTGTGGAAGGGGACTCAGCGGGCGGCTCAGCAAAACAGGGCCGTAACCGTAAGAACCAGGCGATTCTGCCGTTGAAAGGTAAAATCCTCAACGTTGAGAAAGCGCGCTTCGACAAAATGCTGGCTTCGCAAGAAGTCGCCACGCTGATCACCGCGCTCGGTTGCGGTATTGGCCGTGACGAATACAACCCAGACAAACTGCGTTATCACAGCATCATCATCATGACCGATGCGGACGTCGACGGCTCGCACATTCGTACGCTACTGTTGACCTTCTTCTACCGTCAGATGCCAGAAATCGTTGAACGTGGTCACGTCTACATTGCTCAGCCGCCACTGTATAAAGTGAAGAAAGGCAAGCAAGAACAGTACATTAAAGACGACGAAGCGATGGATCAGTATCAAATCGCGATCGCGCTCGATGGTGCCACGCTGCACACTAACGCCAGTGCACCTGCGTTGGCAGGTCAGCCGCTGGAAACCCTGGTGGCGGATTTCAACGGCACCCAACGCATGATCAAACGCATGGAGCGCCGTTTCCCGGTGGCATTGTTGCGTGGCCTGATTTATCACCCAACGTTGAGCGATCTCAGCGATGAAGCGGCGGTGAAAGGTTGGATTGACGGTTTGGTGGCGTATCTGACCGAGCGCGAAGCGCATGGCAGTAGCTATCTGGCTCACGTTCGCGCCAATCACGAACAGAACCTGTTCGAGCCGGTGCTGCGTGTACGTACACACGGCGTCGATACCGATTATCCACTGGATAGCGAATTCATTGATGGACCGGAATACCGCAAAATCTGTGGTTTGGGCGAGCAGCTGCGCGGCCTGATCGAAGAAGATGCGTTTATTGAACGTGGCGAACGTCGTCAGCCGGTAACCAGCTTCGAGCAAGCTATTGAATGGTTGGTGAAAGAGTCGCGTCGCGGCCTATCAGTACAGCGTTATAAAGGTTTGGGTGAGATGAACCCAGAGCAGCTGTGGGAAACCACCATGGATCCAGATAGCCGCCGCATGTTGCGCGTGACCATCAAGGATGCGATTGCTGCTGACCAGTTATTCACGACCTTGATGGGCGATGCAGTAGAACCGCGCCGCGCCTTCATCGAAGAGAATGCGCTGAAAGCCGCCAACATCGATATCTAAGCGAAACGTTTGGCAAAAAACCCTTCCCAGGTGGAAGGGTTTTTTTATTTTCAGCGTGGGACGGAAAAGCGGAAGCAGGCACCGGATACGCGATCGTCCAGGCGAATATCGCGCCCGTGCAATTGCAGAATACGCCGCACCACCATCAATCCTAAACCGCCGCTGTTTTTGCGCGTGCTGGCATGGGTTAACGCCGATGGACGTTCAAACAACGTGGCACGCAAGCCGTCTGGAATGCCTGGTCCGGAATCTTTCAAGCTGACTTCCACTTCGTTTTCAGCGCTGCGCAACGTCACTTCGATGCTGCCCGCTTCCGGTGTGTGCTTAATGGCATTGTCGAATAAGTTGGTCAGTACGCGATCAATCATTGAGACATCGGCGTTAACTTGTAAAAGCTGTTCTGGCATATCCACTACGAAGCGAATATTGCGCGCACTGGCCATCAACTCAAACTTCTGCATCACATCGTAAGTCAGTTCCGAAAGGCTGAACACTTCGCGATTGGGTTTGATCACGCCATATTCCAGCTGCGCCAGCTCAAACAATTGTTGCGCCAGCATGCTGACTTTCTGGCTTTGCGACAGCGCAATGTGCAGATAACGCTGGCTCTCGTCGGATTTTAAACTGTCGCCTTTATACAGCAGGGTTTCCAGATAGCCGTGCAGTGTGGTGAGCGGCGTGCGTAAGTCATGTGAGATATTGGCGACGAAATCGCGGCGTAGCTGATCTTGATAAGCCAGCTTTTCCCACTGCATGGCCACGCGTCGCGCCATGCCGATGAAGGCGCCTTGCAACAAACTCACTTCATCTTTCTCATGTGGTTGTGGCAGCGGTAACTCTGCCAGCTGCTTAATTGCTATCATGTCTTGATGATCGAGTTGGCTAACATGCTGGGTTAGCTGGCGTATGGGTCGGGTGATCAAGCTAAACGCCACCGCGCCCGCCGTAAGGCCAAATAACACGACTAGCAAAGATGACCATAAAGAGGTGCGCATCAAGATGTCGAGTTGCGCTTCTTGCGCCAACTGGTGATAGTTTTCGCCCTGCAAAATGACATACAGATAGCCGGCTAAATGACCATTGAGTGAAAGTGGCGCAACGCTAAATACTTTTTTTTCCGACAAATTGCGCGGATCATCGCCGTAAATTGGCGATGTGGCTCCCTGTAATTGTGCCTGTAAGGGAGCCAGATTCACTTTTGTGCGTTTGAGATGAGCGGGGGGAGCGGCATCTGCTAATAAATTGCCCTGAGCATCCAGTAAATAGACTTCAACGCTGGGATTGAGCACCATCAAATCGCTGAACAACGCCTTCATCAGCGGTAAATTCACACCGTTCTCACCAATCATATTCGGATTGAGGCTGGCGATGCTGCGCGCCAGTCCGTCTGATAAGCGCTGCACCACCGCGCTGCCGTATTGGGCGTTAACGCGAATCTGCATCCAGCCTGACAACAGCGTGCAAAGCAACAGCAAAGAAGCAAAAACCAGAGCGAGGCGCTGGCTGAGTGTCAGGCGTTTCATCATTAAAAACCTAGTTGGCGGGCAGCGAGAATTTATAGCCTTTGCCCCACACAGTCAGGATGTAGTGCGGTTCGGCAGGATTAGCTTCAATTTTCAAACGTAAACGGTTGATGTGGGTATTCACGGTGTGCTCGTAACCGTCGTGTTGATAGCCCCACACTTGGTTAAGCAGATTAAGGCGTGAGAACACTTTTCCCGGATGTTTGGCGAAGTGATACAGCAAATCAAACTCACGTGGCGTCAAACTTACCGGCTTTTCACTCAGCCACACTTCACGCGCAACTGGATCGATCATCAATGCATCCAGATGCAAGGTACCCGCTTCCATGCGTGAATTCATGTTCATCGCTTCCTGGCGGCGGAACAACGCTTTAAGGCGCGCAATCAATTCCACTACTGAAAACGGCTTAGGCAGATAATCATCTGCGCCAAGTTCCAATCCCAATACGCGATGTACTTCGCTGGAACGCGCGCTGATCATGATGATTGGCGTGTAGCGTTTCATCGCGCGTGCGCGGCGACAGATTTCCAGCCCATCAATGCCGGGCAACATCAAATCAAGAATCAAGGCATCCCAATGTTGTGTTTCCAACAGATGAACGGCGAGATTTCCGTCGGCAGCATGGGTAACGGCATAACCTTCATCCTGAAAGTTAAGGCGGAGAACATCGGCGATTCCGCTGTCATCTTCGACGATAAGTATCTTTTTTGCGTCGGTCATTTTTCTTCCCTGCATTACGAATTCCATAAATGTTACCGCGTAAACCCCCTCGGAAGTTTCACATTTTGTTTAACTCGACGTGAGGCTTTGGTGAACAACAATTCGCCACAATAGCATTCAGTGATTGGCCGGCGAGGCCAGACATGGATGGAAAGTGATGAAATCGCCGACGGCAGCAAACCCAATAGAAAGTAAACAGAGAATCGGCTCAATTGCGTATTGAGACATTTCTTGTCCTCCGGTTGAGAAGCCGCACGGCAGAATGCGGCCTCACTTGGTTAAGGGAACCCGTTACATGGAAATGCAGATGGATGAAAAACCACAATGCGCATCCGTAGTACATCCCTGGTGGCTACGAATCTGTCACTGGGTGAACGCAGCAGTCATTGTGATTATGACGATGAGTGGATGGCGTATTTACAACGCTTCGCCGCTGTTTGAATTCAGATTTCCTGGCGAGATCACCATCGGCGGCTGGTTGGGTGGCGCCCTGCAATGGCACTTTGCCGCGATGTGGATTTTTGCCGCTAACGGCGTGGTGTATCTGGCGATGAACATCATTACTGGACGTTTCAGTAAGAAGTTTCTGCCACTAAGTGCGGGCGGATTGCTGCACGATGCTTTCAACGCATTAAAGGGCAAATTGGCACACGCAGATCTGCGCCAGTACAACCATGTTCAGCGCGCGGCGTATCTGTTCGTGATAGTCGATTGCCTGCTGCTGGTGCTGTCCGGGCTGGTGTTATGGAAGTCGGTGCAATTTGGACTGCTGCGCGATCTGCTTGGTGGCTATGAAGCGGCACGTTACATCCATTTTTATGCGATGGCGGCGCTAGTGGGATTTGTAGCGGTGCACTTGCTGATGGTGGCGCTGGTACCAAAAACCCTGCTTGCCATGCTGCGCGGACGCTAAGGAGAGCGAAATGAAAAAGTTAAATGTCGATCTTTCGCCTGGCGATGCCGACGCATTGGTAAAGGAAGCGCAGCAATTGCTGGCGCGCCAACTGGATTCCTCATCACGTCGGCGTTTCTTGCGCCAGGGCTTAACCCTCGGTGGCGTGGTGATGCTCTCGGGCTGCGATCTCAGTGATAAACCTGACGTCGATAAAGTGCTGAATAAATTTTCCAGCTTTAACGATCGCGTCCAAAGTTGGCTGTTTAATCCCGCCAACTTGTCGCCGGAATACAGCGCGGAACTGATCTCACCCTCTTTTCCGTTTAACGCGTTTTACGGTGAAGAAGATATCCCGCAAATCAACGGTGACAACTGGCGTCTGGAGATTGCTGGCCTGGTAAATGACAAACGCAGTTGGACGCTGCCTGAGCTCTACAACATGCAGCAAGTCGATCAGATCACCCGCCATATCTGCGTTGAAGGCTGGAGTGAGATTGGTCGCTGGGGTGGCGTGCGTTTCGCCGATTTCCTGAAACTGATTGGCGCGGATACCAAGGCTAAATACGTCAGTTTCAAATGTGCGGATGATTACTACACCAGCATTGATATGGCCTCGGCGTTGCATCCGCAAACCATCATGGCCTTGAGCTGGGATGGACGCATTTTACCGCCTGAATATGGCTACCCAATGAAGATCCGTATTCCCACCAAGCTGGGATACAAGAATCCGAAGCATATTCAGGTGATTGAAATAACCAATCGTTATACCGGTGGTTACTGGGAAGACGAGGGCTACAACTGGTTCGGCGGAAGCTGATCCCTTAAAAAGCTGCGCTAATTCGGCGCCAACACCTTTAATAAACCAAAACTGTAAGGAAACACCCTATGAAAAACGTAATCGTAGCAACTTTTATCGCTTCAATGATGACCATGTCTGTAGCCTATGCAGCAGACTCCATGGGCAAAGATGCCATGAAGAAAGATGAAATGGGCATGAAGAAAGATGCCATGAAGAAAGACGAAATGGGCATGAAGAAAGACGCCATGCACAAAGATGCAATGGGCATGAAGAAAGACGCCATGAAGAAAGACGAAATGGGCATGAAGAAAGATGCCATGAAGAAAGATGAAATGGGCATGAAAAAAGACGCCATGAGCCACTAACATCGTCCTCTAGAGTCCTGTGTAGAAAAGCCATCACTGCGGTGATGGCTTTTTTTATGCCTTAGGAATAAGTCTGAAGTCAGGCGATAAACTGGTCAATGTGAGCTGAATCGCGCTAGCATTGATCAAAACCCTGACTCAACGAGGACGTTATGGCTATAAAACTGGTTGCAATCGATATGGACGGCACGCTGCTCAATCCGCAGCATGAAATCACTCCGGCAGTAAAATCGGCCATTGCGCGTGCGCATCAAAAAGGCGTCATGGTGGTGCTCACCACTGGTCGTCCGTTCGTTGGCATTCAACGTTATCTGATGGAACTGGATCTGGTTGATGAAGGGCAATATTGCATTAGCTACAACGGTGCGCTGGTGCATCGCGCCAATGATGGCGAATGCGTGGCGGAAATCACCCTGGGTTTTGATGACTATCTCTATGTCGAACAATTGGCGCGCGATCTCGGCGTGCACTTCCAGGCCTTCGACAAATCCTTCCTCTATACGCCTAACAAAGACATCAGCGAATTTACCATTCACGAAGCCAGCTTAACCGGCATTCCGGTGCGTTATCGCTCAGTTGAGGAGATGGATCGCGCCACACGTTTCCCGAAATTGATGATGATCGACAAGCCAGATTTGCTGGATTCTGCCATTCAGCGCTTGCCGCAGCAGGCGCGTGATAATTACACCATCCTGAAAAGCGCGCCGTACTATCTCGAAATCCTCGATTCACGCGTGAATAAAGGACAAGGCGTGAAGATGCTGGCTGATAAGCTGGGATTAGCGCGTGAAGAAGTGATGTCGATTGGCGATCAGGAAAACGATCTGGCGATGATTGAATATGCGGGAACCGGCGTCGCGATGGGCAATGCCATTGATTCCGTGAAGAAAATTGCGCAGTTCATCACTAAAACCAACATGGAAGATGGTGTAGCGCACGCTATTGAAGAGTTGGTGCTGTAACCGTTCTAATCCACGAAAATCTTAGGGTCGTCATCAATGGCGACCTTACAAAAACTCACCGTTCATCGTAGGGTCGCCATTTATGGTGACCAAAACGCACCCATCCAATAAAAATCTCTCAACCTATTGTTCATCGCAATAACGCACCGATTGTCTGTTTTGTGATCCACATTGTAGTACAACTAAAGTTAATGGTACTACAATCTGCATCAGTTAGGCTTCGTTGTATGAAAGCAGTAATCTGATGCGTTATTGCCTATCACTGAATGGAACATCATGACGCAACAACATTTAAGCAAAACCGAGCGCATCATCCTGACGTTGGGTGAAGAGATCGTCGCAGGGAAGTTTGTGCCTGGCGCAGCATTGCCCGCTGAAGCAGAACTGTGTGAACGCTTTGGAACCTCGCGCAACATCATTCGTGAAGTCTATCGCTCGCTGATGGCGAAACGCCTGATGGAGATGAAACGCTATCGCGGTGCCTTCGTCACGCCGCGTAACCAGTGGAACTACCTCGACAGTGACGTATTGCAGTGGGCGCTGGCACACGATCAAGACCCGCGCTTAATCGCGGCGATGAACGAAGTGCGCGTGCTGGTGGAACCGCAGATTGCGCGCTGGTCAGCGGAACGCGCCACTTCCGGCGATTTAGCGGCGATTGAACTGGCCTACAACGACATGGTTGCCAATCACCTCAATCGCGAAGCCTTTAACGAAGCGGATATTCGCTACCACGAAGCGGTGCTGAATTCGGTGCACAACCCGGTTTTGCAGCAGCTGAATGTGGCGATCAGCCAGCTACAAAAAGCGGTGTTTGCTCAAACCTATATGGCAGATGAAGGCAACATGCCGCGCACGTTAGCCGAACATAAGGCGCTGTTCGATGCCATTCGCCACCAGAATGGCGATGTCGCGGAGCAGGCAGCCAAAGCGATGATTGCCAGCTCAACGGCACGACTCAAGGAGATTATGTGAGTAGCTATATCGCAATTGATTGGGGCTCAACCAACCTGCGCGCCTGGCATTATCAAGCCGGCATCTGCGTGGATGAGCGCCGTTCGGAAGCGGGCGTAACGCGTCTTGGCGATCGCACGCCCGCCGAGGTTTTTGTCAGCGTTACCGACGGCTGGCCGGTGAACGATGTGCCGGTGGTGATGGCGGGCATGGTCGGCAGCAATGCTGGTTGGCTATCGGTGCCGTATTTATCGTGTCCGGTAGCGCTAAATGAAATCGGCAGCCGCTTAACGCGCGTTGACGATAAAGCATGGATCGTGCCGGGATTGAGCGTCGAACGTGTTGACAACTACAACGTTATGCGCGGCGAAGAGACGCAATTGCTAGGCGCCGTTACGCTACAACCCGCGCCGCTGTATGTGATGCCGGGCACACATGCGAAATGGGTGCAGGTTGAGCACGATCGCGTGCTGGATTTCCGCACTGTTATGACCGGTGAACTGCATCATCTGTTGCTGAAACAATCGCTGATTGGCGCCGGATTACCGCCGCAGGAAGATAACTCAGCGGCTTTCCGCGAGGGTTTACAGGTGGGTAGCAACGACAACTCAATTCTCTCCCGCCTGTTTGAAGTGCGCGCCTCGCATGTGCTGGGTGCACGCGATCGTCGCCATATCAGCGACTTCCTTTCCGGCTTGTTAATCGGTCATGAAGTGGCGCTGATGACCAAACATCACGCCGCCGCCAGCCAACCGATCACCATTATTGCAGGTAGCGCGCTGGCACAACGTTATCAGCAGGCGCTGCAATTTATCGGCCTGGATTCAGTCACGCTGGAAGGCGATCGCGCGTTCCAGCATGGAATAAGGAGTATTGCGAATGTCCTGGCAAACTAAAGTGCCACTGATTGCCATCCTGCGCGGTATCACGCCGGATGAAGTGGAAGCGCACGTTGGCGCGCTGATTGAAGCGGGTTTTGACGCGATTGAAATCCCACTCAACTCACCAGAATGGGAAAAAAGCATTGGTGCGACGGTAAAAACCTTCGGCGATCAAGCGCTGATTGGTGCGGGCACGGTACTGAATCCGGCGCAGGTCGATACCTTGGCCGGACTGAATAGCAAGCTGGTGGTAACGCCAAATACTGATGCCGCGGTGATCCGTCAGGCGGTGGCCAAAGGCATGATTGTCGCCGCCGGTTGCGCGACGGCCACCGAAGCCTTCACCGCCTTACAGGCGGGTGCGCAGGCGCTGAAAATCTTCCCGTCGTCAGCGTTTGGTCCGGGCTACATCAAAGCATTGAAAGCCGTGTTGCCGCCAGAAGTGCCGGTGTTTGCGGTCGGCGGCGTAACACCGGAAAACCTGCATGAATTTATTGCCGCAGGCTGCGTCGGTGCCGGTTTAGGCAGTGATTTGTATCGCGCTGGTCAACCGTTGTCGCGCACTGTGGAACAGGCTCGCGCATTTATTGCCGCATATAAGGACGCTGTAAAATGAAAATTACCAAACTCACCACCTATCGCCTGCCGCCGCGCTGGATGTTCCTGAAAATCGAAACTGACGAAGGCATTGTCGGCTGGGGCGAGCCAGTGATCGAAGGTCGCGCGCGCAGTGTAGAAGCGGCGGTACACGAATTATCGGAATACCTGATTGGTCAGGATCCGGCGCGTATCAACGATTTGTGGCAGGTGATGTATCGCGGCGGTTTCTATCGCGGCGGCCCGATTTTAATGAGCGCCATCGCCGGTATCGATCAGGCGTTGTGGGATATCAAAGGCAAAGCGCTGGGTGTGCCGGTCTATCAACTGCTGGGCGGTTTGGTGCGCGATAGCATCAAAGCTTACAGCTGGGTGGGCGGCGATCGTCCTGCCGATGTCATTGATGGCATTAAGAAATTGCGCACCATCGGTTTTGACACCTTCAAGCTCAACGGCTGCGAAGAGATGGGCATCATCGACAACGCACGCAAAGTGGATGACGCGGTAAATACCGTGGCGCAGATTCGCGAAGCCTTTGGCAAAGAGATTGAGTTCGGTCTCGATTTCCACGGTCGCGTTAGTGCGCCGATGGCGAAAGTGCTGATTAAAGAGCTGGAACCGTATCGTCCGCTGTTTATCGAAGAGCCGGTGCTGGCCGAGCAAGCGGAATACTATCCGCGTCTGGCCGCGCAAACCCACATTCCGATTGCGGCGGGCGAACGCATGTTCTCGCGCTTTGAATTCAAACGCGTGCTGGAAGCCGGTGGTCTGGCGATTCTGCAACCGGATCTGTCGCATGCGGGCGGCATCACCGAGTGCTACAAAATTGCCGCAATGGCGGAATCCTACGATGTCGCGCTAGCACCGCATTGCCCGCTCGGTCCAATTGCTCTGGCGGCGTGTCTGCACGTTGACTTCGTTTCGCGCAACGCGGTGTTCCAGGAACAGAGCATGGGCATTCACTATAATCAGGGCGCAGAATTGCTGGATTATGTGATTAATAAAGATGATTTCAAAATGGATGACGGTCATTTCTATCCCTTAAATAAACCGGGTCTTGGCGTTGAAATTAACGAAGAGCTGGTGATTGAGCGCAGTAAAAATGCGCCAGATTGGCGCAATCCATTATGGCGTTTCCCGGATGGCAGTGTAGCTGAATGGTAATAATTACCCGCTAGAAAAAATAACGATTTACAACATGATATGCCGGTGAAATAGGGCATAGGGCTTCACTCAGCCTTTTTCCCGGCATGGCTTATTTACCGCCAACGCGGTTTTACATTCGAAAACGTTGCCTTGCGCTTGTAGGGGCGGCTTTTGGCCCGCCCGTGCTGACGCTCGCCCCTACCAGCATCATTACGGAGACACACCATGGATCTCTCAGCTGTTCACGCCAAACCGACGCGCCGCCGTTATATCACGCTATTAATGATCTTTATTACCGTGGTGATTTGTTATGTTGACCGCGCTAATTTAGCCGTGGCTTCCGCGCATATTCAGGAAGAATTTGGGATTAGCAAAGCGCAAATGGGTTATGTATTTTCTGCCTTTGCCTGGTTATATACTCTTTGCCAAATTCCCGGCGGTTGGTTTCTCGATCGTGTTGGTTCACGCTTAACCTACTTTATTGCCATCTTTGGCTGGTCGGTCGCCACCTTATTCCAGGGTTTCGCCACCGGCTTATTATCGTTAATTGGTCTGCGCGCCATCACCGGTATTTTTGAGGCACCGGCGTTCCCAACCAATAACCGTTTAGTCACCAGTTGGTTCCCGGAGCAAGAGCGCGCATCGGCGGTGGGTTTCTACACCTCCGGCCAATTTGTTGGTTTAGCATTCCTCACGCCGCTGCTGATCTGGATTCAGGAGCTGCTGAGCTGGCATTGGGTGTTCATCATCACCGGTGGAATTGGCATCATCTGGTCGCTGATCTGGATTAAGTTCTATCAAGCGCCGAGCCAGAGCAAAGGCATTAACAAAGCCGAGCTGGATTACATCCGCGAAGGCGGCGCAATGGTCGATGGTGATGCGCCGAGCGAAAAGAAAACCCGCACCAAACTCACTGCTGCCGACTGGAAACTGGTGTTCCACCGCAAGCTGTGCGGCGTCTATCTTGGCCAGTTCGCGGTAACCTCAACGCTATGGTTCTTCCTCACCTGGTTCCCGAACTATCTGACCCAGGAAAAACACATCGCCGCGCTGACCGCGGGCTTCATGACCACTGTGCCATTCCTCGCCGCGTTTGTTGGCGTGATTCTGTCGGGCATCGTCGCCGACCGTCTGGTGCGCAGCGGCCGTTCACTGGGTTTTGCGCGTAAAACGCCCATCATCTGCGGCTTGTTGATCTCCACCTGCATCATGGGCGCCAATTACACCAACGATCCGATCTGGATTATGACGCTGATGGCCATCGCCTTCTTCGGCAACGGTTTCGCCTCAATTACCTGGTCGCTGGTTTCTTCTCTCGCACCGGTACGTTTGATTGGTTTGACCGGCGGCATGTTCAACTTCGTTGGCGGACTCGGCGGCATCACCGTTCCGCTGGTGGTGGGTTATCTGGCGCAGGATTATGGTTTCGCTCCGGCGCTGGTGTATATCTCCGCTGTGGCGTTGATTGGCGCGCTGTCTTACATCCTGCTGGTCGGCGATGTAAAACGCGTCGGATAAGAAATGCATGCACAATCCGTAGGGTCGCCATTCATGGTGACCTTGCTGATAACCGCAACCTGGTTTATTCACACCAACAAATCACGTAATTTATCCGGCAACTGTCACCTCTAAGGTTGCCGCATGTCAGAAAAACAACTCACCTTTGCCCCGCGTAATCACCAGCTCACCAACATCAACGTCTGGACCGCCGACAGTCAGTGGCTGGCGTTTGATGTGCGGCCTTCTGGCGCATCGTTCACCAGCTTGACGATAGAACGTGTCAACGTCGCCAGCGGTGCGGTTGAAGTGCTGTATCAGGCGCGCGATGGCGCACATGTTGGTGTCGTCACGGTCAGTCCTGATCTACCGCCACGCTACGTTTGTATTCATGGCCCGGAACATCCAGATGCGCATTGGCATTACGATTTCCACCATCGACGCGGCGTGATTGTGCAGCACGGCAATGCGGAAAACCTTGATGCGTTTGATATCACCGCGCCCTACACGCCCGGCGCGTTGCGCGGTGGCTCGCATGTGCACGTCTTTAGTCCGGACGGATCGCGGCTGAGTTTTACCTACAACGATCACGTGATGCATGAAAAGGATGCGCGCGACGACCTGCGCAACGTGGGTGTGGCGGTGCCGCTGCATCCGGTTTGTCCGCCCAAACAGCATCCACGTGAATACGATGGCAGCCATTATTGCGTGCTGGTAAGCCAGACAAAGCGCGATCCGCAGCCGGGCAGCGACCAGATTGATCGCGCTTATGAAGAGTGCTGGATTGGGAATCAAGGCTATCAAAAAGCCGACGGCAGTTGGCAGCGCTGGGCGATTGCCTTTATTGGCGACACGCGCGCGGCGAAGGGTGACAAAGTGCCGGAGGTGTTCGTGGTCGATTTACCCGCATCGCTAGCGGATTACGCCAAATCAGGCGTCGCGCCGATTCAGGGCACAACGGACCGATTGCCTGCGCCACCAGCCGGCGTACAGCAGCGTCGTATCACGCACACCTCGGGCCTGGCGTTACAACCGCGCCATTGGCTGCGCGCTTCGCCGGATGGCAGCGCCATCGCCTTTTTATTGGCGGACGATCGCGGTGTGGTGCAGCTGTGGACGGTTTCCCCCAACGGCGGTAAACCGCGCCAGGTGACGCAACTGGCGAGCAGCATTCAGTCGGCATTTAGCTGGCAACCGGACGGCAGCGCGCTGGCATTTATCTGTGATAACAGTGTGATGCGTTGTGATGTGGCGAGTGGGCAATGCACGCGCTTAACTGCACGCAGCGATCAGGCGCCATCCGGTGATGCAGTGGTGTGGTCGCCGGATGGGGAGCAGATCGCCTATATGCGCGAAGTTGATGGCTGGCGTCAGCTATTCAGCGTTAATGCGGCTGCGCAGGCATAGAGGCGGCCGTTGCCAGGCTGGCCTCGGTGCCAGCCATTTTTTCGCTCTGCAATACGCGATCGTGAATGGAGTTGTTATCCGAGCGGAAGTAATCCCACGGCAGCAAAAGGGTATCCAGCACCGCTGAGAACGGTAAATCGATAATCGCCAGCGGCTTGATCGCCCAACTGGTTTTGTCATCACCGATCATCTCAGCGCTGGCGCGGGTGCCGGGATAATAGCCTTGGCTAGCGCCCGTGTGCGACATCACGCTGGAGCAACCCGAAGAGGCAAAAGCACTGCAAATCAGCACAGCTGTGAGCGGAAAGCGTTTCATCATATTCATCTTCATCATCCCTTCAGTCATGGCTTGGCCCTGGCTGGAGTGTGTCACCTGACCTGCACAACTCTAAGGTTGTGTCTGGCATTGCAGGCGAATAATCCCCTGAGTGTATGTCATTTCATCAGGATTGCTGCAAAAAAAACCGGATTAGCCCTTGAAAGAGACCGGTCTGGACCCATTTTTAGAGAACAGTCGCATTGCTGTTGCCGCTAGGGACAACAATAACTGAACAACCTGTCCATGGTGGAAGGTTGCCTAAACTTGCTGATTATCAGGAGTCTTTTTATGCGTAATTTTGATCTCTCTCCACTTTATCGTTCTGCTATTGGTTTTGACCGTTTGTTTAACCTGCTTGAGACCAATCAAAACCAGGCCAATGGCGGCTATCCTCCGTACAACGTTGAGTTAGTGGATGAGAATTTCTACCGCATCACCATTGCGGTGGCGGGCTTTGCCCAGAGCGAATTAGATATCACCTCGCATGACAACATGCTGGTGGTGCGCGGCGCACATCCGGAAGAGCAGCCGGAGCGTAAATACCTGTATCAAGGCATCGCTGAGCGCAACTTCGAACGTAAATTCCAGCTGGCCGACCACATCACCGTGCGCGATGCGCGACTGGAGAATGGTCTGTTAAGCATCGATTTGGTGCGCATCGTCCCGGAAGAGGCGAAACCACGCCGCATCGAAATCCTGTAATCAGGATGTAGAGATAAAAAAACGCCGCAGCAATGCGGCGTTTTTGTTAGGTACGCACTAATAATCGCTGTTTCACCATGCCGCCAAACACATTCACCAGCAAACCGACAATGATCACGCAAACGCCGATCATCTGCTGCATCGACAAGGTTTCACCGAGAATCAGCGCCGCGCTGAGAATCCCAACTACCGGCACCATCAACGATAGCGGTGCCACGCGCCAGGTTTCATAGCGACTTAGCAGATTGCCCCAAATCGCATAGCCAACGATGGTGGCGATAAACGCCAGATAAATCAGCGCCAACACCGTTTGCAGCGAGATGTGCATCAGGCTGATGACAATCGCCGTTTCGCCATCAAACAGCCACGAACAGGCGAAGAACGGCACAATCGGCACCAGCGCGCTCCACACCACTAACGACATCACCGGCACTTTGCGATTACGCAAAATGATCTTGTTGGTGATATTGCCTAAACCCCACGACAGCGCCGCCGCCAACGTTAACATCATGGTGGTGAGCGTGATGCCCGCGGTGGTTTGGCCTTCCATACCGGCGGTGGCCAGCATAAACATGCCGAGCGTTGCCACTAGCATCCCCGCGATATGATTCCAGCGCAGTTTCTCCGCGAGGAACAACGCGCCAAGCAGCAGGGTGAAAAATGCCTGCGCCTGCAACACCAGCGATGCCAAACCGGCTGGCATGCCGAGTTTGATGGCGAGGAACAAGAAGGCGAACTGACCAAAGCTGATGGTCATGCCATACACAATCAGCCAGCGCAGCGGAATCGCCGGACGTTTGACGAAAAAGATCGCCGGAAAAGCCACCAGGCTAAAACGTAATCCCGCCAGCAAAAACGGCGGCATATCCTGCAAGCCCAGCTTGATCACCACAAAATTCACGCCCCACGCCACCACCACGCACAGCGCTAACAACATATCTTTTACCGACATAAACCTTCCTTACTTCCCGCTTAGGCAGTTGCCGCCACCGGTACAGCGATCTCGGCACAACACTCTTCACCGACAACACCAAAGAAATCATCCACGTCTAACGCAATTGAGCGTTCCAGCGCACCGGCGTTAAACCACAACGTACCGACGTCGCGCAGGCGGGAATCGACGCGCAGCGCCAGTCGGTCATCAAAACTAAATGGCGGCACTGCGCCCATCATGCATTGGGTTAATTCCTGCGCCTTTTCTGGTGCGGCAAAGCTCGATTTCTTGCCGCCAATGGCGCGTGCGGCGCTCTTGAAATTGATTTTGCAGTCGCCCGGCACAATCGCCAGCAGATAGCGCGCCTCCGCGCCATCCGGCATGGCGACTTCCAGTACCATCGCTTTGGCGGCTTGATTGAGATCGTTACCGCGAATCTCACTGATCAGATCGGTTTGACCGACCGCTTCATGCTCCACTACGCGATAGTGGGCTTGATGTTGATCCAGCAGGGCAGTGACTTTTTCATAGGTATTCATGCTCGTCTCCTCGTCAAAAAACCTGGCGTTAGCTCCAGGCGATGGCGTGTTTCATTTTTTTGTCGGTCAGGCCAAAGAAGAAGCCCATGGTGATACGCGTGTCGCCTTCCACGCGATCAATCTCGTGATAAAAAGCGGGATTAAACAGGTAGATATCGCCGCTACGTGGGGAAAATTCGCATACTTCGCTGCGATCAATCACGCCGGTTTGATAGCCGAGCTCGCCGGGTGTTTTGTAGCATTCATCCACCGGCTGCCACTTTTTGTTGAAGATGCGCAGCTGGCCGCCAGCATTGCACTCTTGCAGGCACACCACGCAGCTCAGTTGGTGCAGGATATTCGTCACCGCCAATCCGCTGCCGGCGGCGTCACGCACAATATTGTCGTTGTGCAGTGGATTGGCGACGCCATTGGCGTGGAAACGCACAATCGAACCGGCGTAATCACCCAATTCTGGTTCGTTGGCGGTTTGCAGGCTTTCCAGGCGCAGCGACTGCTGTACCCAGTGATAAATCTGGTCACGCAGGCCGTGCAGCGATGAAGGCAGCGCAGGCTGAATATCACGCAGCTCGGTAAAATAGTTTTCAGGTGCAGCGGTGTGTTTCGCCAGATACGGACCGAGCGTGGTCAGCGCGCCATTGGGATAATGCGAAACGCGCACTTGTTCACGGCACTGTTGCAAATCATCAACCACCGCTTCACGCACTTCTGGCGTCAAAAAGTTGCGTAACACCAGCAGCGGCACGCGTGCGGTGACGATGTCGTCCAGCCAGGTACTTTCCACAAACATCTTCGGATTGATAACGCGTATCTGATTGAAAATAGCCATGTTGATCACTCCCCAAACGGAAATTCATGAAGTTCATGGTTGCTCATGCGACGCCATTCCGACGCCGCGCCCAGTGCTGAAATAGGTTCTGAAGAGATAAACGTGCTGTTGTTATTCTGGAAACGGTGCAGCGTGAAATAGTTGGGATACGGCGTGTCATCGGGATGCCATTGCCACGCCCAGGCTTTCTCACGGGTAACAAAAATCGCATTGGCTGAACTGCCGCCGGGTGCCACCTGCGCCATCTTGTCGCGCAGATAATCGCGGGTGAAATCGGCGGGCGTCGCGTGATCAACCACATATTCGAGGTATTCGGCGGAGTCAAAACGCGACTCCGCCATGCCGAGTTGTTGATACACCGTCGGCAAAAAACCGTTGTGCATCATGTACCACTGCGTTTCACCACTGGT
The DNA here is from genome assembly GCF_059412405.1 of Pantoea sp. CFCC18179. Classification (NCBI taxonomy): domain Bacteria; kingdom Pseudomonadati; phylum Pseudomonadota; class Gammaproteobacteria; order Enterobacterales; family Erwiniaceae; genus Pantoea; species Pantoea sp. CFCC18179. Next base: position 207,157 of record NZ_JBNBPM010000007.1, on the reverse strand, counting down.
GCGCCACAACGGATGCGAGAACTCGATGCCCTGATTTTTACTCAGCGTGGCGTGGCGCACGTGCACCGCCAGAAAACGGCCGCGCAGACGATCGACATCAATGCTCGGCAGCGCATCGGCAAACGTGCCGGTGCCATGCAAGGTGCGGATGTGGCCTTGCTCCAGCCACAAACAGCCCCAACCGTTGGGATGCTCTTTAATTGGGCCGTCGTGCGTGGCAGTTTCGCCACAGCTCATGGCGCGCGCGGCTTCCAGCACCGCAGCAGCATCAAATTGACCGTGCGCGAGGATCATTCTGCACATAGTAAATATCTCCGTGGCGCCAACGCGGGTACGTCGAGAATGTGATGGAACACCGCCAGAATTTCGTCGCGACTGTTAGCAGCGAGGCGCAAAGTCGCCAGAATCCCGGCGTGGCGTGTGAGGTCGGCATACAGCGAGGATCGCGGTGAAACCGCCAGTTCCGGCAGATTAAGCGGCGGCAGCAGTTGGCCGCGTTGATGTTCGGCGATCCAGCGCTCGGCGGCGTCATATTGCAAACGCTGACGCAAACGTAAGCGACCCACCGCCTGCGGCTGCGCCGGGAAATTCAGCGACGGCATGCCGTGCCCGGCTTCAATGTAAAACGCCACATCCGCCCAGTTGATGCCGGTGACTTCCTGCACCAGATTCACCACGCCCATGCCCGACAAGCGGAAGCCCATTTCGAGGAAATGCGGCTCGCCATTGACCAGAATGAAGTCGATATGAAAGGCGCCCTGACGATAGCCAAAGGTTTCGCAGCAAAAGCTCATCAGACTGCTAAAGCTGGCGGGCAGTTGCTGCGCCGCCATCGCAACATGGCCGGATTCGTAGAAGCTGATGCAGCCTTGGTCATCGATATGCTGTTCGATCACCTTTTGGCAGCAGGTCAGCGCCACGGCGTGTCCATCCGCCACCACGCCTTGCAGCGAATATTCATCACCCGGCAGCCAGCTTTCGACGATAAAGCCGCTAAAGCCGCGCCCGCCGTAATTCATGGTATCGACCAGGCGGGCAATCACTGCATCAAGCTGGCTGGCTTCGTTGACCAGCCAAATGCCTAAACCGCCGCCGCCATCGACCGGCTTAATCACGCAGGGATAGAGCAGCGCGTCGCGCGCATCACCAATACTCAGCGGCGAAGCGAAGAAGCGAAATTCTGGCTGCGGAAAACGCTGCCAGGCTTTGCGTAACGCCATGCGCTGCGCGTATTTATCAGGCGGGATAAAGCTGGCACCGGCATCCGGCCCGGCCAGCAATTCACGCACGCGCCCGGCGCTGGCGTTGTAAGCTTCAAAGCCCGCCAGCACCACCTGCGGATGCTCCATTAATCCGGCATGCAAACAGGCTTGCAGCACATCCCACGGATTTTCCGGGCGATCCAGCCGCACAATCAGATCGAACGGCAACGAAATGCTCAGCGATTGGTAATCAACAAAATCGCCCATTTCCGCCAGCACGGTAAAATAACCTTCGCGTTTGGCGACCGCGCAATAAGGATTTTGCCCATCGCGGGTGGCACCAATTTGCAGAAAAATCTTTCTCATCGCGTTGCCTTACCGGGTTAACGCCCGGAAATCACTTCAGTGACGATGTCTTGCAGCACACCGTTATTCACCTGAATCACTGCCTTATGCGGATCGAAGCGCAGCACGCGTGAAAGCGCATCGCCACGCGAGTTGTCCAGCAGTGAGCTCACCTGCGCGCTGCGCCAGCACTGACGCATTTGCGCCACGGTCAAACCAGAAAGCTGTTCCAATTGTTGCGCGACCAGCAGATCATCACTTTCGCCGCTCAGCAACGCGCGCACCGCGGCTTCTGCTGGTGCATCGGTAAGTTGCAATAACCACGCCTTTAACTGATTGCCTTGGGCGATAAATGGCGAATAGATCATGCAAATCAGTTGGGTTTCATTGAGGTCAAACGCTTGTTCGGCAAACTGCGCGGCACGCTGACGCTGACGGTTAATCGCCGCATCATCCTGATAGCGCGCTGCCATTTCGTCGACCAGTTGCGGCGGGAAATCCTTCTTCACCATCAGCCCAAGCGCAAAGCGCACATATTCGCGAATGCCTTCGGCGTAGCTGCGCTGCAACAGCGTCTCCGCTCGCAGACCGCGAATATGTGCCATTAAGGTTGGGTTGCCGCAGTCCGACTCGGAGAAGCTGAACATCAGCTCATCAAAGCGGAAGTGCATAAATTCGGTCAGCAGCGCCCAATGCGCGCCAGCCTCATACGCGGTGTCTTGATAGATGTTGAAGAACAGCGGATCGCGCGCCAGTTGCCAGGTAATGCGGTGCGCCGGCGTCACCTGATTCTCGCCGTAGATATCGGCAAAGTAACGCTCGGCAACGCCATCCAGCGTTTGCAGGAAGCCGCTGAAGCCGCGGGTTTTGTCTGCAACCGGCGCATCAAACAGACGTGAAAGATGGCGCGCCCACGCGAGATAGGCAGTTTGCTCCTGCGGCGAATCACCGGTGATGATCACATCGACGCCGCCGTTGTAATGCGCCGCCAGGCCGAAAGAGTTCACCATGCTGAGGTTGCAGGCGTTACAGAAGGTGGAACGCGCATCGGCGCGGAAACGGTGGCCATTCATCAGCACATCGTTGCGATTCTGCTGACGCACGCTGTCCGGCATCGGCAGGTGGCGATCGAACGCGCGGATTTGCAGGCCATCGGTCACCAAACATTCGGTGAAGTCGTCATCAAGGATGTGTAACGCGCGATACACGCGATCAATATTCTCCATCACGCTGTCGTTCATCGCCGCGTGACGGTTGGTGCTGATGCGCAGTTGAAAAGTGCTGCCCTGCTGCTGCCAGATCAATCCCTGGATGTAGCGCACGTACGCCACCATATAGCTGCTGTCTTTGCCGCCGCCGTAGGCCAGCAGCACGCGATTGTTTTCGGGTTGGCTGTCAGGTAACGCGGCCAGTAAACGGCGCGCGCAATGTTGAGCAGAATCGATAATTGCCGGTGTTAGGTAGCCACTCATTTCTCTCATCATGGTGGAAAGATTATTCATTTTTGACTTCATCCTTTGGCTAATAAAATCGCGGTTGCCGTGCTGGCGGCAACCGACGGGAAATGGGCCACGAAGGTGCTACGCAATGAATGTTCTGTGTTTTTCGTCGTGCTGAAGTTAATGCGCATCGTTATCAATTAACTGATGCAGCCTAAAGTACTTTGAATGTAATCTGCTGGATACGCACAGATCAGTACGAAATAGGGTGGAACAGATGGCGGGAGAAACGGAAGAGCAGGAGAGCCAGAGCAGTCGTTACCGTCAAATTGCAGAACAGATAAAACAAGCGATTCTCAGCGGTTCGCTGCCTGCTGACAGCCGTTTGCCGTCGGTGCGCACGCTGGCAACCCAATATCGCGTCAGCATGACCACGGCGCTGAAAACATTACGTACGCTTGAGGATGAGCGCTTCGCGGTGGCGCGGCCGAAGTCAGGCTTTTTTGTCGCGCCGCGTAAAATCGACAAAAAATTGCCGGTGTTGATCAGCGAGCAACCGCGCGAAGTGGCACCGCTCGACGAACAAACCGAGCTGCATTTGGCGATGCTGGGATCGGATTGCCGCGTACGGCTCGATCTGGCAAACGGTGATATCTCGCTCTATCCGGTGAAAAAGATTGGCTTGCTGATGCGCCAGATGGGCTACAGCAAACCCGCGCTACTCGGCAACACGGTAAAAGGCACCGGTTACGCGCCGCTGAAAAGTGAAATTGCCCGCCGCGCGGTGGATTATGGCTGCAACATCAACGCCGATGACATCCTGATCACCAACGGTTGTATCGAGGCGATTTCGCTGGCGCTGCGTGCGACGACGCGGCCGGGCGACATTGTGGCGGTGGAATCGCCGTGCTATTTCGTACTGTTGCAAATGCTGCATAACCTCAATCTGCGCGTGATTGAGGTGGAAGCGGGGCCGGACGGCTACGTCAATGTTGAGAAGCTGACCGCGCTGTTTCAACGCAAAGCGGTGCAGGCCTATCTCACCATCAACAACATCAACAATCCGCTGGGCAAAAGTATCCCTAACGAGCAGAAAGCCTACATCGCGCGTCAAGCCGACGAGAACGATGTGGTGATCATTGAGGATGATATTTTTGGCGATACCGCGTTTGGCGAGCGGCGCCCGTTCCCGATGCGCGCTTTCAGCCCGAACGCCATTTTGTGCAGCGGCTTCTCAAAAACCGTTGCGCCAGGCATCCGCATTGGTTGGGTGCACAGCAGCAACTACATGCGCAAAATCGCCTCGCTGAAATACACCACCAGCATGGGCACCTCAGTGTTATCGCAAGCGGCGATTGCCGAACTGCTGCGCAGCGGCGGCTACGATGCGCATCTGCGTAAACTGCGGCGCGAGTTGAAGAATCAAATCCAGCACATGCGTGCGGCGGTGTTGCGCTACTTCCCGGCGGGCACGCGCGTTTCCGATCCGGAAGGCGGTTATGTGTTGTGGGTGGAAATGCCGCTCGGCGCGCTCAACGTGCGTGCGTTATTCCTCAAGGCGCGTAATGCCGGAATTGGCATCGCGCCGGGACACATCTTCGCTACCGATCATCGTTATGATCACTGTTTCCGTTTGAATGCCGGTTTTGGCTGGAATGCCGAAGTGGAGCAGGCGATTAAACAGCTGGCGGAGTGGTGCCAGTTGTCGCTGGCGGCGGAATGATGCGGTTTAGGTCGCCATTTATGGCGACCTGACCCGGATTAATCCCGAAACGCGGCGTCCAACTCTTCCGCCAATATCTGCACGGCGCGCTCAATCTTCTCTGCATCCGGCACGTAATTCATGCGCATGCATTGATGGGTGTGAGGCCAGGCGTGTTCGAGGCCAGGGAAGAAGAAGTGGCCCGGCACCATTAATACGCCGCGCGCTTTCAGCCGCTGATACAGCGTTTCGGTGCTGATCGGCAGATCGCGGAACCACAGCCAGAGGAAAATCGCCCCTTCAGGTTTGTGAATCAAGCAGCGATCTTCGGGCAAATAGCGGCGAAGAATGGCGATCGTCTCGCTAACTTTGGCCTGGTAAAACGGCTTAATCACCTGTTCTGACAAACGCAGTAAATCCCCGCGCACGATCATCTCGGTCGCAATTGCCGGACCGATGCTGCCCGGTGCGAGGCTGATAATGCCGTTCATGTTGCCAATGGCGCTGATCGTGCTCTCATCGGCGACGATAATACCGCAACGTGCACCCGGCAGGCCGAGTTTCGACAAGCTCATGCACAGGATGGTATTCGGATTCCACAGCGGGCGCGCTTCGCTAAAGATGATGCCGGGGAACGGTACGCCGTAAGCGTTATCGATCAGCAGTGGCACGCCATGCTGCTGCGCCAGTGCATCAAGTTGCAGCAGTTCGTCATCGGTGATCACGTTGCCGGTCGGATTGGTGGGGCGCGAGACGCAAATCAAACCCACATCATCATTGAGCGGCAGATGATCGAAATCGACGTGATATTTGAATTGGCCTTCTGGCAGCAACTCAATGTTCGGCTTGGCGGAAACAAACAGATCTTCTTCCAGTCCGGCATCGGCATAACCGAGGTATTCCGGTGCCAGCGGGAACAGCACGCGCTTCTTGCTGCCATCGGCGCGACGTCCGGCGAACAAGTTAAACAAGTAGAAGAACGCGCTCTGGCTGCCGTTGGTCAGCGCGATGTTTTGCGCGGTCAACGGCCAGCCGAGTTCTTCGCGCAGCATTTTCGCCAACGCATCCAGCAGCAAGGCTTTGCCGCGCGGGCCATCGTAATTGCACAGCGCTTCACTCAGTTTGCCGTCCTGGTGCATTTGCAGCAGCAACTGGTTGAAATAGTCGTTCATCGCCGGGATCTGGGCCGGATTGCCGCCGCCGAGCATGATGGTGCCAGGTGTGCGCAGGCCTTCACCCATGTCTTCCATCAGACGTGAGATGCCGGAGTGTTGAGTAAATTTGTCGCCGAACTGAGAAAAGGACATAGGAAGTTAAAACGTTGTGAAATCGAATGGGGAACCACCATAGCGCCCGCCGCAAGCAGGCGCAATGGGTAAAGCGGTCAGCTTAGGCCTGGATTTGCGGGTTAACGCAGTTTTTCTCCACTTTGCCGCTTAAGGCTGCGATCAGGTTATCCACCGCATCGCGTGCCATACCGTAACGGGTTTCGTGGGTGGCTGAACCAATGTGCGGCAGCGCCACCACGTTTGGCAACTTCAGCAATTCCGCATCCGCTGGCACTGGCTCGACTTCAAACACATCCAGCCCGGCTGCGTGAATGGTGCCGTCTTTCAGTGCCGAGGTCAGTGCTTTCTCATCCACCACTGGACCACGACCGGCGTTGATCAGTATCGCGCTCGACTTCATCATCTTGAGCTGTGCGGCACCGATCATGTGGTGCGTCTGCTCGGTTAGCGGCAGGCTGATACAAACAAAATCACTCTCTTTCAGCAAGGTTTCCAGATCGCAGGCGCGCGCGCCAAAGCGAGTTTCCGCCTCTTGATGCTGACGACGTGCGTTGTAGAGAATATTCATGCCAAAGCCGAAATGCGCACGCTGCGCCAGCGCCAGACCGATGCGGCCCATGCCGAGAATACCGAGGGTTTTGTGGTGCACATCAACACCGAAATGTTCTGGCCCGATGCTCTTTTGCCACTCGCCGTCTTTGACCCACTTATCCAGCTCGGTAACGCGACGTGCCGTGCTTAGCACCAGCGCCATCATGGTATCGGCAACGGTTTCGGTCAGCACGGTTGGCGTGTGCATCAGCAGAACTTTGCGTTCATTGAGGGCATCAACATCGAAATTATCGTAGCCAACGGACACCGTAGAACAGGCACGCAGCGCCGGCATTTTCGCCAGCAAATCCCCATTCACTTTGCCACCTGAACCGAGCAAACCTTGCGCCTGCTCGAATTGTGCCGCGTGCTGCTGAATGGTTTCCGATGAAATGTCATGCACTTCAGTTACGGAAAAATGGGCATCCAGCTTGGTGCGCAGATCATCGGGCAAGCTCTTATAAAGAATCACAGCAGGTTTCATTCTTAGCTCCTTGTCGTGGAGGCCCATCAGGCCTCCCTCATTAATTAGGCGTGCCTGGCACCGTGTACTGGCGGCGTGGTTTTGTTCTGTGCGGGTTTAACAATCAAGGTCAGCCAAACCGAAGCCAGCAGCGCGGCGCCCATGAAAATGTAGGAGGCGGCAGGACTGCCGGTCGCGCCATTAAGATAGCCCACAATCCACGATCCGACGAAGGAACCGAGTGCGCCCATGCTGTTGATCAGCGCCATTGCGCCACCGGCCACGTTGCGCGGCAGCATTTCAGGGATGATGGCGAAGAACGGGCCATACGGCGCATACATTGCACCACCGGCAATCACCAGCAAAGCATACGACAGCCAGAAGTTGCTTGAACCCACCAGATACGAACCGAGGAAAGCCAGCGCGCCAATCAGCAGCAGCGGCCAGACAAACAGTTTACGATTCTGCGTTTTATCGGATGCCCACGACACCACGATCATCGCGATAGTCGCCGCCAGATACGGCACCGCCGACAGCCAACCGGCTTCGACCATGCCCATTTGCGTGCCATTACGCAGAATCGACGGCAGCCACAGTACGAAACCGTACACGCCGATGCTCCAGGCAAAATATTGTAGGCACAGCAGGATGACGTTGCGATTGCGGAATGCTTCGCCGTAATTGCGCACCGCTTTGATGCCTTCCTGCTCTTTTTGCAGTTGGGCTTGTAGCGCCGCTTTCTCGCTTTCGCTCATCCATTTGGCCTGTGCCGGTTTGTCCTGCACCATGAACCACCAGGCCACCGCCCAGATTACCGCCGGGATGCCTTCAAAGATGAACATCTCGCGCCAGCCAAAGGACTCAATCAGATAGCCGGAAACCACCGACATCCACAGCACCGTGACCGGATTACCCAAGATCAGGAAGGTATTGGCGCGCGAACGTTCTGATTTAGTAAACCAGTTACTGATGTAGATCAGCATCGCTGGCATCACCGCTGCTTCCACCACACCGAGCACAAAACGGATGGCCGCCAGCATGGGAATGTTGCTCACAATACCGGTTAGCGAGGCGCAGCCGCCCCACAAAATCAGGCACCAGAAAATCAGCTTTTTCACGCTGCGGCGTTCGGCATACATCGCGCCGGGGATCTGGAAGAAGAAGTAGCCGAGGAAGAACAGAGCACCCAGCAGCGATGACATGCCTTTGGTGATGCCGAGATCTTCATTAATCCCTGCGGCAGAGGCGAAGCTAAAGTTCGCCCGGTCCAGATACGCCAGACTGTAGGTGATAAACACGATGGGCATGATAAACCACCAGCGTTTTGGCGCGATTGTCTGCGATTTCATGGGTGACTCCTCTGGTTGAGGTGGGCGCATTCAGTGGATGCGCCTCGCAATAATATTGTTGTAGGTACAGCTATGTTTGGTATGGCTTTTTACCAGGTCACCATAAATGGCGACCCTACGATGACAATTCCGGTTTGTAGGGTCGCCATTTATGGTGACCTGGTTTTAACGATGTTATTTAAAAATCACCCAACGCGGCACGCGTGGGCAGTCCTTCGCTGTCGCCGGCAACCTGAATCGCCAGCGAACCGATTTTGTTGCCGCGCAGAATCGCCTGCGGCAGCGGTTTGCCTTCCAGCAGCGCGCTGATCAGGCCAACGGCGAAACCATCACCGGCGCCGACGGTATCCACCACGTTTTCGACGCGAATCGGCGCCACCTGGCCTTTATCGCCGTCGGCGGTTTTGTACCACGCGCCGTCGCTGCCGGTTTTAATCACCACCGCTTTCACCCCTTTATCAAGGTAGAAGTCAGCGATCGCTTCCGGTTGGCGATAGCCGGTGAGAATCAAGCCTTCTTTCTCGCCAGGCAGCACCCAATCGGCATATTCCGCTAAATGATTCAGTTGTTTACGCATCTCTTCTTCGCTGCGCCATAACACTGGACGCAGATTCGGATCGAAAGAGAGGGTTTTGCCACGCGCGCGCATCTCTTTCGCCGCGTGTTTTGCCAATGCCAGCGAACTATCGGAGATCGCCGCTGCCACGCCGCTTAAGTGCAGGTGGCGCGCATGACCAAAGTAATCGTCGTTGAAATCGTCCGGCGACAAATGGCTCGCTGCCGAGTTTTTGCGGAAATATTCCACTTCGGGATCGGAACCATCGTCGACGCGGGATTTGAGTTGGAAACCGGTGCGATAGCGTGCATCGGTCGTCACGCAGCGATGATCGACGTTTTCCTTTGCCAACTGTTGCAGAGTGAAACGGCCAAAGCTGTCGTCGCCGACGCGGCTGACCCAACCCACTTGCAAACCGAGGCGCGCCAGGCCAATCGCCACATTCAGTTCGGCACCGGCAATGCGTTTCACGAAGCTTTCCGCCGCGGCGAGATCGCCGGTTTGCTGGGCGATAAACATCGCCATCGCTTCGCCAATCGTTACCACATCCAGCGTTTTATGCGTCATGGTTGGCTCCTTACGCGGCCCGCAGCAGGTTAACGTAGTGACGCGTCACCGCCAGCAAATCCGCGCCTTCCAGCGGGAATTCGATACCACGCGGCGCATCGACGGGCAACGCTTTTAGCAGCATGCGCCAGCTGTCATCGGCTTGATCCAGCGCGATGGCGCGGAAGGTGTCGCCGTGCGCCACCGCCGTTTTCACGTGGATATAGCTGACATAACGGCTGAGCTGGGCGGCGGCCTGCAAACCGTCTTCGCCGGTCCACTGCCAATTGCCCATGTCAAAGGTCATATCCAGCGGCAGCGCGGCATCGCAGGCGTGATGGAAGAAGTTCAGCATCGGTTTGAGTTTGCTGTCTGGCGTTTGATCGTTCTCCACTACCAGCGTGACCGCTGAGGCTTGCAGGATGTCGCGCAGTGATTGCTGTGCAGTGAGATCGACAAAATGCCCCAACGCCACTTTCAGACGTTTAGCACCCAGCTGTTCGGCTTCTTGCAGGAACTGCGCAAGGCGCGGATTGAGTGCGCCATCATCGAGCCACAACGCTTCCGGCACCGAATAGCTGGCGCTGAGTTGATGCTGCGCAATGGCATTGCCCAGCGCGTGCAGCAGGCACAACTCATTTTCGCTAAACAACTCGCGGCGGATTTCCACGCCATCGGCGCCAGACATTTTGATCAGTGGCAGCAGCGCAGCCTGGCCGCCCAGTTCCGCGACTTTCTGTGCGCCGTAGGCGGCGGTTACAACAATAATTTCTGGTTTCATCACATCTCTCCGGGCGTTGACGCCTTCCCATTCATTATAAAAAACCTAAATGGAACCGGTTCCAAAGAACAGCAGCAGAGTGCGGAAGTATGATCGTGCTCACGAAGTGAGCCATTAAAAGGGAGTTAGCGCAGCGGCTGGCTGGAGCCGCGCACAATCAATTCGCCGGAGAAAACCTGTTCGCGTATCGCTTGTTCGCCGCCTTCAATGCGCGCGATAACCTGCTCCAATGCGGCGTAGCCAATCTGCCAGGTCGGCTGTTTTAACGTGGTGATGCCGACGCCCGCCAGCGCAGCCCACTCCAGCTCATCAAAACCGAGCAGGCCAATCGATTCGCCCCAACGCAGTTCAAGGCGCTGCAAGGCGCGTGCGACTTGTAAGGTTAGCGCGCCGTTGGCGGCGATCACCGCGCAGGCTTTTCCGGCGTGGCGCTGGTGGAACTCACGCAAGGTGGCGGCCAACTCTTCCGGTTGATGCAGCGCCACCTGGGCATTTTCGGCTTGCACCTGCGGCTGACTTTTTACCGTGTCGTAGAAAGCGCCCAGACGTTCACGTCGCGTGTTGACGCTGCCGAGCGGCTCGCTAAGGAACAGCAGCGCTTGATAGCCATTATCCAGCAGATGTTGCGTGGCGATATTCGAGGCTTCGGCGTTGTTCAATCCCACCACATCGCAGGCGAAATCAGGGATTTTGCGGTCGATCAGTACCATCGGTAACATGGATTGTTGCAGGCGATTCAGCACTTCTTCGTGCATCCCCACCGCGTTAACCACAATGCCTTCGACCTGATAGCTGCTGAGCAATTGCAGATAATGCTGCTCCAAATCGACTTCGTTATTGGTGTTACACATCAACAAGGTAAAGCCCTGCGCACGGCAGGCCGCTTCAATGCCGCATAGCACATCGACGGAATAGGGATTGGTGATATCAGCGATGATCAAGCCAATCAAACGGGTACGACCGCGCTTCAAGCCGCGTGCCATCTGGCTGGGACGATAATTGAGTTCGGCGATGGCCTGTTCGATACGGGCTTTGAGATCGGGCGAGAGTAGATGGATTTCGCCATTGAGATAGCGAGAAACGCTGGTTTTACCGGTTTTTGCCGTACGGGCAACGTCACTGATTGTCGCGCGTGGCGGCCTGGTTTTCATTGCTTACACCTGCTGAAAAGAAACAGGCGAAGACTATCACACCCTGGACCTGGCGCAATCATTGCGCGTCAGAAGTGAGGCGCAGCACCGGTTGCCAAAGGGTTTGCAATTCATTCAGCGGCGCATCATTGAGCAATTCCAGCACCATCTCGGCCACGCGCTCACCGATGCGCTGCTGTGACAGTTGCAAAATGGTGTTAACCGGTTGATCGATAATCGAATCATGCGGCAAGCCGTCATACACATACAGCGGGATCGCCTGCGCGCCGCTCAAGCGGTTGGCTTGCTGCAAGGCAATCGCCGCCCCTTCACCCATCGGGCTGCAATCGGTAATGATGGCTTGCGGTGCGTTGCCGTGCGCCAGCCAGGCGTTGGTTTGTTGATAACCGGATCGGCGTGTGGAGGGCAAGCTGGCCACCAGCGCTTGATCGACCGGCGCCTGATGCTGAATCAGCGCATCAATAAAACCCTGACGACGATCCAGCACGTAAGTGGAAGGTTCATTGCTGCCGAGATAAGCCAGTCGTGTTAAGCCCTGCTGCAAACAGTGTTTTGCCGCCAGCAAAGTGCCAGCGTGATTATCGTAATCAAACCATGCATACGGATGGGGCAACTGGCTGCGGCCCAGAGTCAAAAATCGATAACCCTTCTGCTGCAATCGTTGCAGGCGCGAATCCAGTGGCAAAGTGTGCGTCACAATCAGCGCATCCAGCGCGCCGCTGCGCAATAAACGCATCAGCTTGCGGTGTTGATCTTGCGGTTTATCGGGCAGCAGCAGCAGATCGATCTCGTGCTGCGCCAGGCGCTGTTCCAGCGTCAACAGCATGTCACTGTAATAGCTGTCGTTAAGAGAGGCGTTACTGATCGGGAAAACCAGGCCAACGGCATTGGCGCGCCCGGTTTTCAGGCGGCGGGCTGCATCGTTTGGGCGATAGCCGCGCGATTGCGCTTCATCTTCAATGCGTTTGCGCGTGGCGGCCGCGACATCATCATAACCATTCAACGCCCGGCTCACGGTGGTGACGGAGAGGCCGAGAGCGGCGGCGATGGCTTTAAGCGACATGATGGTGTTCCACTGATCAATTTTTGATCACGCTAACACAAACAAAAGGGCGACTCTATCAATTGGCAACGGTTGGGCTTTTTCCAACAAAAATAGCGCCGAAAGTTTCTGGAAAATGAAATGAATCCGGCCTGCAAACCAGGCCGGATGCTGATTTAGCCCAGCGGGCTGAGGGTGATTTCGACGCGACGGTTTTGTGCTTTCCCGGCTTCGGTGCTGTTGCTCGCTACCGGATTATCCGGACCTAAACCTTGGGTACGCAGGCGGTTTTGCGCCACGCCTTGCAGAATCAGGCCGCTGGCTACGCTATCCGCACGTTGCTGCGACAGACGCATATTCAGCGCGCGCGTACCGGTGCTGTCGGTGAAGCCGACCACGTTGACGGCGGTTTTTGGATACTCTTTCAGCACCATCGCTACGCCGGTCAGCGTATTGGCGCCTTCCGGTTTCAGATTGCTGCTGTTGGAATCAAAGGTGACGTTATTCGGCATGTTCAGCACGATGTTGTCGCCCTGACGCGTCACGCTGACGCCGGTTCCGCGCATTTTGTCGCGCAGTTTCGCTTCCTGCACATCCATGTAATAGCCCACGCCGCCGCCCAAGGCCGCACCGCCAGCCGCGCCAATTAGCGCACCTTTACCGCGATCTTTCTTCGAAGATGACAACATGCCAACGCCCGCACCCAGCACTGCGCCTAAACCAGCGCCGATACCGGATTTCCCGGCTTGTGATTCGCCGGAATACGGATTGGTGGTACAACCCGACAGCGCAATGCTGCCGCTCAATAACAAGGTCAGCGCCAAAATACGCTTATTCATACAAAAAGCCCTCACATATCCTTATGGGGAAAAGCCCCAAAACGGCACTATTATGCCGTTCAATTGTGGGGAAATACGTGAGGGCCAGTCTTAAAGTGTAAAGAATTGCGTTACAAGTTATTGGGATGGCAGAAACAGCTGGTTTGATGATCGTTAATCAAGCCGCAAGCCTGTAGAAATGAGTGGCAGGTTGTGGGGCCGACGAATTTAAAGCCACGCTTCTTTAACGCTTTAGACAGCGCAATGGCAGGCTCGGAGGTGGTTGGCGCCTCTTTATAATCGGCGTAATGGTGCAAAATCGGCTGATTATCGACAAATGACCAGATAAAGCGTGAAAAGTCCTCTCCGCTGGCTTCCAGCGCCAGCATTGCGCGCGCATTGTTAATGATGGCTTCCAGCTTGCCGCGATGGCGAATAATCCCGGCATTTTGCAGCAAGCGTTCCATATCGCTTTCATCCATCAGCGCCACCGCTTGCGGATCAAATTCATGGAAGGCGCGACGGTAATTTTCGCGTTTTTTTAACACCGTAATCCACGAAAGTCCGGCCTGTTGGCCTTCAAGACAAATCATCTCAAATAAGGCGCGCTTATCGGTTTGCGGCACGCCCCACTCTTTATCGTGGTACGCAAGGTAGAGTGGATCCTGAGTTACCCAGCCACAGCGTTGCATTGCATTACTCCCTTAGCAGAGGAAAAAGCGGTGATTCCCTTGACGTTCTGTAAAACCGATTAACAATTAAGCAATGGGTGCCGATAAAGATTATACAAAACCTTAACGCCCGTTCTCTTCCCGGCTTCGTCAGGAGTCCTTCATGTTGCAGAAAAGTCAGCGGACAGGCCAGCACAAACTTGCGCTGGCTTTTAGTGGTTTGTGGCTATTTTTTCTGGCCGGGAATGCGCACGCCTTTGATCAGTCAGGTCAAAATAGTGCGCCAGATTACAACGCGATACTTGCTGAAAAGATTTCCAGTAATCATCTGATGTTGACGGAAAATAACGATAGCAGTTTGATGGATGCGGCGTTGAGTTCACCCAATGACAGCCTGATGGTGATGCACACTGAAACCGCCAGCGTGGGTGCCGCGCCATTCGTTAATCGCTACTCTGCAGGTTGGTCAATGCCGGTCAATGAAGCCACCAGTACTGGCCCCGTGGCGCAATTTGCCGTCGATGATTCCACTTTAAGCTGCCCGAAATGCGAACGCGTCGATAGCAACAACGCCGAACATATTGCCTCTTTGGGCTGGCGCGTTGATTCCACTTTTGGTTGGATTTCGCCGTGGGCACAGGTTAGCTACAGTCATCTGGTGAATGAGGAGTTGCCTTCGCCGACGCGCGATCGCGCTGATGATCTTAATGGCCGCGAAAACAATTGGGTTGATGTCAGCGTCGGTGCCAATATGCCGCTCGGCCAAAATATGGCGGCCTTTGCCTCTTTCGCGCAAACCGGTGCGGTGAGCAGCGGTGAGCAATTTATCTATAGCCTCGGCGTCAGCGCCAGCTTCTAAATCGCGCGCGATCCGCCGCGCTAAAACAGTTACACTTACCGCACAACGTCGGGCCGCATTCACCGCCCGGCGCACCATGCTGGTTAACGTCAGGTTTCTTCATGTCAGTCAAAATCTTATCTTCAACGCTGGTGGGGCTGGATGGCTTTTGCCATGACCCGCTCGCTGTACTGCAACAGGCCGAGAACGGCACGCTGGCGGTGCTGCATAACAATGCACCGGCGTTTTATGCGCTGACGCCACAGCGTTTGGCGCAGTTGCTGGCGCTGGAATCCGCCGCGCAGCAACCGAATGATGTCACGCTGGATGAGAGTTTATTCCAGGCCGACAGCGCGCCGATTGCCACGCCGGTTGGCAAATTTGCCATGTATGAAGGCTGGCAGCCGGACAGCGATTTCCAGCGTCAGGCGGCGATTTGGGGTGTCGCGCTGAGCGAGGCGGTGACGCCGGCCGAGTTGGCAACGTTTGTCGCTTACTGGCAGGCGGAAGGGCGTTTGTTCCATCATGTGCAGTGGCAACAGAAATTAGCGCGCAGCGTGCAGATGAACCGCGCCGCCAACGGCGGGCAACCTAAGCGCGATCTGACGCAAATCAGCAATACTGATTACGATATTCCCGATGGATTCCGAGGTGAGTAATGAAAACGCCGAACGATCTCTTTAGTCGCCTGAAAAAAATGATGCCGTCCGAAGTGCAGCCGAAATTCAAAAACGGTGCTGAGCTGCTGGCGTGGAATCAGGAGCAAGGCCGCCTGCGCTCGGAAGCGATTGTGCGGGAAAACCGCGCGATGAAAATGCAGCGCATCATGGGGCGCTCGGGCATCCGCGAGCTGCACATGAATTGCTCGTTCGACAACTATCGCGTGGAAAACGATGGTCAGCGCAAAGCGCTGGCGATGGCGCGCGAATACGCCGCCGGTTTTGAAAACAGCATCTCCAGCTTTGTGTTTTCCGGCCGTCCCGGCACCGGTAAAAACCATTTGGCGGCGGCGATTGGCAACGATCTGATCATTCGCGGTAAAAGCGTGCTAATTGTGACGGTGGCCGATTTGATGTCGAGCATGAAAGGCACCTTCAGCGGCGGCAGCGATCTTACCGAAGAGCGCTTGCTGCACGATCTCAGTAACGTCGATCTGCTGGTGATCGATGAGATCGGCATGCAGAGCGAATCGCGCTATGAAAAAGTGATCATTAATCAGATTGTTGATCGCCGTTCATCGTCGAAACGGCCAACCGGCATGTTATCGAACCTCGATCCCGCGGGCATGAACTCGCTGCTGGGCGAACGCGTGATGGATCGTATGCGCCTCGGCAACAGTTTGTGGGTGCGCTTTGATTGGGAAAGTTATCGCAGCCGCGTGCGCGGTGACGAGTATTGAGGGACGCGATGAAAGCCGCCGGTAAAGGACCAGCCATACTGCGCCTGAATAATCTGAAGCGGGTGATGACGCAACTGCGCGCCACTCGCATCACCTCGCGCCAGGATTTGGCCTTAGCGCTCGAACTGAGCAAAAACACCGTATCGTTGATCGTCGATGATTTGCTGGAGGAAGGGCTGATTAACGAGCTTGGCCCGGTCAGCGTGGCGGCGGCAGGACGGCCGAAAATCGAAATCTCGCTGCGCGCCGAAAAGCTCAAAAGCGCCGGGATTATGGTGGAACGCCAGGCGATTCACTGGCGCGTATGCGACTACTATTCTCAGGTGATTGCCGAGCAAACCTGGCGCACGGAAACCAGCAATCCTGAACATCTGCTGCATGAACTGGCTGAAGTGTGTCAAACCTTGCACGCGGCGCATCCTGAACTGCTTGGCGTGGCGATTGGCTTTCCCGGCATTATCGATCCACAACGTGGCTGGGTGCATTTTTCCGCCCATCTCGGTTGGCAGGATGTCGATGTACTGACCCTTTTACGCCGTGAAATCACGTTGCCGCTGCGCATCATGAACAACGTTAAAGCCGCGGCACTATTATCAGTGCAGCAGCTTGAGCTGGATAAGTCGCAAAGCCATTTTTATGTGCGCATCTCCGAAGGTCTCGGCGGCGCGCTGGTGGAACAGGGCGAAGTGTTTACTGGCAGCAGCTGGACGGCGGGTGAAATCGGCCACTTAAGCATGCAAGCCAACGGCGAACGCTGTAGCTGTGGCCGTTTAGGCTGCCTGGAAACGCTGGTCAGCAAGCCCGCGATTCAACAGCAGCTGGCTAAACGCAAAAGCGGTTTGCGCTGGCAAAATGTGGAAAGTGAACCCGAGATTTTGCATGAGGTGATGACGCAGGCGGGCACGCATTTGGGTCACGCGCTCAGCCAGGTGATGCAGTTGGTGAATCCGGCCAGCATCATTATTGATGGCCCGTGGAACGCGCAACCGGCGTTTGTGCAAGCGGTACATCAGGCGGCGCAAACCGGCGCATTGGCGTTTACGTTCAGCCATACCAAGCTGCATTTCTTGCCGCAAAGAATCGATCCCGCCAACGGATTGGCACTGGCGGTGATCGAGCAATACGAGCGGACCAGTTAAATTAGCGCGGGTAACGCAGATGTAGCAGCGGAAACGGCTTTCCCTGACCATCAAGCGGCGATCGTCCTGTGACGATAAACCCCTGATGCTGATAAAACCCCCAGCGCCTGCGGATTTTGCTCATTGACGTCGACTTCCGTAACGCCCAGTTGTTCAATCGCATAGTGCACCAGTTGCTTGCCGATGCCTTGGCCAACAACCTCGGGCGCCACAAACAGCATCTCCAGCCGATTTTCCGCCACGCCGAGGAAGCCCACGATGGCATGTTGCTCATCGCGATAAACGCGCAGTTCAACCATCGGCAAATATTGCTCACGTACCAGCGGTCGCAACGCGCGGATATCGGCGTCTTGCAGGAAATGGTGCGTCGCGCGTACTGAGGCTTCCCACACTTGCGTTATCGCATCGAAATCGCCGGGTTGGGCGGGGCAAATTCCTTTCATCATCTTCTCCATACCTAATACTGACTCGCGGATCATGCTGCATTTCGCCGTTGGGATTCAATAAAGCACTGAGAGGATTGGCGAGTTATCGCTATTTATTGGCTTTCGTGCATCACATAGCCATTTCCAGGCTTTCTATAATGCTTGCCACTTGCCGGATTTTCGTCCGGTTTCATTTAACGGCATCAGGAGGAAAGATGGATATTCACGCCGCCTTCATGCATCAGCTGATGAATTGGATTGAGGACAACATCGAGCAGAAGTTGGTTCTGGAAACCGTAGCGCGCCGCGCGGGCTATTCGCAATGGCATTTGCAGCGTTTGTTCCGCAGTTACACCGGCATTGCGCTTGGCACCTACATTCGCGAGCGCAAGCTTACGGCATCGGTGATTGCACTGTTAAATAGCACCACGCCGCTGATGGATATTGCCATCAAATATGGCTTCGATTCACAGCAAACATACTGTCGCACCTTTCGTCGCATGTTTGATCTGCCGCCCGGTGCATTTCGCCGCAAATACCAGCGCAGCTTACCGGCGATTGATGGGCCGGTTAGCCTGCTGTTTTTGCATCCGCAGCATCGGTTGGCGGCGTGAAATATTTGCCGGGCGTTGAACCAAAGGCGCTACGGAAGGCGCTGATATAGCTGCTGACGCTATCGAATCCCACTTGCCACGCAACCTGTTGCACACTTTTTCCTGCCGCTAATCCTTCCAGCGATTTGAGTAAGCGCGAGACCTGGCGATAGCGCGTCAAACTCATGCCGACCGCGCTGGCCCAATGGCGACTCAGGCTACGCGGACTCAATCCCGCCCAGCGTGCGAGTTCTGGCCCGCTGCGCGTATCCGCAGGATCGTCCATCAACAAGCGTGCAATCTGCAGCAGGCGCGGATCCTCAGGCAGCGGCAACGTCAGTGGATGCTCGGTAGATTGATAAAGCTCATCCAAAAACACCTCACATAAACGCTGATAGCGCGCGCTGCCCCAGTGATCTGGCGATAACGTGGCCAATCTTTCCGCCAGCGGCTCCAGCACCGAAGGGCAGGAGAGCAAAACCGGGCGATTAGGCAGCGGCACGGCCAGCGTGTCGTCGACCAAAACCGTCCAGCCCAGCACGCGGCCAGGCCCGACAATCGCATGTTCGAAGTAAGGCGGAATCCAGCCAACCAGCCGCGGCGGATTGGCAAAAATGCCCGACGGCGTTTTCACCGTCATTAAGCCTTGTTTCAAGCAGTAGAGCTGTCCGGCTGCGTGCTGGTGTGTGAAGCTCTCACGATCCAGCTGTTTCGATAACGACGCGGCAATCACTTTGGGTGCATCAGGTTCTAGCAAGCGCTGGCGGAGTTCGTCCTGACGCGGATTGCCTGAGAAAGTCAGCTTGTCGGTGGGATGAATCAGCATGCCTGGCTCCAAAGTGCGTGAAGGAGCAAAGTGGCGAAAATTTAGGGAGAAGTAAAGCGCCGCTACAGATGATCGCACGGTCTGTAGCGGCGCAATTTATTGCGCGACTTTATCCGTCAATGGCGCGGAATATCAAACGACTCAGCAGCTTTGCCGCTGGTGGTGGGCTCTGGCAAATCCGCTTCCACGTTAAACTTCTGCAACACCAACGCATGGATCTTCTCCAGCGACACATTGGCGGTTTCCGGTAAGTAACGGAAAGTGAAGAAGTACATGCCGAGTGAGAAAATCGCGAACAGCAGCAGCGGGAAGCCACCGTGGAACATATCCAGCAACATCGGGCTGCTGTTCATGATCGGGAAGGTACTGCTGATGACAAAGTTCGCCATCGACATCGCACAGATGGAAATCCCAACGCAAATCGAACGAATCTCGGTTGGGAACACTTCGCCCAGCACCGTCCAGACAATCTGGCCCCACGTCATACCGAAGAAAATCATGTACGCGAACAAGCCAACCACCGCCAGCATGCCCGGCAGATGGTAATAGAAGGCGATAAATGAGTAGGTTAGACATACGCACGAGGTGATCGCGCCCAGCAACAGCAGCTTACGACGACCGACTTTATCAATCAGCATCATGCCTGCCAGCACGCCGATAAACTGACAGATCGACAGCCAGAAAGTCTGCAACAGCGCGGAATCAGTGCTGCCCGCCACGTTTTTCAGCAGCGTTGGGCCAAAGTACTGAATCACGTTGATGCCGCTGATCTGATTGCCGACGGCTAAGCCAATGCCGACAATCAACAGCGGCCAGGTGGTTTTATCCAGGCGCAAACGCGCTTTGTGCTGCTGCGCGGTTTTATCCGAGAACGAGTGTTTGATCTCGTTGAACACGCTCTCGGCATGTTCGCGGTTAGAAATTTTGGTCAAGGTATCCAGCGCTTCATCATATTTGCCTTTCAGCACGTTCCAGCGCGGTGATTCCGGGATAAAGGCGATGAACAGGATAAACAGCGCGCACGGTACCAGTGCGGTGGCGAGGATGTAGCGCCAACCCATATTGATCATCACGTCCGGCAAGGTGGATTTGGTGATGAAGTAGTTGGTCAGCAGCACTACAGATTGTCCGCCAACACAGCACACCGCATACAGCGCCGAGGTGCGACCGCGAAATTTAGACGGCGACAGTTCGGCCAGGTAGATCGGTGAAATCACCGATGCTAAACCAATCGCCAACCCGCCAATCATGCGGAAGATAACAAACACGGTGAAGTTATGGGCGATGGCGGTGCCGACTACGGAAACGGTGAACAACAGCGCGGTAATCGCGAGGGATTTTTTGCGGCCTAACTTATCGCTCAAGCGTGGCGCCATAAAGCAACCGATCAAACTGCCGAGCAGAATATTGGAAACCGCCCAACCGGTTTCGGCTGGCGTGAGCTGGAAATATTCACTTAAAGGTTCGATGGCGCCCGAGATAATTGAAGAGTCATATCCCATCAGCAGACCGCCAAATGCCGCAACGGTACAGCAGAGAATGACATACTTCATGTTGTAGCGTTTTTGCCTGGTATCCATTGTTATAGCCCCTTGTCTCTACGGCCTGAACGTTACGTGTCCAGAAAGAGGGATGGTGTAGGTTTCGATGTTCAACTTTTATGCACGAGAGGTCTTCGTTGTGGAATATATGTTCTAAATGATGGTTTTTGGATCATTTTTTCCGAAAAGTGTGAAGGGGATTGCGAAAATTGCGCTTTTGGCTGACAAGCTTGTATTGATAGCTCAATGAATTGATAGGTTTTTCATCAGTGCGATTGGTAAGGATATTGCAGAACTTGCTTTTTGCTGATCTTTCTATGAAATTTTTATTCTGATAATGATGGGGTTTTTGTTTTTCATTTCAGCGTCTTCAACATGTCGGGCGCGTTTCATTTTTTAGCGGGCAGCGGGCATAATACGTTGATTCTCAGCACCTCTTTGCGGACGCCGTAATGAAAACGCAGCGCATCACGTTGGACGATATTGCTACCCTCGCGGGCGTCACCAAAATGACGGTCAGCCGCTATTTGCGCACGCCAGAATTGGTTAAAGCGGCCACGGCGGAAAAAATTGCCAGCGTGATCGCCGAAATCGGTTACGTCGCGGATAGCGACAACGCTGGCGCGAGCAAGCAAAATCCACCGCGCATCGGCGTGCTGGTACCTTCTTTTCACAATCAAATCTTTGCCGATCTGCTGGCGGGCATTGAGTCGGTGACCAGCGCGCAGGGCTACCAAACGCTGGTGGTCAATTACGACTACAACGCGCAGCGCGAAGAGGAGCAGATCGCCACGGTGCTGGCCTTCAACATCAAAGGGCTGATTCTGACTGAATCGGTCCACACCGTACGTGCAGAAAAATACCTCAATGCCGCCACCATCCCGATTGCCGAAGTGATGGGACTGACCGAGGCGCGTGGCCGCATCAATGTGGGTTTTGATAACTATCGCGCCGGATACGATATGACCGCGATGTTGCTGGCGAGCGGTAAGCAGCGCGTTATCTATTTCGGTTCGATGTCGGATCATCGCGATGAACAGCGTTACTCCGGTTATCGCGCTGCCGTAGAAGCCGCGGGATTGCCCGCCGGGCGCATTGTGCCTAACAAGGTTTCTTCGGTATCGATTGGCACTGGCATGATGACGCTGGCGCGCCAGCTTTATCCAGAGATGGATGCGATTCTGTGCACCAACGACGATCTGGCGGTCGGCGTATTACAAGAGTGCCAGGCGGCGGGTATCGCTGTGCCGCAATCCATGGCGATTGCCGGTTTTCACGGTTTGGATATCGGCCAGGCGACCACACCGCGCTTAGCCAGCGTGGTCACACCGCGCTTCGAAATGGGCAAAGTGGCGACCGAAATCATCCTGAAAAAGCTCAACCAGCAACCGACAATCGAGCAGGTTAATCTGCATTACCGCTTGTCGATGGGGGCGAGTATTTAGCGTGGTATCTAGCTATTGAATTGGAAGGTCACCATAAATGGCGACCCTACAAATACTGGGTGCGGTTTTCGTAGGGTCGCCATTTATGGTGACCGAATCGTGCTTAACTGCTGGGGATTACGCCCGATCCAACCCAACAATCGCCAGCAGCAGCTGGCTTTGTGTGGCATAAAAACCAAACCCATCATGCTCAACGCAATGCGCGGTAAACGCCGGCAGCCAACTCATCAGCAGCGCCAGCGCTTTTTCCCGCAAGGCTAAACAACTGGCAAGATTGGTCGAATCTTCACTCACGGCAAAACTCAGATGGCTCAACAGTTCGAGACAAATCGCCAGATGATCTTCCGGCTCACGAAAGCCCTGATCGCGCTCCAATCCAGCTTGTAGCAGCAATATCTGCATCTCTGCACAGGCCGCCTGATTGAAACGCGTTTGGTCGGGCTGATAGCAGGAAGCGTAGGGCAGCGCCGCATTGTTTTGCGACATCAGGAACAGGCCGGCAAAATCTGCCGCCAATTCCAGACGCGCGTCACGGCGCAACGCTAATGCCGCCATGCTGTTGCGCGCCGCCAACACGCCCGCTTGCAAGGTAGGCTGCTGCGCCAGATGCTCGAACCACCGCGCCACGTCCTGGCTTTGCAACTGCGCTAACTGCGCGTCATCCAGTTCGCGGGCAAACAACCCAGCGAACCAGCTATACAAGCAAGCATAATGCTGCGCGCTTAAATGCCCTGGCGTCATGCCGCACCCACTTCATCCGGTTTGGGGATGTAATCACATTTTGCGATCATCTCAGTCGGGCCAGTGAAAGCGGTGACTGGCGCAATATTGCCCTGATATTTCTCGATATTCACAATCGCCGTGTGCGCGCTGGTGGCCTGCGCCAGTTGTGAGGAACCGATATCCAGCGTTAGCACATTCGGATTGCCATATAGACACAGCGCGCCGATTTCACCACCACGATCCGGGTTGTACCATGCGCCTTCATGGATGCGAATCACGCCCGGCGTGTAACGATCGCTGACTACCGCGCCCGCCAGCACCTGACCGCGTGCATTGAATACGCGCACCACATCGCCGCTACGAATGCCGCGTGCTGCTGCATCCTGTGGGCTGAGATACACCGGCTCTTTGCCCGCCACGCTGTACTGCGCGCGCAATGTTTCCGATTCACACAGCTGCGAGTGCAAACGGAAATCGGGATGTACCGACTGCAAATGCAGCGGATAGCGCGCCGATCCCGGCCCGCCGTGCGAACGCTCGGTTTTTTCAAACCACATTGGATGGCCCTGACAATCGGCGTATTGCAGATCGGCAATGCTCTTCGAGTAGATTTCGATTAAGCCGCTCGGCGTGCCTAAAGGTTCCAGATCGGGATCGTTGCGGAACGCTTGATGGCGGACAAACAGCTTTGGATCCGCAAACTCAACATATCCGCTATCGTTCCAGAAGGCGTCGAAAGCGGGCAGGTGCAAGCCGCGGCCTTTGCCCTGTTTCACGCCATCCTGATAAATCCGCTTCAGCCAGCCCATCTCATCCAATCCTTCGGTGAAGGCCTGTTCGCGGTCAAAGCGGCGACAGAGATCGCGGAAAATATCGAAGTCGTTACGCGCCTCAAACTGCGGCGGCACGATCTGCTTCATGCCAATCAAACCGCGATTCGACAGATTGCCGAATTGGTCGATGTCGTTGCGCTCAAATTGCGTGGTGGCAGGCAGCACGATATCGGCGAAGCGGCAGGTGGCGGTCCACTGATTATCAATCGACACCACGGTTTCCAGCGTCTGCCAACCTTCAATGATACGGTTGGTTTGCTGATGGCGATGGAACGGGTTGGTGCCAGCAAACACGCACATCTTTAACTGTGGCAGCGTGACCTGTTTGCCGTTCCAGTTAATCACTTTGCCTGGTTCCAGCATCGCATCAACGAAACGCGCGATGGGAATGGTGCTGCTGGAGCCTTTGAAATCAGTGCTGGCGTGACGCGGCGGCGTGGTAGTTGAACTTGAGAAGCCACTGAGAATCACGCCATTGCGCGTTGGGGTTCCGGCACCGTTGTAATGCCAGCCAAAACCAAAACCGCCGCCCGGCAAACCCATTTGTCCCAGCATCGCCGCTAACACCACCACCATCCACGCCCATTGTTCGCCATGCTGCATGCGCTGCACACACCAACCGGCAATGATTTGACTGCGATCGGCGGCTAACTGGCGGGCTAACGCGCGAATGGTGTCGGCATCAATACCGGTTAAGTTCGCCGCCCACGCGGCGTCTTTTGGCTGGCCGTCGTTATCGCCGTTGAGATACGGCAAGAACTGCTCAAACCCCACGCAATAGGTGCTGAGGAAGGCGCTGTCATGCAGCTTTTCGCTGTAGAGCGTATGTGCCAGCGCCAGCAACAGCGGCACATCCGTTTGCGGATGCAGCGCGATATGCTGCACCTTTTCGCGGCCTAAAAATTCATGCGTGCTGGAAACCACCGGATCAACGCTTATCACGCGGATTTCGCCGCTCGCCACTTTCTCTTTCAACTGCGCGTAATAGCCGTAGACATCGTGATCCGGACACCACCAGTTAGCCTGCTGGTTTTTCACCATGTCAGAACCCCACAGCACGATGGTTTTGCTGTTTTCCAGCACCAGCGGCCACGAGGTTTGCTGTTCATACACTTCCATCGAACCGACTACGCGCGGCAAAATCACCTGCGCCGCACCGGTAGAATAATCACCGCCGCTGCCCACGGATGCGCCATGCAGCGCCAGTGCGCGGCTTAACATGCCACCCGCATTATGGAACATGCCGGTGGATTGCCAGCCGCTGCTGCTCAGTAACGCGCTTGGGCCGTAGCTGGTCTGCACGCGTTCCAGCTCCTGATAAAACAGGTCCAGCGCTTCATCCCAAGTGACGCGCACAAAGCGGTTATCGCCACGTTGGCGCGTATCGCTGAGATGACGTTTGCGCAGCCAATCTACGCGCACCATCGGATAGCGCACGCGCGCGGTGCCGTGCACGTGATCGGGCAATCCAGCGATGATTTTGCTGGGAAATTTGTCCTGCTCAAACGGCGTGGCTTTGACAAAGCGACCATCAACCACGGTGGCGCGAATCGCGCCCCAATGCGATCCGGTGAGAATGCCTTGTGGCGCGTTAGCTGCCGCCTGCACCTGACGTGGCACCAACAGCGATGGCGCAACCATGCCCAAGGCACTCAATCCACCCAGCTGAACCAGGAAGCGGCGGCGTGAAGTGTTAAACGACTCAGAATTTTTCATGCTCGCGTCCTTAATGTGGCTGCTGCGCGCCGCCGGTATCGGAGGCATTCAATTGGAGATATTTCAGCAAGGTGCGCTCTTCGCGCTTGTCCAGACTGGTGAAACCAATCATGCCGTTAAGCGTGCCGATCCAGCCGTTGGCATCGAAATGCGCTTTATCCGGCGCGCCGTGACATTGATTGCAGGTGCCGCTATACAGCGCGCTGGCATAAGCCCAAATCGGTTTGCTGTCGTTAACCATGTCGCCTTTTTGCATCCACGCGGTGGTTTGCAGCTTGCTCCACTCCACTTGCGTGGCGGCAACGGTGGTGGTTTCCAGTGTTTTGGCGTTCTTTTGCAGATCGTCGCGGATAGAGGAAACGAAGATGCGTTTGCCCGGCAGCAGCGATAGCACGCGCTGGCGGCCTTGGGTTTCTGTCCAGCCGGTGATCTGCACTTGCAGCCAATCGCCGTCACGTTTCATCACTTGCACTTCGGAAGCTGGCAACAGTGAACCCGCAGGCGCGTTGTCAGTTTTGTTGGCAAAGATTGGCTTCATATCCAGCGTGAACAAGGTATCGCCGCTGCTATTGGCGTCCGCGTTTTTGCGCATCTCTTCAAACTGTTTGCGGAATCCGCTGCTCATATCAGGCAGTTGGTGAGTGATGCCTTTGTGGCAATCAATGCAGGAACGATTTTCCAGCGCGGCGGCGCTCATCTGGCGCGCGGCTTCAGGTTTCTGCCGCGTGTGATCCATCGCGTCGTAATTGTGGCAACCGCGACACACCGCCGAGTTGCTCTCTTTCATGCGCTTCCACTCGCGTTCGGCAAGAATCAGGCGCTTGGCTTCAAACTTCTCTGGCGTATCAATCGAACGCGCGATCAGAGCCTGATAGAGATCATTACTTGCTTCCAGCTTGCGCTTTAGCATGCCCGGAATATCGCGTGGGATGTGGCAATCGCGGCACTCGGCACGCACGCCCGATGGATTTTTAAAGTGGGTAGACTGTTTGTATTCCTTATAGGGCTGCTGCATGCCGTGGCAGCTAATACAAAATTCAGTCGAACTGGTGAGTTTGATCCCGGTATGCGGCACCACAATAATCGCCAAGCCAATGACGATCCCGACCAGCAGGATCGCCAGCACCGACCAGCGTGCGCTGGGGCGGCGTAATCTCTTTAAGAGTGATTTCATTGTTATAACCCTGGTGTTGGAGCGGTAATACGCGGCAATTTTAGGGATGAGATGTGAACAAGGTCAGCGGTCGCTATGAACAGGATGAGGCGACATATGAACAGTTATGAACAACAGGGAGAGAAAATGATGCATCACATGGTGATCGTGGAAAGCGATAAAGCAATACAAATGCAGATGCGGGATTACTTTGCGCAGCGCGGGTATCGCGTCTCGCTGGCCGCTAATGGCGCGGACTTGCGTGAGCAGATGTTGTTACAGCCGATTGACTTAGTGCTGCTGGATATCCATCTGCCGGGCGAAAACGGTTTGCAGCTCACACGCGCACTGCGTGAACGTGGCGCGGTGGGGATTATTCTGGTGACCGAGCGTAATGAGCCGATTGATCGTATTGTCGGTTTGGAAATGGGCGCTGATGATTACGTCAGCAAACCGCTGGATTTGCGCGAGCTGGAAGTGCGGGTAAAGAACCTGCTGTGGCGCATCGATCTGGCACGCCACGCGCCGCCGCTCGCGGAAGAGAACAGTTATCTGTTTGCGGGTTACAGCCTGAATATTGCGCGTCACACGCTAATGCATGAAGGCAGCACGATAAAACTGACACGTGCCGAATATGAAATGCTGGTGGCGTTTGTCACTAATCCCGGCCAGATCTTCAGCCGTGAACGGTTGCTGCGCATGCTGACATCGCATCGCGTCGATCAACCCGATGTGCGCACCATTGATGTGCTGATTCGCCGCCTGCGACGAAAGTTACACCGCGAACTGTTTGTCACGCGCCACGGCGAAGGCTATTTGCTGGCTGCTGAGGTTTGCTAGAAAAGTCCGCCATTCACCTCGTTAATTCCCCACGCCTTGCCTCTGTTATTACCTGTTCCTGTTAGTTCTTTACAACTCTTCAGCTGCGATGCGGCGAACCGTCAGTAAAAATTCCTGCGCGCTGGTTTCCCAAAGCTTGGGTGAAAAATCAGATTCATAGCGCTTATCAAACACGCTTTCCAACTGCTGACCATGTGCCGCGATAAAGGCATCCACTTCGATGACTAGATCGTTTAGCGTTTCCGGTAATGCCAATCTTTTGTAAAACCCAAGAATGCCTGTAATCGAGGTTTCGCCATCATTGATCAAGTCTGCATCTTGATTGAAATGGCAGAAAATTAGCTGGTCCAGGTTGGGGTAATTTTGCATTGGATACCTTCCAGTCGAACTTGTAAGCAGGACTTACAGGTTGCGTAATGTTCAGACTTATTAGCCGAGTTAGGTACATTTAGGCGGGAAAACGAAAGAAATGCGAGGAAGTGGCGGAAGATCACAGGAGTAGGGTTTTTAGGTCAAGTTATTGTTATTTATAAATTTTACTTTTTGTTGTAATTGGATTTATACATGATTTTATACACGGTAAATCTTCTTGGCAATTTACCAAATGCTCCGCATATCACCCCATTAGTAGCCAAAAATGATTTTGCATGAAAGTGTTCACACTGTTCACTTTCTATTTTTTTTATTTAAATTCAATTGTTTATATAGTGAATGGTCTAAGAATTGATGTTCACACGTATACACTGTGGGTGATCACCCCAACCTAATGAAATAACAGGCTTAACCCTGTATGCATGAATTAAGCAATTAGGCGCTACAAGCTTGCAATGGACAGCTATTTGCCAGTGGCAAATATTGCAAAGCCATTTTAGACTTATCAGCCGTGAAGATATTTTTAGTCTGCCGGTTTTTATTTCCAGACACTTTTTAAGAATTTCTTTAATCAATTATCTATATTTCTTACAGCGTCATATTATTCAGAAACTCATGAGGTTATTTGCTTTTTTAATTCTATTAGTCAGCTATCTGAAATCTTCATAAGGCGTTTAATGAAGAGTGAGATAAGTGAAAGTGTTTTGATTGATAAAGAACAGATTAATAGACTTTTTGAAGGATATAACTATAGAAGCCAGAATGAATATCATTCTGGCTTTTGAATTATTCAACCAATAAGTTTTCAATAAACTCAATGCTACCTGTAATCACCTTCAACTGGTCACCGAATGTTTCATTAAAAACTGTTCTACTCTCCGACTCAGGAACGCTATTAAACTCTTCTTCCGACATGTACTCTGTATTAATTGCCACATAGAATGGGAAAATAGCTTTTACTTTATAGGTGTCTGGTAGATTTAAAATCCCCATTAGTTCACTTCTTGACTCGATCTTATTATCTCTAACTCGTTCATAGTTCACTTCATCTTTAACCTTGAGAAATACAAGTATTGCAACCCCAATTTGAAATTCCCATCTTAATTCTTCAGGTGCTGCTGCAAGGACAAGCATTTGTAGAGCATAGCACCTCTCATAATCACGTAGTGAACATCCGTTTCCTCTGATAAGCGTTTTAAGACAGTCAAATGCCATTTTCTTTTCATTGTTTTTATTATCTAATGCTGTCTGTATTTTATCTGCATAGATGTCAATGACGTGATTATTTTGCAGCAATCGATTATAGGCGGGCAAGTTAAACCAAAAATGGATGAACTTATTCAAATAAGTATTTGCGTCAATATCACCGTAAGTCTTTTTTATTATACTCAAATGTTGCTTCTTATTTGTTGCAAGAATGAAAAATATATTCTTACTGTTAAATATATGTTTTACACGTTCAAGTAGTTCTAAGGAATAATTTGGTCTCGCCCTGTCAAGTTCGTCAATAATGAAAATTAATTTTTTCTCTTCGGCAATTTCAGAAAGAACTTTTTTAAAGTGTTCAATGGTTTTTTCTTCTTGCTCTGCACCCTTAAGTTTTTCTTCAATATAGGATTCTATAGGGTTTGAAATTGCATCTGATACACTTTCGCTAATATCTTCAATATCCGAACCTTTGACTAAGCCTAATGTAAGTGCTCCAACTCCAATTTTTGCCGCTGCTCTGAGCACTACACCGCCCATTTTTTTTGTTGCTTCAAGGTATCTTTTCTTAAGATCATTATCTTCAACCAAGGCATATAATTTAGCTGATAGGGCAACAAAGGGATCACTCTGGAAATCGTTTTGAAATGCGTCAAAGTAAACTACTTTGAATTCATCATTCTTAATTATTTCACCTTCCCACATTTTTAAAAATGTAGTTTTCCCACTCCCCCAACTATCATCCAAAGCGATGACAAGGCTTTCATCTTCAGATTTTCTTATGATATTTTCAAGTTTTTCACTTAGAGGTTTTCGATTAAAAATATCATTTGTTCTGCTGAAACCGTCACTGTAATCAACCAAAGGCATCGTTAACTTCATTGGTAGCTCCTAATAAATTATCGCATTGCATCTTTCTCGATTACACAGATGCTTCCATTCTTGCTAAAACAACCTTCAACTTTTCCCTATTGAGAACGTTTAAAGGGTTGTTTGTTGAATTTAAAATCTCATTAAAAAAATCACGACAGTCTAAAGTTACAATGATTTCTAACTCTTTTTCACCATTATAAGTGTCGTACTTGCAAGTTACGGGAACTTTAAGATTCACCATTTTAGAATAGATCTCAAATTGTTCATCCAGAGATAATGGTTTCACTTCATAATTAATAGGTAAAATAAATCTCTCACTGGATTTTCTTTCTATTTTTAATGGGAATGAGTTCGGGCTTGACTGGTTCTTATCTTTTATATGGATAATTCCCAATGTTTTCTTGATGTTATCAAGGTTAACCTTAATTAAGGTTATTGGATGATCGGTTTCATTATAGGCCAAAAAGGTATAATTGAAATTTATTGATGAAATACCTATGCCGCTAAATGATTGCAATCCATATTGCACTTGCTTGCATTCAATGTTAAAGGCATTTTTTTCATTAACTTCATTTTTTAACCTTTCATCTTTCCAAATGCGATAGCTTGCCGACACAACAACTATAACAATAATAAAACATATAAATATAGGAGTGAGCTTTTCGTATCTATGCAATGGTTCAAAAAGGTTTTTTGTTAATGCGTATCCAATTGATAAAATCACGGCAATTATAATTGATTTAATTGATGCGACTAACTCAACTAACTCCTTCACTGCTTTTGCCAATAGCTTGATGTATGTCCAAAAGTACATTCTTAGTCCTTAATCTGAAAGGTAGGTTATTCAAATCATATAGAATCATACTATGATTTTAACGCACCTTACCATCAATCCGGCCATACTTATTGGTGATCCTGAAAGCATCTTCAATGTACACAGACTTATCGACTATGAGTTCTAAATGATGTGAATAGACTTATAATACCCAATAAAAAGTTTGGAAGGATGCAATTTTTGATATTCTGAAACAACCATCCATATCAGGTTCATGCGTTGTACACAACTGCCCTTTTTGGCAATATGGCCTTATTCGAATTGATACATACAGGATACTGCTGGTAATACCCGCAGATTGCTCAGTGCGGACATTGGCAGAATTTATTCATTGAGTTAAATTTAAAAAACCGGCCTGAGCCGGTTTATATGTAGTGAATCATCACGCGCGGCATGCGGGCAGCCAATCTGACTCGCTGTCCTCATGCAGTGTTAAGTTGGTTTGTATGCCGTTATTCGTTCGTCGCTTTAATAGTACGCGCTCGTATTCTTTCAGTGTTTGCGGCACCGCCTGGCCGAAAGCCGTCAGGCTAAGCGGGTGCTGATGGCCGCGCGACTCCATAAACGACAGATAAGCATGGTAGAGGTAGCGCTTCGGGTTAATCGGGCGAATGTTGGCGTTACCGATAAACAGCCCGTTAGGCGTGCTCAGCGGCATCAGATAGCCGCAGAAATCGACCAGCGGATCGGCTTGTCGCTTTATCTCCAGCGCTTCGCCGGATGACTGCTGCGCCTGCAGCAGCTCGCGCGCTTCATCGGGTGACGCGAAGCGCTGCATCAGATGACGAACAATGACGGCCAGCTCGTTGCTGATTTTATCCAGTAGCTGCGGATCGCGCTCTTTCGCCGGTATCACTTCCGGGAAAGTCAGGATAACCCGGCGACGCGACACGCCTCCGCTGCGATCGCTGAAACGCATCGGATTATTGTTTACCGCCAAAATCACCGCCGGAATATGCGTTGAATACGCATCGCGATACTTGGGATCGATGGCTACCGCATCACCGCCGGTAATCGCCTTAATACCCGCGCCGTCGCCACTCCATTTTTCCTGATCGGGCAGAATAATCAGCGAAAATCCGACCACGCTGGCGCGTTCGCGCGATGATTCCAGTGTGTCGATGGTGGCGGACGTGGTGTTATCTCGGCCAGCGAGTAGCGTGGCGATCGACGCTAAAACGCTTTTCCCGCTTCCACCTGGACCAGTTACCTCAAGGAACATCTGCCAGTCGTAGCGGTTTGCCAGCACCATAAATAACGCCGCGAGGATGCGCTCCTGCTTCTCGTCATTGTGTCCGGCCGCCCGCGTTAACCAGCGGTAGAAGTTAGGCGCGTGGTCTGCGAGATTTTCACCGGGGCGCGGCGCAGAGTAATCAACGCTGTTTACCGTGCGCAGCCAGTTCTCACGGCGGTGCGGGCTGAATGTGCCGTTGGTCGTATCAAATACCCCATTTCGGAAACCAATCAGGCGGCGCGCCGGTTCGCCCATTTGCGGCACCATTAGCTTGAGCGTATCGAGCACGCTGCCAATTCCGGCCGCTGAAAACGGTGCGCGCACCTTCTGAAACAGCGCGGCGATCTCGCGGCGCAGCGTCTGCACCGGCATCACCTGCCACGCGCCGTTCTCATAACGGCAGATTTCCTCCCCGACGGGCGGCACAGCCAGCGCCTGCCCGTAGTGATCGACCAGCAGTTCCGCCTTTTCGCTGGCGCTCATGGCTTTAAGGTCGGCTTCGCTCACCGACTCAAACGGGCTTGGTTTATGGGGCTGAGTAAAGGCGGTGAGTAGCGCCTGCGTCGTGATGTCGCCCTGTGCCTGCCAGACGTCGTTCCAGTCGCCGGTTTCCGGCGGTAAAGCGGCCTTGCCCTTACAGGCTTTCGCGGCTTCCTCAGCCTTTAGCTGGCCTGTGCCGTTGTCGTCGCGATCGGCGGCAATCAGCATCAGCGCATCTGAATGGGTTTTGCGTAGCTGCGCGGCAAGCGCCGGCAGATTATTGGCGCTGAGCGCCACATAAACCGGCTGCCCGGTCAGGCGCTGAACCGTCAGGCCGGTTGCATAACCTTCGGTGAGCCACAGCGTTTTGCCGTCAGGCTCGCCTGCAAGATGATAAGCGCCTTTCACCTGTCCGCCGGGCAGGGTGCGCTTGTCGCCAGCGGCGCTGATTAGCTGGATGTTAACGGCGTTGCCACTTTCATCGGTTAGCGGCACAACCAGATCGCCAGCCGCAAAACTGATACCGCCACAACGCAGACCGGCAGCCAGCGTTAACGCTTCGGTGCTGTGCAGCCCTTTCGATAAAAGGTAGGCGTTATCCGTGCGGCTGACGGCGGCGGCGATCAGCTTCTGCGCCCGTGCGGCGGCCTCAGATTGTGCGACTGCTTTATCCACTGTGTTCACCGGCGCTATAGATACCGGTGGCAGCGCGCCGAGCATATCGGCGATTTTGATTGCCGCCTCTCTGGCGCTGACGTCAAGCGCCTTCTCAACCAGATTCAGGCCGTCACCGGCTCCGCACTGGTTGCAGTGCCACGTCCCGCGACCGTCCTGATTGTCAAAGCGGAAACGATCTTTGCCGCCGCAAACCGGGCATGCGCCATGTCTGCCGTTAGTGTTAATACTGATGCCGAGCGCGGGCAGCAGTTGCGGCCAATATCCGGCGGCCGCTTTTACCGTGTCAGAGACTATGTGTTTCATCTGCTCGAGCTCCCTCAGTGCAACGTGGCGCGGCGAGTAGCGGCAAGCTGGCTGCAAAACAGCTCATCCATCATGGTTGCGCCAAGTCGGGTCAGGCGCGGCGGCGCGGTCAGCAGATCAGGTTCAACCATATCGCCCAGCATGGTGCATGCCATTTCCATTCCGGCTTCTGCGCCATGGCGACGCACGTAAAATCCTTCCAGCTCGAGCGCGATAGTCATCTGTAGTTCGTCGAGCGTTGCCGCAACGGTGATGCCCAGCGTTTTGCAGGCGTTGAGATAACCCTGCGCCAGCGCACGACGGTAAACGGCAGTACGGACTTCAACAGGTAAGCAGGAATTATTAGAGTTCATCAGGGCGAGCCTCCGTGGCAAGAATCAGGGAATCACAGGTTTCAACGACTTTACCGAGCTGATCGGTGAGAAGGGCAACGACAGAAGCCAGCGCGGCGCTGTCTGGTACGCAGCTTTGAGCGCTGAGTCAATGAACGGAATCGAACATATCAAGCACTGTTACGCCGACGGAATGAGCATGCAGCAGGCGTAGATAATCGGCGTGTGGAATTGAATAGGTGCTATTGCTATTGCTATTGCTGTTGGTGCGAGCGGCAAGAGTATTCATGCAGCCACCGCCTGTACTGGCACGCGGCCAGCGAAGCACAGGACATAGTCACGAACGAAATTGGCGCGGGCTGTGCGCTCGTCTTCTGCCGCAAAGCGCAGCATACAAGGACGGGCAGCGCGATCGGTGCGGCGCACGGCGGCGAAAATAAAGGTGAATTTGGGGCGAGCAATAGTAAGAACCGTTGCCATAGTGGCAATCTCCTTGAAGTAGCGGTTAACGCCACCACCGGAGTTCTCACGCTCTGGTGGCGACCCGAACGGGGGTGAGAAACCGGCCTTCAAGGAAACCGGCCAGCCCGAAGGCTGCCCCGCCCGGATCACCATTACTCGGATGCAGCTACGGCATAAGAACCGCAACGCAAAAGAAAGGTGCACGAGGGCATAGACACAAAAAAAGACGCATGGCGCGTCTGGTGTCGCCTTGAAGAAGCTCGGGTTCTCACGCCCGGCTGCCGATTTTGCGACAGCGGGGAAACTGTATAACGGTCGCTCGCCAGAGAAAAGGCTTTTTTCGTTCATCTGGACGTTTTCCCTAGCAATCGGTCAGGACTTGATCGGACTGCTGCGGATTTGATCGGCGTTTGCTGTCAGCTTTACCCGTTATGTGATTTCTTGACTGAGCTTTGTTGCCCAGAACCGAAATATGGCCGTGCATCCCGCTGTTAAAAGAAGGTGAGGTTGGTGGTTTATTACTGAGCGCGCTTGTAAGGCTTTCTGCTATGAAGGTTGCTTCATCTTTGGTCAACGGGAATGAGCGTGTGTCGAAATTGAGTGTGATCATGCTGCACCCCCTGCGCGCTGTGCGATACGCGACTGCATCCAGCCATCAATTTCAGAGGCCAGCCATGCAACGTTTTTACCACCAAGGGAAATCTGCGACGGAAACTGCTCACGGCTGATTAAGTCATAAATAGTTGAGCGGGAAAGGCCGCAGGTGTTGATCACTTCTGGTAGGCGCATGAAGCGATCACGGGGGTAAGAGACGTTGCCAGCTAAAGACGTCATTGGGGTTGGAATAGGGGAAACGGCATGCATGGTGTTACCTCATAATGAGTCCGGTCGGTGCTGCCCGGTTCCGGGTGTGTCTTCAGGTAACTCGCTATTTTGAGAATATTTTATCTAATGTAAACAACCCCCTGCTTGCTGATAAATGAGCAAAAAATAAGCTCTGTTCTATCCTGTTACACCCTGTTTGCTAGGGGGTGCCAAACGTTGCTTTTTAATATCTAACGGTAATTGAAATTGCCAAATTTATAGGAATAAATTCTATAAACAGCTAGCCAGAGAAAGGCTGTTATTTGAAAGACGGTGAAGACCAGTGAATACTGAGTGAAGACTTAACATGTAACTGTTCACCTCTTTAATTATTGTATTTATTATCTTTTTTACTTTAGTGAACAGTAGTGAATAGTTTTATAAGAACTAAAAGTCTTTAAGGAGTGATCCAGTCTCAATTTTTGGTTTGTTTGCTGAGCGACAGGCGGAAAGCAATGAAATGATTTGTCCGTTGGTGCACGACAGAATGTCTTCATCCTTTACAGACGATGCGAGACGACGATGAGCAATGCAGAAAACAAACCAGCCTCACTGATTCGATTTGAGAAAGCGCGAGCGGGACACACTGCGCAGATGACAGAATTTAATGGTGTTGTCGCTAACATCACTCGTTGCGAAAAAGAGCGTCAGGCCGCTCTAGAGGCGGGCAAGGAAGCAGAGAGCAACTGGCGCACTAATTTTCGAAAACTGCGCGGTAATCTCACTGAGGAACTTCGCGCCGAACATACTCAGCGCATCGCCAACCGCGAGCTGGCCGATGAGTTTGCAGGGTTGTTGAAAGAACTGGAGTTGGATAAGCAATACGCCATGCTGTGCTGCTGTACCAGCGGTAAGGAATTAATCGAGTCACACAGTACAGCTTTTACGGAATTCGCGGATGCACACTGGCAGTCGGCGCTGCGCAACGTCAGCCCGTCGTTGCTTTGGGCGATTAAGCTACGCATACAGCGTGAAAAAATCTCACCGACCTTTACCGGGGACGATCGCGATACTATCCGCGACGTTGCCGGGGTTGTGGGGGAAGCTCTGACGCGAGCTGCTGCGGCGTTACCTGAAAGTATTTTGCGCGAGGCTCCACTGCTGGAAAATATTGGTCTGTACCGGCCTGCGCTGACAGGTGTTGATATGGGACTCTACAATTCATTTTCGCGCCGCCAGAGACTTGGCACAACTATTCGAGAGCAACGCGCTAAACTGCAGGGGGAAGTAAAGAAATGATGCACTGCCCCTTCTGCAAAAGCCCGGCGCATGCGAAATCCAGCCGCTATATGTCAGAGCAGGTAAAAGAGCGTTATCACCAGTGCACGAATCTGGATTGCTCATGCACGTTTAAGACGAACGAAAGCATCACGAAAGTCATTACTTCGCCGCCACCGCCGGAAACAATTGAGGAAGTTGCGCCGATGCCGGTTAAAGAACGACAGACGTTAGGCCGATACGGCTCAGCATTTCGAATCACTCATTAATCTTCGCAGCCGCTGATTACACAGCGGCTTTTTTGTGTCTGCTATTCGCCGTTTGGAGCCTTTTTTCTGGCAAGCCGGTTTATAAAGAGCCGTGCATGCATAGAGTGCATGGATTCGCATGCAAAACCATGCGTCAGCGGGATGCGTTGAGGCCAGACAGGGCGCGGATTCAATAGCTTTATGCACCTGCATGAAAAGCGGTGCATAAAGCGGGCAGGCGTGGCGGGGATAGCATTGCGCGCGAATGAAAAATGTAGTTTGATAACCAAAGCATTTTGTACTTGGTGCTAGGATTGCATCAAATGTCGAAACTGGGGATTAAATGAAAGTAGAATATTTGGTCACTATTGAATTAAAAAATTCATTTTGTAAAACGAAAAAATCTTTTTTGAATTTTCTTCAGTCGGATTCTGATATAACGCTTTCTGGTAAAAAAGCTAAGTATAAAGGAAATGAGTTCGATATTGATGTGGTTGAGGAAAGCACACCTTCAGAAAAATACAAAATATTTAATCTTAAATTGGCAAGTTCTTCTGAAGACTTGGGGTTGTTTTCTGCTTTTTTGAGAGTTATAAGGGGTTTGCTTAATTTGGCATCAAATAACAACATTCAGACGTTATGGGATG
Source organism: Pantoea sp. CFCC18179 (assembly GCF_059412405.1). NCBI lineage: Bacteria > Pseudomonadati > Pseudomonadota > Gammaproteobacteria > Enterobacterales > Erwiniaceae > Pantoea > Pantoea sp. CFCC18179. Next base: position 169,989 of record NZ_JBNBPM010000007.1, on the reverse strand, counting down.
ATGTCAGTTATAGCTATTCGCGTAAAGCATACCCAATTATTCATGAGCTAGAAAATCTCATGAGAAAGTTAATTACAAAATTTATGCTAACAAACGTGGGTTTGGGGTGGTCTGAAACGGCAATTCCAGATGAACTTAAAAAAATCAGAAGAGATAAAAAACAGCAAGGTTCAAATAACTATTTATATGATGCTGATTTTATACAGTTATCTACATTTCTTTTTGATTCGTATAGAACTCAAGATTTAGATGGGCTTATACGTAAAATAAAAAATCACGATGGAGATTCTATACCCATAGATGACGTTAGAGACTTTATACCAAAGTCAAACTGGCAGCGTTATTTTCAAAAACATGTAGATTGTGAAGAGAGCCTACTCAAATCGAGGTGGGAAAAGTTATATTTAATTAGATGTAAGGTTGCACATAATAACTTCTTCGAAAGAAATGATTTCGATATATTAATGGAAATGAGCAGTGAAATTAAGCCCATTATTGAAGGGGCAATATCTTCCTTAGAGAAGATTACAGTGCCGGAAGAGGAAAGGGAAGAGCTGGCAGAAAATGCTGCAGTAAGTACAAACTACAAAGTTGGAGAATTTTTGTTAAGTTGGCGAGCTTTAGAAAAAAGGATCAAAGATCTTGCTGTTAAAGCTGGGATACCTAAAGAAAGAGGTTATTTAAGTATCATATCCCTTTCACGAGATCTTAGAGAAAGACAGCTTATCGATGAGGCTATATATGATTCGATTGTTAATTTATCTCATGTTAGAAATGTAATAGTACATTCTCAAGGATTTGAACTGAATGAGTATGATTTGGAATATTACATTCAGAATCTCAAAGGGATAATAAATAACATTTAGTTTTGAACGGTGGTTACAGACCACCATTCAAAAGAAAGTCGCTAAACCATTGCATCATTTTTTTCCGATCTTCGTAATACTGAGCATGATTATATATCGCGCGAATTTTATTTTTATCTACGTGCGCTAATTGCATTTCAACCCAAGCGCTATCATATCCTTTCTCATGTAGAATTGTTGACATTGTATGCCTAAATCCATGTCCTGTAGCTCGCCCTTTATAGCCCAGTAACTCAATAACTTGCGTGACACTTTCTTTGGAGATAGGTTTGCTGCGGTTATTTCTACCAATAAAAATATAAGGATAATGGCCGGTAATAGGCATTAGCTGCTTGAAAAGTTCAATCACCTGCGTGGAAAGAGGCACAATGTGAGGCCTGCGCATTTTCATTCGTTCAGCAGGAATTTCCCATATACCCTTTTCAAGATCAACCTCATCCCAAGTTGCAAAACGCATTTCCTGTGTTCTTACACCAGTTAACATTACAATCTTTGTCGCATTCTTAGTAATGTTGCTCCCAGTGTACGCTTCCAGATCCCTTACAAAATGACGTAATTCATCAGCAGATAGATAAGGGTGGTTCTTTTGCTTAGGCACTGCCAGCGCGATAGCCAAATCAGGAGCTGGATTGTACTCAGCTCTACCCGTGATGATCGCATAACGAAAAACCTCGCCGCAGCGCTGACGCACCTTACGCGTTTTCTCTAGCGCACCACGCTTTTCAATACGGCGAAGCACCTCAAGCAATTCCATCGGTTTAATTTCCGATATAGGGCGACTGCCAATAAATGGAAACACATCTTGCTCAAAGGTCTTAATGATCTCCTCGCGATAAGCCACCGTCCAACGATCAGCCTTATTCGTATGCCATTCACGGCTAATGGCTTCGAATGAGTTCTCCGTGGAGATTTTAAGCGCCAACTTTTGAGCCTTGCGCTCCTCAACTGGATCAATGCCATTAGCTACCTGCTTGCGCGCCACATCGCGCTTCTCTCTCGCCTCAGCAAGTGAAACGAGACTGTATGAGCCAAACGACATCAGCTTAGCTTTGTCGTTGAAGCGATAGCGAAAGCGCCAGCCTTTACTGCCATCCGGATTGATGAGTAAAGCCAGCCCGAGGCCGTCGCTGAGGGTGTAAGGCTTTTCTTGAGGTTTTGCGCGTCGAATTTGTATGTCTGTAAGAGCCATGTGTATAAGTCTAAAGTGTGTATAAAAATTCTATACGCATCACTATACACATTTGTCGTGGATTCTGGCAGATGCTGTAGGACTCATACGGACAGGTAAAATGCTAATATGGCTGTTTTTAAAAGGAATTTAAGATTTTATCGGAAGGCTGCGGAAGTGTAGTGGCGGAAGATCACAGGAGTCGAACCTGCCCGGGACCGCTGGCGGCCCCAACCGGATTTGAAGTCCGGCCGCCTCACCGGAGACGACGATCTTCCTCACAGGAAGCTGGCGGATTATAGCGGGATGCGCAAATAGCGGCTAGGAATACTCACTTACGCGTTCAGTTAAATTGATCTCATACGACAAAACGCCGCAGGGTCGCCATTTATGGTGACTGATTCGCGCTGAACTTATCGCCATTTTCTACAGTTGGTCTTGATGTGGCTAAGTGATGGCTGGATTTGGCAGGTTATCAGTGGTTTTATCAGATAGGATAAGATATTAATCTTGATAGTTATGGCTTGATCTGTCCCTCACCCCAACCCTCTCCCGCGTACGGGAGAGGGGGCCGATAGTGCAAAGCTGGGGCTGAATGCAAGCTTACATCGACCCTCGATCGGTTCCCTCGCCCGCGTGCGGGAGAGGGCTAGGGTGAGGGGAAAACGCACCACACTCAACTGGAATCCACCATGCCGCAGCCCGTTTACTTCCTCGTTCTTCCTGGTGTGATGGCGCTGGATCTCACCGGTCCGGCGGAAACGCTGCAACTTGCCGACGGTCACTTTTCGCTGCATTACATCGGGCCGCAATCCAGCGTGCTGGCATCAACCGGTATGACCATCGCCGAGATCGCGCCTTTGCCCGCCGAACTGCCCGAAAACTGCCTGCTGGTGGTGCCCGGCGTACTTAACTCCAAAGTCTGGTTTGATACCGCACCGGCCGCACAAGCGCGTGACTGGTTGCGCCAGCAACAAGCGGTCATAAATGCCAAACGCATCACTTTGGTGTGCATCTGCTCTGGCGCATTGCTGTCTGCGCAGGCCGGATTGCTGGATGGCATTCAGTGCACCACCCATCACGATGTGTTGCCGCGTTTGAAAGCGGCCGCGCCCGCAGCGTTAGTGAAAGATAACCGCGTGTTTGTCGAAGATGGTGGCATCTGGACCAGTGCCGGGATTACCGCCGGAATTGATTTGGCACTGCATCTGATCAACCGCTTATGCGGCGCGGCACAGGCGCTGAGAGTGGCGCGCGAAATGGTGGTGTGGTTCCGCCGTTCGGGTGACGATCCGCAACTGTCGCCGTGGCTGCGTTATCGCAATCATATGCATCCGGCGATTCACCGCGCGCAGGATGTGATGATTGCCCATCCCGAACACGATTGGTCGTTAACGGCGTTAGCCGAGCGCGCGCACGTTAGCGAGCGCCATCTGACGCGGCTGTTTCGCCAGCATCTGGGTATCAGCGTGCGCGAATATCACGAACAGCTGCGTTTAGTGATTGCGCGCCAGCGCCAGCAGCAGGGCGAAGCGGCGGAGAAAGCGGCGCTGGCGGCGGGATTTTCTTCGGCGCGCCAGCTACGTCGGGCGCATCAGCGCTGGGACGATCAGCTCACCAAGTGATGCTTATCCACGCGTTTCAGCAGCATCGCCAGCCCTAAACTGCCGATCAGCGTCACGCCAAATACCCACGGCAAATCGAGCCACGGTCGCGCCATGTCATCGTAATGATGGGTGCGCAGGAAGTGGATGAATAAGGCGTGGAAGCCGTAGATCGGCAACGAGTAGCGCGAAATGGTGGCTAAGCCGGGCAGCGTGCACTGATTCAGGCTGTTCTTCGCCAGCAGCAACAAACTGATGGCGGCGATAAACACCAGCGGACCGCAGTAGAGATACCAGGTATCGTTGAACGCGCCGTTAATTTTCAGCATCTGTTTGGTGCCAAGCGCGATGCCAATTACGCAGGCGATAAAGCCCAATCCCGCTAGCCAGCTAATGCCACGTTTATCGGTTTCCATGCAGCCAATCGCACGACCGAGCAGCGCATACAGCAGGTAATAAATGGTGTCGCCACTGACATACAGATTCACCGGCAGCCAGTGAAACGGCCCCAGCGATTGACTGACGGTATTCGGATTCGCCAGCACCGCCAGCACCATCACCAACATCGCCACATAACGCGGTGCGACGCTTTTCACCTGAATCAGCGGCGACAGCAGATAGATGCCGATGATGGCGAAGAAGAACCACAGATGATAGAACACCGGCTTTTGCAGCAGCTTCAGCAGTGAACGTCCTTCGCTGATCGGCGTTAGCCAGGTGATATAGGCCAGCGCCACCGCGCTGTAAAACAGCAAACACAGCACGATGCGTAGCAGATGCCGCCCTTGCGCGCTGCGTTCGCCGAAGAACAGGTAGCCGGAAATCATAAAGAACAGCGGCACACACACGCGTGATGCTGAATTGAGCAGGTTCGCCACGTCCCAACTCATGCCGGTTACCGCCATCGGTCCGGTGATGTACCAAGTGGTGGTGTGAATGACGATCACCATCAGGCAGGCGATGGCGCGGAGATTATCGATCCAGTGAATTTTTTGCTGCATGGCTTCCTCTTGCATTCGCTGTGCAAGAGGTTAGCCATCTGGCGGCGCGCCAACAACCTTTGGTGATGGAATTCGGAGCTCTCTGTTATGGAGGTCACCCTAAATGGCGACCCTACGAAACCGAACCACCTTCACGCATTAATCGCGTACTAAAAACTTCTCGATCACCGCTTCATCCGGTTCGACGCCGAGGCCCGGCTCGCTTGGCAACCATGCGTAACCGTCGGCGATACGCACTGGATTTTTCGCCAGCGAGCGGCTGATTTCGCCCGGCTCGACGCAATATTCCATCACCAGCGCGTTCTCAATCGCACACAGGAAATGCAGCGACGCAGCGGTATTAATGTCGGTGGTGAAGTTGTGATTACACACTTTGCGCCCACGGCTGTGCGCGTAGCTGGCGATTTCCATCGCTTGAGTAAAGCCGGTGCGCGTCAAATCGATCTGCACGATATCGATGCCGCCTTCATCAATCAGACGCTGGAAGCCCGTTACCGAGCACTCTTGCTCACCGGCGGCGATGTGCTGCTGGCACGCCGCCGAAACCTGGCCGTAACCGGCGTAGTTGTCTGGATGCAGCGGTTCTTCAATCCAGAACAGGTTGAGGTGTTCATAACGCTGGCTGCGGCGAAGGGTGGTTTTGGCATCCCACACGTGACCAACATCCAGCATCAAATCCACGCTGTCGCCCATCGCCTCACGCAGCGCTTCCAGATAACGCAGATCCAGCGCTTCATCAGTACCGAACGGCTCCCAACCAAACTTCACGCCGGTGTGGCCGGTATCGATAGCGTGTTTAGCGCGCGTCACTGTTTCTTCGACGCTGAACTGGAACATGTTGGAGGAGTAAACGCGCATCTTGTCGCGCATCGCGCCGCCCAGCAGCTCGACAATCGGTTTGCCGAGCGCTTTGCCTTTGATGTCCCACAGGGCGATATCGATGCCCGCCATCGCCTGCAACACCGCGCCGCTGCGACCGTAATAGATGGTGGCTTTGTGCATCTTCTTCCACAAACGGCCGGTTTCCAGCGGATTTTCGCCGATCAGCAGCGATTTCAGGCCCGTCACCATGGTGTGCGAATAGGGCGCTTCAATAATCGCTTTGGTGACATACGGGCTGCCATCCACTTCGCCCCAGCCGGTGATGCCCGCGTCGGTGGTGATTTTGATCAGCAGCGCATCCTGAGAACTGTCGGTGCGCTGTTCAATCACAGGAAGGCGCAGGTAAAACGCCTCAACGTTGGTGATTTTCATAGTGAGTTTCCCTGGTGTAAGGCAATTCAAATCAGCCGAGAGCGGAACGATGCTGGCGGCGTTGCGTAATAAGGGTTTCGTAATCCACGTCCAGCGCTTGAATGCGGATGTGGTTCTCAACCTCGGCGGAAATTTTGGCGATATCGCCATCGGCAAACACATTGATCAGCCGTTGGTGCTCCTCAATGATGTCGCTCATTGATTTGCCCATGGTGGAAAGGCCGAAAATCACCGTCAGCTGACGGGCAATCGACTCCCACAAGTTACTCAGCACCGGGTTGTGTGCGAAGCTGCACAGCGTGCGGTGAAAATCGGTATCGGCTGAGGCAAACCCATACACATCATCGTTTTGCATCATGGTCTGCATCTGCGCCACGCCTTGATACAGCAGGTTGAGTTGCTCCGCGCCGTTGCGTCCGGCTTCAATCGCCCGGCGGCATGCCAGCGTCTCCAGCGGAATGCGCACATCAATGATCTGCTCCAGCCGCTGATGCGAAATTTCCATCAGGCGGATGCCTTTATACGGCTCGCTGGTGACAATGCCCTGGCTCTCCAGAATGCGCAGCGCTTCGCGAATCGGCACGCGGCTCATGCCGAGTTTTGCCACCAGTTCCGGCTCTGCAATGCGGTCGCCGGGCAGGATCAGGCCGCGCGAGGCGGCGCTGAGAATGGCATCAACAGCGTGATCAACCAGCGTGCGTGGGCGTGCTGCGCTCCAGTTGCTATCTGTTGCCGCTTCCTGCGCCAGCGGGGCGCTGTTTTTACGGCGAGCGGTAGACGATTTTCCTGCCATGTTATTTGTCCTGTTTAAACCTGTCGGGTCACGAATTGACCGAAGCCGGGTTCCACCTGCATCTGATCATCCTGGAATACCGTGACGCCACGTATCAATGTGCGCACCACTTTACCCTGACAGCGCATCCCTTCAAATGCGCTCCACTTGCCGAGTCCCTGGAATTTTTCGCCTGCAACCGTCCAGCTCTGATTGGCGTCGTAGAACACCAAATCGGCATCGAAGCCGGGCGCAATCGCGCCTTTTTTGCCCCACAGCTGGAAGGCTTTGGCCGGTCCGCTGGCGGTCATACGGGCAAATTCAGTCAGCGCCACGCCGCGTTCAATATGCGCCGCGCTGAAGAACATCGGGCTGAGGGTCTCAACGCCGGTTAATCCCATGCCGGCATCCCAGATGCTGGTTTCACCGGCCTGTTTCTGTGCTGGCGTGTACGGGCAGTGATCGGAGGCAATCATGTCGACTTCGCCGCGCAGCAGCACCTGCCACAATGCATCCACTACCGGACGAGGACGAATCGGCGGGCCGCAGCGCGCGTTCGGACCAATGCGCACCAAATCGTCTTCATCGAGTAATAAATAGTGCGGGCAGGTTTCGAAGCTGGCGCGCACGCGGCCCTTAGCGGCGACGATGGTTTCAGCCGCGCGTGCCGAACTGACGTGGACGATATGGCAACGAGCGCCGGTCTCTTCGGCTACCGCCAGCACGCGGCCAACCGCTTCGATTTCAGCGATTTCCGGGCCAGCCAGCGCGTGGGCGCGCTCATCTTTGCGTCCGGCGCGGCGCTGTTCGCTGCCAGCGCCGATTAAAATGTCGTGGTTCTCCGCGTGCACACCAATCAGGCCGTCGAAGGTCGCCAGTTCACGCATCGCACGCAGCAAACCGTCATCATCCAGACGCGGCAAACCTTTCTCATCGGTGGCTTCGCCGTTCGGCGCGCCGCTGCATAAGAAGGCTTTGAACGCCAGCGCGCCAGCCTGATCCAGCGCCGCCAGTTCATGTACGTTATTTCCGTCCAATCCAGCCCATAGGGCGTAATCCACCGAGCAGTTCTCGGCCAGCCAGCTTTTCTTGTTGGTAAAATTGGCGAGCGTGGTGGCTGGCGGCAATGAATGCGGCATCTCAACAATGGTGGTGACGCCGTGCGCCGCCGCGCCGCGCGTGCCTTCACGCAATTCCTGCTGCGGGAAATCGTGCGAACCGGTGAAATGGGTGTGCACATCGATTGCGCCGGGCACGATGATCAGCCCTTGCGCATCAATCACTTCATCCGCGCCGTGCGTCATCGCACCGGGCGATAACACGCCGCTGATTTTGCCGTTTTCAATCAGCAAATCAGCCAAGGCTGCGCGGGTTTCTGTTACCACCAAACCATTAATAATTAACTGTTTCATCACTCTGCTCCTGCCTGCGTCACCAGCGCCGTGTACGGCACCGGTTGTGAAGGATCCAGCCAGCCAATCGCGCCGAGTAGCTGGGTGAAATGATCAAACTCAGCGCGCGGAATTACGCAGCCGGGCGCAAAAACGTGGGCCTGTTGATAGGCATCCAGACCGCGTACCAGCGCCTCGCGTGGATAATCGGCAAAGAACGGCTGCACTTGTTCTGCCAGCTCGGCGGCGCTGTGTTCAGCGATCCACCTCAGCGCGTGGGCGATGGCGCGCGCAAAGACGTCGAAGGCGGCGGCTTTCTCGATCAGTACATCGGCGCGCGCGATGTAGGCGCTCCACGGCACGTGACCGCAGACGTCGGCCAGGCTACTGACGCTGTGTAATTGTCCGGCGGCGATGGCGGGTGCCAGCATGTGCATGGCGTGCAAGGCATAATCGGCTTCGCCGTTGGCAACCGCGGCAAAATCGCGCGCCTGATCGCCACTGCCAGCAATCAATTCCACATCCTGCAAACCGTGACGCGCCAGCAACCAGCGGAAGGTCAGCGTGGCGGTGCCGACATTGCCGACATCCAGCACGCGCTTGCCACGCAGATCGCTGAGGGTAAATTGCGGCTGTGCTTGTGCGGCGGCGAGGAACCACGGATTCGCCGCAACCGAAGCGCAGAAGCACTGCAATTCGGCACCGTGCTGCTGGTAATGCTTCATCACCACCATCGGGCCGCCGAGCGTTAGATCGGCATCGCGGCTCAATACCGCCGGAACCTGGCCGCCTTGCACCGTGTGTCCACCGGATTCGCTGGTGGTGAAAATCACCTCCAGTTGCTCAGCCGCAAACAAGCCGAGGCTTTGCGCCAGATAGTGCGCGCAGTAGTAAATGCGTGATTCGCTGGCATCGCCTTGATTAAAAATCAGTATCTGCATTGCCACGTACCTCAATAAATAGAGTTGTCATGCCCGTCGGCTGCGCAATATCGGTCACCATAAATGGCGACCCTACGAATGCACCTCGATGATGAAACTGCCGTTCAGTGCGGTCATATCGCTGACGCCGCACCAATGACCGATCGCGGTGATTTCATTGATCCAGCCGGAAAGCACATCGAATACCGCGCTTTCGCCGCCCGCCACTAACGCGCTGATGATCGGTCGCACGCTGAGTGACAGCGATGCGCCAAGACAGCGCGCGATTACCGCATCGCTGCCGCAGCGCACGCCGCCATCCAACAGCAGCGGCAAGCGCGTGACGGCGTGTAAATCTGGCAGCTGATCGACCGGCGTCGCCCAACGCGCGCTTTGGCGCAGACCAATATTTGAAGCGATCAATCCGCTCACGCCGTGCTGCGCCGCTTGCGCCGCATCGTCATGATGCAAAATACCTTTCAGCCACAGCGGAATATGATGATCGGCGCAGTGCGCGGCCACTTCATCAATCTGTTGCCAGCGCCACACCGGAAATGCCGGTAGCGGTTCAACGCCAGGTTGCGTGCCGCCGATGGTGTGCCAGCCGCGCTGCTTTAACGCATCGCCAATCGAAAAGCCGCCAGGCTGCAAACCGGCGACCGGATGCACTGGCGCTAATACCGTCAGCACGATGTTTTTGAATCCGGCGTTTACGGCCTGATCGATTAAGTCTTTAATGCGGCCGACATCGCCCGCTGCACGCAGTTGCAGCCAGCAGCGATCGTACTCCGCGCCAATCTGCTCCAGCGGCGTGACGGTTTCTTCCGAAATCACCAGCGGCAATTGCAGACGTTTACAGGCGCGCGCAATCGGCAACACACCTTCTTCATGGAAAATGCGGTCGCCAGCAAACGCGCCGACACCAATCGGTGCACTCCAGTTTTGATCGCGCAGCGAAATCTGTGTGTCGATGCCGTCATTGCCCTGCAACACGCGCGGCAGCAGACGAAAGCGGCGCAATGCCTGTTGATTGGCGTCCGGTTCGTCGCCTAGCGCATCAGCCGGTTGGCCTTGCATGTAGCGGAACAGCGCATCGCCGAGGCGCTCGCGCGCCGTTAATTCAAAGCGCGTTGGCATGTTGCGCCTCCACAGCATTTTCATGCTCAAGGAAGGTGGCGAAGGCCGGCGTCTGCGGATTTTGCAGAATCGCCGGTGGGCCTTCTTCAATCAGCGCACCGTTTTGCAGGAACACCACGCGATCGGCCACGCCCGCAGCAAAGGCAATGTCGTGGGTGCTGATGATCATGGTGATGCCGGTTTGCGCCAGACTGCGCATGGTTTGGTTCACTTCGCGTACCAGCTCGGGATCGAGCGCCGAGGTTGGCTCATCAAACAGCAGGATTTGCGGTTCTGCCGCCAGCGCCCGCGCAATGCCAACGCGCTGTTTCTGGCCGCCGGAAAGCTCGTGCGGCAACGAGGCCGCGAAATCGCCCAATCCCACCATTTTCAAGGCGCGCATCGCTTTGGCACGCGCGATTTCCGGCTGTGCGCCTTGTACGCGCAACAAAATGCTCATCACATTTTCCAGCGCGGTAAGATGATCAAACAACGCGAAGTGCTGGAACACGATGCCAATGCCGGATTTGGCGCGGTTGGCCGGTAAATGACGTTGCGCCAGCGCGCGACCCTTCTCGTCGCTGCCCATAAAGTGGCCTTCGGTTTGAATGGTGCCGCTGCTGCGTGGCGTTAATGCCAGAATCGATTTCAACAGCGTACTTTTGCCCGAACCGGAACGCCCGAGCAGCACCACCACTTCGCCGCGACGCACGGTAAGCGACAGCGATTTCAATACCGCTTTACCGGCGTATTCGACGCACAGTTGATCGACTTCCAGCACGGGCGCAGCGGTTTGCGTATCCCAACGACGTTTTGGTAGCTGCATCGGCGTGACGTCAGCTTCCGGTGGCAGTTTTGCCAATCTTGCCCGCGCACGGCGCGCACGTTCATCGAGGTTGTAGAACTTCTCCAGCCACCATTGGCCACCCGCCAACAGCGTGGAAAGAATCAGGTAGATGCCGCCCGAGGCGACCAGCACCGGAATAAACAGGAAGTTTTGCGACACAATCGCCTGGCCGCGCATCGTCAATTCGTTCACGCCCACCACCGACGCCAGCGAGGTGGATTTCAGCAAGCCAACGGTTTCGTTGCCCATGGTCGGCAAAATGGCGCGCAGTGCCTGCGGAATCACCACGTGAATCATCTCTTTGGTGCGCGAGTAACCGAATGCTTGCGCCGCCATGCTTTGATCGCGATCGGTGGCCATGATGCCGCCGCGAATGATTTCGGCGCAGAAGGCGGTTTCGTTGATCATCAACGCCAGCAGCGCGCTGGTGAACGGATCAAGACGCAGACCAAATTCTGGCAACACGTTGTACAGCAGAATCAGCTGCAACAGCACCGGCGTACCGCGCAGCGTATAGATGTAGACTTTCACCGGAATGCGGATAAACCAGTGCTTTGAGTTGCTGGCTAACGCCAGGAAAAAGCCAATCAAAATGCCACCGGCCAGCGCGCCTACTAACAGCTGCACGGCGATGACGGCGCCTTCCCATAAGTAGGGGAAGGTCAGATACTTGAGAAAATCATCCAAGGCGTTATCCTCCTCAACGCCTCGGCTGCAACACCGAGGCGGCTGAGTTTATGCATTAACCACGTGCAACAACTGGACGCTCAGCAGCACTGCCCTGGCCCCAGTAATCCAGCAATTTTTTCTGTGCGCCGCTTTCCTGAATCACCTTCATCGCATCCAGCACCGCGCCGCGCAGCGTGGCGTTGTCTTTGGCTATGGGGAAACCAACCATGATTGGCAGATCCACGGTGAAGCCGCTTTCCAGCGTTTTATCGGCTTTGGCAATCGCAATCGCTGAACCGGCTTCGGTCAGATAGATATCAGCACGACCGCTTTTCACCGCCTGAATGCTGTTGTCGGTGTTCTGCACCATCAACATGCTGACTTCGGGTTTGCCAGCGGCGGTGCATTTGGCGCTTTGCTCCGGCACCAGTTTGTTGGCTTCGTAGGATCCCGCGGCGGCGGCCACGGTTTTGCCGCACAGGTCATCTACGCTGCTGATTTTCTTCGGGTTGCCTTTGGCGAGGATCGAACCGTCTTGCACCTGCATTGAGGCGACGAAGGCGATCTGCTTCATACGCTCGTCAGTGACATACAGCATTGGGCCGATGTCAGCGCGGCCGCTGGAAATTGAGGTCAGCAATACGTTGAAGGAGCCGCTTTGATAGCTGTGTTTCGCGCCTAAGCAGCTGCTGATGCGCTCGAACAGTGATGGATCGAGGCCTTCAATAATGCTCGGATCTTTCTCTGATGGTGCTTCAAAGCCTTTGGTGTAGCCGCCGAGTCCGACAACCAGATCTTTGCCTTTCAGCGATGGATATTTGGTTTGCAGCGCCTTGCACTGCGCCATGGCAGCGAAGTCGCTGGCGGTTGGGGTGATCGGATCGGTGCTGGCCGCGTGGGCGCTGGAGATGCCCGCCAGCAAGCTGCCGGTGAGGCCAGAGATTAACAAAGCAATGCGTGCAAATTTCATAATAAGGTTCCCCTGGTGCTGGTGAATGAGAAAGCGATGACCTTGTGTTTTATGAACGTCTTTGGTGCTTTTTTGCTGGTCGCCATGAATGGCGACCCTACGGAAATCATGCGTGCTGTAACTCAATACCCGCGTTCAGCGTCAACCAGGTTGCGCAGTGGCTGTCCGCTGCGGAAGTGCAGCAGGTTATCGATGAACACATCGAGACAACCGGCGAGATACGCGCTGTGATCGTCGAGGCTGCAATGGGGCGTCATCACCACGCCGGGCGTGCTCCACAGCGGATCGTCAGCCGGTAAAGGCTCTTGCGGATAGACATCCAGTACTGCGCCGGCCAATTCGCCCGCGCACAGCTTTTCGCGCATCGCGCTGTAATCGAACACATCAGCACGGCCCACAATCACAATGCCCGCCCGTGCAGGCAGCCGATCCAGACGACGGCGATCAAACAGGCGATGGGTTTGTGGCGTCAGCGGCAAGGTGGAAACCACCACATCGACTTGTGGCAGCACATCATCCATCGCATCAATACGAATGCAGCGCGCCACGTTGGCATCGCACTGGCCGCTGCGCGTCACGCCAATCACCCGATAACCCTGCGCGGTGAGCAGTTGCGCCGCCGCCGCGCCGATGCCGCCGACACCCAGCAGCAACACGGTTTTACCGCGTGCGCAGCCGCCAAACGTGGGACGCCACAGGCGCTGCGCTTGATCCTGCAAAAATCCGGGGATGCCAAAGTTGAACATCAGCGCCGCCATCAAAATGAACTCCGCGCCTTTGTCGCCGTGCACGCCAGACGCGTTGGTCAGCGTTACGCCTTGCGGCCAGTGCGCCAGCCACTGCTTAACGCCCGCCGACATCACCTGTACCCAGCCCAAACGCGGCGTGGTGAACTGATCGAGCGCCAGCTTGCGCCCGCTCCACAAGATGTCGCAGTTGGCGAGGAAAGTGGCGGTCTGCGTGCTGTCGCTGTTTTCGCTCAACATAAAGTGGTTACGCAGTTGCGGGTGCGCATCCAGCCGCTGTTGCAGTTGCTCAATCGACAGATGGAGCGCGTGCGGGGCGCTGGCGTCGTTCTCAATATGAATGTGCATTAGCGCATCGCCGTGACTTCCATCTCGACCAGCAGGTCAGGATGGTTGAGTTGAATGCCCACGGTGGCGCGCGCTGGGAACGGGAACTGGAAGAACTCGCTGTAAGCGTCGTTCATGGCGCTGAAGGTGGTGAGATCGGTCAGATAGATGGTGACGCGTACTACGTTGTCGAAGGTCATGTTGGCTTCGCTCAGCAGATCGCCGACGTTTTTCAGTACCTGGCGCGTTTGGCTAGCGATGTCGCTACCCACAATCTGGCCGCTGTACGGGTCAATCGCCACCTGGCCAGAAATGAACAACATCGGTTCGTGCAGCACGGCGGCAGACAGCGGCGCAGGCCCCATCGGGCGGTCGCTGGCGTTCATTCCTGGATAACTCAACGCAATCTTCATTGTGAAATCTCAAGCAAATCTGTTTCACCGCAATTTCGTATACGATTATACGAGTGTCAATGTGCGATTTTTGACCACTGGGTCGAAAAGGTGATGCATATCACGTAATAGGATTTGCTGATATTTCATTCATGACAATGATTTTAAATGATAAAATGTGTTTTTAATGACGTGATAGCTCGCTGGTTTTGAATCGTATACGATTTTCTTATCTCCGCATTTTAGCCGTCTAAACCGGTGCGCAAGCGCCGATTTTCTCGCCTGGATTTCCGGCTGCACAATCCGCGGTCAAAGGGTATACTGACGCACTCTTTTTTTAACCGATCCGTATCGCGTGCGAATTCAACATGCAAAAGTTTGATACCAAGACCTTTCAGGGCCTGATCCTGACCTTGCAGGATTACTGGGCGCGCCAGGGCTGCACCATTGTCCAACCGTTGGACATGGAAGTGGGCGCCGGCACCTCACACCCGATGACTTGCCTGCGTGCCTTAGGCCCAGAGCCAATGGCCACCGCCTATGTGCAGCCATCGCGTCGTCCAACCGATGGACGCTACGGTGAAAACCCGAACCGTTTACAGCACTATTACCAGTTCCAGGTGGTGATCAAACCTAACCCGGACAACCTTCAGGAGCTGTACCTTGGGTCGCTGAAAGAGCTGGGTATGGATCCAACCATTCACGACATTCGCTTCGTTGAAGATAACTGGGAAAACCCAACGCTTGGCGCGTGGGGACTCGGTTGGGAAGTGTGGCTGAACGGCATGGAAGTGACGCAGTTCACTTACTTCCAGCAGGTTGGCGGTCTGGAGTGCAAGCCGGTCACCGGCGAGATCACTTACGGCTTAGAGCGTCTGGCGATGTACATTCAGGGCGTAGACAGCGTTTACGATCTGGTGTGGAGCGACGGTCCGTTCGGCAAAACCACTTACGGCGAAGTGTTCCATCAGAACGAAGTGGAACAATCGACCTATAACTTCGAATACGCCGATGTCGACTTCCTTTTCACCTGCTTCGAGCAGTATGAGAAAGAAGCGCAGCAGCTGCTGGCGCTGGAAAAACCGCTGCCACTGCCTGCGTACGAGCGCATTCTGAAAGCGGCGCACAGCTTCAACCTGCTGGACGCACGCAAGGCGATTTCAGTTACTGAACGCCAGCGCTACATCCTGCGTATCCGCACCCTGACGAAAGCCGTGGCGGAAGCCTATTATGCGTCCCGTGAGGCGCTTGGCTTCCCGATGTGCAATAAAAACAAGTAAGAGGCAGCCATGACCGATAAAACTTTCCTGGTGGAAATTGGCACCGAAGAGTTGCCTCCGAAAGCGCTGCGCAGCCTGGCTGAAGCCTTTGCTGCGCACTTCACCGCCGAGCTCGACAGCGCTGGCTTAACGCATGGCGAAGTGAGCTGGTTTGCAGCGCCGCGTCGTTTGGCGCTGAAAGTTGCCGATCTCGCGGCGGCACAGCCCGATCGTGAAGTGGAAAAGCGTGGCCCGGCGATTGCCGCTGCGTTTGATGCTGAAGGCAACGCCACCAAAGCGGCTGAAGGTTGGGCGCGTGGTAACGGTATTACCGTGGATCAGGCTGAACGTCTGAGCACCGATAAAGGCGAATGGCTGGTGCATCGCGCATCAATCACCGGTGAAAGCGCGCAGGCGCTGCTGCCAGCGATGGTTGCCACCGCGCTGAGCAAGTTGCCGATTCCAAAATTGATGCGCTGGGGCGCGAGCGACGTGCAGTTTGTGCGTCCGGTGCACACCGTGACGTTGCTGCTGGGTGATGAGCTGATTCCAGCCACCATTCTGGGCATTCAGTCCGATCGCGTGATTCGCGGTCATCGCTTTATGGGCGAGCCAGAATTCACCATCGACCATGCCGATCAGTATCCACAGCTGCTGCTGGAACGCGGCAAAGTGGTGGCGGATTACGCGGCGCGTAAAGCCAAAATTAAAGCTGATGCCGAAGCGGCTGCGCAGAAGATTGGCGGCATTGCCGATCTGAGCGAGAGCCTGCTGGAAGAAGTCACTTCGCTGGTGGAATGGCCAGTGGTGCTGACGGCGAAATTCGAAGAGAAGTTCCTCGCGGTGCCAGCTGAAGCGCTGGTTTACACCATGAAAGGTGACCAGAAGTACTTCCCGGTGTACGACGCGGCGGGCAAACTGCTGCCGAATTTCATCTTCGTCACCAACATCGAATCGAAAGATCCCCAGCAAATCATCTCCGGTAACGAGAAGGTGGTGCGCCCGCGTCTGGCGGATGCTGAGTTCTTCTTCAACACCGACCGCAAAAAGCGTCTGGAAGATAACCTGCCGCGTCTGGAAACCGTTCTGTTCCAGAAAGAGCTGGGTACGCTGCGTGATAAAACCGATCGTATTCAAGCGCTGGCGGGCTGGATTGCCGCGCAGATTGGTGCCGATGTGAATCATGCAACGCGTGCTGGCTTGCTGTCGAAGTGCGACCTAATGACCAACATGGTGTTCGAGTTCACTGACACGCAAGGCGTGATGGGCATGCATTACGCGCGTCATGACGGCGAAGCAGAAGATGTCGCCGTTGCCTTGAACGAGCAGTATCAACCGCGTTTTGCCGGTGATGATCTGCCATCCAATCCGGTGGCTTGCGCGGTTGCGATTGCCGACAAGATGGATACCCTCGCGGGCATCTTCGGCATTGGTCAGCATCCAAAAGGCGATAAAGATCCGTTTGCACTGCGTCGTGCTGCGCTGGGCGTGTTGCGCATTATCGTGGAGAAAAACCTGCCACTCGATCTGCAAACGCTGACCGAAGAAGCGGTGCGCCTGTACGGCAGCAAGCTGAGTAACGCGAAAGTGGTCGATGAAGTGATCGACTTTATGCTCGGCCGTTTCCGTACCTGGTATCAGGAAGAGGGCCACAGCGTTGACACCATTCAAGCGGTGCTGGCGCGTCGTCCAACCCGTCCGGCTGATTTTGATGCGCGTATGAAGGCGGTTTCACACTTCCGTACGCTGGAAGCAGCGGCCACTCTGGCGGCGGCGAACAAGCGTGTGTCGAACATCCTGGCGAAATCCACGGAAACCCTGAACGACAGCGTGCAGGCTTCCCTGCTGAAAGAGAACGAAGAGATCCAACTGGCGACCTTCGTGACCGCGCTGGGCGACAAGCTGCAACCGTACTTTGCAGAAGGCCGCTATCAGGATGCGTTGGAAGAACTGGCGCAGCTGCGTGAAGCGGTGGATAACTTCTTCGACAAAGTGATGGTCAATGCTGACGATCAGGCGGTGCGTATTAACCGTCTGACGCTGCTGGCGCAATTGCGTCAGCTGTTCCTGCAAGTGGCGGATATTTCGCTGTTACAGTAGTTCACCAGGTCACCATAAATGGCGACCCTACGATTGCGCGGTGTGGTTTTCGTAGGGTGCGATAAATAATCAGAGGGACGAGAAATCGTCCCTTTTGTTTTAAAATTCTGCACTGACATCTTGTGAGTGATGTAAAACTCGGCCAATGAAGATCTCATCAACCTCCGCGCGATAGATGACAATATGTTGCCCCACGGGCAGCGAATAAATTTGTTTGCCCAGATCTGGCCGTTTTCGCCCTAAATCAAACATCGCGAGCTGATTGAAAAGCTCAGCAAACTTGTCGTTATAGTTATCAGCAAGCTGTTCTCCGTAATTCCAGTAGCCATACATCCAGATTTTCAATAAATCGGCATCAGCTTCCGGTTTTATCGTTATTTTTCTTTTCATAAATGCCTACCCTGGCCTTAGCTCGTCTTAGAAAATCTTCCTGATCCCATTCCTTGCCTGGACCGCTTTCAAATCCTTCTCGCACTAATTCCCTAAGCTGCTCCAGCTTCGATTCCGCCTGCTTCTCACGCAGCAAGCGCAGCGAGTCGCGCACCACTTCGCTTTGCGTACGGTAGTCGCCGGACTCAACCAGAGATTCAACAAACTCGCGCAGTTCATCGCCTAAATCGATCGTCATGGTACGTGCCATCATCGCTGTCCTATGTAAGCGTATTTCTTACATTCTGGCACTTTTTTATACAACAGGGAATCTGCGTTGCAGCGCAGTTACAAACAGAACTGCGAGGCAACGCGAGAGAATTTAGGCGGAAGGGGCGTTAAACAGGCGTGCGTCGCGCAGCAAGTGATCGTTGCCGCGGCGGCGGGTAAAGCCGCTGCGGTCAAAGAATTCCAGAATCTGCACCGCGACTTTTCTGCCGGTGCCAAGTTGGGTGCGGAAGTCAGCGGCGCTGGTGCTGCCACCTTGTGTGGCGCGGCTCCGAATCAGATCGGCGAAGATCTGGATCTGGTCGCTGCGGTAGTAGCGATCGCGCACGATCGCGGTGATGTGGCCAAGGCGCGCGGCGGTGAGCAGCAGCGCGCGAATCTCGTTTTCATCCTGCTGCACTTCCAGCGCAATGTCGCGCACCCACAACGGTTGCTCGCCAAACAGCGGGCCAACCTGCTGCCACAACACTTCTTCCTGCGGATTAAAGCGTGGTTCGAAATCGGGCAGATGCAGCCAGCCTTGACGCTGTTGCAGCTGGCGTTGGTCCAGCAATTGCTCAATCAGCGCCAGCACCCACTCGGCGGGTTGATGCGGTAACGCCACGCGGCGCAGGCGATCGTAACCAATGCCGGGCACTTCGGGATGCTGTTGATGAAAATGCGCCAATGATTCCAGCAGCTTCTGTTGCCATGTCGCGGTCTGCGCGGCGCTGAACAACGCGTTGCCCAGTTGTACCGGCGCAACGTCTTTAATCAACGTATTTGAAGCCGGTTCAGTCAGTTGCCGCGCCCACGCCAGCTCGGTGGTTTCAAGCGGTTGATAAGCCAGATGCGCGCGCAGGCTGTCAATATCATCTTCAGCGACCGCCAATTGGTGCAGCCAAGTCAGATAATCTTCCTGCCGCTTGCCGCGCTTTTTGCTGTTCAAAAGTAGCACGCGCGCGCCGCCCAGCGTTTGCTGCGCATTGCTGTCGCGAATGATCAGGCGATCGTTCTCTGCCAGCCACAGTGGCTGATTCAGTACTATCTCGGCGATGTCATCGGCCAGCAACGTCACGCGTCCGGTGACGTGGCTGGCGGCGTGATGAATATGAATCGGTTGCGAAGCACTTTTCAGCGGCTGCAGCAAACGCAGCGCCACGGTTAAGCGGGTGCAACCTTCGGGATGTTGCTGGGCCAGCAGCCAGTCACCGCGCGCAATTTGCGCTTTCTCGACATCGCCAGCGATATTCAGCGCAATGCGTTCACCGGCCTGTGCGCGATTCACTGATTGGTTCTGCGCATGCAGCGCACGCACGCGCAGCGGCTGATTGAGGCTGCTGAGCCACAAGGTGTCGCCCACCGCGACTTCGCCCGACAGCGCGGTGCCGGTGACGACCAAACCGGTGCCTTTCAACGTGAAGGCGCGATCGATGGCGAGACGGAAGCGGTAGCGATCGTCGAAGGCCGGTTCCGCCAAACTGCTGAGATGTTGGCGCAGCGCGTCGATGCCTTGCTGCGTGTGGCTGCTGGTAATGAATTGCGGCACCGCTTGCCAACCGAGTTGCTGCGTTAATTGCGCCACTTGCAGTTGCACCTCGGCGATGCGGGTTTCATCGACGCGGTCGGCTTTGGTCAACGCCACGCTGAGCGGCGGCTGTCCGGCCAAACTGAGTAATTGCAGGTGTTCACGCGTTTGTGGCATCACGCCGTCGTCGCAGGCCACCACCAATAACGCATGATGAATGCCACCGATGCCCGCCAGCATATTGGCGAGGAATTTTTCGTGGCCCGGCACATCGATAAAACCAAGCACGCGACCATCCGGCTGCGGCCAATAGGCGTAGCCGAGATCGATGGTCATGCCGCGCCGTTTCTCTTCTGGCAGGCGATCGGCATCAACACCGGTTAGCGCCTGTAACAGCGCGGTTTTACCGTGATCGACATGTCCAGCGGTGGCGATAATCATGGCACTAACGCCTGAATCAGCGCGGCTTCATCATCAAGGCAGCGCAAATCCAGCCACAGTTTGCCCTCCTGAATGCGGCCAATCACTGGACGCGGCAAGCTGCGCCAGCGTTGGGCCAGATTGGCAAGTGCGCTGCCGTGACCATCGCGCGGTGCGAAGGTAATAGCAAAGCTGGGGATGCGTTCAACTGGCAGCGATCCGCTACCGATTTGCGATGAACAGGCAGCGATTGCCAGTGAAAAATCCTCACCGTAAGCCTGTTCTAATGCTGGCATTAAACGTTCTGCTTGTTGCTGGATATCGTGCGGAGAGCGGGTTAACAATCGCAGCGTCGGCAAGGCTTCACGTAATGTATCTGGCTGGCGATAGAGTTGCAGCGTGGCTTCTAATGCAGCGAGCGTCATTTTATCCACGCGCAAGGCGCGCTTCAGCGGATGTTGCTGTAAGCGATCGATCAATGCTTGTTTGCCGACGATGATGCCCGCTTGCGGCCCGCCGAGCAGTTTATCGCCGGAGAAGCTCACCAAACTCACGCCCGCAGCAATCAGCTGCTGCGGCATCGGCTCGGCTGGCAAGCCAAACGCAGTCATATCAATTAGCGAACCGCTGCCGAGATCGGTGATTACCGGCAGTTGATGTTCCGCTGCGATGGCCACCAATTCCGCTTCCGCGACCGCATGAGTAAAGCCCTGAATTTGGTAATTGCTGGTGTGCACCTTCATTAGCAATGCGGTGTTTTCGCCAATCGCCGCGCGATAATCTTTGGCGTGGGTACGATTGGTGGTGCCGACTTCCACCAGTTCACAGCCCGCCTGGCGCATCACGTCGGGAATGCGGAATGCGCCGCCAATTTCGACCAGCTCACCGCGCGACACAATCACTTCGCGGCCCGGCGCCAATGCCGCCAGCATCAGCAAAACCGCGGCGGCGTTGTTGTTGACGATGCACGCCGCTTCCGCGCCGGTTAATTCGCACAGCAATGCGCTAACGGCGCGATCGCGATGACCGCGCGCCGCATCATCCAGCGCATATTCCAGCGTCACCGGTTGGCGTAAGCAGTTCATCACCGCATCGATAGCGCGCCCGCTAAGCTGTGCGCGGCCGAGATTGGTGTGCAGCACCGTGCCGGTCAGATTGAACACCGGGCGCAGCGCGCTTTGTTGTTGCTGCTGGCTGCGGCGCAGCGCTTCATCCGGCCAGTTGGCGTGCCACTCGGGCAAAGATTGATGCTGCTGGATATGCTCACGCGCTTCCTGCTGCATGTTGCGCAGTTGACGTGTGGTGAAAGTGGTGCCGATGTGTTCGAGCAGCGGCTGCAACGCGGGATCGCGCAGCAGGCTGTCAATCGCAGGGAGTTGACTGTACAGGGATTTCATCGCGTGGCTTAGTGGGTAGGCGGAACGGTGCGGGCAAAACTTTCCCGCTCAAACAGGCTTTCTGCCAGTTTCACCAACGCCGGGCGATTAACGCACCAGTTTGGCATCACACGGCGGAAGTTCAGATAACCAATCATGCAGCCGGTGGCGATATCCGCCAGATTCAGCGTGCCGCTGTTGAGCCATTGGCCTTGCGCGGCAGCGGTTTCGAGTGCATCGAGGCCGCGCTGGATTTTTTCCCGATTGCGCAGCAGCACCTCTGCGGATTGCTGATCGCCGGGGCGCATTTGCTCGCGCACGATCATCACCGCAGCATCGTTGATGCCATCGGCCAGCTTTTCCAGCTGGCGAATTTGCAGCGCGTGCACTGCATCTTCGGGCAGCAGTGCCGGTGCATCACCGCGCAGTTCAAGGAATTGCGCGATGATCGAGGAGTCGAACCAGGTCAACTGATTGTCGTCAATCAACGCCGGTACTTTGCCCAGCGGATTGTATTGCGGCACATGGCTGTCGTCGGTCCACGGTGATTGGTTGACGAATTCAAAAACCAGGCCTTTCTCCAGCAAAATCACCGAGATTTTGCGTACAAAAGGGCTGGTGTAGCTGCCAATCAGTTTCATCGTTCGCCTCCGTGTTGAATTTCATGGATCGGTGCGCTCATCGTGAAGGTCGCCATGAATGGCGACCCTACAGCGGCGCATTTAATCGCCTGGGAACATAAACGGATTCAGGCTGCTGCGCGCGAAGCCTTCCTGTTCCATGCGCGCATCCAGCACCAGCGTGGCTAAATCATCGGCAACCGGTTCAACGGCGGGATCTTTCTCCTGATACAACATCTTCAGGTAAGTGCCGCAATCACCGCAGCTTTCCGCTTTCACCGCCGCTTTTTCGCTATCCAGTGACCAATAATGCAAGTCGCCGGTATTTTCGCAGTTCGAGCACTTGCTGCGCACCACATACCATTCACTTTCACACAGGTTGCAGTGCAGATAGCGCAAGCCTTGCTGACCCACATCCATATGCACCACGCTGGTGACCGGCACGCTGGCGCACACCGGGCAGAACTGGCGATGTTCGCCATATTCCGCACGCGCTTTGCCCGGAATTAACGCCGCCATCTGCGCCCAGTAAATCGACAACGCCGCCCAGATGAACGGCGATTTGTCGCTGCTGACTTGCGCGAAATCGCCTTCCAACAGCGCATGCGCCAGATTTTCCAGTTCGCTGGTGGAGGCCTTTTCCAGATTCTCCAGCACCGCCAGCGCCTGGCCGCTCATCTCCGGTTTTAGCTCGGCGATCAGCGAATGCAGCAAACGCTGCCAGTGCGCGGTACGTGGGAAGGTGTGGATATCGAGCGGCGGTTTGCCTTGCTCGGCGCTGTCGGCCAGCCGCTGTTGCAGATCAATTTGCAGCGGATGGTCATACAGCACGATCTCCTGCGCCTCGGCAATCATCGCGGCAAAGCGCAGATAATCGCCCAGCGGATTCTTCGCCGCCAGATCGCGCAAACGTGCCGCACGGCGGCTATACAGATTTTTCAGCCGAGGGAAAAGTAACGGCGGAACTTGCTCCGCCGTCAGTTTTGCACCTTTCTCCAGCTGGTCCTGCGGGATGATGCGAATACTCATCAGGGACGTTTTTCCTGTTGTGTTTGGCGTTGGCGCTGCTCGCGATACCAGCGTGGATGATGTTTCTTCGCCCACGCAGCCGGAACCCAGCCCTCAACCATGGCAGTAATGGTGCCTTTTACCCACAACGCGGCATAAATGTGCACCATAATCACCACGATCAGCGCCACAGCTGAGACCGAATGCACCACTAACGCGATGCGAATCAGCGGAATGGTAAAGGCACCGGCAAAGTACGGGCGCCAGATAACAATTCCGCTCACCAGCAGCAAGACTAAGCTGATGATAGCAGCCCAGAACACACACTTCTGCCCGAAGTTGTATTTGCCGGTGTCGCCGACCTCTTCATTGCGCACGATTTTGTGGATGTTTTTCGCCCACACCAGATCTTCGCGGTTTATCAGATTATGCTTCCAATAACGCAAGAACATGATGATAAAGGCGGCAAACATCACCGTACCGACGAAGGGATGCAGGATACGCGCCAGCTGCGGCGTGCCAAGCACGTGCATCAACCAGTTAAACGACGGGAAGAAGAAACCTAATCCGCTCAGCGCGGCAAACACAAAACAGAACGCCACAATCCAGTGATTGATGCGTTCCGGCGCGCTGTAGCGCACCAGGCGATCGCGTTTTTTCATTATTCGCGCTCCTCTTTTTCGTGCAGGTTATCGTCATCCTCTTCCACGCGGTTTGGCCCAACGCCAACGTAGTGGAACACCGCGGCGGCGAAGGTGGCAGCAAAGCCCACCGCGGCCAGCGGTTTCCAGATGCCTTTCCAGAAGGTTACCGCTTTGCTGATGCTCGGATTGTCCGGCAAACCGTGATACAGCTGCGGTTTGTTGGCATGGTGCAACACGTACATCACGTGCGTGCCGCCGACGCCTTCCGGATCGTACAAGCCAGCATTGGCATAACCGCGCGTATTCAGCTCGGCCACGCGTTCACCGGCCAGCGCCTGCATATCGCTTTTGCTGCCGAAGTGAATCGCGCCAGTCGGACAGGTTTTCACGCACGCCGGTTCTTGCCCAACATTGACACGATCGACGCACAACGTGCATTTATACACGCGGTTATCGTCTTTATTCAGACGCGGCACATCGAACGGACAGCCTGCGATGCAGTAGCCGCAGCCAATGCACTGTTCTGACTGAAAATCGACGATGCCGTTGGCGTACTGAATGATCGCGCCTTCAGACGGGCACGCTTTCAGGCAGCCGGGATCGGCGCAGTGCATGCAGCCATCTTTGCGAATTAGCCACTCTAACTTGCCGTTCTCCTCAACTTCTGAGAAGCGCATCACCGTCCAGGATTTAGCGGTCAAATCCGCCGGGTTGTCGTACACCCCAACGTTATGACCGACTTCATCACGGATGTCGTTCCACTCCGAACACGCCACCTGACAGGCTTTGCAGCCGATACAGGTGGTCACGTCGATCAGCTTCGCCACTTCCTGCTGATGGTTACGCGCCTGCGGGGCAGGCGTGAATCCATTGGTGGCAGAGCGGCGGATAATGTCTTGAGATTGATAAGCCATATTCGTTCTCCTTACACCTTCTCGACGTTAACGAGGAACGCCTTAAATTCTGGCGTTTGCGTGTTGGCGTCACCGACAAATGGCGTCAAGGTATTGGCGATAAAGCCTTTTTTCGCCACGCCTTGATAGCCCCAGTGAATCGGAATGCCGATGGTATCGACGATTTTGCCGTCAACATCCAATGGACGGATGCGCTTGGTCACCACCGCTTTGGCTTTGATGTAGCCGCGATTGGAGCTGACTTTCACCGTATCGCCCTGCGCGATGCCTAGCTTGTTCGCCAGCTTCTCGCCGATTTCAATAAACTGCTCCGGTTGCGCGATGGCATTGAGCCGCGCGTGTTTGGTCCAGTAATGGAAATGCTCGGTGAGACGATAGGTGGTGCCGACATACGGGAACTGCTCGGCTTTGCCCATCGCGGCCAAATCGTCTTTGAACACGCGCGCCGCCGGATTCGAAATCACGTTTGGATGCAGCGGGTTGGTGCCAATCGGCGTTTCAAACGGCTCGTAGTGTTCCGGGAACGGACCTTCGGCCATTTTATCCAGCGCAAACAGGCGACCCATTCCTTCCGGTTGCATGATGAACGGACCGACATCGCTGCCAGGTGCGGCGGCGCTGTAATCCGGCACATCCATGCCGCCCCATTTCGCGCCATCCCATTTGAGGATCTGGCGTTTCGGGTCCCACGGATTGCCTTGCGGATCGGCCGAGGCGCGGTTGTAGAGAATGCGGCGATTCAGCGGCCATGCCCAACTCCAGTTGAGCGTGTTGCCCAGCCCGGTAGGATCGGTGTTGTCGCGGCGCGCCATCTGGTTGCCATCCGGCGTCCAGCTACCGGCGAAAATCCAGCAACCGCTCATGGTGCTGCCGTCATCTTTCAAATGCGCAAAGGTGCTGAGCTGTTGGCCTTTTTTCGCCAGCAGCGTGCCTTTGTCATCGAAGATATCGGCCAGCGCTTTGCCGTTGTTTTCCATCGCTACTTCTTCTGGCGCTGGATTCTCTGGCGTCAGGTAATTCCAGCTCATGTTCAGCACTTGCTCAGGCAACGCGCCGCCTTCACTGGCGTACATTTTGCGCAGACGCGAGTAGATGCCAGAAAGAATTTCACCGTCGTTTAGCGCTTCGCCCGGCGCATCCTGACCTTTCCAGTGCCATTGCAGCCAACGGCCAGAGTTAACGATTGAACCGTTCTCTTCGGCGAAGCAGGTAGATGGCAAGCGGAACACTTCGGTTTGAATCTGCGACGGATCGACATTATTAAATTCGTCGTGATTCTCCCAGAAGGTGGAAGTTTCGGTGTTGAGCGGATCGATCGTCACCAGGAACTTCAACTTCGACAGCGACGCAATCACTTTGCCTTTGTTCGGGAACGAGGCAACCGGGTTAAAGCCCTGGCACAGATAGCCGTTGACCTTGCCCTGCGACATCATCTCGAAGTACTGCAACACGTCGTAGCCTTTGTCCCACTTCGGCAACCAATCGAAGCCCCAGTTGTTCTCTTTCTGGGCTTTGTCGCCATAGAAAGCTTTCATCTGGCTGACAAAGAATTTCGGGTAGTTGCTCCAGTAGTTCACCTGGCCCGGCAGCAGCGCTTTTGGCGTGTTAGCGGTCAGATAGGTTTGCAGGTCGGTTTGCTTCTCCGATGGCAACGTCATGTAGCCCGGCAGACTTTGCGACAGCAGGCCAAGATCGGTTAAGCCCTGAATGTTGGAGTGACCACGCAGTGCGTTGATGCCGCCGCCAATCATACCCATATTGCCCAGCAGCAACTGAATCATCGCCATAGTGCGGATGTTCTGCGCGCCAACTGAGTGTTGCGTCCAGCCGAGTGCATACAGGAATGAGGTGGTGCGATCGCGCGCGCTGGTTTCGCCCAGCAATTCGCAAACGTGCAGGAAGTCAGCTTTTGGCGTGCCGCAGATGCGCTCGACGATTTCCGGCGTGTAGCGGCTGACGTGCTGTTTCAGCAGGTTCCACACGCAGCGCGGATGCGTCAGCGTGGTGTCGCGTTTGGCAAAGCCATCGTCGCCCAGCTCGTAGTTCCAGCTGGTTTTATCGTATTTGCGATTCGCTTCGTCGTAGCCGCTGAACAGGCCATCTTCAAAATGATAATCCTCGCGCACGATCAAGCTGGCGTTGGTGTACGCCTCAACATATTCGCGCTGGATTTTTTCGTTTTGCAGCAGCCACAGCAGTACGCCCGACAGGAACGTGATGTCGGTGCCCGAGCGGATCGGCGTATAGAAATCGGCTACCGATGCGGTTCGAGTGAAACGCGGATCGATAACAATGATTTTGGCTTTGTTGTGAATTTTGGCTTCCATCGCCCAGCGGAATCCCACCGGATGCGCTTCAGCGGCGTTACCGCCCATCACAACAATCAGATTGGCATTACGGATGTCGACCCAGTGATTGGTCATCGCACCGCGACCAAAAGTTGGAGCAAGACTTGCTACCGTTGGTCCGTGTCAAACGCGTGCCTGGTTGTCGACCGCTAACATGCCAAGCGATCGGGTAAATTTCTGGGTTAAATAGCCGGTTTCATTGCTGGAGGCCGAAGCACACAGCATGCCGGTGGAGAGCCAACGGTTAACCGTTACGCCCGCGGCGTTCTGCGCGATAAAGTTAGTATCGCGGTCGGCTTTCATCAGTTTGGCGATGCGATCAAAGGCATCATCCCAGCTAATGCGCTGCCATTTATCGGAACCTGGCGCGCGGTATTCTGGGAAATGAAGGCGACTGTCGCTGTGGATAAAGTCGAGCAGGCCAGCACCTTTCGGGCACAATGCGCCGCGGCTCACCGGATGATCCGGATCCCCTTCGATGTGGAAAATGGTTTCTTTGGCGTTTTTCGCGCCGTCACCGAGGCTGTACATTAACAAGCCGCAGCCGACTGAGCAGTAAGTGCAGGTGTTACGCGTCTCGCGCGCGCGCAGCAGTTTATACTGTCGCGTTTCCGCCAGTGCTACTTCTGGCGCAAAGCCCAGCAGCGCTGCCGTTGTCCCTGCCATACCGCCAGCGCATACCTTGAAGAATTTTCTTCGGCTGACGTTCATGGATTATCCTTTCAACATGAATGATTAATTTTTACTTTTGCGGTGCAGTGCATCGGGCGTCAGAATAACCCGACGAATATTGCGGCAATAGCGGCTTAATAATACCACTACTTTAGTAAGGTTGTTGCATGAGGCAAAAAAAGTGACAGAGAAGGAACAAGAAAGTCACAGTAATGTGAATGAGATCTCAGGCGCGGTGCAGGCGCAGGTGCGACAGCGGCGTGATATCAGCCTTGCGGAAAATGATTGGCTGGCGCAGGAAGTGCCGGTTGCGCTGGTGTATAACGGCATTTCGCACGTAGTAATGATGGCAACGCCGAACGATCTGGAAACTTTCGCATTAGGTTTCTCGCTCTCGGAAGGCATTATTGCGCGCCCGGATGAAATCTTTGGTATCGATGTGGTGCCGGGCTGTAATGGCATTGAAGTGCAGATCGAACTCTCCAGCCGTCGCTTTATGGCGCTGAAAGAGCAGCGCCGCGCGATGGCCGGACGCACCGGTTGCGGCGTGTGCGGCGTCGAGCAGCTCGATCAAATCGGCAAACCGCTGCAACCGTTGCCGTTCACGCAAACCTTTGATTTAGCTAATCTCGATACGGGTTTGGCGCAATTACGCGACTATCAACCGATCGGCAATCTTACCGGTTGTACGCATGCGGCGGCGTGGATGTCGCCAGCCGGCCAATTGCAGGGCGGCTGCGAAGATGTGGGTCGCCATGTGGCGCTGGATAAACTGCTGGGACAGCGCAGCCAACAAGCGTGGCAGCAGGGCGCGGTGCTGGTATCGAGCCGCGCCAGCTATGAGATGGTGCAGAAATCGGCGATGTGCGGCGTGGAAATCTTGTTTGCGGTTTCGGCGGCGACACAACTGGCGGTGGACGTCGCCGAGCGCTGCAATTTAACGCTGGTAGGGTTTAGTAAGCCAGGACGCGCCACGGTGTATAGTCACCCGCAGCGTTTACGTTAAACCACCTGAACTTGTGGCAGCGCCTGTTGCAGGGCGCTGAGCGCGCCGGGTTTAGCCGGGCCGCCGTCGCAAATCACCAGATCGATCTCGCCAATCGGGGCGTAAACCGTGCGGCTAACCACGCCGAGCTTGCTGTGATCGGCCAATAAAATGGTGCGATTGGCCTGCTGCACCATGGCGCGAGCAATCGCCGCTTCGTGCGGATGAAAACTGCTGGCACCGTTTTTCGCCTCAATGCCTACTGGCGAGAGCAGCGCAACATCGGCGCGATAACGATAAATTTCGCCGAGGGTCAATTCTCCGCGCGTTTGCTGCGCGCCTGCCATCATCATGCCGCCAATCAAAATCACCTGATTATTCAAACTTTCATGCTCTTCCGCCGCGCTTAACGCCAGCGCGGCTTGCAGGCTGTTGGTGATGATGGTTAAGCCCGACATGGTGCGCAACTCTTCTGCCAGCATGGTGGTGGTGGTGCCGGCATCAAGAAACAGCGTTTGGCCCGGCTGGAGATGCTGGGTTGCGGCCACGGCAATCGCGCGTTTCTCTTTGGCCTGCGCGTTGCGGCGCACCTGCAACGGCGGCTCCGGCTGGCTATCCACCGCCATCAAGCCACCGTGCACCCGCCGCGCCAATCCTTGCGCTTCCAGTTCAATAATGTCGCGCCGCGCAGTCTCGCGGGAAATCCCGAGTTCTTTGATGATGCGTTCAGTGCTGAGCTGATGCTGCGTAGTCAGCAGCGCGCGAATGCGGTGTAAACGGATTTCCTGCAACATGACTTTTCCCTGTGGCGTGTTCAAGCTGGGCCTAAGCTTACCTGAGTGTCATCACGGCGTCATGTGTATTTGGTTGTATTTGTGTATTTGGTTGCATTTGTCGCCAAAGCAGGCATGATAATGCGCAATGGCTATTTCGCATGCACCCCTTTCACCTTCGCAACGGGAGTTACCATGGCTACACGTTCTACCATCATGGACACCAACAGTTTTCGTGCTGAGCACGCCGATGGATTGGATGCGGCAACCCGCAAACTAACCGATAAGCGCAGCAAAGTGTTGGGCGAGTCGTATCGCCTGTTTTACCGCAAGCCGGTGCACTTAGTGCGCGGCGAAGGGCAATATTTGTGGGATGCGGCGGGTGATAAATACCTGGACGCCTATAACAACGTGGCGAGCATTGGTCACTGCCATCCGGCGGTGATTGAGGCGGTAAATCAGCAGATGAAAATGCTGAATACGCATACGCGTTATCTGCACGAACGTATCCTCGATTACACCGAAGAATTATTAGCCACCACGCCAGACGCCATCGATCGCGCCATGTATATGTGCACCGGATCAGAAGCCAACGATTTGGCGATTCGCGTGGCGCGCGCTTTCAGTGGCGGCACCGGCATTATCGTTTCGCAAGAGGCGTATCACGGCACCAGCGATCTGACGTCAGGCGTATCCCCAGCACTTGGCAGCGGACAACCGCTGGCGGCGACCACGCGTTTGGTGTCGCCGCCGGATGCTTATCGCGTGGATGCGCCGGATTTGGGCGAGTGGTTTGCCCATGAAATCCAGAAGCAGATCGATGATATGAAAGCGCACGGCATTAAGTTTGCTGGTTTCCTCGCTGATTCGATTTTCTCTTCTGATGGCGTGTTGCCGAATCCGCGCGGCTTCCTGCAAAAAGCCGTTGATGTGGTGCATGCTAACGGCGGTATTTTCATCGCCGATGAAGTGCAGCCTGGTTTTGGTCGTACCGGCGATGCGTTCTGGGGTTTTGCGCGTCACGGCGTGGTGCCGGATGTGGTGACCACCGGCAAACCAATGGGCAACGGCATTCCGGTTTCTGGTCTGTTGGCGAAAAGCGATGTGCTGGCGGCGTTCAGCGATGAGATTCCTTACTTCAACACCTTTGGCGGCAATCCGGTGGCGATGGCGGCGGCGCAAGCAGTGCTGCAAGTGATAAAAGAAGAAGGTTTGCAGGAGCACAGCCGCGTGGTCGGCGCCAAACTGCTGACTGAATTGCAGAAGCTGATGGATCGCCATGAATCGATTGGCGATGTGCGTGGCGCAGGCCTGTTTATTGGCTTTGAGTTGGTGCAAGATCACGCCAGCAAAACGCCAGATAAAGCCCTGGCGCTGGATTTAATTGAGAAGCTGCGCGAGCACCGTGTGCTCACGTCGGTGGCCGGCCCGTATGGCAACGTACTGAAATTGCGTCCGCCGTTGGCGTTCCAGGAAGCGGATATCGATTGGCTGGTGGGTGCGCTGGATAAGTCGTTGACTGAGTTGGGACGATAAACGTAAACCAGGTCGCCATGAAGAAGGTGCGTTTATTTAAACGGTCGCCATGAATGGCGACCCTACACATTACGCTGTTGCGGTTTCTTCGGCGAAAATGTTTTCCATCTTCTGCCATGCCTGCGCCACATCATCATCCAGATTAAACAAACCTGATGTGCCGACAATAAACACATCCACGCCGGACGCCGCGATTTGTTTAAAGGTGCGCGCATTGCACGAACCATCAATTTCCGTCAGATAGTGATAACCGTGCTCTTCACGCATCGCGATTAACTGGCGAATCTTATTCAAGGTTTCCGGAATAAATTTCTGACCAGCAAAACCAGGGTCAACCGACATCACCGTGACTTTATCCAGCAGATGCGCATATTCGCGAATGCTATCTGCTGTCGTGGCGGGATTTAAAACTACGCCACAACGGCGACCGGCATCTTTAATCTGCGTTAGCAGGCGGAAGATTTTATTATTGGCGGTTTCTGGATGGAAGCTAATCACATCGGCTCCGGCATCAATACACATCGGAATAATATCTTCCGGATGATTCACCATTAAATGCACATCAATCGGCACATCGGTAATTTTACGCAGATTCTCAATAAAGAACGGCGACAGCGTAATATTTTTAACGTAGCTGCCATCCATAATATCGACATGATAAAACGCGGCTTTGCTATTCATGGCTTCAACTTGCTCACGAAAACGCGTTAAATCCATACACATTAGTGACGGTGAAAATTTGGCGTTCATGTTATTTATCCTCATTACAACAACAGCGCCCGCAGGCGCTGTTACTGACATCAATGGAAGAACGAAATAATGTGGCCGAGAACAATACCGACGATACCGAAGTCGGCATCACCGAAGGTGGTGGATGCGAAGCCCAGATCGCCCATCAGCGGCAGCAAAATCGCTGGCAGGAAGGAGATCAACAGACCTTGCACAAAGGCACCGATAATCGCGCCGCGACGGCCGCCAGTGATGTTGCCGTAAACGCCTGCGGTGGCGCCGCAGAAGAAGTGCGGCACTAAGCCCGGCACGATAACGCTCAAGCCAAACAGCGGGCACAGGAACATGCTGATCAGACCGGCGGAGAAGCTCGACAGGAAGCCGATGATCACCGCATTCGGTGCGAACGGGAATACGGTTGGGCAATCCAGCGCCGGTTTGGCGTTGGGTACCAATTTATCGGCGATACCTTTAAAGGCTGGCACGATCTCGGCAATTACCATACGCACACCGGCGAGGATGATGTAAACGCCCGCGGCAAAGGTGATTGACTGGATGATGGCGAACACGATGTAGTTCTGACCGCCACTGACGCTTTCGGTGAACTCTTTGCCTGCCACCAACACCAGCGCGATAAACAGAATCATCATGGTCAGCGAGATCGCTACCGATGAGTCGCGCAGGAAGTTGAGGGTTTTCGGGACTTTCAGCTCTTCAATTGACGGGCTGCCTTTACCGACCACTTTGCCGACCAACGCCGACAGCAGATAACCGGTTGAACCAAAGTGGCCGAGCGCCAGGTCATCTGAGTTGGTGATTTTGCGCGTGAACGGCTGCAAGATCGCCGGGCACACCACCATCATGGTGCCGAGAATCAGCGAACCGATCAGCACCAGCCAGAAACCATGCACACCGCCAACCGACAAGATTACCGCCAGCATCGCCGACATATACAGCGTATGGTGACCAGTCAGGAAGATGTATTTCAACGGGGTAATGCGCGCCAGCACAATGTTAACCAGCATACCGAATACCATGATCATCGCGGTTTCGGTGCCGTAACTTTTCTGAGCCAGCGCAGCCATCGCATCGGTGTTTGGCACCACGCCCTGAATATTAAAGGAGTGTTCAAACAGCTGACTGAAGATGGTCAAGGTGGCCGCAATTAAGTTGGCCCCGGCGATGAGAATAACAAAGCCCATGATGGTTTTAAGCGTACCGGAAATAACATCAGACACCGGTTTCTTTTGCAGCAATAAACCAAACAGGGAAAAAAGGCCGACAAGTATTGCGGGTGTTCCGAGAACATCCTTTATAATAAATTGCAGCATAACTTACTCCGTATGAGTAACGCGTACTTAGCTTGCGACGTAATTAGAGGTTTTCAGCCAGAATTTCTTTAATTTTTGCATTGTCTAATAAATTGCTCAGGCCAACGACTTTCGCGCTGTGGCCTGCCAGATTATCGGCGATATCTTTAGCGGCAATAATTAAATCGGCGTGTTCAGATTTCGCTGAAGTCAAATCGGTATGGCCGACTTCGGCTTCTTTACCTAATTCAGCGACAATCTTCTTCACGTTCATTTCAACAATAAAGCTGCTGCCTAAACCATTTCCGCACACAATTAATACTTTTTTCATTTTTAAATTCTCTGGTGATTAATTTTTAATGACAGCTTCGATCGCTGGCAGGGTGGAAGCCGACAGCAATTGCTGTAGGCGGGATTCGTCGCTGAAGACATCCGCTAAGGCAGTGATCATCTGAATATGATCGTCGCCCGAAACGGCACACAGCATGATGACCACATAAACCGGATCGTTTTCATCGGCTTGAAAGCTCACGCCATTTTTCACGTGCAGCAGCGTCAGACCGTTTTTACGTGCACCTTGTTCTGGTCGGGCATGCGGCATCGCCAGGCCGGGTGCCAACACGTAATACGGGCCGAGTTCGGCATGCGAAGTAAAGATGGCGTCGAGATAAGCCGGGCTGATGGCCCCTTCAGCCAGCAGCGGTTCTGCGGATAAGCGCACCGCTTCCTGCCAGTCGCTAACCTGCTTGACTACGCGAATGTGTTGCGGGGTGAGCCATTGAGTGAGCATCAGTAATTCCTGTTTATTCGTCGATGGAGTGCAATGTAGGTTATTTTCTCGCCCACTTTCTGTGATGATTGTCGCAAAAGTTAGCGCTAACACGGAGTTTGTTAAAAAACGTGTTATCGCTAACATTTTTGCTAGGTGCGTTTGTCATTGTTGCAAGCGCCTGACATGCTCGGCTTTACTTAAACCGTTAACAGGTGAGGGATGCCCGAATCTGTGGTTTTTAACATAGCGCGTTAACACTTTTGGTTTTAAGCTGCGTCCTGGCAAAAAAGGCGAGTGAGACAGGAGATGGCATGACAGAAAAAAGACGGCGCAGCACCGGCAAAAGCACCCTGGCCGATGTCGCCCGTTTAGTCGGCGTCAGCACCATGACGGCATCACGCGCTTTGCGCATGCCGGAGAAGGTCTCGCCTGAAATTCGCGCCAAAATTGATGCCGCAGTCACTGAGCTTTCGTATGTACCGAACGTGCAGGCGAGCAATCTGGCGTCGGCGACCTCGCGGCTGATCACCATGGTGGTGCCATCTTTCGCCACGCCGGGCAGTGCGATTGTCTCGGAAGCGTTGCAGGAAGTGTTACGACCGCAGGGTTACAACATGATGCTGGCGGAAGCCAATCACTCGGCGGCGGAAGAGAGCCATTTGATCGAAATGTTGCTCTCCTACAATCCGGCGGCGATGGTGCATTTCAATTTTGATAACGCGGCGGAAGCGCACCGGCTGCTGAGTAATTCCGGCTTGCCGGTGATGGATATTGGCGGCGTACATCAGGATTCAGCGGGCATTAGCATTGGGGTTGATTACGCCAAAGCGATTCGCCAACTGGTGCAAAGCCTGGTCGAGCGCGGCTATCGCAACCTCGGTTTGCTGTGCACGCATAGCAACAACACCATTTTCCGCCAACTGTTGAACGGCTGGCACAGCGGCATGTTGGCGATGAATCAGGCGCCGCATCGCGTAGTGACATCGCCGAAAATGCCGACTTTCGCAGCCGGACATAGCTTGCTGGCGGAGATCCGCCTGACCTGGCCGGAGCTGGATGTGCTGATTTGTACCAGCGATGAAGTGGCATGTGGCGCGGTGATGGCGTGTCATGCGGCGGGCATCGCCATCCCCAGCCAGTTGGCGATTGCCAGCATTGGCGGCGGGCCCATCGCAGCGGTGTGTTCGCCGCCGCTCACCAGCATTGTGTTGCCGTATGAAGAGATGGGGCGCATGGCGGGCAAACGTCTGTTGTCGGCACTTAAAGGCGATGAACCACCGGCCATCAACGAGTTAGCGGTGCAGCTTAAGCTGCGCGCCAGCACGCACAAGGTGTAGCGCTGCGTGCGCACCTTTTTCCAGATTCTTCAAATCCTTATCAATTCTAAGGCATTGATAACCCTTTTACGGATCATGTTTTTAACTATAATGATCCGACTGCTTACGCGGCCCACCCGATCGGTGGTGCTGCAAAACACTAAATGGAGAGGAAGAACATGAGTTATTCACTGCCATCCCTGCCGTACGCATACGACGCACTGGAACCGCACTTCGACAAGCAGACGATGGAAATCCATCACTCTAAACACCACCAGGCTTACGTGAACAACGCTAACGCAGCGCTGGAAGGTACCGAATTCGCTAACCTGCCGGTTGAAGAACTGATCGCTAAACTGGATCAGCTGCCAGCAGACAAAAAAGGTCCACTGCGTAACAACGCCGGTGGCCACGCTAACCACAGCTTCTTCTGGAAAGGCTTGAAACTGGGCACCTCGCTGCAAGGCGAGCTGAAAGCTGCCATCGAAAAAGATTTCGGCAGCGTTGAAGCTTTCCAGGCTGAGTTCGAGAAAGCCGCTACCACTCGCTTCGGTTCAGGCTGGGCGTGGCTGGTGAAAAAAGGTGACAAACTGGCTGTGGTTTCTACCGCAAACCAGGATAGCCCGCTGATGGGTGAAGCGGTCGCTGGCGTTTCTGGCTTCCCAATCATTGGTCTGGATGTGTGGGAACACGCTTACTACCTGAAGTATCAGAACAAACGTCCTGATTACATCAAAGCTTTCTGGAATGTAGTGAACTGGGACGAAGCAGCGGCACGTTTCGCTTCTGCTAAGTAAGTTCCGGCGCGAGCCAACTGCATGCAAACCGGTGACTGAGTCGCCGGTTTTTTTTCGTCTTAACTAAACCTTTACTAAACGAAGTCACTATTTTCCTACCTGATGATACCGCTGCGAAAGCTATTAACCTGCCGTTGATAATTTGGGGCATATACTGGCGGCAATCCGTCTCGCAAAGCCTAAATAATCATGTCTATTATCACAACTTCTGTGACGAATAATGATTCGTCAGCACCGCTGTTTTTGCCGTTAATAAGCGGAAAGTTCAGGCCGAATAAACTTTGGAATAGCACAAGCTTTCGCACGAAATTTGCCTTAAGGTCGTTAGTGTTTCCTATAACTACTTTTAGTTACCTTAACCAATTAGCGAAACTATCCGCGCTGCCGCAGTTATTAACCGTACAAGGTTTACTGCCGGCGAAACCCCATCGTCCCTATTTGCGAGCAGGCTTCAGTGTGGCACAGCGTGCGCAGGCGATCATTGACCATTATACCTTGATGGAACAACTGGATAACGTCACGCTGCGCCAGCTGTTACAAAGCCCAGGCGACAATCCGTTGGCTAATTTAGAGGGCAAAAATGGCGAGGCATTTGTTATTCATTGCTGCCCAGGACGTTTCGATCGTGAAGGCGAAGTGACTCTGGAACTGCGCTATGAAACGGTGTTGATTGCGTCATTATCTTTCTCAATTATTAATGAGCACCACCAGCGCACATTATTAATTGGTGGTTTGCAGGGGCCGCGCAAACATATTTCTAACGATGTGATTCGTGATGCCACTAAAGCGGCACACGGCGTATTCCCAAAACGTTTGCTGATGGAAGCGGTATTTAATTTAGCGGAAATGTGCCACGTTGCTGCGATCTGCGCGGTCGGTGATAACACCCACGTATTCCGCAGCCTGCGTTATCGTCACAGCAAAGGCGATAAGTTCTTTGCCAGCTACAGCGAGTTCTGGTTATCGCTGGGTGGCGTGGCGCGTGAGGATGAGATTTTTGCGTTGCCGCTGCGCGTTGAGCGTAAAGATCTGGAAGAGATTGCCAGCAAGAAGCGCGCCGAATATCGCCGTCGCTATGCCTTGCTGGACAGCCTGAATCAACAAGTTGCTCAGGCTGCGGGCATCGAACGCGACGTGTCACACGCCGCGTAACTCAGTTTAGAACGGCTGCTTCGCGTAGCCGGTCATCACTTTCAGTCCCATCTCACGTCCGAGCGCGGTCATTGGGTGCACCACCACCAAGCCGCGCACGCTTTTCTTAAATGCGCCCATGTTGGCTTGTTCTTTTTTAGTGATTTCGCGGCTAAAGCCCAGTTTCTGCAACTGTTGTGCTTCTTTGCTCAGCTTCTCGGTGCGTACATTGCGCAGACGCTCAATTTCCAGCTCCAGCTTCTCTTTTTCACGCAGCAGTTCACCGAGTTTCTCGGCATCACCGGACGCCAGCAGTGGCGCTTCTTTGCGATTCAATGCATCCAGCTGGTCGCTGAGCAGTTTGATCTCGGCTTTTTCTTGTTCTTTCATTGGGGGAAAACTCGTTAAGGAAAACAGGCAAAGGATACACAAATCTGCGTGCTTTTGCAGCGTGGCAGTTTCGTAAAGCAGGTCGCCATGAATGGCGACCGGGGAAATCACATCGCAGGCTTTTTAAACACCTGTTTGTGCGAAATGCGGGAAATCAGTTCGGTGAGCGACAGCACCATGGTTGAACGCACCATCTGCAGATAACGTTGCTGCTGCATGACGCGCAAATCATCATCGTCTCGATTGAAGTCGGGCTGTGGCGGCCAGGCGACCACGCAGTGCAATTCGCCGAACGGGCCGAGGATTTCATCGTCGGTAAACCGGTAATCGCTGATGTCGTGATTCAGCTCCTCGCGCAGCGCCAGCAGCAGTTCACAATCCTCGTATTCATGGCGATTGATCACGCCAAGACCGTAAATCAATTTCAGGCGAACCGAGAGTTCGCCTAACGGACCATCACCCAGCAGCAGCGGCTCAACGGCGTATTTCACCGCGTAATCGTCTTTGCGAAACACTTGCAGCACCAGCAGATTAACCGCTTCAGTCAACAGCTCAACGGCGGCGATCAGGAAGCTTCTCACCGAACGACCGGCGTTCAGGCGCTCAAGCACCCGGTTTTCAAAAGCCTGCTTCTCTTCCATTATTGCCTGCATCGTTCAGCTACCGCCAGCGGACACAAAACGTGCCCGAGTTAACCACTAAAGGGCGCGCATTATGCCATAGCGTTGTAAGCACTCACCACTGAGGTGACCACTTCGCTATTGGCATCCAGACCAGAAACTTCTGCCAACGTGGCCTGCGGACCTTTATCTGCCAGTAAGGTTGCCAGTTCCTGCGCCTGCGGATCGGCATCGCTGCGATAGTGCATCGCGGCGGCAATGCCTTGCACCAGATTGGCGTGCGGCAGGTTGTATTCAATGGTGCCGAGTGTCGGTTTGATCAAACGATCGCCGGCGCTCAGTTTACGCAGCGGCTGGCGGCCGACACGCTCAACGTCATCTTTCAGATGCGGGTTTTCAAAACGCGTGAGGATTTTTTGGATATACGCCGCATGTTTGTCCGCTTCAAAGCCGTAGCGCTTGATCAGCACTTCGCCACTTTCCTGCATCGCGCCTTGCACCACAGCACGCACTTTTTCATCCAGAATCGCATCACGAATGGTTGCGTGACCGGCTAACTGGCCGAGATAGGCGGTGATGGCGTGGCCGGTGTTCAGAGTGAACAGTTTGCGCTCCACGAAAGCCATCAGGTTATCGGTCAGTTCCATGCCCGGAATGTTTGGCAAGTCGCCTTTGAATTGGGTTTTATCCACAATCCACTCGCTGAAGGTTTCAACGGTGACTTCCAGCGGATCGGTGGTGCCAGCTTCAGAAGGTGGCACGATGCGGTCTACCGCCGAATCGACGAAGCCAACATGCTCTTCAACCCACGCATGATACTGCTCTGGCAGCGCTTTCAGCACATGCTGTTTGAGCTGGCTGGTGCCACGCACCATGTTTTCACAGGCGATGATATTGAGAGGGCGGGCATTACCGTTGTCGCTGCGTTTGGCCAGGCCTTTGGCCACGCCACCGGCGATGCGCTCGAGAATCTGCGGGCCCACCGCGGTGGTAACGATATCAACCTCAGCAATCAGCGTCACAATGTCATCGCTGGTGCTGTTTACGGCGCTGACGCCTCTTACGATTTCGACTTTCGCCTGCTCGCCAACCACATGAACCGGATACTCATGATGGGCGTTAAGGGCATCAAGTACCACTTGATTGACGTCAGCAAACACCAGTTCGATCCCGGCATCTGCCAGCAACTTACCGATAAAACCGCGACCAATGTTACCTGCTCCAAAATGTAACGCTTTCATAAATTTGACCCATATCAAATGACGAAAGGGCGGGCAAATCCGCCCCGAAAAATGGGACGGG
Source organism: Pantoea sp. CFCC18179 (assembly GCF_059412405.1). Lineage (NCBI taxonomy): Bacteria > Pseudomonadati > Pseudomonadota > Gammaproteobacteria > Enterobacterales > Erwiniaceae > Pantoea > Pantoea sp. CFCC18179. The sequence continues at coordinate 130,760 of NZ_JBNBPM010000007.1, read as the reverse complement.
CTTGCCCGCCCCCGGGAAGGTAAAACCTGGAATTACGCTTTGACGGTGCTGCCAGACAGCAGATCCAACACGTCCTGCACGCTGGTGGTGTTTGCCAGCTTCTCAATCACGCTGTCATCGTCCAGCGCGTTGGTCAGGCTGGTAATCACCTGGATGTGTTCGTTGTTGCGTGCGGCAATACCGATAACCAGACGCGCCACATCTTCAGCTTCTTCACCAAACTGCACGCCCGCTGGATATTGGCAGAACACCACGCCAGTTTTCAGCACGCGATCTTTCGCTTCAACCGTACCGTGCGGCACTGCGATAGACTCGCCGAGGTAGGTTGGCGTCAGCTTTTCACGTTCCAGCATCGCTTCAACGTATTCCGGCTGCACGTAGCCGCCTTTCACCAGTTGCTCACCGGCAAAGCGAATTGCTTGCTCTTTATTGCTGGCGCTCAGACCGAGGAACACGTTGTCTGCACCCAGTTTGAACAGGTGCGCGTTGCCTTCGTCGTAGCTGTCAGCCAGCGTAGTCTGTACGGTTTCGCGATGCGTTTCGCTGCGGTTGGCCGCCACTAAACGTTCGGTCAGATTGCTGTACAGCGCGCTATCAAGGAAGTTGTTCAGCGAAATGTGCTGCGCCTGCGGTGCCTGACGCATCGCACGTTCCGTCAGATCGCGGTGAGTAATCACCAAATCGACGTCGCCTGGCAGCGAGTTAATCGCGCTGTTGGTGACGGAAATGTTGCTCAGACCGGCATCCTGCACTTTCTTACGCAGCACGCCCGCACCCATCGCACTTGAACCCATACCAGCATCGCAAGCGACGATGATTTTACGTACATGAGCCACATCAACGCTGTTTGCGTCACCCGCAACCGGAGAACCGGCAACGGCCTGGCCTTTCGACTGCGCTTTCATGTCTTTCATGCGCTGCGTTGCCGCTTCGATATCGTCATCTTCTTTCACTTTGCTGGTTTTCAGCAGGATAGAAGAGACCACGAAGGAGACCGCAAATGCCGCGATAATCGCCGCGATGTTAGCGAAGTAAGCGCCTTTTGGCGTCATCGCCAGCACTGCCAGGATAGAACCCGGAGAAGCTGGAGATACCAGACCGCCGTTCAGCAGCGTCAAGGTGAACACGCCAGTCATACCGCCGAGGATAACTGCCAGCAGCAAGCGTGGCGCCATCAACACGTACGGGAAGTAAATTTCGTGGATACCACCAAGGAAGTGGATGATCGCGGCGCCGCCAGCAGATTGCTTAGCGCTACCGCGACCAAACATCATGTAGGCAACCAGCACGCCCATACCTGGGCCTGGGTTCGCTTCAATCAGGAAGAAGATGGATTTGCCTGCTTCGCTCGCCTGCTGGATGCCCAGTGGAGAGAAGATACCGTGGTTGATGGCGTTATTGAGGAACAGGATTTTCGCCGGTTCAACAAAGATCGACGTCAGCGGTAGCAGGTTGTTCTGCACCATCAGATTCACGCCAGCGGCGAGGATATGTGACAGACCTTCAACCAATGGACCGATTGCCAGGAACGCCAGCAGCGCCAACAGCATACCGATGATACCGGCTGAGAAGTTGTTAACCAGCATCTCGAAGCCGCTTTTGATCTTACCATCAACAACGCGGTCAAAAGATTTGATCGCCCAGCCGCCCAGCGGACCCGCAATCATTGAGCCGAGGAACATCGGCATATCGGCGCCGACGATCACGCCCATGGTGGTGATCGCACCGACCACGCCACCGCGGTCGCCGCCTACCAGACGTCCACCGGTGAAACCAATCAGCAGTGGCAGCAGATAAGTGATCATTGGGCCGACGAGTTTCGCCAGCGTTTCGTTTGGAATCCATCCGGTTGGGATGAACAGCGCAGTGATGATACCCCAGGCGATAAACGCACCGATGTTAGGCATCACCATATTACTCAGAAAGCGACCAAAGCTCTGAACCTTGACCTTTACTGATGAGGACATAAACCCACCCCTTATTGAGACGCGCCGCAATAAGAGAGCGCGTTTGTTTTTGTTTGAACGTTACGGCGGGGGCCGTGGCATTACTGTATGCACGCGGACTCTAGCACTAGTTTATTACGCTGCGTAGAGCACTGGCTAAGTGTGATATAGATCACGCTAATTCGGGGTAAGAGGGGTGCGATAAAGTGATGCTGATCACAAAAAAGCGTTGTAAGAAAGCAACGATGACGAATTTTTAAGCAAATCAAGGCGATGAATGTGACTTAAGTCACCTTTCTAGGTTGCTGGTTTGTTCCATAAATGTGATGGTGATCACAAACAATTTGTGGTCATAAATGCGCCAGATCACACAATGGCGATGCAGAAAAGAACGTTGTAAGGAAGTGACGAAAATCTGAAAAACGGCGAGCGGATGGCAAAATGAAAAAGGCGGCCATTTGGCCGCCTGCTAATGCAATTTCACCGGGGATTTTACAATCCGCCTTGCACCGCATTCTGCGCTTGCGTCAGCGCTTGTGCATTGCTGGAAAGATTGCTCATCAGCGTGTTGTACTGCGTCGCTTGATCCTGAGTCGGGAACTGCACGCCGCTGTCGTTAAAGCTCACACGTGAACCCTGCGATTGCAGATAATCGCCGGTTTGCACCGCCGCCTGGCTCAACGCCTGCAATTGTGGCAACAGTGGAATCAGCGTACCGGCTGGCTGCGTCACCACTTTGGTATATGCCGCGTCATACACTTTCTTCAGGTCGTCTGGCTGCTTCAGCGTGGCCTTGCTGCTGTCGGCCTGCATTTTGGCGCTTTGAATCTGCTGAGTCAGCACATTCAGATTGCCGCTGGCCTGGCGCAAGCTATCACGGCGAGTGAGATAATCCTGCGGCACGTGAATCGCTGCCAGTTCGTCCACAACCGGACGCATACCCTGTTCAATTGCCTGATTGGCCTGCTGTGAGAAGCTATACAGGATGGCGTAATCGCTAGCGTAGTTGCCGAAGGTCTGTTTCTGGTTCTCACTCAGGCTTGGCAGATGTTCGCCGCTGCGCATCACGGTGTTCTGAAGGAAATCGCTAAACGCTTTACGCTGATCGCCTTCTTTGTCGCCGCAGGCAGTGAGTTGCAGCACAATGAGTGTGCCAACCATCAGCATCCCAATACGCATCCAGATGCGGTTAATTCCTGACGCCATGTTTCAACTCCTGTCGTGACAAAATGGCACTATTCGATTCGGTGAGAAAGGTCCTAAAGAATAGTGCAATGACATGAGCTGTACAACGGGAGCGCTAAGCATGGTGCGCATTAATGCGCACCCTACGTGGAAATTGCTGGTTTTGTAGGGTCGCCATTTATGGTGACCGCCACAAAGCGAAAATTAATACACCAGCGCCTGCCCATCTTTGCGGCTTTCGGTAGCAGCGATATAGAAACCTTGCGGATCGCGCACAATCGCCTGCGCGCCGCCGAAGTTATAGCCGAGCAGCGGATCTTCCAACGTGATGTGATGCCCCATTTCGCGCAGCTTCGCCAACACATTGCGGTCAATACCCGGCTCAACCACCACTTCGCGCCCTTGCACCACGCGCCAGCGCGGCGCATCAATCGCCGCCTGCGGATTCTGCTTATGCAGCATCACGCGCAACGCCATTTGCAGATGTCCCTGCGCCTGCATCGGGCCGCCCATCACGCCAAACGACATCAGCGGCTGGCCGTCGCCATCTAATGCAAAGGCGGGAATGATGGTGTGGAACGGACGTTTACCGCCTGCCACCACATTGGGATGTTGCGGATCGAGCGAGAAACCGCAGCCGCGATTCTGCAAACTGATACCGGTTTCCGGCACCACCACACCAGAACCAAAGCCCATGTAGTTCGATTGTATAAAGGAAACCATCATGCCGCTGGCATCGGCAGTGGAGAGATAAACCGTGCCGCTCTGTTTGGGCGAACCAAAGCTGAAATCTCCGGCCTGATCGGGATTAATCAACTGCGCGCGCTGCTTGAGGTATTCATCGCTCAACAGCAATTCCGCTGGGAATTCCAGATGATCGGCATCGGTAACGTAGCGTTCCAGATCAACCAGCGCCAGCTTCATCGCTTCGAACGACAGGTGCAGCCACGGCGCCGAATCCGGCTCATAGCGGCCAATATCCCACTGCTCCAGAATGCCGAGCGCAATCAGCGTGGCGATGCCCTGACCATTTGGCGGCAACTCCTGCACCGAACCCCCGGCGAACGGTCGCGATAACAGTTCCACCCAATCGGCACGGTGATTTTTCATGTCGTCGAGACTGAGCGCCGAACCGTGTTGCTGGGCAAACGCCACGATCTTCTCTGCCAACTCGCCGTGATAAAACGCTTCGCCACGGGTTTCAGCGATTTTCTGCAAAGTGGCCGCTTGCGCCGGATTGCGGTACAGCTCACCGGCGTGCGGCGGGCGGCCTTCCGGCGCGAAACAGGCGGTGAAGCCTGGCTGATCTTTCAGCTTGTTGTAGCCGCGCTGCCACAAATGCCCAATCAGCGGCGAAACCGGGAAACCGTCGCGCGCATACTCAATCGCCGGTTGCGCCAGCGTAGTGAGCGGCAGCGTGCCGAAGCGTTCAGCCAATTCTACCCACGCAGAAACCGCGCCCGGTACGGTCACCGCTTCCCAGCCAATTTCCGGCATAGCGTCCAATCCGGCAAAGCGTTCCGGGTTCCACGCCGCCGGTGAACGGCCAGAGGCATTCAAACCGTGCAACTTTTTGCCGTCCCAGATAATCGCAAACGCATCGCTGCCGATACCGTTGCCGGTAGGTTCCAGCACGGTTAACGCCATGGCGCTGGCAATCGCCGCATCTACTGCATTGCCGCCCTGTTGCAGCATGCGAATCCCGGCCTGCGCCGCCAGCGGCTGAGAGGTGGCGACCGCATTGCGTCCCATCATTGGCACGCGGTGTGAGGCATAGCTGACGTTAAAATCCAGTTCACTCATGAGGGTTCCTTAATGTGAGTCATTGCGCGGATCGAGCGCGTCGCGCAAGCCGTCGCCCAGCAGGTTGAAGCCCTGCACGGTAAGAAAAATAGCCAGACCGGGGAAAATCGACATCCACGGCGCCTGTTCGAGAAAGCCTTTAGCGGTGTTCAGCATTGCGCCCCATGAAGGCGAAGGCGGTTGCTGGCCGAGACCGAGGAAAGAGAGGCTGGCTTCGGTGATGATGGCGGAAGCAATCGCCAGCGTGGCCTGCACCAGAATCGGCGACAGCACGTTAGGCAACACGTAACGCAGGATGATCCAGCGATCGGGCAAACCGATTGCTCGCGCCCCGTCGATGTACTCTTCATGGCGAATGGCGATCACCTGGCCGCGCGTTAAACGAGCGAAAATCGGCATGGCGGATAAACCAATCGCAATCATCGCATTCGACAGGCTTGGGCCGAGAAACGCGCCGAGCGCAATCGCCAGAATCAGGAATGGGCAGGCCAGCAAGGCTTCAATAAAGCGCGAAATAATGCCGTCGCACCAGCCTTGCCAGTAACCGGCAATCAACCCAAGCGGCACGCCGATCAGAATGGCGATCATCACCGAAATACAGCCTGCCAGCAGCGAGGTGCGTGAGCCCCAAACCAGGCGCGACAAAATATCGCGTCCCAGTTCATCGGTGCCGAACCAGTGCAGCACTGACGGTGCTTTGCGCACTGCGAGGAAATTGGCTTTGATCGGATCAAACGGCGCCAGCCACGGAGCCAGCAACGCCACCGCGACAAACAGCAGCACGATCACCGCGCCAATTAACGCACTTTTATTACGCAGAAACTTTTTCAACACCCGGCGATTGGGCTTGGCCGCCACGGGCAGCGCGCCAGCCGTTAACACTTCGCTCATGATTAGCCTCGCATTTTCGGGTTGATTAACAGATACAACACGTCGGCCAGCAGGTTGAGCAGCAGGAAGCCAATCGCTACGACCAACACCACGCCTTGCACCACGGCGTAATCACGGTTAAACACCGCATCGACAATCATCTTGCCGAAGCCGGGCAGAGTGAAAACCTGTTCGGTTAACACCGCGCCGCCCAGCAATTCACCAAACAGCAGCGTGGTCAGCGTGACGATTGGCATCAGCGCATTGCGAAACGCATGCTTGAGCACCACTTTGCCGCTCAGCAAACCTTTGGCGCGCGCGGTGCGGATGTAATCGGCCTTCAGCACCGAAATCATCGAGGCGCGCGTATGGCGCATCAGCGTGGCGGCCAATCCCGTGCCGAGCACCAGCGCGGGCAGCAACAGCGTTTTCAGGTTCTGCGCCACGTCTTCACTGATTGGCACAAATCCCGATGCCGGCAACCATTGCAGATGCACCGAAAACAGCAGAATCAGCAGAATACCAAGCCAGAAGTGAGGCACTGAAATCCCGGAAAGCGCAACAAAGTTGGTGGTGTGATCGACCCAACTGTCTTTGCGCACCGCGGCGATAATCCCCATGCTGATGCCGATCACCAGCGCGATAATCATCGCCAGCAACGACAACTCCAGCGTCACCGGCAATTTGCTGGCGATCAGCGACGTCACCGGCTCTTTGGTGCGCAGCGACATGCCGAGATCGCCGGTCAGCGCGTTACCAATCCACGAAAAATATTGCGTGGGAATCGGATCATCCAGGTGGTATTCGGCGCGCAGCTGGGCGATGACCGCTGGATCACGCTCTTCGCCCGCCATCGCCAGTACCGGATCGCCCGGCAGCAGCTTTTGCAGCGCGAACACCATAATGCTCACCAGCAACAGCGTCGGAATCGCCAGCAGCAGCCGTTTTACAATCAGTTCCAGCATCCTCGCTCCTTAGCGGTTTACTGCGCCAGACTCACGCCAGCCAAACGCACCAATCCGTCCGGCCAGGCTTTAAAGCCCTGCAATTTTTTCGACATGCCGAAAATGCGCGGCTCAAAGTAGAGGTAAGCAATCGGCATATCGCTTTGCAGCTGATTCACCACTTTGCTGTACAACGCCTGGCGCTGCGCCTGGTCGTTAGTCAAACGTGCGGCATTCAGCCACTCATCCACTTGTGGATTGTTGTAGCGCCCATCGTTGAGCGTGCCTTTGCTGTTGATAAATGAGTAGATGCTGCCATCCGGATCGGGACGACCAGACCAACCGGACAAGCTGAGTTGGTAATCACCGCGTTGCTGACGATCCAGCAGCGTGGCGAACTCGCTCATTTGCAGATTGAGGTTGAAGCCTGCTTCGCCGACCATCGCCTGAATCACCTGGCCGACTTGCTGCGAAGTGGGGTTGTTGCTCACCAGCAGCGTCAGATTGAGCGGCGTGGTCACGCCTGCGGCCTTCAGCAATGCTTTCGCTTTTTCCACATCGCGTGCGGCAATCGGCATGTTGACGTGATACGGGCTAACCGGCGAAAACGCCTGATTGGCGGGCGTGTACAAACCTTCGAATGCCACCTGATTCAGCGCATCGCGATCGATTGCTAGCGAGAAGGCTTCACGCACGCGTGCATCTTTCAACGGGCTGTTGGCGTCCACTTTGCCGTTGTTGATGTTGAAGGTGATGCCTTGATAACCGAGGCCGGTGACTTTCGCCAGCGCCAGCTTGCTGTCGCTTTCCACGGTTTTCACATCGCTGGCGGCCACGCCTTCGGTGAGATCGAGATCGCCCGCGCGCAGGTTCGCCAGGCGTACTGACGCATCAGGAATCGGCAGGAAAATCACTTTGTCGAAGTGGTACGCGCCTTTGTTCCAGTAGTTTTCATAGCGCTTCAGCACGATGCGATCCTGCTGCACGCGGCTGTCAAATTGATACGGACCGGAACACACCGGATGGGCGGCGAAATCAGGCTTCTTCGCCGCTTCTGGTGCCAGCATCGCACCCGCGCGATCGGTCAACTGGCTAAGCAGCGCCGCATCCGGGTTTTTCAGGTGGAATTTCACCTGCATCGGCCCGCTGACTTCGACGCTCTCAATTGAAGATATCTCACTCTTACGCAGTGAACCCGGCAGCGTCAGCGCGCGCTCAATGTTGAATTTCACCGCTTCTGCATCAAATTTTTCACCGTCGTGGAAGGTCACGCCGCTACGCAGATTCATGGTCAGCGTTTTGCCGTCGTCACTCCACGCCCAATCGGTGGCGAGGCCCGGGATTACTTTGAGGTTTTGATCAACATCGACCAAACGATCGCACATCGCCGCAAACACAAAACGGCCGTAGTAGGTGCGCGCCAGATGCGGATCGAGCATATCGGGATCGGCACCCAAACCGATGCGAATCACGCTATCAGCCTGACTGTGTGCGCTAGCACCGAGCAATAACAGGCCGCTGAGGGCGGTTAATAACGTATGACGAGCTTGCTTCACGGTGTATCTCCAGAGGTTAGGCTTGCTGATTCACCGCCTGCTCAAACAGGGCGCGGCGACGTAAAAAGGCGGCGGAAGGCGGCGCAAGAGTGATGACGCTGCGATCGCGATTAATCTCCTGCCAGCGATGGCAGGCAATTTGACGGCCACCGCTCAGCACCTGATTGATTGGCTCAAACTGGCGGCATTCTGTGGTGGCGTAAGGGCAACGGGTGTGAAAGCGGCAGCCGCTCGGCGGATCGGCCGGATTCGGCAAATCGCCCTGCAACATCGGAATGGTGCGATTGACGCCGGGCTGCATTTGCGGCGCGGAAGCGATCAGCGCTTGGGTATACGGATGCAGCGGCGCATCGAAAATCTCATCGACGCTCGCCAGTTCAACAATCTGGCCGAGATACATCACCGCCACGCGATCGCTCATATGGCGGATCACCGCCAAACCGTGCGCCACGATGATCATCGTCAGGCCAAACTGCTGTTTCAGGTTCTCCAGCAAGTTGACCACTTGCGCCTGCACCGACACATCCAGCGCGGACACCGGTTCATCGCCGAGCAATAATTTTGGCTGTGATGCCAACGCGCGGGCGATGCCAATGCGCTGGCGCTGACCGCCGGAAAATTCGTGCGGATAACGTTCCGCCCACGCCGCAGGCAAACCCACGGTGCGCAGCAGTTCCGCCACGCGCGCATGGCGCTGATCGCGGCGCATTTTTTCGTGCAGCCATAGCGGCTCGCCAACAATTTGTTGCACTGTCATGCGCGGATTGAGGGAAGCAAACGGGTCCTGAAAGATGATCTGCAATTCTCGACGCAGCTGATTGAGCCGCGCGCCGCTGGCATCGGTGATGCTTTCGCCCTGATAAAATACGTCACCGGCGCTGGCGGCCAGTAAACGCAGCAGCAAACGGCCAAGTGTGGATTTACCGGAACCCGATTCGCCGACAATCGCCAGCGTTTCGCCAGGCATCACCTGCAACGAAACGCGATCGACCGCCGTCACGCCACGATTGCGGCTGAACAGGCGATTGCCGCCGGAGAAGGTTTTGCTTAAATCGCGGCACTCTAAAATCGGCTTCATGCAATCTCTCCCAGCGTGACGTGTTGTTCTAATGGCGCGCGAAAACAGGCGACCTGATGATCGTTTGCCAACGCGCGCAGCGTTGGGCGGCTGTGATGGCAGCGCGTTTCGGCGAACGGACAACGGGTGGCGAAGCGGCAACCAGCGGGCATGTTTTCTGGCAACGGCACCTGGCCGGGAATGGTCGCCAGCGCGCCTTCACGGGCGCTGAGGCTGGGAATCGATCCCATCAAACCAATGGTGTAAGGATGTTGTGGATCGTTGAAAATGCGCTCAACGCTGCCGCTTTCCACCACTTGTCCGGCGTACATCACCGCTACGCGCTGAGCCACTTCCGCCACCACGCCGAGGTCGTGGGTAATCATCAGCACCGCAGTACCGGTTTCCTGTTTTAGCGTGTTAAGCAGCGCCAGAATCTGCGCCTGGATAGTGACGTCGAGCGCGGTAGTCGGTTCGTCGGCAATCAATAGTTTTGGCTGGTTAATCAACGCCATCGCAATCATCACGCGTTGCCGCATGCCGCCAGAAAGTTGATGCGGATAGGCTTTTAAGCGCAGTTCTGGAGCCGGGATTTGTACTTTTTGCAGAATCGCCAATGCTGCTGCCATCGCCTGGCGTTTGTTGACTTTGCGATGACGCATCACCGCTTCACTCAGCTGATCGCCCAACGTGAAGGCCGGATTGAGCGAGGTCATCGGTTCCTGAAAAATCATCGCCAGTTGATTGCCGCGCAAGCTGGCATAGTCGTCGCGACTGAGTTGGCGCAGATCGCGGCCATCAAACTGCATTTCGCCCTGCAAGATTTGCGCGCTGTCCGGCTGCAAACCCATTAAAGTCAACGAGGTGATGCTTTTGCCACAGCCCGATTCGCCCACCAACGCCAGCGTTTCGCCGGCATGCAGCACCAGAGAAATATCATCCAGCACCGTGACGGGCGAGCCGCGAAACTGCACGCGCAAATTGCGCAGCGATAAAACGGGATGGGCACTCATGGCATCTCCTCACGGTGGGAATACAGGGTTTCCATCAGCGCCTGTTGCAGCGTCAGCAAGTGTTCACGCATCGCCGCCGCCGCTTCATGCGGTTGACGCTGGGCGATGTGATTCACCAAGCGCTGATGATGGTCGTCGTAGATATCGAGGCGCGCCGGAGTGCGCGCCTGCACGCGAAAATGCTGCCAGCCGGGATCGCGGCGCACCGCATCAATCGCATCAAACAGGCCCAGCATCAGACGATTACCCGCCGCCTCGGCGATGGCGCGGTGAAAGGCGCTGTCCCATAATTCATGCTGATCGCCATCTTCCGGCGCGGTAATGCCGTGCATGCGTTCCAGCAGACGCTTCATCAGCGCGATCTGCTCTTTGGTGGCGCGCAGGGCGGCAAGACTTGCCAGCCCTGGCTCCAACTGCAAACGCGCTTCCATCACTTCGAGGAGATTCGATTGCTGCGGCAAATCCTGTAGCACCAGCGGTTGCACCGGCGCGGCCGGACCAACAAAAGTGCCTTTGCCTTGTTTGCGCCAGATGCGGCCTTCTTCTTCCAGCACATCCAACGCCCGGCGGATTTCACGACGACCGACGCCAAAGCGCTCGGCTAATTCACGCTCGGTCGGCAGCGCGCGATCGGGCGTGTGCTCCTGCTGCTGAATCAGCTGGCGCAGCTGCTCAAGCGCTGTGCTGGAGTTGCGGCTGGTTTCTGGCGTGTCATTCATGATTGGTTCGCCTGTTTATGCATCAGAAAAAGATCGGTAATCGCCGCGTATCCAGCACTTTTCCTGATGAAAGGCGCATGCGGTCGCTTTCTTAGCGTAGGCAAGAAGTGAACCAATATTTAATTGGTTCGGATTGGGCTGTCATGAATGTGTAATAACCTCATGATCGCTAAGTAAAAGTTTTTTCAGTGCCCGTTAAGAATTGCGAGGCGTGTCAACTTCCGCCATGTCGCGCTGCTTCACGGTGGTGCGCGCACGCTGCTTATCTGTGCAATAGCGGTAACGTGGCGATGAGCGTTCCGAAAATAGTTAATGTTTTTCAGATGGATATAACATTGGCATCTATTTTGTATGTGTTAACGCAGATGCAGGAGCGATAGCGGGCAACCGACGTCGCCAGACAATTTGCAATGGGTCACTAGGGTTCCGATCGAAAGATGCTGGTCCGAGAGTGACCGACCGTCCTCTGACGGTTACACGGCGGGAAAAAAGCCCGGGAGGAAAGCGAGATCGTTGCTCGCCGCCTCCTGCTATTTTTTCGCCCGTTAACGCCAGAGGAATCATCATGATGAAAGCCTGCCTCCGCCTGCTGTTGCTTTGCTCCATCGCGCTGTTCAGCGTCAACACGCTGGCCGCCGACAAACCCTCCTTCAAGATTTGCTGGTCAATTTACGCGGGCTGGATGCCGTGGGATTACGCGCAGCAAAGCGGCATCGTCAAAAAATGGGCCGACAAATACGGCATCGACATCCAGTTCGTGCAGGTCAACGACTACATCGAATCGGTGAATCAATATACCGCTGGCGGTTTTGACGGTTGCACCATGACCAACATGGATGCGCTGACCATTCCGGCTACCGGCGGCGTCGATAGCACCGCGCTGATCGTCGGCGATTACTCCAACGGCAATGACGGCATTTTGCTGAAAGGCGCAGGCAACATCTCGGCGCTGAAGGGCAAACCGATCAATCTGGTCGAGCTTTCGGTTTCGCATTACCTGCTGGGGCGCGCGCTGGAAAAATCCGGCATGAGCGAGAAAGACGTCAAAGTAGTGAACACCGCCGATGCGGATTTAGTGGCGGCGTTTGGCACCGATGATGTGCACTCCATCGTGACCTGGAACCCGCTGTTAGCCGAAGCCGAGAAGCAGCCGAACAGCCATCTGATTTTCTCCTCGGCGCAAATTCCGGGCGAAATTCTCGACCTGCTGGTGGTGAATACCGCCACGCTGAAAAAGTATCCGCAACTGGGTAAAGCGCTGACCGGTGCGTGGTATGAAACGCTGAAAACCATGTCTGGCCCGACCGACAGCGCCAAAGCCGCACGTACGCAAATGGCGCAGGCTTCCGGCACCGATCTGGCGGGCTTCGATCAGCAGCTTGCCGCCACCCATCTGTTTAGCGATGCCAAAACCACCCTCGATTTCGTTGATAGCCCACAACTGAAAGCCACCATGCAGATGGTTGCTGAGTTCTCGTTCAAGCACGGTTTGCTGGGCGAGGGCGCGCCGAGCGCTGATGTGGTTGGCGTGGAAACGCCTGCCGGGAATTGGGGTAACGCCGATAACCTCAAACTGCGCTTCACCGATGAGTACACCAAACTGGCCGCCGACGGGCAGCTGTAAGCGAGGCGATGCCGATGCGTAAGTTGATCAACTACCAACCGCTGCCGCTGGGACGTTTGCTGCTCGGCCTGCTGCCGCTGCTGGCGGTGCTGCTGGCCTATCTGTTCGCGTCGGATGCGCGTCTCAGCCTCAATGCCGCCGATAAGTTATTGCCGGGCTTTAACGCGATGGGCGATGCCATCAGCCGCATGGCGTTTCAGCCCAGCCCGCGCACCGGCGAATATCTGCTGTGGAGCGACACCTTCGCCAGTCTGCTGCGTTTACTCAGCGGCGTGTTGATCAGCGCATTGCTGGCGTTAGCGTTGGGTCTGTTTACCGGCGCGCTACCGGTGGTGCGTGCGGTGCTGGCACCGCTGGTGACGCTGTTCGCGCTGGTGCCGCCGCTGGCGATTCTGCCGATTCTGTTTATCTGCTTTGGCTTGGGAGAAGTGTCAAAAGTGGTGCTGATTGTTATCGGCATCACGCCGCTGATTACCCGCGATTTGCAGTTGCAGGTGCAGAAAATCCCGCGTGAGCAGTTGGTAAAAGCGCAAACCCTTGGCGGCCACAGCGCGCAAATCATGTGGCGGGTGATTCTGCCGCAACTGATGCCGCGCCTGTTTGATGCGGTGCGATTGTCGCTGGCGTCGGCGTGGCTGTTCCTGATTGCGGCAGAAGCCATCGCCGCCACCGAAGGGCTGGGCTATCGCATCTTCCTGATGCGGCGTTATCTGGCGATGGACGTGATTCTGCCGTACGTGGCGTGGATTGCGCTGCTGGCTTTCCTGCTCGACCTGCTGCTGCGGCTGATTAGCCGTCGCTGCTGGCCGTGGTATCACGCGAAATAAGGAGCGGGCCATGCCGTTACTGCAACTGAAAAATCTCGAAAAGCATTATGGCGATCAAGTGGTGCTGGAGCGCCTCAACATCAATGTGGAAGAGGGCGAATTTGTGGCGATTGTCGGGGCATCCGGCTGCGGCAAAACCACCTTTCTCAACATGCTGCTCGGCACCGAATCGCCGACCAAAGGACAACTGCTGCTGGATGGCGAACCGATTCCCGACGAGCCGGACGCGCATCGTGGCGTGGTGTTTCAGCGCTATTCGGTGTTCCCGCATTTAACGGTGCTGGGCAACGTGATGCTGGGCGATGAGTTCAGCAGCGCACGTTGGTTGGGCCGCGTGTGGGGCAAAAAACGTCAGGCGATTCGCCAGCGGGCGCAGGCCATGCTGGCGCAGGTTGGCCTGGAACACGCGCAGAGCAAATATCCGCATCAGCTTTCCGGCGGCATGCAGCAACGCTTGGCGCTGGCGCAGGCGTTAATGAAACAGCCGCGCATTCTGCTGCTCGACGAACCGTTCGGCGCGCTCGATCCCGGCATCCGCAGCGAAATGCACCAACTGATCACTGCATTGTGGCAGCAACACAACCTGACGATTTTCATGATCACCCACGATTTAAAAGAGGGATTTAGCCTCGCGTCGCGGCTGCTGGTGTTCGACAAGCTGCGCCACGATCCGCACGCGCCCGAAGCCTGGGGCGCGACTATCACTTACGACCTGCCGCTGGATCGCGCACAGCCATCCGAGCCGCTGGTGGCATAAAGGAGCAACCATGAATTCCTACCAAACCCATTTGCCGAGCGGCGCGCACTGGTCATTGGTGATGCGCAGCGGCAGCGCGCTGACCCTGACCGATGTTGCAGGTGGCGCGAATGTCGGCATGCTGTTTTACAACCCGGAAAACTTGCTGGAGCGTTACAACGCGCCGGATACCTTGAAATGTCAGCACACTTTTCGTCTCACCGCTGGACATTGCCTCTACTCCGATATGGGGCGCATTTTCTGCGGCATTGAAGAAGATACCTTCGGCTGGCATGAAAGCGTGTGCGGCACCTTGAACGCTGAGCAAACTGCCGCGCGTTTTGGTGCCAGCAACTATCAGCAAGCGCGCAATCAGCGTCATCAAAACGGCTACGACAGCTTCCTCGTCGAGCTGGCGAAATATGGCCTTGGCCAGCGCGATATGGCGTCGTGCCTCAATCTGTTTGCGCAGGTGCGCGCCGACGATAACGGCACTTTGCAGCTGGAGCGTCAAGGCACAGCGGGAGCCAGCGTGCGTTTGCGCTTCGCGATGGACACCCTGGTGCTGCTGCATACCTGCCCGCATCCGCTGAGTGCCGCGGGTGATTATCCGCGCCAGCCGGTGCACATCAACATCGATGCGCAGCGCGCGCCGCTGCCCGCTATTTGTCTCGAACGCGAAGAAAATCAGCGCGGTCTGCGCAACAACGCGTTGTATCAACTGCAAGGAGAAGTGTGATGATTAACGAAAGTCAGCGCGATCCCGCCGAAGCGTGCTTGCAGCAGCAAATTGATGCTGGTGATTACTGGTTGCAGCGCATCGAAGCCGGCCAGACGTTGCGCATCACCGATCTTGAAGGCAACCAAGCCGCCGATACCTTGTTCTTCAACGCCGATGACACCGCCGAGCGTTACAGCATGAGCAACACGCTGCGCGGCCAGAACAATGTGTTTCTCACTTCCGGCAGCGTGCTGCGATCCAACGCCGATCGCCCGATGTTGACCATCACCGCCGATACCTGCGGTCGTCACGATACGCTGGGCGGCGCTTGCTCCTGCGAAAGCAACACCGTGCGTTATGACCTCGAAAAACGCCACATGCATTCGTGCCGCGACAGCTGGATGCTGGCGGTGGCGGAGAAGCCAGAGTTTGGCCTGACGCGCCGCGACATCACCCACAACATCAACTTTTTCATGAATGTACCGGTGACGCATGAAGGCGGATTGACCTTTGCCGACGGCATTTCTGCGCCGGGGAAATATGTCGAGATGGTGGCGCAGATGAACCTGCTGGTGCTGATTTCCAACTGCCCGCAACTCAACAATCCCTGCAACGGTTACAACCCAACGCCGATTTTAGTCAGCGTGTGGTGATTTTCTGACGCAACGGGACGACCCGTTTTTTGCCGTCAATGCCACGCAGGACGACCTGCCGCAAT
Organism: Pantoea sp. CFCC18179; assembly: GCF_059412405.1. Lineage (NCBI taxonomy): Bacteria > Pseudomonadati > Pseudomonadota > Gammaproteobacteria > Enterobacterales > Erwiniaceae > Pantoea > Pantoea sp. CFCC18179. The sequence goes on along the minus strand of NZ_JBNBPM010000007.1, from coordinate 115,041 downwards.
ATGAGAATTCAGTCATGATTGATCGCGTATTAATTGCCAACCGTGGCGCGATTGCCGTGCGCATTATTCGTACCCTGCGAGCCATGAATATTCGGGCGATTGCAGTGTATGCCGAAGCCGATCGCCACGCGCGCCATGTGCGGCTGGCGGATGAAGCCTGGCCGCTGGGCGACGGGCAAGTGCGGGACACGTATCTTAATCAGGATAAATTGCTGGCGATTGCTGCGCAGAGTGACGCGCAGGCCATTCATCCTGGCTACGGTTTTCTCAGTGAAAATCCTGAATTTGTGACGCGCTGTGAAGCGGCTGGCGTGCATTTTCTCGGCCCCAGTGCCGAGCAGATGGCGGCGTTTGGCTTGAAACACCGCGCCCGCGCACTGGCGGAACAGAGTGCTGTGCCCTTGTTACCGGGCAGCGGTTTGCTGGCTTCGTTAGACGAAGCGCAGGCGATGGCTGAACACATCGGTTATCCGGTGATGCTGAAAAGCACCGCGGGCGGCGGCGGCATTGGCATGCAACGCTGCGATGATGCTGAGCAATTGAATGCCGCGTTTACCCGTGTGAAGCGTTTAGCCGGCAACAATTTCGCCGACGATGGTGTGTTTTTAGAGAAATTTATCGCGCGTGCGCGCCACATCGAAGTGCAAATTTTTGGCGATGGCGCGGGCGAAGTCATCGCCTTGGGTGAACGTGATTGTTCGGCGCAGCGCCGCAATCAAAAGGTGCTGGAAGAGACGCCCGCGCCGGGTTTGAGTGACGCGGTGCGCGTAGAATTGCAGGCCACAGCGGTGCGACTGGCGCGTGCGGTGAATTATCGCAGCGCCGGCACGGTGGAATACGTTTATGACGATGCCAGCCAGCAGTTCTGGTTCCTCGAAGTAAATACCCGTTTGCAGGTGGAGCATGGCGTCACCGAAATGGTGTACGGCGTGGATTTGGTGCGTTGGATGGTGGAACTGGCACAGCAACAGTTACCGCCGCTCGCCAGTTTACAACCCGTCGCGCAAGGCCACGCCATTCAGGTGCGCGTGTATGCGGAAGATCCGGCCAAACAGTTTCAGCCCAGCGCCGGATTGCTTAGCCATGTGCAATTTCCTGCCGCACTGGAACAGGCGACGCTGCGCATCGATAGCAGCGTAGAAAGCGGCATGGAGGTTTCACCGTTTTACGATCCGATGCTGGCAAAAGTGATTGTGCACGCCAGCGATCGTGCCAACGCGTTAACCGGCATGACGCAGGCACTGAATGCCACCGAACTGTATGGCATCGAAACCAATCTGCTGTGGCTGCGCCAGTTGTGCTTGCTGCCCGAAGTGCAGCAAGCACGCATCATCACCGCTACGCTCGGCAACATGCCGTGGCAGCCGTCGACGCTGGATATTCTCAGCGGCGGCACTTTAACCACGGTACAGGACGCGCCGGGTCGCATCGGTTATTGGCATGTTGGCGTGCCGCCTTCCGGACCGTTCGACAGCCGCGCATTTCAGCTCGGCAATCGACTGTTAGATAACGATGCAAACGCCGCCGGTTTGGAGATCACTTTGCGCGGCCCGACGCTGCGCTTTAATCAGGCATGCAGCTTTGTGCTAACCGGCGCGCCGATTGATGCGTTGCTCGATCAACAAACCTTGCCGATGAATCAGCGTTTAACGGCGCAAGCCGGGCAAACGTTGACGTTGGGCGAGGTGCACGATGGCAGCCGCAGCTATTTGCTGTTGGCGGGCGGGCTGGATACGCCGCGCTATCTTGGCAGTCGCAGCACCTTTACCTTGGGGAAATTTGGCGGTCATGCGGGACGTGCGCTGCGTGCTGGCGATGTGCTGCATCTGGCTGCGCCGCAAGTATTGAGCGCGGCCCGTTTGCCCGACGATTTGCTGCCGCAACTCAACGGTTGCTGGCAGTTACGGGTGATTTACGGCCCGCACGGCGCGCCGACCTTCTTCACCGATGACGATATTGCGGAATTTTTTGCCGCTGAATGGCAAGTGCACTACAACTCCAGCCGCACCGGCATCCGTCTGATTGGCCCGAAACCCACCTGGGCGCGCAGCGACGGCGGCGAAGCGGGCATGCATCCTTCAAACATCCATGACAATGCTTACGCCTTTGGTACCGTGGATTTTACCGGCGATATGCCAGTGATCCTCGGCCCGGACGGCCCTTCACTCGGTGGCTTTGTCTGCCCGGCGACGGTGATCCAGGCCGATCTGTGGAAGCTTGGTCAACTCAAAGCCGGCGATCGCATCCAGTTCCTGCCGATCGATCTCGCCACCGCCGATCAATTGGCGCAAGCGCAACATGACGAGATCATTAAACTGCAATGTCAGCCGATTACAGTGAACGCGGCGCTGCCTTTAATTGATCCGGTGATGCACCATCATGCGGCAATGGAAGCGCGTCCTTCGCTCACAGTGCGTGCGGCGGGCGACCGTTTCCTGTTGGTGGAATATGGTGATTTGCAGCTGGATATTGCCCTGCGTTTTCGCGTGCACGCGTTGATGCAGTGGCTGGAAGCGCATTCGCTGCCGGGGCAGCTGGAACTGACGCCCGGCATTCGCTCGCTGCAAATCCATTATGACGCGCAGCTATGTGCAAGAAGTGAGCTATTGGCGCAAATTTTGCACGCTGATTTAGCGTTGGGCAGCCTAGCCGACGCGGCGGTGCCATCGCGTACCGTATGGCTGCCGTTGAGTTGGGATGACGTAGCCTGTCGGGAAGCGATTGTGCGTTACGACCAATCAGTGCGACCTAACGCGCCGTGGTGCCCAAGTAATATCGAATTTATTCGCCGCATCAACGGGCTGGAAAGCATTGAGGCGGTGAAAGAGATTGTGTTCAGCGCGTCGTATTTGGTGATGGGGCTGGGCGATGTCTATCTCGGTGCGCCAGTGGCGACGCCACTCGATCCGCGCCATCGCTTAGTTACCACCAAATACAATCCGGCGCGCACCTGGACGGCAGAAAACTCGGTGGGCATCGGCGGCGCCTATATGTGCGTGTACGGCATGGAAGGGCCGGGCGGCTATCAGTTTGTCGGACGCACCATGCAGATGTGGAATCGCGATCGTCCAACCGCCGCGTTTACTCAACCTTGGTTGCTACGTTTCTTCGATCAGATCCGTTTTTACCCGGTAGATGCCGACGAATTGCTGCACATTCGTGAGCGTTTTCCGTGGGGCGATTATCCGTTGCGCGTCGAACAGGGCGAATTCCGCCTCGCCGATTATCAGGCGATGTTGGCAGCCGAAGCCGCAGAAATCGATGCCTTCCAGCAACAACGCCAGCAGGCATTCGATCACGAACTGGCACGTTGGCGCGCCGAAGGGCAATTTACCTTCGATAGCCAATTGCAAGAGCAAAGCAGTGAAGAAGTGGTAGTACCAAGCGGATGCCACAGTGTTGAGAGCCAGGTGGCGGGCAGCGTGTGGCAATGGTTGGCGGCAGAAGGCAGTGACATCGAAGCGGGCGCCACGGTGGGCATACTCGAATCAATGAAGATGGAAATCCCGATCGTGGCGCCGGTGAGTGGAAAAATCCATAGCCTTTATCGCCAGGCCGGGCAGCAAGTGCAGGCGGGACAATTACTTATGGTGATCGACCCTTCTGCGGCATAAGTAAGAATAAAAAATAATCACGAATCAGGCAGCAAAGCCGGGGATCTGTCCCATACTTAGAGACCCGGACTATTGTTGCATTGCTCGGACATCTTTGTGCAGTGTGCAACTTACGGTTTCAGCGCCGACTGGCGCTTACCTCTCTACTTTCACGTGATTCATAGTGAGTTTTTAAGGAGTTCTCTATGGAAATAAAAGATCCAATGGTCGAGTTGCTCAGCAGCCTTGAGCAGATTGTTTTGACACGTGACGCTAAGCCATCCGTATCAGAAATTTCGCTCAATCAAACTACAGTTCCCGAGCCGCAGCGTTTACGCGAGATGACCGGTATGCAGGTCGATGAATTCGCCCGTGTAATGGGTGTTAGCGTTTCGTCAGTGAAAAGCTGGGAGGCGCAACGTACGCGTCCTTCCGCTACGGCGCGTAAACTGATGAAACTGCTACAAGCTAATCCCTACCTGGGTCGCCAATTGCTGGAGTAATGCCAGCGTTTGCTTCTCGAACCCGCCCTATGGCGGGTTTTTTAATTTAAGCCGCCATACTTTGCTGCCTGCTTCACAAACCAACTTTCCGGCACGCTGTGCGGCGGCTGCGCCAACTGCGCCAAACCTTGCTTGATGGTTTGATCGGCCTGCTGCCACAAATGCGCATCACCTTCGCGCAATAGCTGAATCTGCACCTGCTTCTCCACCAGATAAATCCGGGCGAAATCGGCATCGAACTGCACGATGGCGCGGGTGTTATCAATGATGTCGGCCAGTTTGATGGTTTGTGCATCGGGCGATGCGGCGGCGGTGTGGCGGAAATGCGCCAGCTTACGCGCGGCGCGATTCTTAGCGGTGGGTTGTGCGCTATCGGTGAGCATATCCACCAGTTCCGCCACGCGCGGACCAAAATGGCGTTCGATATCTTCGATGGTGCTGGCGGTATCTTCCACCGTGTCATGCAGCCAGGCGGCGGCAATCATTTCTGGATCGTCGGTGACGCTGCGCACCAGCTCGGCCACGGCGGCCGGATGCACAATGTACGGCTCGTCGGTATATTTTCGGCGCTGACCCGCAGCGGCGTGCGCCTGCGTGGCATAACGGCGCGCTTGCTCTTCCAGTGAATCTTGCATATTTCACTCCCCCAGAACAAAGTTGCTTGCAATTAACTAGCGCGCTATTTATATTTGGTTCCATGAACAGTAATCAAGATGACAAAAAAGTGAAGCAGGCGCCACTCCAGCTCGATCAACAGCTCTGTTTCGCGCTCTATTCCGCCAATCTCGCGATGCACAAAGTCTACCGCCAGCTGCTATCTCAGCTGGAGATTACCTATCCACAATATCTGGTGATGTTGGTGTTGTGGCAACAGGATGATGTGACGGTTTCGGAGATCGGTGAGCAGCTGTTTCTTGATTCGGCGACGCTCACGCCGCTGTTAAAACGCCTGGAAGCGGCGGGTTTGCTGCATCGCCAGCGTTCACGCCAGGATGAGCGTCAGGTCGTGGTGACGCTGACTGAGCAAGGGCGTGCGCTGCGTGAGAAAGCGCAAAGCATCCCCGAAGCGATTCAGTGTGCGGCTGCCTGCGATGAAAGCGCGATGGCGCAGCTGAAAAGTCAGTTAGACGATTTGCGCGATAGTTTGAACCGCGCCTAGTACTGCGTTCGGGATGTCACTTCGGTGGCATCCAACATAATGAAGTTCCGGTTTGCGCATATAAATAGTGCGCGATTATATAGCGATTAAACGAGGTTAATATGTCTTTAGAACAAGTTGTTTATACTGCAAAAGCCAAAGCTACCGGTGGCCGTGATGGTCGAGCTACCTCTTCTGATAACGTGCTGGATGTGAAACTGGGCGTGCCAAAAGAGATGGGCGGCGCGGGCGGCGAAGTGACCAACCCAGAGCAGCTGTTTGCTGCTGGTTATTCGGCGTGCTTCCTCGGCGCAATGAAGTTCGTTGCCGGTCGCGACAAGATTTCCATGCCAAAAGATGCGTGGATTGAAGGCGAAGTCGGTATCGGCCCAATCCCGAACGGTTTCGGTATTGAAGCCAAACTGAACATCCATCTGCCAGCAATGGATGCAGCTGAAGCGCAGAAGCTGGTTGATGCGGCACACATTGTTTGTCCGTATTCCAACGCGACGCGTGGCAACATCGATGTGACGCTGAACATCATCAACTAATTGTTGCTGATAATTGAAGAAGGCCCCGTTTGGGGCCTTTTTTGCGTTGGTATAAGCGCATTTCCAAGAATCTTCTGGTCTTACCATTGGTTAAATGTTCTACTACTCGGCTTCGCATTATCACCTGCGCACCCATCGGATTCGTCCCGATCCTGCACGTTATAACTCGCAATTCGGCGATTAAAGCGAACTCTGCTGTCTTTAAACAGTCACATAACGGTTGATACAACGACACCAGGTCGGGAAAAGCTAATTTCATGAATTATATTAAAAGTTTAACGCAGCAAAAGCTGTCACTGCTGCTTGCGTTATATCTCGGCATCTTGTTGAATTTGCCGATTTTTTATCGCCGTTTTGATGGTTTCTTAACAAAATCCACCGCCTCTAACTGGTTCTCTGCTGCAGCAGAAGTCATGGCCGCCATGTTGGCTACGTTCTTCCTAATGCGCTTAATTTCGCTGGGAGGAAAATGGGCTTATCGCATTCTTGCCACGCTGATTGTGGTGATTTCTGTCGCCGCCGCTTATTACATGGCGTTCTTCAACGTGGTGATTGGCTACGGCATCATCGCTTCGGTAATGACCACCGATATCGATCTGTCGAAAGAAGTGATTGGTATGCACTTCATCTTGTGGATGGTGCTGGTCAGCGCGCTGCCGCTGCTGCTGATTTGGCGCAACAACCTGAGCCAAACGCTGATTGAACAACTTAAAACGCCAGGGCAACGTCTTAAGCCTATGGTGATTATGTTGTTGAGTGTGGCGCTGGTGTGGCTGCCGATTCGTTATTTCGACAAGTTGCAGAAGGTGAATGAAGAGCTCACTAACATCGACTTGCCAAGTTACGGCGGTGTCGTGGCGCACTCTTACTTGCCATCCAACTGGATTGCCGCGCTGGGGCTGTTTGCCTGGACCAAAGCCGATGAAGAGTGGGATGGCAAAGAGCTGGTGGATCCGGCGAAACAGTTTACCTATGTCGCACCGCCGGGCATCGACGACACTTATATGGTGTTTGTGATTGGCGAAACCACGCGCTGGGATCACATGGGCATGCTTGGCTACGATCGTGATACCACGCCGAAGCTGTCGAAAGAGAAAAATCTGGTGGCGTTCCGCGGTGAATCTTGTGATACCGCCACCAAGCTGTCGCTGCGTTGCATGTTCGTGCGCGAAGGCGGCACCATGGATAATCCGGGTCGTACGCTGAAAGAGCAGAACATCTTTGCCGTGCTGAAAGAGCTCGGTTTCAGCTCTGAATTGTTCGCCATGCAGAGTGAAGTGTGGTTCTACGATAACGCCGATACCAATAACTTCTCCTTCCGTGAGCAGATTGGTTCGGAGAAGCGTAATCAGGGCAAAGCGGTTGATGACATGCTGTTAGTGCCGGAATTGCAGGCTTCATTGCAGCGTTTCCCGAAAGGCAAGCATGTGGTGATTCTGCACACCAAAGGCTCGCACTATCTCTATTCGCAGCGTTATCCGCGTAGCTTTGCGCGTTACCAGCCGGAATGTATGGGCGTGGATGAAACCTGTAGTAAAGCGCAGTTGATTAACGCTTATGACAACTCGATTTTGTATGTCGATACCATGCTTGATAGCGTGCTCGATCAGCTGCGTGATAAGAAAGCGATTGTGTTTTACGCCTCCGATCACGGCGAATCGATCAGCGAGAATATGCACTTGCACGGCACGCCGCGTGAAATGGCGCCGCCGGAGCAGTTCCGCGTGCCAATGATGGTGTGGGCGTCGGACAAATACCTGGCCGATCCTACCAATCGCAGCAACTTCGAACGCTTGCAAGCGCAGCAGCGCGTGGGCAAAACCCATCGCCACGTTGAGCTGTTTGACACCATTCTGGGTTGCCTCGGCTATACCTCGCCAAATGGCGGTATTAAAGAAAGCAATAACTGGTGTGCGTCTCCGGCGGCAGCGACGCCAGCCAAAGCGCTGTAATGTGGATGGGGTTGTAGGGGCGCCATGCAGGGTGACCGCTGTTCAGAACCTGCTGAGCAGCAGGGCTTTTAAGGCACTGCTTGCTTTCCAGGCGATCAAACGGCTTTTCTGCAAAAGGGATTGACGCTTTTTTAGCAGCGCAGTAATATGCGCCCCCATCGGCGAGTAGCGCAGCTTGGTAGCGCAACTGGTTTGGGACCAGTGGGTCGGAGGTTCGAATCCTCTCTCGCCGACCATCTTTCGAAGAAACCTGCTTTTATAAGCAGGTTTTTTTTCGTCTGCGATTTGTGTGGATCAGGCTGAAATACCGGGCCGCTCCGTAAAGTCGCCGTGGACACATCCCTGTGGGCTCTGCCGACGGAGTACTCGCCCCATCCCTGGGGCTCGCCCGCTAGCGGGCAACGCTTCGCGTTGTACAAAAATGCTCCCGGCATTTTTGTCCATGCGTCGAAAGCTTTATTCCGCGGCCCGCATTCCATCCTTTATTCAATTCTGCTGCGTTCTGTTTTACAGCGAAGCCAATCGTACAGGCGATGGAAAGGCAACTCGATTAGCAAAGCGTCCGCCGCAGGGATGCGGCGGCCGAGGCTACAGGGACGTATTCACGCCGTCTTTGCGATCGAGTTGCCTTTCCTGAGCAACAGACCAATAATCCGCAAAACCCGCGCATTCATCCCTTACATTGGTTAAATCGCTATTACTCACCATTATCCCCACTTTCACCCCTCAATCCCTTACCAAATCTAAGCTGCCCGCTTAATTCGCGACACATTCTTCTTATGACCGGTTTCTGCATCATGCTGATTTCTTATGCCATTTCACTAGCACATTCCGCTGCCTGAACGTCATAACGCACGCAGAATCGTTCAGATATTCAACATTTACCAATAAGTTTTGTGTGTTTTTTAGCGGTGATAATCACTGTCATTTGACTGTATAGCCAGATAATCACGCGGGTTTGAGTGCTTTATCACCTTTTTTAATTTTGGCTCAGCCGCAGAAGGGTGTTTTTTATCGTTGCTTGCACTTACTCACACTCTGTGTAAATAACCCCACACTGTATTGACGTTCATTGCAACTGTTGACAAATTGATGCGTCAATAAAATGTAGAGACGGGCCGCTCGGCAGATTCCACGGTGCCTGGGCCATCACAATAACCGCTCACATTTGATTACTCTTAATTGACCTGCCCGAACCGCATAAAAAAATCAGAGGTCGGGCGACGCACACAACATCACATCACAATGGAGCAAAACATGATCAACTCCCTGGCTAAATCCAGGATGCTGAAGGTCGGTCTTAGCCTGATTGCTATGACCGTTGCCGCTGGTGTCCAGGCGAAAACCCTCGTTTATTGTTCAGAAGGTTCGCCTGAAGGTTTCAACCCGCAGCTGTTCACATCGGGCACTACTTACGATGCGAGCTCCGTACCGATCTACAACCGTCTGGTTGAGTTCAAAACCGGTACCACCGAGTTGCAGCCGGGTCTGGCAGAAAAATGGGATGTGAGCGCGGACGGTAAAACCTATACCTTCCACCTGCGCCAGGGCGTGAAGTGGCAATCCACTAAGGACTTCAAGCCAACCCGCACCTTCAATGCTGATGATGTGGTGTTCTCCTTCGAGCGTCAGCTCGATAAAAACAACAAATATCACGGTGTTTCTGGCGGCAGCTACGAATACTTCGAAGGCATGGATATGCCGAAGCTGATCGCCAAAATCGAAAAAGTTGACGATTACACCGTACGCTTCACCCTGACGCGTCCAGAAGCGCCGTTCATTGCTGACCTCGGCATGGACTTCGCCTCAATCCTGTCTAAAGAGTACGCCGACAACATGCTGAAAGCGGGTACGCCTGAGAAGCTGGACTTGAATCCAGTGGGCACCGGTCCATTCGTGTTGCAGCAGTACCAGAAAGATTCACGCATTCTGTACAAAGCCAACCCAGATTTCTGGGGCACCAAGCCAAAAATCGATCGCTTAGTGTTCTCCATCACGCCTGATGCTTCTGTGCGTTACGCCAAATTGCAGAAAGGCGAATGCCAGGTGATGCCGTATCCAAACCCGGCTGATATCGCGAGCATGAAGAAAGACGACAAAATTAACCTGATGGAGCAGCCTGGTCTGAACGTCGGTTACCTGTCGTTCAACACCGAGAAAAAACCGCTGGATAACGTGAAAGTGCGCCAGGCACTGACCATGGCGGTTAACAAGCAAGCCATTATTGATGCCGTTTATCAGGGCGCTGGCCAGGCCGCGAAAAACCTGATTCCACCAACCATGTGGAGCTACAACAACGACATCAAAGACTACGCTTACGATCCTGCCAAAGCGAAAGAGTTGCTGAAAGAAGCCGGCATGCCAGATGGTTTCTCCATCGATCTGTGGGCGATGCCCGTTCAGCGTCCATACAACCCGAACGCACGCCGCATGGCGGAAATGGTTCAGGCCGACTGGGCGAAAATTGGCGTGAAAGCCAAGATCGTGACCTTCGAATGGGGCGAGTATCTGAAGCGTGCTAAAGCCGGTGAACACCAGACCGTGATGATGGGCTGGACCGGTGACAATGGGGATCCGGATAACTTCTTCGCGACGCTGTTCAGCTGTGCAGCGGCGAAAGACGGTTCTAACTACTCACGTTGGTGTTCTAAGCCGTTTGAAGATCTGATTCAGCCTGCTCGTGCTGAAGCCGATCACAACAAACGTATTGAACTGTACAAACAAGCTCAGGTTGTGATGCATGATCAAGCGCCAGCGCTGATCATCGCGCACTCAACCGTTTATGAGCCAGTGAGTAAGAAAGTGACCGGCTACGTGGTTGATCCATTGGGCAAACATCACTTCGAAAACGTCGATATCCAGNCGCGCACTCAACCGTTTATGAGCCAGTGAGTAAGAAAGTGACCGGCTACGTGGTTGATCCATTGGGCAAACATCACTTCGAAAACGTCGATATCCAGGAATAACCTTTCGGATTATCGCGGTCAGGGCCAGTGTTACTGGCCCTCGGGCGGCACCTGCGCCGCCCGTGTTCCGCACTTTTTTTCCGGCTAATTCTAATTATTGAAGCGCTTCTTGCGTCGCGTCCGGCTATGGCTGGCTGCGGGTGTTAAGCAATGTTGTCCCCGGCGTTAGCGCCATGGGAAATGTCAGAGAACCAGGCTTATGCTGCAATTCATACTCCGACGTTTGGGCTTAGTCATCCCAACGTTCATCGGTATCACACTGTTGACCTTCGCGTTTGTCCACTTGATCCCCGGCGATCCGGTACTGATCATGGCTGGCGAGCGCGGCATCTCTCCCGAACGTCACGCGCAATTAATGGCGCAATTTGGCCTCGACCAGCCGATGTGGAAGCAATATCTCACCTACATCAATGGCGTATTACATGGCGACCTCGGCATCTCGCTGAAAAGTCGTATCCCGGTTTGGGACGAATTCGTACCGCGTTTCAAAGCGACGCTGGAACTCGGCATCTGCGCGATGTTGTTCGCGGTGGCTGTTGGTATTCCTGTCGGCGTGCTGGCGGCGGTAAAACGCGGCTCCATCTTCGATCACACCGCCGTCGGCATCTCGCTGACCGGTTATTCAATGCCGATTTTCTGGTGGGGCATCATGCTGATCATGCTGGTGTCGGTGCAGTGGAACCTGACTCCGGTTTCCGGGCGCGTCAGCGACACCATCTTCCTCGACGACAGTCATCCGCTTACCGGCTTTATGCTGATTGATACCTTGCTGTGGGGCGAAGAGGGCGATTTCAAAGATGCGGTGATGCACATGATATTGCCGGCTATCGTGCTCGGCACCATTCCGCTGGCGGTGATCGTGCGTATGACGCGCTCCTCAATGCTGGAAGTGCTGGGTGAAGACTACATCCGCACCGCGCGCGCTAAAGGTTTGACGCGTATGCGCGTGATCGTGGTGCACGCACTGCGCAACGCCATGCTGCCTGTAGTGACGGTGATCGGTTTGCAGGTTGGTACTTTGCTGGCCGGTGCGATTCTGACCGAAACCATCTTCTCGTGGCCGGGACTCGGTCGCTGGCTGATCGAAGCGCTGCAACGCCGTGACTATCCGGTAGTGCAGGGCGGCGTGTTGCTGGTGGCGATTCTGATCATTGTGGTCAACCTGCTGGTTGATCTGTTGTACGGCGTGGTCAATCCACGTATCCGTCATAAGAAATAAGGGGGAATCATGTCTGCTGTTGATCCCGCAAGCGTAACTGCTGCACCCAAGCCGATGACCCCGTTGCAGGAATTCTGGCACTACTTTAAACGTAACAAAGGCGCAGTCATCGGCCTGGTTTACATCGTTCTGATGCTGTTGATTGCCATCTTTGCCGATGTGCTGGCTCCGCACGCACCGGCTGAACAGTTCCGCGATGCGTTGCTGCATCCGCCAGTTTGGCAAGAAGGCGGCAACTGGAGCTACATCTTGGGTACCGATGATGTTGGCCGTGATGTGTTGTCGCGTCTGATGTACGGCGCACGCCTGTCGCTGCTGGTTGGCTGCATGGTGGTGGTGTTGTCGCTGATTCTCGGCGTGATTTTTGGCCTGATGGCCGGCTATCTCGGCGGCGTGGTTGACGCGATTATCATGCGCGTCGTCGATATCATGCTGGCGCTGCCAAGCCTGCTGCTGGCGTTGGTGCTGGTGGCGATCTTTGGTCCGTCGATTGTTAACGCCTCGCTGGCGATTACCTTCGTGGCGCTGCCGCACTATATCCGTCTGACGCGTGCCGCCGTTTTGGTGGAAGTGAACCGCGATTACGTCACCGCCTCAAGCGTGGCGGGTGCCGGTACGCTGCGTCAGATGTTTATCAATATTCTGCCTAACTGCCTCGCACCACTGATCGTGCAGGCGTCACTAGGTTTCTCCAACGCCATTCTCGATATGGCGGCGTTGGGCTTTCTCGGTATGGGGGCGCAACCGCCAACGCCGGAGTGGGGCACCATGCTCTCTGACGTGTTGCAGTATGCGCAAAGTGCCTGGTGGGTTGTGACATTCCCTGGTGTCACCATTCTGCTTACGGTTCTGGCATTCAACCTCATGGGCGATGGTTTGCGTGATGCACTCGACCCGAAACTCAAGCAGTAAAGAGGCACCGAGATGGCGTTATTAAATGTAGACAAACTATCGGTGCATTTCGGCGACGAAAAGACACCGTTCCGCGCGGTTGACCGCATCAGTTATCAAGTTGAGCAAGGCCAGGTGGTTGGCATCGTCGGTGAATCGGGCTCGGGGAAATCCGTCAGTTCACTGGCGATAATGGGCCTGATCGATTATCCCGGCCGTGTGATGGCCGAAAAGCTGGAATTTAATCAGCGCGACTTGCAGAAAATCTCCGAAAAAGAGCGCCGCCAGCTGGTGGGTGCTGAAGTAGCGATGATTTTCCAGGACCCGATGACCAGCCTTAATCCGTGCTATACCGTGGGTTTCCAAATTATGGAAGCGCTCAAGGTGCATCAGGGCGGCAGCAAAAGAACTCGTCGTCAGCGAGCGATTGATTTGCTGGATCAGGTCGGTATTCCCGATCCGGCTTCGCGTCTGGATGTTTATCCGCATCAGCTCTCTGGCGGTATGAGCCAGCGCGTGATGATTGCGATGGCGATTGCCTGCAAACCAAAACTGTTGATTGCCGATGAGCCGACCACCGCGCTCGACGTAACTATTCAGGCACAGATCATCGAACTGCTGCTGGAGTTGCAGAAGCAGGAGAACATGGCGCTGATCCTGATTACCCACGATCTGGCGCTGGTGGCCGAAGCGGCACAGCACATCATCGTGATGTATGCCGGTCAGGTAGTCGAAAGCGGTAAAGCGGTAGATATCTTCAAAGCGCCGCGTCATCCGTACACGCAAGCGCTGCTGCGCGCATTGCCAGAGTTCGCCGCTGATAAAGCGCGTCTGGCTTCGCTGCCGGGCGTGGTGCCGGGTAAATACGATCGTCCAACCGGCTGCTTGTTGAATCCGCGCTGTCCATATGTGACCGATCGCTGCCGCAGTGAAGAGCCTGAGCTGCGTGATATTCCGGGCCGCCAGGCCAAATGTCACTTCCCACTGGATGATGCCGGGAGACCGACTTATGAGTCTTGATAACACCAAGCAGGATTACCTGCTGCAGGCGATTGACCTGAAAAAACATTACCCGGTGAAGAAAGGTCTGTTTGGCCAGGAACGTCTGGTCAAAGCGCTGGACGGCGTTTCGTTTAACCTCGAACGCGGCAAAACGCTGGCGGTGGTGGGCGAATCGGGTTGTGGTAAATCCACGCTGGGTCGTCTGCTGACGATGATTGAAACACCCACCGAAGGCCAGCTGTATTGGCACGGCCAGGATTTGTTAAAGCACGATCCGCAGGCGCAGAAACTGCGTCGCCAGAAAATCCAGATCGTGTTCCAGAACCCGTACGGTTCGCTCAATCCGCGTAAAAAAATCAGCCAGATTCTGGAAGAGCCGCTGGTGATCAACACCTCGTTGACCAAGGCGGAGCGCAAGGAAAAAACGCTGGAGATGATGGCGAAAGTTGGCCTGAAGACCGAGCATTACGATCGCTATCCGCACATGTTCTCTGGCGGCCAGCGTCAACGTATCGCGATTGCGCGTGGATTAATGCTCGATCCTGATGTGCTGATTGCCGATGAACCGGTTTCTGCGCTCGACGTTTCCGTGCGTGCGCAGGTGCTCAACCTGATGATGGATTTGCAGCAGGATTTGGGTTTGTCGTATGTGTTCATCTCGCACGACTTGTCTGTGGTCGAACACATCGCTGACGAAGTGATGGTGATGTATCTCGGCCGATGCGTGGAGAAGGGCAGCAAGGAGGCGATTTTCAGCAATCCGCGCCATCCTTACACCCAAGCGTTGTTATCCGCCACGCCGCGTCTCAATCCAGACGATCGCCGTGAGCGCATTAAGCTGACCGGCGAATTGCCGAGCCCGCTTAATCCGCCGCCGGGTTGTGCGTTCAATGCTCGCTGTCGTCGTCGTTTTGGCACCTGCGTTCAGCTTCAGCCAAAACTGAAGCAATATGGCGATCAGCAAATTGCTTGCTTCGCGGTCGATCAAGACGAAAATCAGCCGGTGGGCGTGTAATAAATCACGGCCATAAATGATTAAAGGCTCCTGCGGGAGCCTTTCTTTTATGCCCAATAATACATCAGTAAAATTAACACCAGATAAGCATATTCTTTTGGAAACTTTAAAAGCATTACTTCACTGCATCTGTAATCAATTGGTCCTGATCAAGATATAAATCGTTAAGGCAAATTCTTATTTTCGTCAGGATTTCGTGAGCGCCATCACACAGCAATAAAATCCGCAACTTGCAGCGCAATAGCGTATTTTCAGTAGCTTAGGTTAAAATCCCCGCCGTGATTATTTCTGTTAATCGATATTAATTAATCTCCGTCCCTAAATATGTGCATGCTTCTTGCATATCCGCTTTTTCAATCTTTAAGATAGAATTCTTTTATTGAATGCGACGTTTTAATAATCAGATTTGTCTCACCGTCTTTTAATGTGTGTGATATATTCGCGGAAAATTCCCTCCCGCTTTTACAGGCTCTGATCATGAAGAACTATGACGATCTGCAGCGTTTCAAAGAGAAAACCCAGACACTGGATATCGCTTTTAAAGATATGTCCGGGCAATCGCAAGAAGCCGATCAAAGTCAGTGGGCGTTGCTCCGCCAATTGGCCTCTGAACAAGAGCCTGAATTAGGCAGCGGCCAGCGTATCGATTTGCCGCAGCCACAGCCGATTCGCGGTGATGAATTTGCCGCGCCGACAGCGCCTGCACCAGCCGCACCTGCGGTGGCCGCTGCGCCTGACGCCACGCCGCGTGGATCGATTCTTGATAGCTTAGGCGCATCCACGCCAGCCGCTGCACAGCCCGCGCCTGCGGCGACATCATCCTTATTCCCGCCTGCGCCACCGGCTAAACCGGCGTCTGCACCGGCGTCATTGGCACCGAAGGCGACATTGGTGGAGCGTCCGGCGACGACATCCTTGTTCCCGCCAGCGAAACCCGCTGCGGCACCGGCTGCGGCTGTGGCCCAGCCGATTGCTGCTGCACCTGCGCCAGTTGCGCAGCCGGTTATCGCGCCAGCACCGGTTGCCCCAGCGCCCGTGCAGACCTTTGCTGCACCGCCGCCAGCGCCTCGCCCAGCCGCGGCTGAGCCTTCGCGTTTTGGCGCACTGTTCCGCTCGCGGAGTGCGGAGCCTGCTAACCTTGCCAAAGAAACACCATTAAAACCGCTACTGGAGAAGATTGCGCTATGCCGTTAGTTTGTGTGTGCTCGCCAAAAGGGGGAGTAGGGAAAACCACCATGGCGGCCAACCTTGCGTGGAGTCTGGCTCGCGCTGGCAGCAAGGTATTGGCAATCGATTTCGATGTGCAGAACGCACTGCGCCTGCATTTCGGTGTACCGCTGCATGATGGTCGCGGCTTTGTGGCGCGTTCTGAAGAGCAGGCAGACTGGAGCCAATCAATTCTGACAACCGGCGGCAATATCTTTGTCATGCCGTATGGCGATGTAACGGAAGAGCAGCGTGAGCGCTTTGAAGAGAACCTGACGAAAGACCCGCATTTCCTGCGTCGTGGTCTCGACACGGTATTAAATTATCCTGGCTTAGTCATTATTGCCGATTTCCCGCCAGGTCCAGGCCCGGCGCTTAAAGCAATGCAAGCACTTGCCGATATGCATTTAGTGGTGATGTTAGCGGATACCGCATCGGTTTCTTTATTGCCGCATATTGAAAATGACAAAATGATTGGTCAGCCGCTAAATAATAAGCGTGGTCA
Organism: Pantoea sp. CFCC18179; assembly: GCF_059412405.1. NCBI lineage: Bacteria > Pseudomonadati > Pseudomonadota > Gammaproteobacteria > Enterobacterales > Erwiniaceae > Pantoea > Pantoea sp. CFCC18179. The sequence continues at coordinate 98,500 of NZ_JBNBPM010000007.1, read as the reverse complement.
TTATTTCGTGCTTAACCAGAGCGATAATCGCCGCAATATTAGCCGTGAAGTCACCACTTTTATGCAGCAACGTTTAGGCGAGAATTTATTAGGCGTGGTGCATCGTGATGAAAGTGTCGCGGAAGCCAATGCCTCGCAACAATCTGTCTATGATTTCAGCCCGGCATCAGCGGCCGCGTTTGATATCGAATTAGTGGCAAAACGCGTAGCCAATATCCTGAATATTACCGTGGGCAACGGTGAAGTTCAGGCGCCTATTCGCAGCCACTATTAATAATGAGGCCGAGCCTGGCCGCATAATAACAACACAGCTTCTTCAGGGTGAATCATGAGTAAACTCGGGTTTTACCTGCTGCTGCTGGTGCTTGCACCAGTCGCTGCGGTAATCGTCATCACGCCTATGGACAGCCAGAAGCAATATATCTTTGGCTTAATCAGCATCGGGATGATGTTTTTACTGGGCTTCAGCAAAAGCCGCAAAATAACCATCGTGATGGTTATCCTTTCTGCATTGATGTCGACCCGATATATCTGGTGGCGCACCACGGAGACGCTGCAATTTAATTCTGAGGTTGAAGCGATTCTCGGTATTGGCTTATATCTGGCCGAACTGTACGTCTGGCTGATTTTAATTCTCGGTTTCTTGCAAACCACCTGGCCATTAAAACGCACCATCGAACCGCTGCCGGATGATACCAGCCTGTGGCCAACGGTTGACGTCTATGTGCCGACCTACAACGAAAGTCTTGATGTGGTACGCGACACCGTATTGGCGGCGCAGTGTATTGATTATCCGCGCGACAAATTAAAAGTTTATTTGCTGGATGACGGTAAGCGCAGCGAATTTGCGGTATTTGCCGCTGACGCTGGTGTGGGTTATATCACCCGCGATGACAACAACCACGCCAAAGCCGGTAACCTCAACCATGCCATGAAGATCACCAAAGGTGAGCTGATTTGTATTTTTGACTGCGACCACGTCGCAACGCGTACTTTCCTGCAAGCCACCGTTGGCCCGTTCCTGAAAGATCCGAAACTGGCGCTGCTGCAAACGCCGCACTATTTCTATTCGCCAGACCCGTTCGAGCGTAACTTGCGCGCCGCGCGTAGCATCCCGAACGAAGGTTCACTGTTCTACGGCCCGGTGCAGCAAGGTAACGATAACTGGAACGCCACCTTCTTCTGCGGCTCGTGTGCGGTGATTCGCCGTAGCGCGCTGGAAGAGATTGGCGGCTTTGCGGTGGAAACCGTAACGGAAGATGCGCACACCGCATTGAAAATGCAGCGCCTCGGTTGGGGTTCGGCTTTCCTGGCGATCCCGCTGGCGGCTGGCTTAGCGACCGAACGTTTGGGTCTGCACGTGGTTCAGCGTAACCGCTGGGCGCGTGGCATGACGCAGATCTTCCGCGTCGATAACCCGCTGTTTGGTCGTGGCTTAAAGTGGCAGCAACGTTTGTGCTACCTCAATGCCATGCTGCACTTCCAGTTTGGCTTGCCGCGCGTCGCGTTTCTGACTGCGCCGCTGGCGTATTTGCTGTTCAACCTGAACATCATTCACTCCTCAGCTTCGCTGATTTTCGCCTACGTACTGCCGCATCTGGTGATGTCGCTGTACGTCAACTCGCGGATGAACGGCAAGTTCCGTTACACCTTCTGGGGCGAAATCTACGAAACCGTGATGTGCTTCCACCTGGTTATCCCAACCTTGCTGACCATGCTGGCACCGAAGCGCGGCAAGTTTAACGTAACGGATAAAGGCGGCTTGCTCGATCAGGGCTTTTTCGATTTCCACATCGTGCGTCCACACGTGATTGTGGCGGTGTTGCTGACCATCGGTATCGTGGCGGGCGTGGTGCGAGCGGTAGCGCATGATTACTTTGGCGTTGATCCCTACGTTATCGCCCTCAACGTCGGTTGGGCGGTGTTCAGCCTGATCATCCTGATGGCGGCGATTGCCGTGGCGCGTGAAACCAAACAGGTGCGTAAAACCATCCGCATCGAGGTGCAGATTCCTGCGGTGATTCACTACGCCAGCGGCATCTCTTCACGCACGCAAACCAGCGATCTGTCGATGGGTGGCGCGCAGTTGGATGCGCCAGATAATCGTCACGAACAAGACGAAATCGAAGAGATCGATCTGCTGCTGAAATCCGGCACCATCACCATTCCAGTGAGCAAAATCTCTGGCGATGAAGAGAGTATTCGTCTGCGCTTTGAAGATATGCCGTTGTCGCGGCGTCGTGAGTTGGTGCGCGTGGTATTGGCGCGTGCTGATGCGTGGATTCAGCCGGAATACAAACAAGACAATCCATTGGTTTCACTTGGCACCATTATTCGTACCGTGTTTGAGCTGTTCTGGCTGACCTGGAAAGATCGCCGTGAGAAGCGTAAGCGTGCCAATCAGCCTGCGGTAAAAGAGGACAGCGCTGCATGAAGAATTTGACGCAAACGCTGCTGGCAAGCTCGCTGGCAGCGGCGCTGGTACTCGCGCCAGCATGGGCAGAAACGCCAGCGGTGACGCAGGATAGCTCCGCGCTCTCCAACGTGCCGCCGCCGCAAGGCATTGAAAGTGAAGCCGATCAACAACTGAAGCAAGCCGCAGGCACCGCACCTTACGCGCCAGCGGAAACCGCACCGAGCACTGAAAACGCAGTGCCTGCGGCAAGTGATGCAGCGCCAGCAGCCAGCGATGCCACGCCTGCGCCTGAAATGGTGCTGCCTTCTGTTGCTCCTGCGCCAGCGCCAGTAGCAATGCTGAACCAGCCAGTCAGCAGCGTGATTTCCGTCGCGCAAATGGGCCAGCCGCAAGGGATTACCTTGACTGGCGGCCAGCTGCAATCCGGTATCGTGTTCACCTTGCCGAGTGATGAAGTGATCACCAACGCGCGCCTGAATTTATCGTTGCGCGTCTCGGCAGCGTTGGCGGCGCGCAACACCTCGCTGCAACTGATGCTGAACGGTCAGCCGTTGGGCACCTTGCCGCTGGGTTCCAGCGATAGCGATGTCAGCGACTATCAGCTGGATATTCCGGCCGCGATGGTGGTTTCCAGCAACAACCTCAGCTTCAAGATCAATGATGCCGATAAGTTGCTGTGTGAGAAAGAGAGTGCGCAGCAGTATCAGGTCTCGATTCTGCCGAAAACCACGCTGAGCCTCGAAGGCCAGCAGCTGAATATCGGCACCAGCCTGCGCAACTTCCCGCGTCCATTTATCGACGCACAGCGCATGACGCCAGCCAGCGTGACCTTTGGTTTTGCGGCTAACGCCGAGCCAGATAGCGTCAGCGCCGCCGCGTTGGTGGCATCGTGGATGGGTATTCAATCGGACTATCGCGGCATTCGTTTCCCGGTTATCCGTGGCGATCTGCCGGAGCACAACGGCATCTTGATCGGCCATCCAGGTGACAAAATTGGCACGGTAACCTTGCCTGCGACCAATGGCCCGCTGTTGCAAGTCATCGATAATCCGAACAACCCGGTCTACAAATTGTTGCTGGTGGTGGGTGCGAATGACGATCAACTGCGTCAGGCGGCGAACCGTTTAACTACCCAGCCGCTGGCGACCGATGCCAGTAGCCTCAACGTGCAGCCGCAGCCGATTGGCCTGCGTAAACCTTACGATGCGCCGCGCTGGATCAACACCACGCGCCCGGTACGTTTGAGCGAGCTGCTGCGTAAAGATCAGAGCCTGACCACCACCGGTATTTGGCACGATGCGTTGAGCGTCAACTTCCGCGCCGCGCCCGATTTGTTTATGTGGGATGGCGACACCATTCCGGTGGAGCTGCACTATCGCTTCCCATCAGAAAGCTGGATTGATGAGAACAACTCGTTCCTCAACGTGATGATCAACGGCACGTTCCTGCGCAACCTGACGGTGAACAAAGTCGGCTTGCTGGAAAGCGCCTGGCATCGTCTGGGCGGCGACGCGCGTCAGGAACATTACACCCTGCAGCTGGAACCGTACCTGATTTACGGTGACAACCAACTGGCGCTGTATTTCAACATCAAGCCGAAAGCGGATGCGCCGTGCGGCGTGTTGCTGAACAACAACATCAAAAGCCGCATTGAAGAGGATTCGTGGATTGATTTGAGCCACACGCGCCACTTCACCATGTTGCCGAACCTGTCGTACTTCGTCGGCGCCTCGTTCCCGTTCTCGCGCCTGGCGGACTTCTCGCAGACCACCTTGCTGCTGCCAGAAAAACCGAGCGATGCGGAAATTTCCACGCTGCTGGATATGGCGTCACGCGCCGGTAACGCCACCGGTGTTCCGCTGTTGCAGAACCAGGTGTTGTTCGGCCTGCCTAACGGTGGCACTAACTTAACGCGCTTGCAGCAGAGCGATCTGCTGGCGGTAAGCACCACGCAAAACAACGACTTCAATCAGTCGATGCTGGCGAACACGCCGTTTGATACCAGCGGCAATACGCTGGGCGTGAAAGACCCAACCACCATGGACAAGCTGCGCGGTTGGCTGACTGGCGATTGGTATCGCCAGCAGTTGGATGCCGATCGTTACTTCTCGTCTAACGAAGCGTGGCGCGGCTTTGTCAGCTATCGCTCGCCGTGGAACCCGGATCGTTTGGTGGTGATGACGGTGGCGACCAGCGATCAGCAATTGCTGCGCCTGCATGAAGACCTGAATTCCGCGCGCATTAACGCCGGTATTCGTGGCGATACCGCCATCATCACTGATGAGAACGGCATCCGCAGCTTCCGCGTTGGCCCGCAATTCCCGAGCGGCGAAATGCCTTGGTACATGATGGTGGTGTGGTATGCCAACCAGCACTCAGTGCTGATGGCGTTGGCGGCATTGCTGCTTTCAGCTCTGGTCGGCGGTGGCGCCTGGGTGATGCTGAAACGTCATGCGTGGCGTCGTCTCAACCCAAAAGTTGATAGCAAGTCCGGCAAGAAGTAAGGATAAAAACAATGAAAAAACATCTGTTAAGTGCCGGTATCCGTCATGCCCTGATTCTGGGTGGGGCACTGACGCTCTCGCAGCCGCTGCTGGCGGCCGAGAGTACCAATCCTGCGTTACAAGCGCTGTTCGATCAGGCGGCTTACTGGCATCAGAAAGCCCACGACGATTTGGCCAAATCATCGCTGCAAAAAGTGTTGATGGTGGAGCCGAACAATACGCAAGCGCTGTATCTGCTGGCGTTGTATTCGCAGCAAAGTGGCAGCACAGCGGAAGCCGCGCAGTGGCGTGCCCGTTTGAGTGCCGCGTCGCCGAACGATCCGCATCTCACCGAGCTGGATAACGCGCGTCAGCTGCAAACTATTCCGCAGGCGCAGCTACAACTGGCGCGTCAGCAAGCGCGCAGCGGCAACATTCAGGCGGCGCTGCAAACCTGGCGCAACACCTTTAGCGGCAATGAGCCGCCGCCGAGCGTGGCAGCAGAATATTATCTGACCATGGCGGGCGATCGATCGCTGCTGCCGCAGGCGGTAGAAGCGCTGCGTCAGTTCTCGGCCGATCATCCGCAAGATACCGGCGCGAAGTTGGCGCTGGGCAAAGCGATGACCTATCAGGAATCGACGCGTCGTCAGGGTATCGATCTGCTCGGCAGTCTGGCGGATGGCAACAAAGAAGCCGACCGCTCGCTGCGTCAGGCGCTGTTGTGGCTCGGCCCGCAGGCGTCTGATGCCTCGATTTATCAAACCTGGCAGCAGCGCCATCCGCAAGACAATGCGGTGATGGATTATTACCGTAAAAACGTCGGCGGCGCTGAGAAAGGGGCTGGCTTCACCGCTCTGAACAGCGGCGACGTCAGCAATGCGCAGAACAACTTTGAGAAAGTGCTGCAAGCCAACCCGCAAGATGCTGATGCGTTAGCCGGCATGGGTTATGTGGCGCAGCGTGCCGGTCGTTATAGCGAAGCCGCGGATTATCTGACGCGCGCCGCGCAGATGGGCGGTGATCAAAGCGAAACGCGCCAGAAGCAGGCGGCGGATGCGCGTTTCTACGCACAATTAGCGACTGCACAGCAGGCGCTGAAAAATGGCGACAGCGCGCAAGCGTTGGCGCTGAGCGAACCGTTGGCGCAGGCCGACGGCGAGAAAGGCGTATCGGCCAAGCTGTTCCGTGCGGATGTACAGCGTCGCAGCAATCAGCTGGATCAAGCCGAGCAAACTTATCGTTCAATCCTGCAAAGCGATGCCAACAACCGCAACGCCAAAGAAGGCTTGTTCTACGTACTGCGTCAGCAAAATCGTAGCGCCGAAGCCAACACCTTGCTGGCGTCCTTGCCAGACAGCGTGCGTCAGAGCGTGGCACCGCGCGGCAGCAGCACCGATCCGATTCGAGCTCAGGCCAAGCGTGAGCTGGCGGCTGGCAACAACAGCGCGGCGATTGCTACGCTGAACAGCGGCATTCAACGTTATCCGAACGATGGTTGGTTGCGTCTGGATTTGGCGCGCATCTATCGCGCGCAAGGCGATAGCATGATGGCGGCAAATATCATGCAGCCCACCATGCGCACCGGCGCCAGCACCGCGGAACTTTACGCGGGTGCGTTAAACGCCAGCGAAAGCGGTGCCTGGCAGCAGGCGAGCTTGTTGCTGTCACGCATTCCTAACGGCAGCAAAAACAGCGATATGCGTGAGCTGGCGCAGCGTGTGAACTTCAACCTGCAAATGACCACCGCCGATCAATATCTGGCGCAGGGTTCAAATGCAGCGGCAGCCAACACCTTGCGCGCGCTGGCGGCCACGCCGCCGTCGAATCCGGTTGATGCCGGGAACCTGGCGCAGAAACTGGCAAAAGCTGGCGATCTCACCACCGCGGTTTCGGTGGTGCGCAGCAATATGCAGCGCGGTATTCAGGGCAACGCCGGAGATTATGCGGCGCAGGTCGCGGTGCTGAATCAAGCCGGTTTGAATACCGAAGCGCAGAGTTTCCTCAGCAGCCCGGAATTGCAGGCACGCAGCACGCCAACGCAGCTGGCCGGGATTCGCAATGGTTACGTGATCAACGAAGTGGATCGCTTGCGTGAGCAGAAACAGTACGCCGCCGCTTACGACAAGCTGGTTGGCGCGCTGCAACACGATCCGCAGAACCGCGATTTGATGTTCGCGATGGCGCGTCTCTATCAGTCCGGCAAGATGAACAAAGAAGCTGGCGTGGTGTACGACTACCTGATGACGCAGGACACCGCGACGCAAGATGCGCGTACCGGCGCGATCAACGTGGCGCTGGCGCAGAACGATGTCAACAAAGCCAATACCTTAACGCGCGGCCTGCGCAATGAGCAGTCGCCGGATCGCTTGCTGTTGCTGGCACGCGTGGCGGAAGCCAACGGTGAACACAGCCAGGCGATGAGTTATCTGCGCACCGCACGCGGCCAGTTGATCGGCTTGCAAGGGGCGCAAACTGGCAGCGTGCCAAGCGTGGGCGGATTGGCGATTGCAGATAATCCGTTCATCAATCGCAGCACTTCACCGGTTTCCGGTTCGCCATCCAGCTATGGCGCGGTGATGCCGTGGCAAGCGGCGCCCGCCAGCGATGCGACCAGCAGCGCGTCCGGCGTGACGCTGGCGAGCAACACGCCAGCGATTCAGCAGAGCCAAACGCTGCATCAAATCGATACCATGATGGACGATCTGCAAGAGAAAACCGGCACGTGGGTGCAGGGGCAAATGCAGGTGCGCGGTCGTGATGGCGAATCAGGCTTGAGTAAACTGACCGAAGCCAAAGCGCCGCTGACCTTCTCCACCGTGCCGTTTGGCGAGTCACGCTTTGACTTCACGATGACGCCAGTTTCCCTCACCGCCGGCAGCGCCGGTGGCGATGCATGGCGTCGTTTCGGCACCAACTCGCTGGTGCAGGGGCAAGTGGTGGCATCGGGCGCGGCGAAAATCGACGACGTGCCAAACTCCTCAACCGATTCACAATCTGCCACCGGCGTTGAGCTGAACATGGCGCTGAAGGGCGACAGCTACAAGATCGACCTCGGCAGTACGCCGCTCGGTCAGGACTTGAGTACGCTGGTGGGCGGTGTGCAGTGGTCACCGAAACTCACGGACTTCCTGACGCTGATCCTCACTGGTGAACGTCGCGCGATGACCGACAGCTTGCTCTCTTATGTTGGCGTCGAAGATAAAACCAGTGGCAAACGCTGGGGCCGCGTGACCAAAAACGGCGGTAACGCCTTGCTGAGCTACGATAACGGCGATGCCGGTTTCTACGTCGGCGGCGGCGCGTACAGCTACATCGGTGAAAACGTGGCGAGCAACAACAGCGTGCAGGCTACCGCCGGTGCGTATGTGCGTCCTTATCACTTCGACGACCGCGAGCTGAAAGTCGGCATGAGTTTGTCGTGGATGGATTACTCGAAAAACCTTAGCTACTTCAGCTACGGTCAGGGCGGCTACTTCAGCCCGCAAAATTATGCGTCGGTGTCGTTCCCAATCGAATTCAGCCGCAAGTTTGACGACCTGAAAGTGAATGTTGGCGGTTCGGTGGGTTATCAATCCTACAGCCAGGATAAGAGCGCCTACTTCCCGAACAATCCGGACTATCAGGCACAGCTGCAAAGCCTGGCCGATCAGGGCTACGTGAAGAACGCGTTCTACAGCGGTGAAAGCAAGAATGGCATTGGCTATAACTTGCATGCCGGTGCGGATTACAAAATTAACAAAGATGTCAGCATTGGCGGCCAACTTGGCTACGACACCTTTGGCGATTACAACGAAAGCACAGCCAATCTGTACTTCCGTTACATGTTCGGAGACTACTAATGAGTGAGCAAGTAACCGCGCGCGTTAACCATCCACATCAGCCAGGATGGTTTGATCTGGTTAGCGCGATGATTGAGAGCATGCTGGACAACGCAGGCGAGGAAGCAGAAGGCTTCCTTAACGGTGTCGGCGCATCGCTGGCAACCCGCTATCCTTTACCAGAAGCGCGCACCGTGCAGGATCTGGAGCGTGAAATCAATTTGCAGCTGGCGCGTTTTAACTGGGGCTTTGTGCAGTTACAGCCCAAGGAAAATGCCATTTTGCTTCAACATCATGCGTTGCCGCAGGGCGACAGCAACGTGAATGTTGAGCGTTGGCAGTTGGCGTTAAGCGCGGTGTTAGCGGGCGTGTATGCGCAATGGCTGCAAGCGCAAGGCGGCAGCGCGTCAGTGCCTTTAATACTTGAGAAGAATGACGGCGGCACGCTGCACTATCGATACCAATAGGAAGCTGTAATGAGAGTGATGCGATTCTGGCGTCAATGGATGCTGTGTTTGATGGTGATGTTTTTTAGCGCGCAGGCAGCCGCAGATGGCTGGAGCACTTACAAAAGCCGCTTTATGGGCAGCGATGGTCGCATCAGCGATACGGCGAACAACAATGTTAGCCATACCGAAGGCCAGGGCTACGGCATGCTGTTGGCGGTGGCGAATAACGATCGCGCCACTTTTGACCTGCTGTGGCAGTGGACGCGCACTCATCTGCGTAATCCGCAAAACGATCTGTTCTACTGGCGCTACACGCCGGGAGCGGCCGATCCAATCGCGGATAAAAACGATGCGTCGGATGGCGACGTGCTGATCGCCTGGGCGCTGCAACGTGCGGCGCAGAAGTGGGGCGGCGATTATCAGCAGGCTTCAGATCGCATTCAGCGCGCGGTGGTGAAACTGACGGTGGTGAATTTCGGCGGCCACAAAGTGATGCTGCCGGGGGCGCAAGGTTTCAATAAAACCAGCTATGTGGTGCTCAATCCCTCTTATTTCCTGTTCGCTGCGTGGCGCGAATTCGCGGAGCACAGCCATTTGCGCGTGTGGAATGAGCTGATCGACGATGGCATGGAATTGCTGGGAAATATGCACTTCGGCAAAACCGGCCTGCCGCTGGATTGGGTGGCGTTGAATGCCGATGGTTCGGTGGCGCCGGCGGTGGGGTATTCCAACCGCTTCAGCTACGACGCAATTCGTATTCCGCTGAACATCTGGTGGTACGATCCGCAAAGCCTGCGTCTGGTACCGTTCCAGCGTGTGTGGCAAGGCTCTGCGCGCATGACCACACCCGCCTGGTATGATGTGCTCGGCAACCAGCCTGCACCGTACAATATGGAAGGTGGCTTGCTAGCGATTCGCGATTTGACGCTTAACCAAACCGGTTATCTCAGTGACCGCTTGGCCGCCGATCAAAACTACTTCTCCGCCAGCCTGCAACTGCTGACCTGGATGGCGTATCAGGAAAAGCGTTAATTCTATTGCTGGAAACCAGGTCGCCATAAATGGCGACCCTACAAAATCGGCTCTTCACTTACAAGGCCACCATTTATGGTGACCTTGTTTATTCAGGCACGGTTAAATTCTCACGGTTTTGTCTCAATCTCACAAGTTCCAGCTTTTTGTTGCTAACGATCAAAGTGCTTAAACAAGCACGAATGCACTTTGTCATGCTAAAATGTATAGACAAAAGTGTATTGCATGATGCAAACGGAACTGGAGTTTGAGTGGGATCTTATGAAGGCGGAAAGCAACTTCCGTAAGCATGGTATCCGCTTTGAAATCGCTGCCCGCGTATTTGATGATCCCTTTCATTTGTCTAAGCAGGATCGCTTTGAAAACGGTGAATATCGCTGGCAAACCATCGGTAATTTATTAGGACAAATCATTATCCTGGTCGCCCATACTGTTCGATTTGAACAAGGCAGCGAAATAATCAGAATCATCAGTGCACGTCCCGCTACGCGCAATGAGAGGAGGCGCTATGAGCAAGGTTCGGTTTAAACGCAGCGCGTTACCGCCATTAACGGATACGCAACAAGCTGAGTTGGAAGCGCTTAGTCAAAAGCCAGACGCTGAGATTGATTGCAGTGATATCGCTCCTTTGGGTGAGGAATTTTGGGCCTCCTCTTCCAATGGACGATTCTATCGGCCGGTCAAAACACAGGCTTCAGTCAGAATTGATGCCGATGTGTTGGAGTGGTTGAAAGCGCCGGGGAAAGGATATCAAACGCGCTTGAATGCCATTTTACGCGCTGCGATGCTGCGTGAAATGCAAAGTAAATAGCGCAGGGCGGCTGAACGCCGCCATTATTTAAAATCCGCATACGGCGTTAACGGCTGTGGCGGCATATCCATATCTCCGTTCCAGCCCGCCATCGAATAACGCATGAAAATCAACCCATGACTTGGGGTGTAATCCTTGGCTTGCTGAATATCCATCGCCAGGCCAACCGACCAATGCGGTGTGATACGGCGCTCGACCAACGCTTGTACGGTGTAACCAAAACCGTTGCCTGAGCCGTTATCTGAAGTCGGATTTGATGCCAGTGCGTAGCCCGGATTAACCGGATAGCGCTGCTGGCCATCGGTTTGCGATTGTGACCACGAAACCGAGCCACCGAGATCAAACGACCAATTCTCGGTACGCTGGCGATACGTCACCGGCACCGACAGCGAGAAGTATTCCTGCGGACTGTAATAGCCGCCCTGGCCGAAGGTGTAATCGCTCAAATCTTTCTGGTAATGCCACAGCATGCTATTCAGGCCAACGGTGGCGCGGCGATTATCTTCGTTGATCAGCTTGTAGTAATAACCGGCCATCAGACGTTCGCGGCTGTTATCCGCAACGTTTTCACCGCTGAGTTGATGCGCACTCAAATCAGCCCACACGCCATTCGCGCCGCCCTGATCGTAACTCAATCCCAGCGAACCGCCGGTGGCGACCACGCCGCCCCAGGTTTTGCCGCCGTTGGCCGCCGGATCGCGTGCGCCGGCGAAAGCCAGCAACGAACTGGAAATCGGTCGGCGTGATGCGGTGAAGGTTAGGCCGAAATCATCGACATCGGTTTTCCAGCTGACGCCGCCAACCCAATTGGTGACTTCAAAACCGAGCGGTGTGGTGCCGAGATCGGCTGACCAGCGATCGTTGTGCCAGCCCACGCCAACGGCGGTGCCTTCATCGCGCTGCGTGAGATCGCGGCTGCATCCGCCGGAATTGTCATCGTTGCAGCTACCAAAGCGCTCGCTGTGACTGCCGTTGGTGGTGGAGAAAGTGCCCGCCGAAACCAGCACATGATCGACGCGCACGAAACTGCGTCCGTCGGCCAACGGCGTTTCCGCCTGCATCATGGTGGTGTGCGCGGTGAAATCAGAGGTGCCGCCATTGCCTTTGTTGCGCGAGTAATCCTGCTCCAACGTAAACGTGGTGTCTTGCTGGCGATAAAGATCGGCGGCGTCACTGCGGATGCTGCGTTTCAGCCAATCGTCTTGCACCTGGTTGCGCGTCAGCGCGGTATAACTGTCGTTATCTGCTGGCACAGCGGCGCTGATGCCGCTGGCGGTCATGGCTAAACGATAATCTTGCTGCGCCAGCTCTGGCTGCTGCCGCTGGGTTTCCAGCCGTGCAGCATCGCGATAGGCCAGCGCTTTCTCCTGCGAAGGCGCAAGTTTGTCGGCGCGGGTTTTCAGCTGAGTAAACAACTGCTGCGCGCGGGCGTTATCGCCGCTGCTTTGCCACGCCAGCGCCACGCGACGCGCGGTGTTCACGCTTTGCAGCACGACGCTATCCGGCAAGGTTTGTAGCGCCTGGCGCGCCTCCGCGTTGCGCTTCAGTGCCAGCAACGCTTCAATCCGGCCCAACGCGGCATCGCTGTTTTTACTATCTTGCTTCAATACATGCTGATAACTCGCCAGCGCGCTGTTGGCATCACCGCGCTCCAACGCCCAATCGGCGAGGCGGATATCGCGACGAATCGACGCCGGTTGCTGTTTCAGCAGCGCGATGGCGGCTTGCTCTTTGCCTTGCGCGCGTAACGTATCGGCGCGCGCAAACACTTTATCTTGTTCCAGACGATCGGCCAGCTCATGCATATTGCTGTCCCAGCGCGCCTCGGGCAGTCGATGCAAGGTCGCCAGCGCTTTGTCAGCTTGATCGCCGGAAGAGAGCCACAGCGCGGCCGCATACAGCGCCGTCGCATCTTGCGGATGCTGGCGCAGCATGGTTTCAATCACCTGCGCACCTTGTGATGCTTCTCCGCTGCTGCGCAGTGCGGCTGCCAGGCGATAAGCCAGCCAGATGTCGTCAGGATTTTCCTGTGCCGCCTGACGATATTTCAACGCCGCTTGATGCCATTGGCCTTGTTGCGCCAGCGCATCGGCTTCTGCCAATAACGCATCGGTATGCAGTTGTAATAAGCGTCGCTGCGCCGTGCTGTTGCTGCGATCAAGACGTAGCGCCTGCTGCCAATATTGCTGCGCTACGTTGCTGTTTTTGCGTGCCTGCGCCACATCACCCAAACCGATCAGCGCCCAACTGTCGCGATTATCCAGCGCCTGTGCGCTGCGATATTGGCGTTCTGCGCCCGCCAGATCGCCTTTTTTCAGCGCCGCATCACCGTTGTTGATCGCCAGCCAATAGCGGTTGGTTTGCAGCAGCGATTGCCACTTGCCGATCTGCGTGCTGGCCTGACCGGCTTTGATGGCTTTTTCCAGCCAGCTAATGGCGTCCGCACGATTATTGGCGCGCGCCTGCGCCTGGCCCATCGCGCCCATCAGTTCGGCATCATTGGGATTGGCTTTCAGTGCGGCATTGAGCGCGGCAATTGCGCCCGTGCCGCCGCCCGCATCAACCAAAGCCAGTCCGCGCATACGTTGACGATACGCCGGATCGGCAAGCAGCTTTTGCTGACGTGCCAACTCTTGCTGACCGCGCTGTTGCGCATCGCCTTCGGTAAAGGTTTGCAGATATTGTTGCAGGCTGGCGACGCTACGTTCACTCACCGGCTGATTCTGGATTTGTTGTAACCACAGCTCGGATGCGGCATCGCGTCCGCCGTTGCGATTGGCCAGGCGTTTCAACTGCGTCAGCGCTTCGCCCGGTTGATTGTTATCAAACGCCATGCGCGCCAATTGCAATTCCACGCCGATATTGCCCGGATAGCGCTGCTCCAGCGCTTGCAGTTGGTTGTAGGCACGCTGCTGTTGGCCGGGCAAACGCGCCACCAGGCGCCAATATTCCAGCTCGGTATTCACATCGGGGAACACGCCGTGGAACAGGTTATCCCACGCGGTTTTCGCTTCTTCAACACGTCCGGCGGTCGCCAGCAAACGCGCTTGCTGCAACTGCTGACGGCCTTCAGCGCTGATCAGCCGCAAACCGGTTTCAGATTCACGCGTCGCGGCATCATTCGGCGCGATGCGTTTCAACTGATCCAGCAACTGCTGCGCTTTGGCCTGATCGCCCTGACGCAGCGCCATGCGGATTTGCGCCGCCAATACTTGCGGATTATCGGGATCGATTTTTTCCAGGCGATACAGTGATTGCTGCACCAGGTCGATTTTGTTGGTCGATTCGCCGGTACGGATCTGCATCAGCAGCCACTCGACCGGCGCCACCTGCGGGCCGATGGGCGCGGCGGTTGATCCCGCCAACACGCCCAAGGTGCTACCAATCAGTAATCCGAGTTTGAGCTTATTCATCGTCATCAAGTTCGGCTAAACGACGACGGCTCACCATGCGCATTAAACGCCATGCCATCAATGCAAACAGAATCACCACCAGGGTGGCGCAAATCGCCAGCCATACCGGATGGGTCGCCAGCAGGTTCCACAAGCGTTCCCACCACGGCAAATGACCGACGAAATAGGTGTCGCCGACACGCACGCTGGTGACGCCCGATTCACGAATCACGCTGGCCGAACCAAACACTGCCGCGCGTTTGCCGCTGTCGAGCAGCGCGTTATTCAGCAAATCCCAGCCGCGTGGGCTGTCTGCCATTAACGCCACCACGCTGCGTTGATCGTTAAACGGTGACTGGAAGCCGACAATCGCGCCCATCGGCCCGCGCGAACTGATGGTGGTTTGGCTTTCGACGGCGCGATCGCTGGCAGAAACCGGCACGTTCGCGGCGGTAATTGGGCGCGATGGCATGTTGATCCAACTGCGTGCCGCATCAGCCAGCAGGTTGATCTTGCTGTCATCTTGCAGATCTTTTGGCAGGTCGCCGATCATCAGCAGATCGGCATCGCTGGCTTTGGCTTTGCTCCAGTCATCGCTCATCTGCACGCGCAGCGCGGGATAACCGGTTTGTGCGCCGATGCTGCCGAGCGCATTCAGCAAGGTGCTGACTTGGTTATTGCTCGGCTTCGGCTGCACCAGCACCAGCGTTTGCGCCAGATCGGCGTAGCGGCTGTAAGGGAAGCCTGCATTGGCGTACGCCGCCAGCGACGGCATTTCGATGTAGTGACGATAACCGGAGAAATCGATGCTGGAGTTGTCGTCGATCACCACGTGATGACCCACCGCGGTCACCGTTTCGCAGCGACCATCGGCGGTGCCGCCAATAAAGGTGTTGGCATAATCAAAGTTGAAACGTAGCTGATTGACCACACCAAGACGCAGCGCTGGAATGGTCAGCTGGCGATTGCTGTCCTGCAAACCCTGCATCAGCGGAATACGCATCAGCTGCTGCCCGGCGGTATCTTTCGGCGTCAGTGGATAATCCTGCATGAACTGATTGTTGAGGTGCACCGCCAGGCGTGAACCATCCTGCTGAATCGGCGAGGTGTAACGATAATGCAGATCCATATCGATGCCGCGTGCGCGCACCAGGAACAGATCCGGCGGCAGATTCAGCGTCAGGCTAATCGGATTCGGCTGCAAACCGTCGCCTTGTAGCTGGTTTTGATACTGCGTCAGCTCGGCGAAGGTGGTGCGGCGATCGGTGCGCACCCAGTTTGGTGCATCGTAAGCCTGACGCGGTGCCAGCAGTTTCACGCTATCAATGGTTGAACTGTCGCCACGCAGCAGCAACTGGCCTTGCGAGATCCCTTCCACAGCGGTAAGCAGATCGTTGTCATCACGACCCAAAATCAGCAGCATTTTTTCGTAGGGATTGTCGGGCTGATTGACCATCTGCACCGTTGGTTTATCCACTGGCGGCAGATCTTTCAGGAAGTCTGGGCGATGGTCATTAGTGGCAAACACAATGGCGTGCTGCGCTTGCGGCAATTGGTTATACAGCACCGGGAAGGATTGGCCGCGCCACTGCGCTTTGCTGCCAAACCAGGAAGCCAAAATGCCCGCCGCGCGTTGCTGCACTAAATCCGGTTGCGCGCTGAACACCATCGGCAACTGCAACGGACGGCTATCACGCGTATCAAAGAACGGTTCTGGGAAGTGCGACAAATCGTTCTTCAGCGGCAGTTTTTGCAAGGTCAGATCGAGTTTGCTGTCTTTGCCGATATCCAGCCAAATGGTGCTATTCGCCGGGTTTTCACACACGTTGGCGTAATGGCCAACCAGCTCCAGCCGCACACGGTTGAAGTCACTGATGAAGCGCGGATCGATAGGGAGTTGCGTTTGGTTCTCTTTGCCGAGTTGGTCAGCGGTGACCGTCACCAAACCAACCAGTTCATCGTTGAGATAGACCTTAAGCTGCGACAGCGTAGGAATTAGCGCGGGCGAGGGACGATAGCTGAGATTGAGCAGCGCGCGTGTCACCACTTCATCGCTGCGCACACCGAACTCAATCTGACTGCTCGGCTCGGTGCCGCGCAGCGTCATGCTGCCCGGCGGCGGTGCGACCTGGTTAAAGACCAGTTGGCTATCACGCAGCGGCGCTTGCGGATCGAGCAGATCGTTCACCACCGGCAACGACGTTTGCGCAGTGGCGCGCGGCGCAGGCGGCGCGTCGGGCTGTGGCGCGGCGTGGGTGGTAGAAACGCAGCCCAGCAGCAGGGCGGTGAACCAACTCAGTTTTCTCGTCATGGTCATATCATCAACTTAAGTGAAATCGGTTTTGATGGTTGCGGGCGCGCGGCCAATGCGTTGCGGCAGCAATGTCGCCAGCCAGCTCACCAATGCGGTGAGTCCTCGGAATAATCGGCGCAGCGGCGCGGGACCGTACTCGGCCAGACGCAGATAGCCTTTGAAACCCAGCACCATAATATCGGCCAGACTTTGCACCGGTTTATCTTCTGGGAAGCCGTCCTGCCACAGCGCCCAGGTATCGGCGCGGGCGAAGGTGCATTGAATAAATTCGATGTGCTGGCGGGTAGAGAGTTGATGCAGGCGAATACCGGCGCGACGGCCAAACACACGCTGCACCTGGCACGGGAAGCTGAACTCTTGCTGACCGCGACGCAGCAGCAGCCACACCGCTTCATCCTCTTTCAGCGCATTCTCTTCACGCAGTTCCACGCCGACGCCGCCATCGGAATAGTCGCGCAAGGTGCACGGCACCATGTGACCATCCTCGCGCGCAATCGCCGCTGGCATGGCGATCTCCACGCGGTGCGCTTCACGGATTTGGCGTGCTTCCACCGAAACTGCCACCGCGCCGCCAAGAATAATCATGTTGTACAGCACCCAAACCAGGCTGACCCAAATGGTGAGCATTTCATTCGCCGGGCCATACGCCATGCGCCAGAACGCCATGCCGATGCCGGCGAGATTCAACAGCACCAGCATCATGTACGGCTTGGTGATCACCCAATCCAGATGGCGTTCGGTGACCAAACCCCCTTTGGCAGTAACGTTGAACTTACCTTTGTGCGGATTGAACAGCGCCACCGTGGTAGGGCGCGCGATGTACCACGCCAGCACGGTTTCATACACTTCGCTCCAGAACGAATGCCGCCAGCGGCCCTGAATGCGCGAGTTGGTCAGGCTGGTGTGCAGCATATGCGGCAGCACGTAAATGGCGATCGCCAGCGCGGGCGCGTAGATGATGTAAGCGTGACAGAGCAGAAACGCCAGCGGCGCCAGCAGGAAGATCAAACGCGGAATACCAGCAAGGAAATGCAGCATGGCGTTGGCGTAACACAGGCGCTGCACCAGCTTTAAGCCTTTGCCGAACAGCGGGTTATCGAGGCGGAAAATTTGCACCATGCCGCGCGCCCAACGAATACGTTGCCCGATATGCGCCGACAAACTCTCGGTCGCCAAACCCGCCGCCTGCGGAATGCGGATATACGCCGAGGTGTAGCCCTGGCGATGTAAACGCAGCGAGGTGTGCGCATCTTCCGTCACGGTTTCAACCGCAATGCCGCCAATTTCATCCAATGCGCTGCGACGCAATACGGCGCAAGAGCCGCAGAAGAAGGCCGCATCCCAGGTATCGTTGCCGTCCTGCACTAAACCATAAAACAGCGAGCCTTCGTTTGGCGTTTGGCGGAAACGGCCCAGGTTGCGTTCGAACGGATCGGGCGAGAAGAAGTGGTGCGGCGTTTGCAGCATCGCCAATCGATGATCTTTCAGGAACCAGCCCATGGTGAGTTGCAGGAATGAGCGGGTTGGCACATGGTCGCAGTCGAAAATTGCCACGTAATCGCTGCGGCAAGCGACTTTCAGCGCATGGTTGATGTTGCCGGCTTTGGCGTGTTCGTGCGTGGGGCGCACCACATAATTGATGCCGACGCTGGCGGCAAATTCGCGAAACTCGTCGCGCGTGCCGTCATCGAGAATATAGATGTTGAGCTTATCCTGCGGCCAGTCGATGCCCATCGCCGCATAAATGGTCGGTTTCACTACGCTGAGCGGTTCGTTGTAGGTCGGCACCAAAATATCGACGCTTGGCCACGAGGTGATTTCCGGCGGCATGGAAACCGGCTGGCGATTCAGCGGCCACAGCGTCTGGAAATAACCCAGCACCAGCACCGTCCACGAATAGGTTTCCGCACCAATCAATAGCAAGCCAAACGTCAGGCTGAGCGGATCGTCCCAATTCAGCGTTTCGGTATAACGCCACCACAAATAGCGGCAGGAAATGGTCAGCGACAACACGATCAACATGATGGTGGATAAACGACCCGGCACGCGCCGCACCAGCATCGCCAAACCCCACAGCAGCAGCACGAAGACAAACTGGGTGGTAATGCCGAACGGTTGCGAAATACACAGCAGTGCCAACAAGCTGGCGACAATCGCTGCCACGATAAACAGCAGCTGGCGCATGCGCGATGGCAGCGCTTGCAGCTTCTGCTCCGAGCGTTCACGCAGACCGGTTTCCGCTAAGCGGGCGGGAATCGATCCCAACCATTGATACAGCCGCTGCCGCCAGCGGAACAGCGGGCCAAAGGCGTTAAAGCGTTGGCGCTCGTTATGCATTGGCAGCACCAGCATCAGCCACAGGCTTTGCAGCGCATAACGCAGCACATCCAACGCGCGCGGGCGCAGTGGCGAAATGTTGGGATAATAGCGCTGACGCTGTTGCAAGATACGTTGCCAACTGGGCGATTCCAGCCGCAGCAGCGACCAGGCCAACACGCACCACATCAGATGCAGCGCGGTGGTTAAGCGGCCCGCGCCATGCTGACGCGCCACCTGCGCGCGGTTATGTAGCGCCTGCCACGCTTGCGGTAGCAGCAACCAACGCAACGGATTCACGCTGCGCCTCCCGCCACGTGCAGCAACAGCCAGTTGGCCAGCGTGTTGATCTCATCACTCGCCAGCGCATGCGGGCGATATTCGCCAACCGGCTGCTTCATCATCAAGGCTTCCGCTAGCGCTTCATCGCGATGAATCACTTGCGGAATCAGGTTGTTGAGCGAGTTAATCCATAACTGATGCAGATCTTGTTGCAGTTGGCTGTTGGCGTTGAATTGGTTAATCAGGAACAAGGTATGCGGCAGGAAACGTGGATGATGCAGACGCAATTGGCAGTTGGCATCCAACGTCAGCACTTGCAGCAGCCGATCGGCCGCCAGCAAAAACGCGCGATGCCACGGCAACAGATCCGCTGGGACATCGAAAATAATCCAATCGTACTGTGATTTCAGGGCCGGTAAAGCGTGCAGCAGCGGCGCGGCAAAATCCGCATCAGCGGCATTAAAGCGTGCGACTTGCGTTGAAGATAAATGGCCAAACGGCAGGAAATCGAGTCCGTTTTGATAGCGTTGCGCACTATTTTGCCACGCTTGCTGCTCAAGCAGCGCGGACGCCCAGCCGGAAGCATTATCCAGCGGCAGATTAAAATGGGCGGCGAGTTGATTTACCGCTGAAAGATCAATCACTAACACCGATTGTTGCAGCGCATTTAGCGCCCAGCCTAACGCCGCGCAGAGCGAAGTCGCGCCACAACCGCCGCGTAAACCCTGAAGTGCAATGACGCTCATTGGCGATCCCACTCCTGCGCCGCAGTTAATTCACGCAGCAAAGGCCAGCGCGCCATAATAGTATTCAGTCGCGCTTCGCGAGCAATATCAATGTAGTGAAATGCTTTTAACGAAAAAGCATCACTCAGCGCATTAATGTCATCGTGATCATCGCTGGTGGATGCGATCAACGAAAAGGCATTTTCAGTTTTCATTACTTTTTGCCACCGAAAAACAACAACGGATGAATTGTGGTTCTATTTTTTGTAAAGTTTAAGCCTGAAGTAAAGGCAAATGCTATGCACAGATCAATGTGATTCGCATTAAGTCGCTATTTTTTATTTCAGCAGTTCCAATCATAGTCGTCTAGATTAAACTAGCCTGGATTGTACAGAACGTGAATCAAATATGAAAAATCACTACGCGCTCGGACTGCAACAGGTGCAGCAGGAATTAAACTCCCTGCAAACGCCTGGATTGTATTGGATCACTTGTCAGCGTCAGGAAGACGCAAGAATATTGTTGCGTCAGGTAGTTAGCCAGCAAAATGCCGCTACGCTGATTAGCGCTGCGGATAAACCGCAGGCACTGATGACGCCCGATCCGGCGGATGGTCCCGCGCGTATGCCGTTATTTTCGCTGCCAGCGAATAAAGCCAGTTTACAGCAGTTAGAAAGCGATTTTGCGCGTGTTCTGGATAGGCACAGCGGCTTAGTGCTGTTTTATAGCCACGCTGAACTGTGGGCAAAATTATCGCCAGACGAACTGGTAATTTGGCTTAAACGCATGCGGCGCATGTTAATCAATAAACAAATCACCTTGTTAATGATCGCCTCCGGCACGGCAATAATTCACTTGCGCAATCATCTGCAAGGTTATTTTCGCCAGCTTGATGGTGTCGCACATTTAGATTTTCAACAAGATAGCTGGCAATATCGAATTAATTGGTGGTACTCCGCCGATAAATTGTTGGCCGATCGCGCGATACGCTTGAGTTGTATCGAAGATCAATTTATTGCCGCCAATGAAAGCGAGCAAAATATCCCATTAAGCCTCAACGATGAAAATCAATTCCTCGCGCAAGAAAGCGTGCTGGAAGGCGCGCCGCCGCTTTCTGTGCAGTGGCAGATGTTTAGCGATAACGAGAGCGTGTTTTCGCGTGCCCAACAGGCGAATGCCGCCACGGTGATCTTTAGCCTGGCCCATAATCAGGACATCAATTCGTTAGCGAAGATGGTCCATAGTTTGCGCCGTTCGCGTGGTAGCGCGTTGAAGATTGTGGTACGCGAAATGAGTACCACGCTTCGCTATAGTGATGAACGATTGCTGCTGGCTTGTGGCGTCAACGCCATCGTGCCAACAGCGGCCAGTTTGTCGCGCTTTCTTACTACGCTGGAAGGCATTCAGGGGCAGCAATTCTCTCGTCATGTGCCGGCCAATCTCAATGCGTTGATGCAAGCGCTACAACCGTTGCAGCAGAAAGGTTATTTGCCGTTGGAGGCGTTCTGTGCGGCGGTGCAGCAGTTGATGAGCAACACGCTGCTGCCGGAAAACGATAAAGGGTTGATGGTGGCGTTGCGTCCCGTGCCGCAATTGAAGCCGGAACAGATTCTGACGTTATGCAAACCGCGTCGTTTTGGCGATTTGGTGACGTTAATTAACGATCGCATCTATTTATTCCTCTCTTCCTGCCGATTTAACGATTTGGATATCGCGCTTAAATCGATTTTTTCGTTGCCGCACGATGAGCTATTCAGCAATCGCATGGTGTGGTTCGAAGACAATCAGATCCTGTCGGAAGCGCATAAAATTCGCCAGCTCACACCGGTGGTCCAGCGCGATGTCAGCACCGAGCCGATCGCCGCGCTGCCGCAGCCCGCACACGCAGCGGAAACGGTGCGCAGTGCGCAGACGCCGCAACCGATTAGCCTCAATCTCAATGGAGTAAGCCGCCCATGACACTGATGGACTGGGTGCAGGTGGCGATCCTGCTGTTATTGGTTTTGCTGTTTCTGAAATCGCTGTTTGGCCGCGGATTGTCGCGCAGTCGCAGCAGTTCGCTGATGCGTTTGCTGCCGACGCGTGCATTGAAATCAGAAGGGCAGTGGCAACGCAAAGTGAAAAAAACGGATAAACATGGATAACACATCTTCAACGCTGCGCGGTTCGTGGTGGCGCGGTCTCGGCGGCTGGAATTTCTATTTCCTGATTAAATTTGCGCTGCTGTGGTACGGCTATTTGAATTTCCACGCGCTGAGCAATCTGGTGTTTCTGGCGTGGCTGCTGTTCCCGTTGCCTAATCTGCGTTTGCACCGCCTGCGCCACTGGATTTCGCTGCCGATGGGTTTTGCGCTGTTCTGGCACGATACCTGGCTGCCGGGACTGAGTTCGATTATGAGCCAGGGCAGCCAACTGGCGGGCTTCTCGACGAGCTATCTGCTCGATCTGGCTAATCGCTTTATCAACTGGGAAATGATCGGCGCGGGCTTTGTGCTGCTGGTGCTGTATCTGTTTGTCGCACAGTGGATTCGTGTCACCGTGCTGGTTTCACTGATGCTGATCTGGCTCAACGTGCTGACCATTGCCGGTCCGGCGCTGAATTTGTTGCCAAGCAACGCGGCCACGCCCAGCGTGAAGCTGGACAATGCGCCAGCGGCGAAAGCGCCAGACGGCCTCGATCAATCCGCGCCGCCTACCAGCGCCAATCTCACCGCGTGGCTTAACCGCTTCTACGACAGCGAGCGCCAGCGCGTCACGCATTTCCCGGATGCGCTGCCTGCGGATTCACAGCCGTTTGATATTCTGGTGATCAACATCTGTTCGCTGTCGTGGTCAGATTTGAACGTGGCGCAGCTGCGCAATCATCCGTTATGGCAGCACTTCGATATCCTGCTTAACAATTACAATTCCGCCACCGGCTACAGCGGCCCGGCAGGGATTCGTTTACTGCGCGCCAGTTGCGGCCAAAGTTCGCACAGCGACCTGTATAAAGCCACCGACGCGCGCTGCTATCTGTTTGATAATTTAGCGAAGCTGGGCTTCAAGCAGCAGTTGATGATGGATCACACCGGCGTGTTTGGTAACTATCTCAAAGAGCTGCGCGAAGAGGGCAATTTACAGGCACCGTTGATGTCGCAGGCCGGCATCGCGCCGGAAGTGACCTCATTTGATGGTTCGCCGGTATTCAATGATGCGCAGTTAATGCAGCGTTGGCTCGACGATCGCACTAAAAGCAGCGATGCGCGCAGCGCCACTTTCTATAACCTGATTCCGCTGCATGACGGGACACGCGAATTGGGCAGCACGCGCAGCGCCGATTGGCAGCCGCGCGCCAAAGTGCTGTTTGATCAACTCGACGCCTTCCTGACGAATCTGGAGAAATCGGGCCGTCGCGTGATGGTGCTGGTGGTGCCGGAACACGGTGCGGCGCTGCAAGGCGATAAAATGCAGATGTCGGGCTTGCGTGACATTCCAAGCCCGGATATCACGCATGTGCCAGTCGGGATCAAGTTTGTGGGTATGAAAGCGCCGCATCAAGGTCAGCCGCTCAGCGTGGATACGCCAACCAGCCTGCAAGCGATTTCAGAGATTGTTTCACGCGTGGTGGATGGACAAGTGTTCAATGCGCCGAACGTGAATATGTCGGTGTTGACCGATAACCTGCCGCAAACGCCGGTGGTGTCTGAGAACGACAATGCGGTGGTGATGATGTATCAGGGCAAACCGTGGATCCGCCTGAACGGCGGTGATTGGGTGGCTTATCCGCAGTAAAACCGATAGTGATCAGAGTGGGCGGCCCGTTGGGTCGCCGTTACAATGCGATGGCATCTTTCCTGCATTTTTCCGAATCCTCCTCTAAATCACCGAACTCGGCCATTTTTCGCCTTTATCCCGGCGAAATAACCCCATGACCTGAGATATACTCGCTGCGAATTTCATCTAACCACACGGCTAAAGTAGCCTGGAGAGGTTTTGTTGCGCGTCAGTCGTTCTCTAACGATCAAGCAGATGGCGACGGTTTCCGCCGTGGCGATGGTGACCATCAGCATCTTTATTGTCATCCAACTGTTCCACTTTGTGCAGCAGCGCAGGATTGATTACGCCCAACAAATGGAAAATGTGGCGCATACCGTGCGTCAACCGCTGACTGATGCGGTGATTAAAGGCGATATTCCCCAAGCAGAACGTATTCTCAACACGTTGAAACCGGCGGGGATTTTATCGCGCGCCGATGTGGTGCTGCCGAATGCGTTCCAGGCGCTGCATGCCGATTTTGCGCCAGAAAAACCGGTGCCGCGCTGGGTGGCGCGCCTTTTCGAGCTGCCAGTGCAAATCACATTGCCGCTCTACTCCGCAGAGCGTGCGGGATTGCCGAAGCCGATTGCTTATTTAGTGTTGCAAGCGGATTCTTCGCGCGTCTATCAGTTCCTGCTCAGTACCTTGTCCACCATGATCACCACCTATTTGCTGCTGGCGCTGATTCTTTCCGTGGCGATCAGCTGGTGTATCAATCGGTTGATTGTTCATCCGCTGCGCAATATTTCGCGTGATTTGCAGGAACTGCCGCCGCAGGCGATTCTGACTCACAAGCTGCCGCTGCCGCATAATCATCGTGATGATGAAATCGGCATGATGATCCGCAGCTACAATCGTAACCAGCAGGTGCTGGAATCCATTCACGACGAAATGAGCCGCATGACCACGCATTTCGCCGTCACCGATTTGCCCAATCGCGCGCTGTTTCTTGCGTTGCTGGAGCAGCACATCAGCCATCGAAGCAACCGCCAGCCGTGGGGCTTGATGGTGATTCGCATTGAGACGTTGCAGGAAGCCAACGGCGTGTTGAGCGATGAACAGCGCGATACGCTGATGCTGACGCTGGTCGAGAAGATTCGCAGCACGGTGGACGATCATTCGCTATTGGCGCAAACCGGACCCAGCGATTTCGCCTTGTTAATGAAGCGCGCGCACAATCCGTTCCGCGCTATGCGTCTGGCGCGCAGCTTGATGATTCGCATCAATCAACCGGTAAACCTGCAACAGCTCCAGCTCAGACCGAACGCCAGCATTGGCCTGGCGCTGCATGAAGAGAGCAGCATCGCGGCCAGCGAGCAGTTGGATCGCGCCACGTCGGCGATGATGTCGGCGCGCCATCAAGGCAAAAACCAGATTCTGTTCTTCGACCCGGCGCTCACCGAGCGGGCGCAAAAGCGGTTAACCCAGGAGCATGACATCTTGCAAGGTTTACAGGACGAGCAGTTTGCCCTCTATTTGCAGCCGCAAATCAACATGGAAACCGGTGAATTAGCCGGTGCCGAAGCACTGCTGCGCATGCGGATGCCAGACGGCAGTTACGGTTTGTCGGAAGAATTTATTGCTAGCGCCGAAGAGATAGGCGTGATTTCAGCGATTGGCCGCTGGGTGTTCGAAGAAGCGTGCCGCATTATCGCCGGCTGGCAGAAGCAGGGCATTAACATCCCGTTGAGCGTTAATATTTCAGCGGTGCAACTGCGTGATGCCAGCATGGTGAGTCATTTGCAGGGCTTGCTGGAGCGGCATCGCATTGCGCCAGGCAACTTCGTGCTGGAAATCACTGAAACCGCGCAAATTGGTGATGCAGAACAAGCCATCGCGCTGCTGCGTTTATTGCAGCAAACCGGCGTCGCCGTGGCGCTCGACGATTTCGGCATGGGCTATTCCAACCTTAACTATCTGCATCAGTTCAAAGCGCTGCCGGTGAATAAGTTAAAAATGGACCGCAGCTTTGTTTCCGCGCTGCCGGATGACGACACCATGGTGCGCATTGTGGCGGCGATTGCCGACATCATTCATCTCGATGTGATTGCCGAAGGCGTCGAAACCGCCGAGCAACGCGATTGGCTGCTGGCGCGTGGAATTACTATAGGACAAGGCTACTTATACGCTGAAGCCCTACCGCTGGTGGTCTTCAATCACCGCTGGCTCAGAACCCCGCAACTCCCTAAATAATCACCTTGGTTATTGATTTTCCTTGCAAAATTCAAGCGAAGCGCGGTGCTGAAGCGTTTCAGTTCATAGTTAGAGTTTTGTAACTTTTGTAAGGAATGTTAGGGGATATTAATCTTGTTAACAGGGTGTTATTTTCCTCGCCATCGGTAAGGTTTTACGCTTCTGGCGGCTTGCCGCATGCGTTCTCCACAACAATGGCGGTGCTAACCGTCTTACTGGACACCTGTTATGAAAATCTTAAAAAGCCTCTATTTTCAGGTACTGGTTGCCATTGGCATCGGCGTCCTGTTGGGCCACTTCTATCCTGAGTTAGGCGCGCAAATGAAGCCGCTTGGCGATGGATTCGTTAAGCTGATCAAGATGATCATCGCCCCCGTTATTTTCTGTACGGTGGTGACCGGTATTGCCGGCATGGAGAGCATGAAAGCCGTTGGACGTACTGGCGCGGTTGCGCTGCTGTACTTTGAAGTGGTCAGCACCATCGCGCTGATTATCGGTTTGGTGGTAGTCAACGTGGTGCAGCCGGGTGCGGGCATGAACGTTGATCCGGCTACGCTGGATGCCAAAGCGGTAGCGGTTTATGCACAACAAGCGGAACAACAAGGCGTGGTTGCCTTCCTGCTGGATGTGATTCCGAATAGCGTTATCGGTGCCTTCGCCAGCGGCAATATCCTGCAAGTGCTGCTGTTCGCGATTCTATTCGGCTTCGCCCTGCATCGTCTGGGTAGCGCCGGTACCGTGATGTTTAACGTGATTGAAAGTTTCTCCAAAGTGATTTTCGGCGTGATCAACATGATCATGCGCCTTGCGCCGATCGGTGCCTTTGGTGCCATGGCGTTTACCATCGGTAAATATGGTGTGGGATCGCTGGTGCAGCTCGGTCAGTTGATTATCTGCTTCTACATTACCTGTGTGCTGTTCGTGGTGGTGGTGCTGGGATTAATCGCGCGCTTTGCCGGTTTCAACATCTTCAAGTTTGTTGCTTACATCAAAGAAGAACTGCTGATTGTGCTGGGGACGTCTTCATCTGAATCTGCGCTGCCGCGCATGCTGGATAAGATGGAGAAACTGGGTTGTAAGAAATCGGTGGTCGGCTTGGTAATCCCAACCGGGTACTCGTTTAACCTCGATGGCACTTCGATTTATCTCACCATGGCGGCGGTGTTTATCGCGCAGGCGACCAACGCGCATATGGATGTGTTCCACCAAATTACCTTGCTGGTGGTGCTGCTGCTCTCCTCGAAAGGCGCAGCGGGCGTAACCGGTAGCGGCTTTATCGTGCTGGCGGCGACGTTGTCTGCGGTGGGACACTTGCCGGTTGCTGGCCTGGCGCTGATTCTCGGTATTGACCGCTTTATGTCCGAAGCGCGTGCACTGACTAACCTGGTCGGTAACGGTGTGGCGACCATCGTGGTAGCGAAGTGGGTCGGCCAGCTGGATGAAAATCAGTTGAACGCGACGCTTTCTTCCGGGAAAAAGGTGAATAAGCCATCAGAAACTGCCGTATAAACGCCCATTTGCGTTAAATTGCTGAGAAATGCCCGCTGTCGCTTGCCCTGACAGCGGGCATTTGCATAATAAACCCCATTGATTTTTTTCCCGATTTTTTGCCTCGTTGCGCGACATCCTGACCTTCTTGTGGTCAAAGAGTCTGTTCTTAAATAAACGTGGCGGCAAAATGCCGCGCCGGTCACCCCAGATGTGGCCGAACATGCCGCGCTAACGAGCGTTGATCTGTTTGATTAGGGGTTCACATGCAGGGCACCAGAATTCGGCTTTTGGTTGGCGGATTGCTACTGGCAGCATCCGGCTTTGGCGTGCACGCCGAGACGCTCCAACCCGATCCCGCCTGGCAAGAAGGCAAACTGGACAATGGTTTTAGTTGGCAACTGCTTACCACACCACAGCGTCCGAGCGATCGTATTGAGCTGCGCCTGATTGTTAACACCGGTTCGCTGGTGGAGAGCGCACAACAAACTGGCTATAGCCACTTATTACCGCGTTTAGCGATGGTGCATAACGCCACGCTGGACACCAATCAGCAACGTGCGCTGTGGCAACAAGCCATGGACCCGCAACGTCCGCTGCCGCCTGCAATTTCGTCCTACGATTACACCCAATACAACCTGAGCTTGCCCAACAACCGCCCAGATTTGCTGAAAGAAGCGCTGAGCTGGCTGGCGGCAACTGCCGGGAAAATGACGATTAATGAGCAAGTGGTTTCCACCGCGTTGACGGCAAATGATCCGATCGCCACCTGGCCGCCGAATACGCAAGATGTGTGGTGGCGCTATCGTCTGAAAGGTTCAACGATGCTGGCGCACGATCCCGGCGAGCAACCGCGCGCGCCGGTGGATATCGCGCAGCTCAACAGCTTCTATCAGCAGTGGTACACGCCGGATGGCATGACGCTGTATGTGGTGGGTAACGTTGATAGCCGCAGCATGGCAGAGCAGATCAACAAAGCCTTCTCGCCGCTAAAAGGTAAGCGCGTCGCACCGGCCGCAATGCCAACCTTGTCACCGTTGCCGCATCAGCCAGTGAATCTGGTTAATGGCGGGATGAATCAGGATCGCCTGTCGCTGGTGTGGGATACGGCATGGCAGCCGATTCGCGATTCGCAGAATTTGCAGCGCTATTGGCAGAGTGATTTGGCGCGTGAAGCGCTGTTCTGGCATGTGCAACGTGCGCTGGCGGACAGCAAAGCGCAAAGCGTGCAGGTTGGTTTTGATTGTCGCGTGCTGTATCAACGCGCGCAGTGCTCAATCAACATGGACAGCCCGAATGCCTCGTTGCCGCAGAACATGAATCAGGTGGCAAAAGAGTTGGCGGCGGTACGTGACAAAGGCTTGCCGCAAGATGAATTCGATGCGTTGATGGCGCAGAAGTTGTTGGAACTCAACAAGCTGTTTGCCACTTACGCGCGTACCGATACTGATATTTTGATGGGCCAGCGTCTGCGTTCGCAGCAAAATGCGGTGGTGGATATCGCGCCGGAGCAGTATCAGAAACTGCGTCAGGCTTTCCTCAGCGGCTTAACGCGCGATCAATTGAATCAGGAACTGCGCCAGCAACTGTCGCAAGAATTGACCATGGTACTGATTCAGCCGCAGGGCGAAGCGGAAACCAATGTGAAGATGCTGCAAGAAGGCTGGGACAAGGTGATGAAGTTGCCTGATCCGCCAGCGGCGCCAGCCAATCCCGACGATGTGAAAGTCGATAGCGGTAATGCCGGCGCAGTAACCGATCCGGCGCCACCGTCTTCGTAATGTAAGGGCGCATTAAAATGCGCCCTTATGCTAATTCTGAGCGAATGGGTCACCATAAATGGCGACCCTACGAAAAGCGCGCTATTCCGTTGTAGGGTCGCCATTTATGGTGACCAAAAAGCTTAATTGACGAGTGTTACGCCAAAAATGGTGCCCCTACGTTTTAGCACGAAGCCATTCCGTTACCAGCATCGGCCAGCTGGCTAAAGGCAAATCTGCCACGCCGCGAATACCAAATCCGTGCCCGCCTTTCTGATAGAAGTGAATCTCAACCGGCACCTTGTGCTCGCGCAGCGCGCTGAAGAACACCATGCTGTTATTCACCGAAACCGACTCGTCGTCCGAAGCGTGAATCAGCAAGGTCGGCGGTGTTTGTGCGTGTACGCGCGTTTCCAGCGAATAGGCATCAACCATTCTTTGATCCGGCCACGCGCCGAGCAAGCGGGTGCGTGATCCTTCATGCGCTAACCCTTCGCGCATGCTGATCACCGGATAGAGCAGCACCATCGCATCCGGGCGCGGCGAGAAGCTGTCGGCTTGATCTTGCACCGGATAGAGTTTTTCGCCGAAGCGGGTGCCAAGGCTGGCAGCCACGTGTCCGCCAGCGGAAAAGCCCATCATCACGATGTACTTGCCATTCAAACCACGCTGCGCACGTTCACGCAGCACGCGCATCGCCCGCTGCGCATCGGCCAGTGGCGCGTCTGGACCTTCATGATGGCCATCGTACGGCAGACGATAAGTCATCACCGCCAGCGTATAGCCCATTGAGGTGAAGAAGGTGGCGAGCGCGCTGCCTTCGCGATCAATTAATACGCGCTGATAACCGCCGCCCGGCGCGACCAGCAAGGTGATGCCGTTCGAGGTTTCGGGATGCCAGATAGCGATTTCCGGGCAACGCACGCCAGTGGCAGCGCGGTCATAAGGTTCGTACTCTTTGGCGAGATCGACGATCTGCGGCTGAGCGCGTGAATCGCTCGCGCCGGGCGCATCACCGTGTGGCCAGATGTTGATAATTTCTGTGTGCATAAGTCAGTCCTGAGCGAGTCATGTTGTCGTTATTTTTTCGCGGCCGGAGTAACAGCGTCCTGCTGTTGTTGATTAAAACATGGTCTCTTTTGGCGATGACGTCCAGCCGAAAACCGTGGATTTCGCCAGTTTCGGACTATGCCTGGCGGCCAGTTTTCGTGCCATAACACATTGAATTTAAATCATTCTGTTAAGCGGGCTTGAAGCTGGGTTACGGGTTTTGTTACAGAAGTGGGTCGGCTGGGTGATTAGCTAAAATTCACAGGTGAAAATGCTGAATTAAGGCAAACTTTGCGGGTTGGTTTGTTAGTGTTGGTAATGATTTGGGTCACCATAAATGGCGACCCTACAGCGAAGCGGCAAATTTACTTTGGCATCGCGCTCAGCGGGATAATCGCGCCGCGATGTTGGATCACGGTGCTGGCGGTGAGATGTCCACGTGCGGCGGATTCTTCGGCGCTGCCACCGGCTAAACGCACCGCCAGATAACCGGCGCTGAACGAGTCACCCGCTGCGGTGGTATCAATGACCTTTTCTTTCGCCAGCTTAATGGCCGCCACTTCACGCATCGCGTCGTCACCCACCGCAACCAGGCACGAATCCGCGCCGCGCTTGATCGCAATCTCCGTTACACCGGCATCACGCGTGCGCTTGATCACCGCTTCCAGCGGCTGCTCGCCCCACAGCAAATCTTCATCATCGAGGGTAAGAAACGCCATATCGGTGTGGCGCAGCATTTCTGCATAGGCTTGCTGCGCGCTGGCTTTATCGGCCCACAAGCGCGGACGATAGTTGTTATCGAAAATCACCTTGCCGCCGTTTTTACGGCAAGCACTGAGCAACGCCATCAATTTGTCGCGGCTGGCGGCGGGCAGAATCGCCAGGCTGATGCCACTCAAATAGAGATAATCGTAGTGCGCCAGTTGCTGGCAAATCTCATCCGCCTGCGCGCTATCCAACCAGAAACGCGCCGCTGCGTCATTACGCCAGTACCAGAAGGTGCGCTCGCCGTGTTCATCGGTTTCGATGAAGTACAAGCCCGGCATTTTGTTGTCGAGGCGCTGAATCAGATCGGTATGTACTTGCTCTTGCTGCCAGGCGGCGATCATTTGATCGCTAAAGCTGTCGGTGCCGAGTGCGGTGATGTAATCAACGCGCAGCTGGTTTTCATCTGACTGGCGTGCGAGATATACCGCAGTATTCAGCGTGTCGCCGCCAAAACCGCGTTTGATGCTGTCGCCTTTCTCGGATAGCTCAATCATGCATTCTCCAATGATGGCAATTTTCTTCTGCGTCATGGTCTGTAGCCTATAGTGATTTTGCCCTAGTCTCGCGTCTGGTATGGCAGTCGTCAATGGTTTTTAAAACGATGTTTTGATTTAGCTTAAGGCAACAAAAACGCCACGCTGCGCGGATTTAACGGCCAAAGCGCCTTGTGTTTTGCCGATTAAGCGCGAAGTACGCTGTTACACTCCTCTCTTCATGGACCCGCTTAGATTGATAAAGTTATCCATGCGATCGCCGATACTTGCCGCTGAGATGCTATTTGCAGGCACTCACCACCAACCAGGAAAAAACCATGGTGATGAAGAATTTGAGTCATCGGCTGCCTATTTCAAATGAGCTGGAACAACAACAGGAAACGCGTCTCTTCTGGCAGCAGTGCCAACGATTCTACACTTTCCAACCGATTTACCAGGTCTCAGGCCGCTTGCTGGCCATTGAATTACTGACGGCGGTAACTCATCCATCCGCGCCAGAAAAAAGGCTGTCGCCCGAAGCGTATTTTGATGCACTGACTATCGCACAGCGCTTGGCTGTGGTGCAGGAGCAACTTGAACTATTGATAAAGTGGTCACCGTTTTTCCAGCAACGTGAACTGGTGGCATCGGTCAATATCGACGGCCCAACGTTGATGGAGATTGAGCAGCACGAGTCGATTCGCACACTGATCGCCCAATTGCCGTGGGTGCGTTTTGAACTGACCGAACACCACGCGCTGCCGCAGGAAGAGATGGTGGCGAAGATGCCGGAACTCGGCCCGTTGTGGCTGGATGATTTCGGTTCGGGCATGGCGAATTTCTCGGCATTGACCGAACTGCGTTATGACTACATCAAACTTTCTCGCGAACTGTTTATGCTGCTGCGTGCCAGCGATGAAGGGCGTTCGATGTTTTCGATGCTGCTGGCGTTGATTAACCGTTATTGCAACGGCGTGATCGTTGAAGGCGTGGAAACCGAGGAAGAGTGGCAACAGGTGCGTAGCTCGCCAGCAATGGCGGCGCAGGGCTATTTCTTCTCACGTCCGGTGCCGTTTAGCGAGCTGGAACGTATGGCGCTTGAGCTTCCCTGATCCCGTTCCGCGACGTCTCGACTATCCTTAGTGAGACGTGGAAGGGCAAGGAGGATGCAATATGTCACGTACCCGAAAGATCCTGAGCTGGGTGGTCGGGATTTTTTTGTTATTGGTTGTGCTGATTGTGGTGATCATCGCCACTTTTGACTGGAATCGCCTGAAACCAACGATAAATCAAAAAGTTTCAGCGGAATTAAATCGACCTTTCGCGATACGCGGCGATCTGGGCGTGGCGTGGGTGCGCAATCGCGAAGAACCCGGCTGGCGCAGTTGGGTGCCGTGGCCGCAGATCCATGCCGACGATGTGATGCTCGGCAACCCGCCATCGATTCCTGATGTCACCATGGTGCATTTGCAGCGTGTGGAAGCGACGATAGCGCCGCTGGCGTTGCTGCATCAGCAGATCTACCTGCCATGGATTAAGATGCAACAGCCGGATGCGCGCCTGGTGCAGACCGCTGATAAAAAGAACAACTGGACCTTCGATCTGGCAAGCAGCAAGAACAGCGACGCCAATGCTGCGCCATCGGCATGGTCATTCCGTCTCGATAATATCCTGTTCGATCAGGGGCAAGTGCGCTATCGCGACGCCATCAACAAAGCCGATGTCACTGTCACCATCAATCCGCTGGGCAAACCGGTGCCGTATGCGCAAGTCGCTGGCGGCAACGATCAGCAAAAAGGCGCGGGTGATTTTGTCTTTGGCTGGCAAGCGAGCGGCACGTACAACGATCAGAAACTGGATGGCGACGGCAAAATTGGCGGCATGTTATCGCTGCGCAGTAAAACCACGCCGTTCCCGTTGCAGGTTGATGTGCGCAATGGCAGCACGCGTGTGCGCATCGATGGCACCTTACAAGATCCGCTGAATCTCGGCGGGCTGGATGTGCGTCTGCGCTTCTCCGGCGATACGCTGGCGAATTTGTATGGTTTGACCGGCGTGCTGTTGCCGGATACGCCACCGTATGAAACTGACGGCCATTTGATTGCGCGCTTTACCGACGAGAAAGGGCCGCTGTTCCGCTATGAAAACTTCAACGGCCATATCGGCGACAGCGATATTCATGGCTCGCTGCGCTATCAGCAAGGTAAACCACGGCCAACACTGAATGGTGAACTCTCCTCGAATCAACTGCGTATGGCCGATTTGGGGCCGCTGATTGGCGTGAATTCGGGTAAAGGCAGCGAGAAAACGCAGCAGGCCAAAGCGCAGCGTGGCGATGCCTCAACGCAACCGGCCGATCGCGTGTTGCCGCATGACAAGTTCGATACCAAAAGCTGGGACGTGATGGATGCCGATGTGAAGTTCAGCGGCAAACGTATCGAACACAGCAGCAAGCTGCCGCTCAGCGATCTGTATACCCATCTGCAATTGAAGAACGGCGATCTGCTGCTTGATCCGCTGCGCTTCGGCATGGCGGGCGGCAGTATCAACTCCACTATTCATCTGGAAGGCAATCGCACGCCGATGCGCGGAAAGGCGGATTTGCATGCGCGGAAATTGCGTCTGCGTCAGCTGTTCCCGGATGTCACGGCAATGCAAAACAGTTTGGGGCAGCTTAATGGTGATGCGACGTTGAGCGGCACCGGCAATTCGGTGGCCGATCTGCTCGGTACCAGCAATGGTGAACTGAAACTGCTGATGAACGATGGCTTAATCAGCCGCAGCCTAATGGAAATTGCCGGTTTGAACGTCGGTAACTATATCGTCGGCAAGCTGTTCGGTGACGATGAGGTGAAAATCAACTGCGCCGCCACCGATCTGAATATTCGTCAGGGATTAGCGACGCCGCAGCTGTTCTTACTGGATACCGAAAATGCGGTGATCAACGTGACCGGCAACGTCAACTTTGCTAACGAACGCATGGACTTGTCGATCAATCCGGAGAGTAAAGGGATTCGCATCATCACGCTGCGTTCGCCGCTGTATGTGCGCGGCACCTTCAAAAATCCGGATGCTGGCGTGAAAGCCGGACCGCTGATTGCGCGTGGCGCGGCTGCGGTGGCGCTCGGCGCGGTCGTGGCTCCGGCTGCTGCATTGTTGGCGCTGGTGTCGCCTAGCGATAACGAAGCCAACCAATGCAGTAACGTGCTGCAGCAGATGAAGAATCAGAAGTGATCAGTTACGCCACAGCACTTTGATGATGTGGTAACCAAAGGCGGTTTTCACCGGTCCATAAGGTTGGAGCAGCGGACAGGAGAAGACCGCCTTATCAAAGGCTGGCACCATTTGCCCTTTACGGAATTCACCCAAATCTCCGCCGTTGCGCCCAGACGGGCAGGTTGAGTGTTTTTTTGCCAGTTGCTGGAAGTTCGCGCCTTTCTCAAGCTGCGCCAACAGGGATTTTGCCTGCGCTTCCTCTTTCACGAGGATATGTAAAGCCGCCGCGGTTTTCGCCATCATTGAATCTCGTTGTGTATAATCGTGCGCAAGCATTATACCCACCTTTTTTTCGAATCCACTGAGCGATTTCCGTTATGCGTTTAAACCCCGGCCAACAACGTGCTGTCGAATTTGTCACTGGACCTTGCCTGGTGCTGGCCGGTGCTGGCTCCGGTAAAACCCGCGTTATCACCAATAAAATCGCCCACTTGATTCGCGAATGCGGCTATCAGGCGCGCCATATCGCCGCCGTGACCTTTACCAACAAAGCGTCACGTGAGATGAAAGAGCGCGTGGCGCAGACGCTGGGACGCAAAGAGGCGCGCGGCCTGATGATTTCTACCTTCCACACCTTGGGGTTGGAGATCATCAAACGCGAATACAAAGCACTCGGCATGAAAGCCAGCTTCTCGCTGTTCGACGATCAGGATCAGCTGGCGCTACTCAAAGATTTGACCCAACAGTGGCTGGAAGAAGATAAAACCCAGTTGCAGCAGCTGATTTCTACCATCTCCAACTGGAAGAACGATCTGGTTGATCCGCAACAGGCGATTGGCGCGGCACAATCGCAGCGCGACCAGATTTTTGCCCACTGCTATCAGCTGTATGACCAGCATCTCAAGTCCTGTAACGTACTGGATTTCGACGATTTAATCGCGTTGCCCACCTTGCTGCTGCAACGCAATCAGGAAGTGCGTGAACGCTGGCAGCAGCGTATTCGCTATCTGTTGGTGGATGAATATCAGGACACCAATACCAGCCAGTATGAGCTGGTGAAACTGATTGTCGGCGCGCGCGCGCGATTCACCGTGGTGGGCGATGACGATCAATCGATTTACTCGTGGCGCGGGGCGCGACCGCAAAATCTGGTGCTGCTAAAAGAGGATTTCCCAGCGCTGGAAGTGGTGAAGCTGGAGCAGAATTACCGCTCAACCCAGCGCATCCTCAAATCGGCCAACATCCTGATTGCTAACAATCCGCACGTGTTTGAAAAGCGCCTGTTCTCTGAATTGGGGCAGGGCAGCGAGCTGAAAGTGCTGAGCGCCAACAACGAAGATCATGAAGCCGAACGCGTGGCTGGCGAGTTAATTGCGCATCACTTCATCAATAAAACCGCCTACAAAGATTACGCGATTCTGTATCGCGGCAATCATCAGTCACGCGTGTTTGAAAAGCAGCTGATGCAGAACCGTATTCCTTATCGTATTTCCGGCGGCACTTCGTTCTTCTCACGTCCGGAAATCAAAGATTTACTGGCTTATCTGCGTGTGCTGACCAATCAGGAAGATGACAGCGCATTTCTGCGTATTGTGAATACGCCGCGTCGTGAGATTGGCCCGGCAACGCTGCAAAAACTGGGTGAATGGGCCAACCTGCGCAACAAAAGCCTGTATCACGCCAGCTTTGATATGGGGCTGGAACAAACGCTGAGCGGGCGCGGATTAGAGCATTTGCAGCGTTTTACCCATTGGCTGAATGAGATTATCCAGCTAACCGAGCGTGAACCGGTGAATGCGGTGCGTGACCTGATTCGCGGCATCGATTATGAGAGTTGGTTGTTCGAAACCTCGCCCAGCCCAAAAGCCGCTGAAATGCGCATGAAGAACGTCAATTTGCTGTTCCAGTGGATGACCGAAATGTTGGAAGGTGATGAGCTCAACGAGCCGATGACGCTGGCGCAAGTGGTGACGCGCTTTACGTTGCGCGACATGATGGAACGCGGTGAGAGCGACGAGGAGCTGGATCAGGTGCAATTGATGACGCTGCATGCGTCTAAAGGACTTGAGTTCCCGTATGTCTATCTGGTCGGCATGGAAGAGGGTTTGTTGCCGCATCAGAGCAGCATTGATGAGAACAATATCGAAGAAGAGCGCCGTTTAGCCTACGTAGGTATCACGCGTGCGCAGCGCGAGCTGACGTTTACGCTGTGCCGCGAGCGCCGTCAATATGGCGAGCTGGTGCGCCCAGAGCCGAGTCGCTTCCTGCTGGAATTGCCGCAGGATGACCTGTTGTGGGAACACGAGAAAAAAGTGGTGAGCGCGGAAGAGCGGGCCAAAACTAGCCAGACGCGGGTCGCGGGGTTAAGAGCGATGCTGGAGAATGCGAAGAAGGGTTAATGCTAGCGGTCGCCAAAAATGGCGCCCCTACGACGAATGTAGGGGCGGCATTTATGCCGCCCGAACATCAGGAGATCGTCAGTAACCAGTGCACATATGATTGGTAATGACTTTCCTGCTCAAGCAACTCTGAACGCAGCGGATGCGCTTCGCGCCAGCCACTTGGCAAGGTTAAATGCAAGGCATCATCATCGGCCTGCAAACGCACGGCGGGCAATGTGTCATCGCGGCGGCGGCTGGAGAAGATAATCGCCAGACGCAGCAAACGGCTTAAACGCTCGGCCATGCGCGGTGGCACGGCGTTTTGCTGCGTCAGCAAGGCTAAATCAATGCTGCCGCTTTGATTCTGCAACAAGCAGGCGAGCATCTTTTTCTGCGCGGGAGTAAAGCCAGGAAGATCGAGATGGCGAATCAGGTAGGCGGCGTGTTGCGGAGCCTGACGGAAATCGACGCTGAGGCCAATTTCGTGGATCGAACAGGCGCTTAACAGCAGATCGCGACATCGATTATCCAACTTCCACGTGCTGCTTACCTGACGGAAGAAACTCTCCGCCAACTGGCGCACGCGTCCTGCCTGCTCAACATCAATGGCAAAACGGCGCTGCACGTTTTGCAGTGTGCGGCTGCGGATATCGCGATCAATCGGCAGATGCAGCATGCCGTACACCAAACCTTCGCGCAGTGCGCCGCCAGCCAGCGTCATGCCTTCAATACTGAGTTCCTGGAAGATGGCGATGAGAATCGACAGGCCGCTTGGGAAAACCAGCGCGCGCTCCAGCGTCAATCCTTCAATTTCCAACTCTTCCAGCTTGCCGCATTGAATGGCGCGCTGCTTAAGCTGCTGTAACTTGCTCAGCGTGATGCGCTCATCCATGCCCTGCGCCATCATGATTTCCTGCAACGCCTGAACGGTACCGGATGCGCCTACACAGATTTGCCAGCCTTTTTCACGCAATGCCGCGGCGACCGGGCGAATCATTTCACGCGCGGCCAATTCGGCCTGCTCGAAATTCTCTTTAGCAAGATGACGATCGCTGAAATAGCGTTCCAGCCAAGTGACGCAACCCATCGACAAACTAAACAATGTGGTGGCGTGTGAACCTTCGCCGGTAACCAGTTCGGTGCTGCCGCCGCCGATATCGACCACTAAACGCTGATCGGAACCGCCGGTAGTATGCGCCACACCTTGATAAATCAGGCGCGCTTCTTCCTCGCCGCTGATGACATTCACCGCGCAGCCAAGAATTTGTTCAGCAGTAGTAAGAAAATCCTGCGCGTTTTCGGCAATGCGCAGCGTGGCGGTTGCCACCACGCGGATTTGCTCAGGGGGAATATCCTGAAGCTGTTCGGAGAACAATTTCAGGCACTGCCAGCCGCGCTGCATCGCCTCTGCGGAGAGATGATTGGCTTTGTCGAGACCGGCAGCCAGACGCACTTTGCGCTTTATCCGCGCGACGGTCTGGATACTGCCAGACACCTCGCGCACCACCAACATATGAAAGCTGTTAGAACCTAGATCAATCGCAGCATAAAGTGACGATGCGCTTAGCATGGTGTGCTTAACCCGGACGTTTACGGTTGCTATTGCGAGGTGCACCGCTACGACGGTTACTGTTGTTACCGCCACGGCGTGGACCGTTTCCAGAGCGACTGCGTTGCAGACGTTTCGGTGGTGGCAACTCTTCCAGCAAAGCATCGCTGTTGTACTTGCTGACCGGAATGCCGTGACCGATATACTCTTCAATCGCTGGCAGGTTCAGCGCGTACTCTTCACACGCCAGGCTGATGGAGTGTCCGCTGGCACCCGCGCGGCCGGTACGACCAATACGGTGAACATAATCTTCGCGATCGTCAGGCAGATCGTAGTTGAACACGTGCGTTACCGCAGGAATGTGCAAACCACGTGCGGCGACGTCGGTGGCAACCAGAATATCAACATCACCTTTGGTGAAATCATCAAGGATGCGCAGACGTTTTTTCTGTGCCACATCGCCAGTCAACAAACCAACGCGATGACCATCGGCTGCCAAATGGCCCCAAATGTCTTCACAGCGATGTTTGGTGTTGGCAAAGATGATGGCGCGATCTGGCCACTCTTCTTCAACCAGCGTTTGCAGCAAGCGCATTTTCTCTTCATTCGAAGGATAGAAAAGCTCTTCTTTAATACGGTGGCCGGTTTTCTGCTCCGGTTCGACTTCCACGTATTCGGCGTTATTCATGTGTTCAAACGCCAGTTCACGCACGCGGTAAGACAAGGTGGCAGAGAACAGCATACTCAGGCGTTGGGTGGCCGGCGGCATGCGGCGGAACAGCCAACGAATGTCTTTAATGAAACCGAGATCGAACATGCGATCGGCTTCATCCAGCACAACAACCTGAATCGCGCCCAGATTGACGTGATTCTGCTTGGCATAGTCGATCAAACGTCCGGTGGTGCCCACCAGAATATCGACGCCATCTGCCAACACTTTCAACTGTTTATCGTAGCCGTCGCCACCGTAAGCCAAGCCCAGCTTTAAGCCAGTCACTTTTGCTAACGGTTCAGCATCGGCATGAATTTGTACGGCGAGCTCACGCGTCGGCGCCATGATCAGCGCACGTGGCTGATTAACCTGGCGGCCTTCAGCGGCAGGATGAGAAAGAAGATAATGAAACGTTGACGTCAGGAACGCCATCGTTTTGCCAGTACCGGTTTGCGCCTGACCCGCGACATCACGCCCTGAAAGCGTAAATGGCAACGCGAGCGCCTGAATAGGCGTGCAGTTAGAAAAGCCTTTGGTATCAAGGGCTTCAACCACCTGAGGGTGCAGGGCGAAGTCGGAAAACTTCTGTTCAGTTAAGTGTGTTTTGCTCATAGTGTGGTAGAATATCAGCTTACTAGCGCTTTACGAAAGCGTATCCGATGAAATAAAGTCAACCTACGTTGGTAACATTTCCGCCAATTCGCCAGGCGCAATCTTTTGGAGTTAAACATGAGCAGCGATAAGATCGTTCACTTGACCGATGACAGTTTCGACACAGACGTACTGAAAGCAGACGGTGTCACTCTGGTAGATTTCTGGGCTGAATGGTGTGGTCCTTGCAAAATGATCGCCCCGATTCTCGACGAAGTCGCAGAAGAGT
Source organism: Pantoea sp. CFCC18179 (assembly GCF_059412405.1). Lineage (NCBI taxonomy): Bacteria > Pseudomonadati > Pseudomonadota > Gammaproteobacteria > Enterobacterales > Erwiniaceae > Pantoea > Pantoea sp. CFCC18179. The sequence goes on along the minus strand of NZ_JBNBPM010000007.1, from coordinate 58,194 downwards.
ACGAAGGTAAGCTTACCATCGCCAAATTGAACATTGATGACAACCCAGGCACCGCGCCTAAATATGGCATCCGTGGCATCCCAACTCTGCTGCTGTTCAAGAACGGTGAAGTGGCGGCAACCAAAGTGGGTGCGCTGTCTAAAGGGCAGCTGAAAGAGTTCCTGAACGCTAACCTGGCCTAAGCCCAGCGCGGTGTTTATCCCGCAGTGGTGAATTTTTTCGCCACTGCTGGACGTCTCACTTTAAGCGTGTTAAGTTGAGTTCACTGCATTACGCTCTTACCTTGTAGTTTGCATCTAAAGTTTTCCCTTGTCAGACCCTACTCGCAATGAACGTTATCGTGGTTTGGCAATCTGATGACTAAGCACATTCGGCATCATCTTTCGACTGTCTCCTCGTTTCCTATCGCCACATCTGACGATAATCGTCGAGCTGAGTTGAAAAAGAGCCATTAACAGGCATGGAATTTTTGCCATACCACTCACGACAATCATTTCGAGAATTACCCCGAGTTTAAGAACCCATCACTATGAATCTTACCGAATTAAAGAATACGCCGGTTTCTGAGCTGATTACCCTCGGCGAAAATATGGGGCTGGAAAACCAGGCGCGTATGCGCAAGCAGGATATTATTTTCTCTATCCTGAAACAGCACGCAAAAAGCGGCGAAGACATCTTTGGTGATGGTGTGCTGGAGATATTACAGGACGGATTTGGTTTCCTCCGTTCTGGAGATAGCTCCTACCTCGCCGGTCCCGATGATATCTACGTTTCTCCCAGCCAAATCCGCCGCTTCAACCTCCGCACTGGTGACACTATTTCTGGCAAGATTCGCCCGCCAAAAGAGGGTGAACGCTACTTTGCGCTGTTGAAAGTTAACGAAGTTAACTATGACAAGCCGGAAAACGCGCGTAACAAGATTCTGTTCGAAAACCTTACGCCGCTGCACGCCAGCAAACGTATGCGTATGGAGCGCGGTAATGGCTCGACTGAAGACCTGACAGCACGCGTGCTGGATCTGGCTTCCCCAATTGGTCGCGGTCAGCGTGGTCTGATCGTGGCACCGCCAAAAGCGGGTAAAACTATGCTGCTGCAGAACATCGCGCAGAGCATTGCTTACAACTATCCAGATTGCCTGCTGATGGTGCTGCTGATCGACGAACGTCCGGAAGAAGTGACCGAGATGCAGCGTCTGGTTAAAGGTGAAGTTATTGCTTCGACCTTTGATGAGCCAGCATCACGTCACGTGCAGGTTGCTGAGATGGTGATCGAGAAGGCCAAGCGCCTGGTTGAGCATAAAAAAGATGTGATCATCTTGCTCGACTCCATCACGCGTCTGGCCCGTGCGTACAACACCGTGGTTCCGGCTTCAGGTAAAGTCCTGACCGGTGGTGTGGATGCCAACGCCTTGCATCGTCCGAAGCGTTTCTTCGGTGCGGCACGTAACGTGGAAGAGGGCGGCAGCCTGACCATCATTGCGACCGCGCTGGTTGATACCGGTTCGAAGATGGATGAAGTGATTTACGAAGAGTTTAAAGGTACAGGTAACATGGAATTGCACCTCTCGCGCAAAATCGCCGAGAAGCGTGTATTCCCAGCGATTGATTACAATCGTTCCGGTACGCGTAAAGAAGAGCTACTCACCACGCAGGAAGAGCTGCAGAAGATGTGGATCCTGCGCAAAATCATCCATCCAATGGGTGAAATTGACGCGATGGAATTCCTCATCAATAAACTGGCGATGACCAAAACCAACGACGAATTCTTCGATATGATGAAGCGTTCCTAAGTTGCGATAAAGCGAGTCGCTAAGCCAAGCGGCGATTCGCACAATTTGCCAGGAAATATTGCTAACGCCACGTCTTAACGTGGCGTTTTTTATTTATGGGCATTAGGATTAGCGCAGTCAGGAAGCATTTATAATGACTGTGGCAGAGATGTGTTGAATTTTTGAGCAATCAGACTTTTCTGCAGCAGAATTCGGAATAGGGATATACGGCAATAGCAGGCGTTTTGCTTATTGTTGTCCTCGATTTTAGCTGAGAGCATGAACGTGAATTTACTCACTATGAGTACGGAGCTTGGTTTAGTTTTTCTTTTTACTTTAGTGTTCCTGTTTTTTGCTCGCAAAGCAGCTAAAAAAATTGGGCTCGTGGACACACCAAACTCCCGAAAACGACACCATGGCGCGATTCCGTTAGTCGGCGGTATTTCCGTATACGCGGGAATCTGCTTTGCGTTTGCCATCTCAAATTATTATTTACCGCACGCCATGCTGTATCTCAGCTGCGCGGGCGTATTGGTACTGGTTGGTGCGCTGGATGATCGCTTTGATATCAGCGTTAAAATCCGCGCGTTAGTTCAAGCCGCGGTTGCCATCGTGATGATGGTCGGCGCCAAACTCTATTTGCTCAGCCTTGGTTTTATTATCGGGCCGGTTGAATTAATCGTTGGACCTTTCGGTTACGTACTGACGCTATTTGCGGTATGGGCGGCGATTAATGCCTTCAACATGGTCGATGGCATTGATGGGCTATTAGGCGGCCTCTCTAGCGTCACGTTTGCCGCGATCGGTATCATTCTGTACTTCGACGGCCAAACCAGCCTCGCCATGTGGTGCTTTGCGATGATCGCCGCCACCATTCCTTATATTCTGCTCAATCTTGGTTTGATTGGTCGCCGCTACAAAGTGTTTATGGGCGATGCCGGCAGCACCATGATTGGCTTCACCATCATCTGGATATTGCTGGAAACCACACAAGGTCTGAGCCATCCGATTACACCGGTCACCGCGCTGTGGCTGATTGCCATTCCGCTGATGGATATGGTGGCGATTATGTATCGCCGCTTGCGTAAAGGCATGAGCCCGTTTTCTGCTGACCGCCAGCACATTCACCACTTAATTATGCGTGCCGGTTTCACCTCGCGGCAGGCATTTGTGTTAATTACCGTTGCTGCAGCGATTCTGGCCGGCATTGGCGTGCTCGGTGAATATCTGGCCTTCATCCCGGAATGGGTGATGCTGGTACTGTTCATGATGGCATTCCTGCTTTACGGCTACTGCCTGAAACACGCATGGCGCGTGGCACGTAAAATTCGTCGTATTAAACGTCGCTGGCAAAGCAGTGGCGAAGATAAAAAATAAATTACCCAGAAAAGTACCCTAATAAGGATTTTTGTTATGACCTCGGTGGTTGTGGAGAACGAACTGGATATACGCGGCCTTGGCTGCACACTTTGGCGCGGTAAGCGCTGGATTGTGGGCTTGGCGCTGCTGTTCACGCTGTTGGCGTGGGTGGCTTCTATGTTGATGAAACAAGCCTGGAGCACCACGGCGGTCACCGATCGCCCGACCGTCAACATGTTGGGTGATTTCTTTGTGCAGCAGCAGTTTCTCAACAATCTGGATGTGCGCAACAACACGTTGAATCTTAATTCGCCCGCACCCACGGTGATGGATGAGGTTTACCAGGAATTCACCATGCAATTGGCTTCCTGGGATACGCGTCGCGATTTCTGGCAGCAGACCGAATATTACAAAAGCCGCAAAAGTGGCAATGCGCATAACGATGCGGCGTTGCTGGACGATTTGATCACCAACATTCAATTTACGGCGGCCGACCCGGCACGCAACATCTTAGATAACGTCAAGCTGATCGCGGAAACCGCCAGTGATGCCAACAATCTGCTGCGCCAATACATCGCCTATGCCAGCGAACGCGCGGCGCGTCATCTGAACGATGAATTAAAAGGCGCCTGGCAGGCACGCAGCGTGCAGTTGCAATCACAGGTTAATCGCCAGCAAGACGTGGCGCAGGCAGTATTTGAACGTCAACGTCAACGTATCGAACAAGCGCTCAAAGTGGCGGGCGAGCAAGGCATTAAAGAGAATCGCGCGCCGGCAACCGGTGAAGCGCTGCCGGACAGCGATCGCTTCCTGCTGGGACAGCAAATGCTGCAAGCACAACTCGACACCTTGCAAGCCAGCGGTCCCGCTTATGATTTAAGCTATGATCAAAACAGGGCGATGCTGAGCACGCTGCAAGCCGGGCCGCGTCTGGACAAAAAGTTCCAGACCTATCGCTATTTACGTACCCCGGAAGAGCCGGTATCGCGCGATAGTCCGCGTCGTCTGTTTATGATGATCATGTGGGGCGTCATTGGCGCGCTAGTTGGTGCGGGAGTGGCGCTGGTGCGCCGTCCGCGTTTAACGTTACCAACCAGCCACTAAGAGAAGTCACGTGAAAGTTCTGACCGTATTTGGCACACGTCCTGAAGCGATCAAAATGGCTCCGCTGGTGCAAGCGCTGGCGCAGGATACTGCGTTCGAGTCACGGCTGTGTGTCACCGCGCAGCACCGTGAAATGCTCGATCAAGTGTTGCGGCTGTTTAAGCTGCAACCCGATTATGACCTGAATATCATGCGACCCGAGCAAGGACTGACGGAGATCACCAGCCGCATTTTGCAAGGCATGAAAACCGTCCTCGCTGATTTCAAACCGGATGTGGTGTTGGTGCACGGCGATACCACCACCACTTTTGCGGCGAGCCTGGCGGCGTTCTATCACCAGATTCCGGTAGGGCATGTGGAAGCCGGGCTGCGCACCGGCAACTTAATGTCGCCGTGGCCCGAAGAGGCTAACCGTACCTTAACCGGCCATCTGGCGAGTTATCACTTCACGCCTACCGAAAATTCACGGCAAAACCTGTTGCGCGAAAATCTGCCGGAAGCGCGCATTTTCGTCACTGGCAACACGGTGATTGATGCGTTGTTATGGGTCCGCGATCGCGTGTTGGATGATGCCGATCTCAATGCCCGCCTTGCAGCGCGTTACCCCTTCCTCGACGCCGACAAAAAACTGATTCTGGTCACCGGCCATCGTCGTGAAAGTTTTGGTGATGGTTTTGAGCGTATTTGCAGCGCACTGGCGCAAATTGCCCGCCAGCATCCGCAGGCGCAAATTGTTTATCCGGTGCACCTCAACCCGAATGTCAGCGAGCCGGTAAACCGCATTCTCAGCGGCATCGAAAACATCATTCTGATTGAGCCGCAGGAATATCTGCCGTTTGTTTGGCTGATGAATCGCTCATGGCTGATTCTGACCGATTCCGGCGGCATCCAGGAAGAAGCGCCATCGTTGGGTAAACCGGTGCTGGTGATGCGTGATACCACCGAGCGCCCGGAAGCCGTCGATGCAGGCACGGTGAAGTTGGTGGGCACCGATATCAGTAAAATTGTCGCTGAAGTCAGCCTGCTGTTGCAGGACGATGAAGCCTGGCAGGCAATGAGCCGCGCGCACAATCCGTATGGTGATGGTCATGCCTGCGCGCGCATTTTGCAGGCCCTAAAACAACACAGAGTATAACTATGAGTTTTGAAACCATTTCCGTCATCGGACTGGGCTACATTGGGTTGCCAACCGCAGCCGTTTTTGCTTCTCGGGAAAAAAAAGTCATCGGCGTGGATATCAATACCCGCGCTGTAGAAACCATCAATCGTGGCGATATTCATATCGTTGAGCCGGAACTGGGCGAGGTGGTGCGTGAGGCCGTTCATGCCGGTTATCTGCGCGCCACTACAGAAGCCGAAGCCGCCGACGCCTTTCTGATTGCGGTGCCGACGCCGTTTATTGGTGATCATCAGCCCGATCTCAGCTACGTGCAGGCCGCTGCGCTGTCAATTGCACCAGTATTGAAAGCCGGTGATCTGGTGATCCTCGAATCAACCTCGCCGGTTGGCACCACCGAACAAATGGCCGACTGGTTGGCTGCAGCACGTCCCGATCTGCGTTTTCCGCAACACGGCGAGGCATGCGAGGTATTTATCGCTTACTGCCCGGAGCGCGTGTTGCCGGGCAAAGTGATGGTTGAGCTGCTGGACAACGATCGTGTGATTGGCGGTATGACGCCAGCGTGTTCCGCGCGAGCCAGCGAGCTGTACCGCATCTTCCTGCGCGGCGAATGCGTGGAAACCAACGCGCGCACCGCTGAAATGTGCAAACTGACCGAAAACAGCTTCCGCGATGTGAATATCGCCTTTGCCAATGAGCTGTCGCTGATCTGCGCCGAGCAGAACATTAATGTGTGGGAGCTAATTGCGTTGGCGAATCGCCATCCGCGCGTCAACATCCTGCAACCGGGACCGGGCGTTGGCGGTCACTGCATCGCGGTCGATCCGTGGTTTATTGTGGCGCAAAATCCTAAACAGGCGCGATTGATCCGCACTGCACGCGAAGTGAATGATGCCAAGCCCGGTTGGGTGTTGGATCAAGTTAAACAGGCGTTAGCTGAGTGCCTCACCGCCAGCGGCAAACGCGCCAGTGACGTTACCATCGCCTGCTTTGGCCTGGCATTTAAACCGAACATTGACGATTTGCGCGAAAGCCCGGCGGTGACGGTGGCGCATATGATTGCTGAATGGCACAGCGGGCAAACCTGGGTGGTTGAGCCGCACGTTACTGAGATTCCTGCGCGGCTGGCAGATGAAGCGGCATTGGTTTCCAGTGAGAAAGCGTTGCAACAGGCCGATATCGTGGTGATGCTAGTGGATCATGCGCAGTTCCGCGCCATCGACGCCGCACAAGTCACGCAACCGTGGATTGTCGATACCAAAGGTGTTTGGCGATGAAGCAGTTTCTGGTTACGGGCGGCGCGGGCTTTATTGGTTCGGCGTTGGTGCGTTTTCTCATTGAGAGCACCGAACATCGCGTGGTGGTGGTCGATAAGCTCAGTTATGCCGGGAATTTGGCATCGCTGGCACCGGTACAACAAGATGCGCGCTTTGCCTTTGAGCAAGTGGATATTTGTGATCGTGCCGAGTTAGATCGCGTGATGGCGCAATACCAGCCCGATTGCATCATGCATTTGGCGGCGGAAAGCCATGTTGACCGTTCGATTGATGGGCCGATTGCTTTTGTCGAAACCAACATCGTCGGCACTTATCAATTGCTGGAAGCAGCAAGGTATTACTGGAATGGCATGGCGGATGAACGCAAAAAGGGCTTCATCCTGCATCACATCTCCACCGACGAAGTGTTTGGTGATCTGCACGGCAGCGACGATTTCTTCACTGAAACCACGCCTTATGCGCCAAGCAGCCCGTATTCAGCTACTAAAGCCAGCAGCGATCACCTGGTGCGTGCCTGGCTTCGCACCTATGGCTTGCCGATTATCATCACCAACTGCTCCAACAATTACGGCCCCTACCATTTCCCAGAGAAGCTGATTCCGCTCACCATCATCAATGCGCTGGCTGGAAAGCCTTTGCCGGTGTATGGCAATGGCAGCCAGATTCGCGACTGGTTGTATGTGGAAGATCATGCGCGCGCACTTTACAGCGTGGTGAGCAGCGGCAAAGTCGGCGAAACCTATAACATTGGCGGCCATAACGAGCGGCGCAATCTTGACGTGGTGGAAACGCTATGTGATCTGCTGGATGAACTGGCACCGCAGCAACGTGCGTCATACCTGGCGCGCTATCGGGATTTGATCACCTTTGTCACCGATCGCCCTGGGCACGATCAACGCTATGCCATCGACGCCAGTAAAATCGCCCGTGAACTCGGCTGGACGCCGCAGGAAACCTTTGAGAGCGGCATTCGAAAAACCGTGCAATGGTATTTGGCGAACCCGCAATGGTGGCAGGCGATTCTTAACGGCAGCTATCGCGGCGAACGTTTGGGATTAACCACGCCGCGCTAAAGCGCACTGCAAAAGGAGCAGCGATGAAAGGCATTATTTTAGCCGGAGGTTCGGGCACGCGTTTGCATCCGATTACCCGCGCCATCTCGAAACAGCTGTTGCCGGTGTACGACAAGCCGATGATTTACTATCCGCTGTCGGTGCTGATGCTGGCAGGCATACGCGAAATCCTGATCATCACCACGCCGGAAGATCGCGCCCACTTTGAGCGTTTGCTCGGTGATGGCAGTGAATTTGGCATTCAACTGGCCTATGCAGAACAACCTAGCCCTGATGGATTAGCACAGGCGTTTATCATTGGTGAATCCTTTATCGGCGATGATAACTGTTGTTTGGTGTTGGGAGACAATCTCTATTTCGGACAGGGTTTCAGCCCTAAACTGAAAAAAGTGGCGGCACGCAGCAGCGGCGCCACGGTATTTGCCTATCAGGTGATGGATCCGGAACGTTTTGGCGTGGTGGAGTTTGATGATGATTTCAACGCGCTATCGATCGAAGAAAAGCCGCAGCAGCCAAAATCGCGCTGGGCAGTGACGGGCCTCTATTTTTACGATAATCGAGTGGTGGAGTTTGCCAAACAGGTTAAGCCTTCTGCACGCGGTGAGTTAGAAATTACCGCTATCAACCAGATGTATCTCGATCAGGGCGAACTTGCCGTCGAACTATTAGGACGTGGTTTCGCCTGGCTGGATACCGGCACGCATGACAGCCTGATTGAAGCGAGCATGTTTGTGCAAACGGTGGAAAAACGACAGGGCTTTAAAATCGCCTGCCTGGAAGAGATCGCGTGGCGCAACGGTTGGCTCAGCGATGCTCAATTGCTGGCAGCCGCGCAGGCGCTGACCAAAACCGGCTACGGCCAGTATTTGCTGGATGTTCATAATGCCCGTCCGCGTCAATATTAATCCCCTAAAGTGGGAAAACGACTTCTTCGGGCAGAACAGCGCGCGATTGGAACTGGACGGTGATTTGCCGTTGGCCGACGTGTTGCAGCAGCCTTATACGTTGTGGCAAACCAAAGTGCCAGCTGAACGTATCGAGGTGATCGATGCATTGAGCCAGCAGGGTTTCCAGTTGGTCGAAGGTGAAGCCGATCTCAGCATCCCCATCAATCGCACCGAACGTCAAGTTGGCGTGCGCATTGCGCGGGAAGCGCAAATTCCCGCGTTGCGTGAGGCGGCAGCGCAAGCGTTCAGCCAAAGCCGTTTTCGCGCTCCCTGGTTCGATGCAACTGACAGCGCACGCTTTTATGCGCAATGGGCTGAAAACGCGGTACGCGGCACCTTCGATAATCAATGCTTAGTGGCTTGTGATGAGCAGGGCGCGCTGCAAGGTTTTGTCTCGATGCGCGAAGTGGACGGCGACATGCGTATCGGCCTTTTGGCGGTGTTGCCAGCCGCACAAGGAAAAGGCGTGGGTCAACGCTTGTTGCTCGCCGCGGCGGATTGGGGCCGCGTACGCCAACTTTCACAGCTGCGCGTTGCCACCCAACTTAGCAATCTCACGGCGATGCGCCTCTATTTACGCAGCGGTGCGCGGCTGGAAAGCACCGCGTATTGGTTCTACAGGAAAGCCCGATGATCCCATTTAATGCGCCGCCGATTGTCGGCAGTGAACTTGAATATATGCAGTCGGCGATGGCCAGCGGCAAGCTGTGCGGCGATGGCGGATTTACCCGTCGCTGTCAGCAGTGGATGGAGCAACACTTCGGCAGCAAAAAAGTATTGCTGACGCCATCCTGCACCGCATCGTTAGAGATGGCTGCGATATTGATTGATTTGCAGCCCGGCGATGAAGTGATCATGCCGAGCTACACCTTTGTTTCCACCGCCAACGCCTTTGTATTGCGCGGCGCGACCATTGTGTTTGTTGATGTGCGTCCGGATACGCTGAACATCGACGAAACGCTGATTGAAGCGGCAATCACACCAAAAACCCGCGCCATTGTGCCGGTGCATTATGCGGGCGTGGCGTGTGAGATGGACACGATCATGGCGCTGGCGGCGAAGCATAAACTGTATGTGATTGAAGACGCGGCGCAGGGTGTGATGTCGCAATACAAAGGACGCGCGCTTGGCACCATCGGTCATATTGGCTGCTTTAGCTTCCATGAAACTAAAAACTACACCGCCGGTGGCGAAGGTGGCGCGACGTTGATCAACGAAGCGAAGTTGGTGGAGCGTGCGGAGATCATCCGCGAAAAAGGCACCAACCGCAGCCAGTTCTTCCGTGGACAAGTGGATAAATATACCTGGCGCGATATCGGTTCCAGCTATCTGATGGCGGATCTGCAAGCTGCCTATTTGTGGGCGCAGCTGGAGGCGGCAGAACGCATCAACCAGCAGCGTCTGCGTTTGTGGCAACGTTATTATGATGCGCTGCAACCGCTGGCAGCAGCGGGGCGCATTGAATTGCCGGTGGTGCCGAAAAACTGTCGCCACAACGCGCATATGTTCTATATCAAACTGCGCGACAGCGACGATCGCCAGGCGCTAATCAACTGGATGAAAGAGGCGGAAATCCTCACGGTGTTCCATTACATTCCGCTGCACAGTTCACCGGCTGGAGAACGCTTTGGTCGTTTCCATGGCGATGATGTGTTTACCACCTCGGAAAGTGAGCGCCTGTTACGTCTGCCGCTGTTCTATAACCTGTCGGACAATAATCAGCGTACGGTGATCAGTTCGTTGCTGAGTTTCTTTGCCTGATGTCATTAGCTAAAGCATCCGTCTGGACCGCGTCTTCCACTCTGGTAAAAATCGTTGCCGGTTTGCTGGTGGTGAAACTGCTGGCCGTCAGCTACGGGCCAGAAGGTATTGGTCAGGCTGGTAACTTTCGCCAGTTAATCACCGTACTCGGCGTGTTGGCCGGTGCCGGTATTTTTAACGGCATCACCACTTTAGTGGCGCAACATCAACATCATCCGCAGCAACTGCGCGCCGTGACCGGTACGGCTTCGGCGATTGTGTTGGGCTTTTCTACGCTGCTGGCATTGGTGTTTTTGCTGGCGGCAAAACCGATCAGCGCGGCGCTGTTTGGTCATGCCGGCTTTGAAAATGTGCTGCGCATCGTCGCTTTCCTGCAACTCGGCATTGCCTGGGCCAATCTCACGCTGGCATTACTGAAAGGTTTTCGTGACGCGCGCGGCAATGCGCTGGCGCTGATTGCCGGAAGCCTAATTGGTGTGCTGGGTTATGTTATCTGCTGGTGGATGGGCGGCTATGCGGGTGCGCTGGTCGGCCTGGCGTTGGTTCCGGCGTTGCTGGTATTCCCGGCCTTGCTGATGTTACGCCGCCATCGCGGTGTGCTGCCGCTCAGTTGGCTCAAGCCAAGCTGGCATCCCGATTTGGCGCGCAATCTGGCGAAATTTACCGTTATGGCGCTGATTACCTCATTCACCTTGCCGGTGGCGTGGGTGATGATGCGTAATCTGCTGGCGGAGCAGCAAGGTTGGGCGCAAGTTGGCTTGTGGCAGGGCGTGACCAGCATTTCCGATGCCTACCTGCAATTTATCACCGCCACTTTTAGCGTTTGGCTGCTGCCAACATTGGCGCGTCTGGAGCAGAAGCCGCAAATTGCCCGTGAAATTGGTCGTGCGCTGCGTTTTGTGTTGCCTGCGGTGGCGGCTGCCAGTTTCTGCGTGTGGTTACTGCGCGACGTGGCGATTTGGCTACTTTTTTCACCTCAGTTCAGCGCGATGCGCGACCTGTTTGTTTGGCAGTTATGCGGTGATGTGTTTAAAGTCGGCGCCTATGTTTTCGGATATCTGGTGATCGCTAAAGCGTCGCTGCGCTTTTATATTTTGACTGAAATCAGCCAGTTTGCATTACTGACCGGTTTTTCCCACTGGCTGATTCCTTTGCACGGCACCGCCGGAGCCGCTCAGGCTTACATGGGAACCTACGTGCTCTACTTTGCCCTTTGTTGTGGCGCCTTCATGATTTATTGCCGGAAAAAATGACGACTTTTCACGTGTTGGGATCGGATATCCCACATCACAATCATACGGTGTTGCGCTTCTTTAATGACGTGATGAGCCGCGAGATGCCTGGCGATGCGCCGCGTCAATTTATGGTGGTTTCTGATGCACCAGAAACGCTGCAAGCCTATCCGTCGCTGCATATTGAAATCTTCAGCAGCAAGCGTGTGCTGGCGCAGGCGGTGATTACTCGGGCAGCAAATCGCTCTCAGCGGTTCTTCTTCCATGGTCAGTTCAATCCCGGCATTTGGCTTGCGTTACTCAGCGGCAAGCTGCGTCGTCAGCAGGCGTTCTGGCATGTGTGGGGCGCGGATTTGTATGAAGAAGGGCGCGGCCTGAAGTACCAACTGTTTTATCTAATGCGCCGGCTGGCGCAAGGTCGTATGGCGCGGGTATTTGCGACGCGCGGTGATTTGCACCATTTCCAGCAGCGCCATCCGCGCGTACCGGCTTCGCTGCTCTATTTCCCGACCCGCATGCCTAACGCGGCGGTGCCAGCAGCAGAAGATAGTCGCGACTTTACTATTTTGCTCGGCAACTCCGGCGATCGCAGTAATCGCCACATTGCTGGGTTAGAGGCGATTCGCGCCCAGTTTGGCGAGCAAGTGAAAGTGGTGGTGCCGCTCGGTTATCCAGAGAACAATCATGATTATATAGAGGAGATTGCCGCTGCTGCACAGCGCTTGTTCCCGGTTGGGCAGGTCACGCTGCTGCGCGACAAAATTGACTTTGATGCTTATCTGGCATTGCTTAGCCGCTGCCAGCTCGGCTATTTTATGTTCGAACGTCAACAAGGCATCGGTACGCTGTGCTTGCTCATTCAGGCAAATATTCCGTTCGTGCTGAACCGTAAAAATCCGTTCTGGCGCGATCTCAGTGAACAAGGATTGCCAGTGTTGTTCAGTGAAGATGCGTTGGATGCCGCCAGCGTGGCGGAAGCACAGCGGCAATTGACGCAATGTGATCAGCCCTCGATCGCCTTTTTTTCCCCTGGCTATCTGGCAGGTTGGCGCGATGCGCTTACTCTGAGTGAAAGGGAGAGAACATGAACCTGATGCAGTTTAGTGGTCTGCTGGTGGTTTATCTGTTTTCGCTGGGTTTCATTCTGACCTTAACCTGGCGCGAATTTAAGCGGGTGCGTTTCAACTTTCACCTGTTCTTCACCATTCTCTATTTGCTGACGTTTTACTTTGGCTTCCCGCTGACGGGCATTTTGGTGTTCCGCTTTAACGTTAGCGTGGTGCCGCCAGACTATTTGCTGCAAGCGCTACTGGCCGCCACCAGTTTCTACGCTATCTATTACGTCAGCTACAAAGTGCGGTTGCGGCCCGCTGATGCTGCGCCGCGCAAACCGTGGCTGCAAATGAATCGCGTTGAAACCAATTTGACCTGTTTGCTGCTGGCGTTGGTAGCGATTGGCACCGTCACGGTGTTCTTCATGCACAACGGCTTACTGCTGTTCCGGCTCTCTGCTTACAACCAGATTTTCTCGAGTGAAGTGTCTGGCGTGGCGCTCAAACGCTTCTTCTACTTCTTTATTCCCGCGATGCTGATTCGTTACTTCCTCAAACCGACGCAGCGCCAGTGGCTATGGTTTTTGCTGGTTTCGGTGGCGTTTGGTCTGCTGACTTATGCGCTGGTGGGCGGTACGCGCGCTAACATCATCATCGCGTTTGCGTTGTTCCTGTTTATTGGCATTACGCGCGGCTGGATCACGCTGTGGATGCTGGTTGGCGCGGGTGTGATGGCGATTGGTGGCATGTTCTGGCTGGCGCTGCGCCGTTATAACCTTGATGTGGTGGGTGATGAAGCGTTTTATACCTTCCTTTATCTGACGCGCGATACCTTCTCGCCGTGGGAAAATCTGGCGCTGTTATTGCAGAACTACGACAAGATCGATTTCCAGGGATTGGCTCCCATTTGGCGTGATTTCTATGTCTTCATCCCCAGTTGGTTGTGGCCGGGACGTCCTTCTATCGTCCTGAACAGCGCTAACTACTTTACCTGGGAAGTGCTCAACAACCATTCAGGTTTGGCAATTTCACCGACCTTGCTCGGCTCGTTGCTGGTGATGGGTGGCGTGTGGTTTATCCCGATTGGCGCTGTGGCAGTTGGTTGGCTGATGAAAGGCTTCGACAACTTGTACCTTTATGGGCGCGATACTGACAACCGCTACAGCGGCGCAATATTGCAGAGCTTCTGCTTTGGCGCGGTGTTTAATATGATCGTGCTCGCGCGTGAAGGGCTGGATGCATTTGGTTCTCGCGTGGTGTTCTTCTGTTTGATTTTTGCTGCCTGCATTGGGCTTGCGAAATTGCTTTACTGGCTGTTGGCGCGTGCGGGGTTGATTCGCCCACGCAGCGAGCCGGTTTTACATAGCCCTTCTTAACTTCTGGGCACAATGGGAAAATTCATACCATGAATAGCGATAAGCCGCGCTATAGCGTGCGCGGAGTCGATCTTCACGCCTTCAATGATATGGCGAGCTTCCTGCGTTTTCTGTTGCCTGATGGCAAACCACGCAGCGGTACACTGATTGCGATGAACGCCGAGAAAATGCTTACGCTGGAAGAAGATGCACAGTTGCGTACGCTCATCGCTGAAGCTGAGTTCAAATATCCCGATGGCATTAGCATTGTGCGTTCACTTCGTAAAAAGTATCCCCAATTGCAGGTTAATCGCATCGCGGGCGCAGATTTGTGGGAAGCGCTGATGGCGCGTGCGGGTCGCGAGGGCATTCCGGTGTTTCTGATTGGTGGGCGTCAGCAAGTACTGCAGGAAACTTGCGACAAACTGCGTCGCCAATGGAATGTGAACATTGTCGGTAGCCAGGATGGTTACTTTGCGCCGGATGAGCGCGATGCATTGTTCGCACGCATTGCTGCGAGCGGCGCGCAGATTGTCACGGTGGCGCAGGGATCACCGCGTCAGGAATTGTTGATGCGTGATTGCCGTGCGCATTGGCCACATGCGTTATATATGGGCGTGGGTGGCACTTACGATGTGTTTACTGGCCACGTGCAGCGCGCGCCAATTTGGTGGCAAAAATCCGGGCTGGAGTGGCTTTATCGACTCATTCGCCAACCTTCTCGCTGGCGTCGCCAATTAAAATTGCTCAAATATTTGCGTTACCATTGGCGTGGCGATCTCTGATGTTGACGGTTTTTTCAGCAAAGAACGACGGGTAAGCACCTCAAACTGCTGTATTTATCGATGGAATGCACAAAGCGTAATCAAACGCGTTTTTTTTATAAAAAAGGGCTGGACAGTATGAGGTCAAGCCCGTAGTATGCCCATCCGCAACGGCGCTACGCGCCCGTAGCTCAGCTGGATAGAGCGCTGCCCTCCGGAGGCAGAGGTCTCAGGTTCGAATCCTGTCGGGCGCGCCATTTAGTTTGTGCGCAAGAGCTTCGGTGGTTGGTTTAACCGCGTTATGCAGTGAATTTAGTAAGCGTGACACGCTTACGCACCAGAATTATGGTGGCTATAGCTCAGTTGGTAGAGCCCTGGATTGTGATTCCAGTTGTCGTGGGTTCGAGTCCCATTAGCCACCCCAGATTTTGCTCGGACACGCGATGGTGGCGGAATTGGTAGACGCGCTAGCTTCAGGTGTTAGTGTTCTTACGGACGTGAGGGTTCAAGTCCCTCCCTTCGCACCAAGCAAAATTACGCAGTAGCGTGAAAAGAAGTAAAAAATCGGCGAGTAGCGCAGCTTGGTAGCGCAACTGGTTTGGGACCAGTGGGTCGGAGGTTCGAATCCTCTCTCGCCGACCATATTCGAAAAGCCTGCTTGAAAAAGCAGGCTTTTTTCGTTTGTATTGCCTTCAGAAGCTTGTCCTCTACTCTAACCCCGGCCAATTACACTTTTCTGCAACTTGTCGCTATTCAGATACATTTAACTCACTGATTTATCTGGAGATGACAATATCTTGCATAGCTTGTCGTTCTCTGGAGACAGCTTTTAAGCTTATCGTCGCGAATTCCCGACAGTCGTAGCAATCAAAATCCGCGGTCTTTATCTAACGTATTGATTTTAATTAACTTACCCCTTCACCTGCAATTTTGGCACGGCTTGTGCAATAATCTGACTGTAGATGCTCATTCCACCTCTTATGTTTGCTGATGCTTCATAAACCTGGGAATGATGCAGAGCCCCTTACGGCATCCGTTGTCCAGCCTGGCAGTATTTGCGCACGCTTTACTGCAGTAAGAAGGACATTACGTTGAGTCGGATGCCATCAGTTGTCTTAACGACCTGATCTTACACCTGCTTATGGCAGGTGTTTTTTTATCTGCGGATTGTGGATTTACGTTTATCTCAGGCAAAAAAAAGCCGGGACAAGCCCGGCGTGCACAAAAGTAACAATCGTAAAATCAGGCGCTGGGATTGGTCTTCAGCGTGAGTAACAAGCCTTCACGGCGCATTTTTGCCGCGTCTTCTGGACGATGCAGGCGATCGTAAACATCTGCCAGCCAGGCGTAATCAAAAGCATCTGGACGTTGTGCTAGCGCTTGCTGGAAAGCTTCAGCCGCTTGCTGCCATTCACCGTGGCGCATCAGCAACTGGCCGAGCGTGCTGTGTAGCAATGGCGTCGCGCCGTGCTGTTTGATTTGCTGACGCAATGCTTTTTCCAGCGCTTGCGGATCGCCACTTTTAATACGTGGCATCAGCAGCACCAAACGATCATCATACTGACGTTTCAACCCTTCCAGCACGATGCTCTGCGCGGTATCGGGATCGTCACACTCAATCAGGTGTTCTGCCATTGCCACTTGTAGCGCGGTTTCCTGACGCGTTTTGCGGCTCTGGTTCTGCCACCATTTTTTCAATCCGTCGCTGCCCTGATCGGCCATCGCTTGATTCATCAGACCCAGCCAGGCTTGCTGCTGTAACGCTTCGCGCTGTGCTTCATCATTGATCTGCACTTTCTGCATCGATGGCAGAATATCCAGCAATGCGCCCCACGCGCCGGTACGAATATAAGCTTGTTCGGCCAGACGTAATACTTCTGGATGGCGCGGTGCGACTTCCAGAAGGCGATCAATGCCATGACGAGCGGCATGATCTTCATTACGCGCCAGTTGCAGACGAACGCGGGTGATTTCAACGGGAATGGTGTCGTTTTCAGACAGCTCAGCGGCACGTTCCAGATGCTGATTGGCACGGATTTCATCACCACGTTGCTGCGCAGCTTCGGCGGCCAGCAAATAGTTCGCTACCGGTTGATCCGCGTGATCGGCGTTTTTCGACAGCAGTTTTTCTGCCTGTTTAAAATCACCTTCAGCCAGTTTCATCAGCGCACTTTGCGTGTGGCGCTGCGCACTGCGGCGCTTGCGGCCGGTGAACCAACCACGCGTACGTGCACCGGTTCGCAGTACGCGACGTAAGATCCATTCAACGAAAAGAATCACCAGCAGGCTGAGAATCAGCATAATCGCTAACCCGGTGACGCTAGTTTCGATATTCCAGTTGTCGGTTTGAATCAGGACGTAGCCTTGATGGCCGGCTACCATCGGTCCAATGACCACGCCAGCGATCAATAGCAGGAAAAGCACTAATACCTTTAGCATGCTTAGCCTCCCTGTTGATCAGCGGCAACCGATGGCTGGGCCAGCAAATTACGCACGCGCGTTTGCATCAGTTTTTCCAGCAGCGGCTGGCTTTCAAGTGTATCCGGCACATCCATAGAAATACTCTGCTGGCTCAATTCATCCAACTGGGCAAGGAAGGCTTTGGTGGCCGCATCGTTAGTGTCGTACCAGGCACGAACCCAGGTAGAAACGGCATCGATTGACTGTTTGTAGATTTCATCCTGATGACGCGGTACAGCTTGCGCAGCGATCAGCAGACGAGAACGAATATTCTCACGCAGATAAACATCCTGATTCGGTGCCAGCAACGGCTGTGCGGTGTTATCGCGGCGGCGGATGGTAATGAAATCATCCATAAAGTTGTGCCAGCTTTTCACCAGGTTTTGACGCCATTCAGTTAGCGAGCTGGAGAGTTCGCCGCCATCCGCGTCCATCGGTGAATTATCGCTGTCGTTATCAGCCAAACGCAGATTATCAACGCCGTTCGACAGCTGATTGAGTTTGAGAATCGTGCCGTCGTAGTCGACCTGACTCACCGCTGAAAGTGAGCTGATATCCTGCGTCAAGGCGCGGCGCACATTCATTACGCTAGGATCGTTCATGTCTGCCAGGCTGGTGTCGGCACTTTTCAGCAACGCCGCCGCCGTCGTGACATCCTGATCGCTCCACAATTTGCGGCCCGCCAGTTTGACCAGATAATCTGCCTGAGCCAGCAACCAGGTGCGCGTGTCGTTGCCAGAAATTGTGGCAACTTTATCACGCAGGGTTTCCAGCTCTTTGGCACTGTTATCCTGCTGTGTGCGCGCTTCCTGCAACGCGCTGTTGGCGCTATCTAATTCGTGGGTGAATTGCTGTTTATCGCTGCCCAGTTGCTGCTGCAAGGCACTCAGCTGCTCACTCAGGTTCTGGTTAGTTTGAGCCTGTAAATCGGCCTGGTGTTTCCCATTCAGGTAAAGTCCTGCGCCAATCGCCAGCGCAATCACAATCGCCACTGCACTCAGCACTTTGCCGTCGCTTTTTTTATCGCGAGGTGGCTTCGTTGCTGGAGAGGGAGATTGGTCCGCTGGGGTGGTTTCTTCAACCATGGCGGAGGAGGCTTTTTGTTCCGTCATTTTGGCTCATCCCATTGTTAAGTTCAGCGTAACGCGCGCAGCAGCGCATCGTTATCGGCACCATCGGCTACATCAATGTCCTGCCAGCCTAATTCAGCGGCTTGCGTAGCCAAACGTTCACTGACGACCACAAGCCGACAGTGCAGTAACCATTCCCGTCGATCAATCGGCGGAAACAGAGAAAAGAGTTGTTGTAACATTTCCCCGCTGGTAACAACCAGCGTGGTAATACTACGATCGCGCCAGCGGCGGCCTTCCGTTGCGCCGTTATACTGCTTTTCGCAGCGCTGATAACATTCGCAATATTGTACTTCAACACCGCGCGCAATGAGTGTCTCTGCGAGCAATTCGCGACCAGGACTGCCCCGTAAAATCAGCGCACGCTTGCCGTTCACCTGTTGCAGACGGTTCAGACGCACCAACTCTTCGCTGGTTTCCCGCGCATGAGGATAGTCTACTTTCAGATTACTGACGGTGTGCAACGCCAATGCGGTGCTGCGACCAATGGCGTAGTAGTCGAGCTTTTCAGGCCAGGTCGTCGCGCTATGCTGTAAAGCGGGCTGGGCAAAAGTCACCACTTGCTGCGATAACAAAAACACCAAATCGCCCGATTGAAGCGCCGCAAGTTGATTTGGCAAATTGACAAGATCGCGACCCGGCGTGAATTCAATCAACGGCATGCTCCACGCCAGCTTGCCCAGGTTGCGCAGGCGCGAAACCAGTTCAGTGGCAGCCGGTTCAGGACGGGTCACGAGGATGGTCATGCTGGCGGTTGTCCTTGATAGACTTCACGTAAGATGTCACGTGCGCCGCCATCGAGTAACTCTTCAGCCAGAGAAATGCCCATTTGTTCGGCTTGATCGCGCGGACCACGGCGCTCGCCGATCACCATCTGATGACCATCGGGTGAGCCGACTAAGCCGCGCAACCACAATTGATCGTCTTCCAGCACTGCGAAGCTGCCGATTGGCACCTGGCAGCCGCCTTCCAGGCGAGTATTCATCGCGCGTTCGGCACGGACGCAAACCGCGGTATCGCCATGATTCAGCGCCTGTAACAGCGTAATCAATTCTGCATCATCAATCCGGCATTCAATGCCAACCGCGCCTTGTCCGACAGCGGGCAGGGAGATTTCTGCGGGCATTGCCTGGCGGATACGATCTTCCAGGCCCAAACGTTTCAAACCCGCGGCAGCAAGAATGATGGCGTCATATTCACCGGCATCGAGTTTGCCGAGACGTGTGCCTACGTTGCCGCGCAGTGAGCGAATCACCAGGTCTGGACGGCGGGCGCTAATCTGGCATTGGCGACGCAGGCTGGATGTGCCAACAATCGCGCCTTGCGGTAATTCATCAAGGTTGTTGTAGCGGTTGGAGACGAAAGCATCGCGCGGATCTTCACGCTCGCAGATGGTCACCAAACCTAAACCTTGTGGGAAATCGACCGGTACATCTTTCATCGAATGCACGGCGAGATCGGCGCGACCTTCCAGCATCGCTAGCTCAAGCTCTTTGACAAACAGGCCTTTGCCGCCAACCTTTGCCAGTGGCGTGTCAAGAATGATATCGCCTTTGGTGACCATCGGAAGCAGCTCAACTTGCAAGCCGGGATGGGCAGCCATCAAGCGCTGTTGGACATATTGTGCCTGCCACAAAGCAAGAGGACTTTGTCTGGTAGCAATTCTGAAAATTTTGTTTAACATGCTGTTAACCATTTTGATCGTTCATCGAATATCCTATCATTGATAGGGGAATGCTGTCAGTTTCAACGGATTGAAAAGGCCGCGATGTCAATTCTTGCTCGGTTTTTGCCGGTTAGAGTTGGAGTCGAAGTCTGAAAAAAGCAGGGCTACGGTCGGAACATGCTAAACTGTTAAGTAGCGCAACTTTCTTTACGGTCAATCCTCCAGGTGTTAGATTGATCACGTTTCCAGCAATAATTTGCCCAATATCTTTATTATTAAGCGGCAGGTTTTGGAAATAGGGTGCTTAACACTGGGACAATCAGGCGAAACGTCTTGTACCTCTACATTGAGACACTGAAACAGAGACTGGATGCGATAAACCAGCTGCGCGTAGATCGCGCACTGGCTGCCATGGGGCCTGCTTTCCAGCAAGTCTACAGTCTGCTGCCAACATTACTGCACTACCATCATCCGCTGATGCCGGGCTACCTCGAAGGTAACGTTCCGCATGGCGTGTGCCTCTTTACGCCTGATGAAAACCAACAACAACTGCTGCAAAGTTTAGCGGGCGGCGAGTCGCTTGATTTCGGCAACGTGGTTAAAGGTGAGCGACCCATTACCGGCATTTACTCAATGGGCAGTACCTCGTCCGTTGGGCAAAACAGCATCTCCGACCTCGACATCTGGGTTTGCCATCAATCCTGGTTAGATAATGAAGAGCGCCTCAACCTGCAACGCAAGTGTACGCTGTTGCAGAAATGGTGTGTGTCGATGGGTGTGGAAGTCAGTTTCTTCCTGATTGATGAGAACCGTTTCCGCCATAACGAAAGTGGCAGCCTTGGCGGAGAGGATTGCGGATCAACGCAACATATTTTGCTGCTGGATGAGTTCTATCGTACCGCCGTGCGCATGGCCGGCAAACGCATCCTGTGGAACATGGTGCCTGGCGAAGAAGAGCACCATTACGACGATTACGTCATGTCACTCTATTCACAAGGCGTGCTGACGCCGAATGAGTGGCTGGATCTTGGCGGCCTTGGCACGCTGTCGGCCGAAGAGTATTTCGGTGCCAGTTTGTGGCAGCTGTATAAAAGCATCGATTCACCGTACAAAGCGGTGCTGAAAACTCTGCTGCTGGAAGCCTACAGCTGGGAATATCCGAATACGCAATTGTTGTCGATGGACATCAAACAGCGCCTGCACGATGGCGAGATTGTCTGCTTCGGCCTCGATCCCTATTGCATGATGCTGGAGCGCGTTACGCGTTACCTCACCAGCGTTGATGACATGGCGCGCCTCGATTTAGTGCGTCGATGTTTCTATTTGAAAGTGTGTGAAAAGCTCTCCAGTGAAGATCATCATCACCATCGCACTGGCTGGCGTCGCGAGATTTTGTCGCAGCTGGTGAAAGAGTGGGGTTGGGACGAAGAGAAGTTAGCGGTGCTTGATAACCGCGCGCAGTGGAAAATCGAACGCGTACGTGAAGCGCACAACGAATTGCTGGATGCGATGATGCAAAGCTATCGCAACCTGATCCGTTTTGCGCGCCGAAATAATTTAAGCGTCAGCGCTAGTCCGCAAGATATTGGCGTGCTGACGCGTAAACTGTATGCCGCGTTTGAGGCGTTGCCCGGTAAAGTCACGCTGGTCAACCCGCAGATTTCGCCTGACCTTTCGGAAGAAAATCTCACCTTTATTCATGTTCCGGCAGGCCGTGCCAATCGCGCCGGTTGGTACCTGTATAACCAGGCACCGGACATGAGTTCGATCATCAGCCATCAGCCGCTGGAATATAATCGCTACCTGAACAAACTGGTAGCGTGGGCATGGTTTAATGGCCTGCTGACCAGCAAAACGCGCTTGCACATGAAAGGGAACGATCTGTGCGACCTGCCGCGTCTGCAAGAGCTGGTGAATGACGTATCAAGCCACTTCCCATTGCGTGTGCCCGCACCGACACCGAAAGCGCTTTATAGTCCGTGCGAGATTCGCCATCTGGCGATTATCGTCAATCTTGAGCACGATCCAACCTCGGCGTTCCGCAATCAAGTGGTGCATTTCGATTTCCGTAAGCTGGATGTGTTTAGCTTCGGCCAGCAGCAGCAATGCCTGATTGGCAGCATCGATCTGCTGTATCGCAATTCGTGGAATGAAGTGCGTACGCTGCATTTCAGCGGCGAGCAGGCGATGATTGAAGCGCTGAAAACCATTCTCGGCAAAATGCATCAGGATGCCGCGCCGCCGGACACGGTAGAAGTGTTCTGCTACAGCCAGCATCTGCGTGGATTGATTCGTACGCGCGTGCAACAACTGGTTTCCGAGTGCATCGAGCTGCGTTTGTCGAGTACGCGTCAGGAGCCGGGACGCTTCAAAGCGTTGCGCATGGCGGGCCAAACCTGGGGCTTGTTCTTCGAGCGCATGAGCGTATCAGTGCAGAAGCTGGAAAATGCCGTCGAATTCTACGGCGCGATTTCCAACAACAAACTGCATGGTTTGTCGATCAAAGTGGAATCGAATCAAACGCCATTGCCGCCGGTGGTGAACGGTTACGCCAGCGAAGGCATCATTCAGTTCTTCTTTGAAGACACCAATGACGATCGCGGTTTCAACATCTATATCCTCGACGAAACCAATCGCGTTGAGGTTTATCACCATTGCGAAGGCAGCAAAGAGGAGCTGGTGCGCGACGTGAGCCGTTTCTACTCATCGTCTCATGACCGCTTTACTTACGGCTCCAGCTTTATCAATTTCAACCTGCCGCAGTTCTACCAAATTGTGAATACTGGCGAACGTTTCCAGGTGATTCCTTTCCGCAGCCAAACGCTGACGCAGCTTTGCGCCACGCAGCCTGATAACGACAACGGCGACTTCCAGCCGCGCTACCAAATGCATTGATCCCGCCCGCGTTCGCGCGGTGGGATGACGCTTTTACTCTGACCTGAATGGAGTTCGGGTATTTCCTGTTGCTTTTACAACGTCAACTGCGATGATAAGCAACCATGGCTTAAGGACAGAAGAGCAGACAGAATGATACGAGTAATAAGTCAGCTGGGTATGGCGCTGGCATTGGTCAGCCTGGTAGGCTGTGGACTGAAAGGACCGCTGTATTTCCCGCCGAAAGATCAGCCAAAGCAGCCTAATCAGCAGGTAACCGAGCAGCAGCAAAAAGCGGCTCAGGATGCGGATGTCGGTGGTTTGGTCACCAGCAAACCTGGTTCAATGGCGAACTAATCTCGATGAGTAATCCGGCGGAGCAAAAAATGCAGTTCTCAAAAATGCACGGTCTCGGCAACGATTTCATGGTTGTGGATGCTGTGACGCAAAACGTCTTTTTCTCGCCGGAACTGATTCGCCGCCTGGCGGACAGAAATCTGGGGATCGGTTTCGATCAGTTGCTGATCGTCGAACCACCTTACGATCCGGATCTCGATTTCCATTACCGCATTTTCAACGCTGATGGCAGCGAAGTCGCGCAGTGTGGCAACGGTGCCCGTTGTTTCGCGCGCTTTGTTCGCTTGAAAGGGCTGACCAACAAGAGCGACATTCGCGTCAGTACGCAAACCGGCCGCATGGTGTTGAGCGTCACCAATGACGAGTTGGTGCGCGTCAATATGGGCCAACCCAACTTCGAACCGCAAAGTGTGCCGTTACGCGCCAATAAAGCCGAGAACCTTTATTTGCAGCGTGTCGCCGATCAAACCGTGATGTTTGGTGCGGTGTCGATGGGCAATCCGCATTGCGTGATTCAGGTGGAAAGCGTGAAAACCGCGCCGGTAGAAACGCTTGGCCCAGAGTTGGAAAGCCATGAACGTTTCCCGGAGCGCGTAAACGTCGGCTTCATGGAAGTGGTCAATCGTGAACACATCCGTTTGCGCGTGTACGAACGCGGCGCAGGCGAAACCCAGGCTTGCGGCAGCGGCGCGTGTGCGGCTGTTGCCTGCGGGATTCAGCAAGGTATTTTGGCCGAGAACGTCCGCGTCGATTTACCGGGCGGAACGCTGCACATTGCCTGGAAAGGGGAAGGTCAACCGCTGTTTATGACCGGCCCAGCCACACATGTCTACGATGGGTTTATTCATCTATGAAAAATGTCGAAGAGCAAACCGCTAGCGAGGTTTTGCTGGACGATCAGTCGGTTAGCGCATTCCTGCGTCAAAATCCCGATTTCTTTATTCGCAATGCGCGCCAGGTCGAACAGATGATGGTGCCGCATCCGGTGCGCGGCAGCGTTTCACTGGTGGAGTGGCACATGGCGCGCCAGCGCAACCACATCCAGCAGTTGGAAGAAGAGATCACCTTATTGATGGAGCAGGCCACGGCCAACCATCAGCTGTTTGATCGTCTGCTGACGTTGCAAGGTCATCTCGCCGCCGCCGATAGCTTGCAAGAAATGCTGACGCGTTTGCATCGCTGGGCGCGGGAATTGGGCTTAGCGGGTGCGCATGTTCGTGTGTTCAATGATAAATGGCACATTGGCGCGCCTTCTGATTTCACCCAGCTTGGTTTATCGCGTCAGGCATTCGAACCGCTGCGTATTCAACGCTTTGGCGACGAACATCACTATCTCGGCAGCCTGAATGGCCCGGAGTTGTTGCTATTGCTGCCGCAGGCCAAAGCGATTGGCTCGGTAGCGATGTCGCTGATGGGCGAGCGTGGCGAGTTAGGGGTGTTGATGTTCACCAGCCGCGATAATCAACATTATCAAGCTGGGATGGGCACGCTGCTGCTTCAGCATCTGGCGCAAATGCTGCCGGATTTACTCTCGCGCTGGGTTGAACGCGCATGAGTAACGTCAGTCCGCTGCTGCCGGCCGTGGATGACTTTCTGCGTTACCTGAAAGTCGAACGCCAGCTCAGTCCGCTGACGCAAAAAAATTACCAACGGCAATTGCTGGCATTAATGGCGATGGCCGATGAGATGAAGCTGACGAGTTGGGCGCAGCTGGAACCCGCGCAAGTGCGCACGCTGGCGGCACGCAGCCGCCGCGACGGTTTGGGCCCCAGCAGCCTGGCGTTACGCATGTCGGCGCTGCGCAGTTTTCTCGACTGGCAAGTTCATCAAGGCATGCTGAATGCCAATCCCGCCAAAGGTATTTCCACGCCGCGTAACGCACGCCATCTGCCGAAAAATATGGATGTCGATGAAGTTAACCAACTGCTGGAGATCGATCTCAACGATCCGCTGTCCGTGCGTGACCGCGCGATGCTGGAAACTATGTATGGCGGTGGATTGCGTTTGTCAGAATTGGTGAATATCGATTGCCGCAATCTTGATCTCGAATCCGGCGAAGTGCGCGTGCTGGGTAAAGGCAGCAAAGAGCGCCGCGTACCGATTGGCGGCACAGCGGTGACATGGATTCAGCATTGGTTGCCGCTGCGCGACAGTTTTGCGCCACAAGATGATGCGCTGTTTGTCTCCAGCCGCGGTAGCCGCATTTCCACGCGCAACGTGCAGAAACGTTTTGCCGAGTGGGGCATCAAGCAAGGCGTCGCCAGTCATATTCATCCGCATAAACTGCGCCACTCCTTTGCCACGCATATGTTGGAATCGAGTGGCGATCTGCGCGCGGTGCAAGAACTGTTGGGCCACGCCAATCTGGCGACCACCCAAATCTATACCCATTTGGATTTCCAGCATCTGGCAACGGTTTACGATGCAGCCCATCCGCGTGCTAAACGAGGAAAGTCTTAATGAAGTTTTATCGCCCACTCGGCCCGATCAAAGCGATCACTTTTGATCTCGACGATACGCTGTACGACAACCATGCGGTGATCCGCAAAACCACCGAGGAATCACACGCTGCGTTGCAGGCGTATCATCCGGCGCTGCGAGAATTTACCCCGGCAGATTACCAGGCGCTGCGCGATGAGTTGCTGGCCCGCGAGCCGGAAATCTATCACGACGTATCCGAATGGCGTCGCCGCTCGGTCGAACTGGCGATGCTGAATATCGGTTTATCGGCAGCGGAAGCCACTGCGGGTGCCAGCGAAGTGATGGGCGTTTTTCATCAATGGCGCAGCGAAGTCGCCATGCCAGAAGAGACCCATCAAACGTTGAAGTGGCTGGGCGAGCGCGTGCCGCTGGTGGCGATCACCAATGGCAACGCGTGTACGCAAAAACTCGGCATTGATCACTACTTCCAGTTCGCGCTGCGCGCTGGTCCGCATGGTCGCGCTAAGCCATGGCAAGATATGTATCAGTTGGCATCTGAGCGTTTAGGCATTGCGCCGCAACACATTCTGCATGTCGGTGACGATCTCACCACCGATGTTGCCGGTTCGGTGCGCGCCGGGATGCAAGCCTGCTGGATCAACCTGCGTGCAGGAAATTTGATGAAGATTGACGATGTGCGTTTGCTGCCACACGTTGAAATTGATCGGTTGGCATCTCTCACCTCGCTGCTATAATAGCTGTAAATATATCCAGTAACTGGATGCTCTCCTTTTTTAGACGGTGCTTATGGACGTTTCTGATCTGCTTGACGGCTTGAATGACAAACAGCGCGAGGCGGTCGCCGCACCGCGCAGCAACCTGCTGGTGCTGGCCGGAGCAGGCAGTGGCAAAACCCGCGTGCTGGTGCATCGCATTGCCTGGCTGCTGTCGGTGGAGAATTGCTCGCCGTACTCGATCATGGCGGTGACCTTCACCAACAAAGCCGCAGCAGAAATGCGCCATCGTATCGATCAACTGATCGGCACCAGCCAGGGCGGCATGTGGATTGGAACCTTCCACGGCCTGGCGCACCGTTTATTGCGTGCGCATCACCTGGATGCCGGTTTGCCGCAGGATTTCCAGATTCTCGATAGCGACGATCAGTTACGTTTGCTGAAACGCCTGATCAAAGCGATGAACCTTGATGAGAAACAGTGGCCTGCGCGTCAGGGCATGTGGTACATCAACGGCAAAAAAGATGAAGGTCTGCGTCCAAAACACATCGAAAGCTACGGCAACCCGGTTGAACAAACCTGGCTGCGCATCTATCAGGCGTATCAGGAAGCCTGCGATCGTGCTGGATTGGTGGATTTCGCCGAACTGTTACTGCGCGCCCACGAACTGTGGCTGAACAAGCCGCACATCCTCAATCATTACCGCGAGCGTTTTAGCAACGTGCTGGTGGATGAGTTCCAGGATACCAACAACATTCAGTATGCGTGGATTCGCATGCTGGCGGGTGACACCGGTCGCGTGATTATTGTCGGCGATGACGATCAGTCGATTTACGGTTGGCGCGGTGCGCAGGTCGAAAACATCCAGCGCTTCTTGCAGGATTTCCCCGGCGCGGAAACCATCCGTCTGGAGCAGAACTACCGTTCAACTAACAACATCCTGAAAGCGGCTAACACGCTGATCGCCAACAATAATGGTCGCCTCGGTAAAGAGCTGTGGACCGACGGCAGCGATGGCGAAAAGATTTCACTCTATTGCGCCTTCAACGAGTTGGATGAAGCGCGTTTTGTGGTCAATCGCATCAAGAGCTGGCATGAAAACGGCAATGCGTTGCAGGATTGCGCGATTCTCTATCGCAGTAACGCCCAATCGCGCGTGCTGGAAGAGGCGCTGCTGCAAGGCAGCATGCCGTATCGCATTTATGGCGGCATGCGCTTCTTCGAACGTCAGGAGATCAAAGATGCGTTGGCCTATCTGCGTTTGATGGCCAATCGCAATGACGATGCGGCGTTTGAACGCGTGGTGAACACGCCGGTGCGCGGCGTGGGCGATCGTACGCTCGACGTAGTGCGCCAAACCGCGCGCGATCAGCAACTCACTTTGTGGCAAGCCACGCGTGAACTTTTACAGAACAAAGCCTTAGCCGGGCGCGCCGCCTCAGCGCTGCAACGTTTCTGCGAGCTGGTGGATTCATTGGCGACAGAAACCGCTGAAATGCCGCTGCACGTACAGACCGATCGAGTGATTAAAGACTCAGGTTTGTGGATCATGTACGAGCAGGAAAAAGGTGAGAAAGGCCAGGCGCGTATTGAAAACCTTGAAGAATTGGTCACGGCGACGCGCCAGTTTAGCTATCAAGATGAAGACGAAGATTTGATGCCATTGCAGGCCTTCTTATCGCATGCCGCGCTGGAAGCGGGCGAAGGTCAGGCCGATAAATGGCAGGATGCGGTGCAACTGATGACCATGCACTCGGCGAAAGGGTTGGAGTTCAGTCAGGTGTTTATCGTCGGCATGGAAGAGGGCATGTTCCCCAGCCAGATGTCGCTGGATGAAGGCGGTCGTCTGGAGGAAGAACGCCGTCTGGCCTACGTTGGCGTGACGCGTGCGATGCAGAAACTGACGTTAACCTACGCCGAAAGCCGCCGCCTTTATGGTAAGGAAGTGTATCACCGCCCATCGCGTTTCATTGGTGAACTGCCGGAAGAGTGCGTGGAAGAGGTGCGTTTGCGCGCCAGCGTCAGCCGCCCGGTGAGCCATCAACGCATGGGCACGCCAATCGCGCAAAACGACAGTGGTTTCGCGCTCGGTCAGCGGGTGCGCCATGCCAAATTTGGTGAAGGCACCATCATTAATCTCGAAGGCAGCGGCGAACACAGTCGTCTGCAAGTGGCGTTTCAGGGCCAGGGAATCAAGTGGTTGGTGGCGGCGTACGCCCGTCTGGAAACGGTGTAGCGCGGTTGCGCTACCTTGACGACTTTTTCGTCTCAGCGTAACATGCGCGCACTATTATCATGAGAGGACAATGCCTTGGACGCGCCCAGTCGATGCTGGCTCAACACCCTGTTTTACAGGGACTTCTAAGGTTACCTCTTTGAGCGGGTAACCTTAGCGGTTATCAGCGACCTCCCTTTTATACTCTCGTCGCGTGAGTTAGCACTGATTTATCCTTGAAGCGAAAGTTTCCGTGTTCAGGCTTTGCCGTGCCCGTTATGCCCTAAGCATCCCGGAGCGCTGCCTTGTCCCATTCCAAAGAAATGGGGAGTTATTGCTATGCTGAGCGCATTCAAACTCGATCGTAACCGCCTGACACGCATCGAGTTAGAAGAAAACAACGACAAACTCAACACGTCTGTATGGGTCGATCTGATCGAACCCGATGACAGCGAACGTGATCGCGTGCAAACCGAACTTGGCCAGAGCCTGGCAACGCGTCCGGAACTGGAAGACATCGAAGCCTCGGCGCGTTTCTTCGAAGACGAAGACGGCCTGCACATTCACTCCTTCTTCTTCTTTGAAGATGCCGAAGACCACGCGGGCAACTCCACCGTGGCATTTACTATTCGCGAAGATCGCCTGTATACGCTGCGTGAACGCGAACTGCCCGCGTTCCGTTTGTACCGCATGCGTGCGCGCAACCAGACGATGGTTGATGGCAACGCTTACGAACTTTTGCTGGATCTGTTTGAAACCAAAATCGAACAGTTGGCGGATGAGATTGAGAACATCTATAGCGCGCTGGAAAAACTCAGCCGCGTGATCATGGAAGGCCAGCAGGGCGAAGAGTACGATCAGGCGCTGTCACGCTTGGCGGAACTGGAAGATATCGGCTGGAAGGTACGTTTGTGTCTGATGGATACCCAACGTGCGCTCAACTTCCTGGTGCGTAAAGCGCGCCTGCCGGGCAATCAGCTGGAGCAGGCACGTGAAATCCTGCGCGATATCGAATCGCTGCTGCCACACAACGAATCACTGTTCCAGAAGGTTAACTTCCTGATGCAGGCGGCGATGGGCTTCATCAACATCGAGCAGAACCGCATCATCAAGATCTTCTCGGTGGTGTCGGTGGTGTTCCTGCCGCCAACGCTGGTGGCCTCAAGTTACGGTATGAACTTCGAATTTATGCCGGAGCTGAAGTGGAGCTTTGGTTATCCGGGCGCGATTTCACTGATGATTCTGGCGGGTCTTGCACCGTACCTCTATTTCAAACGCAAAAACTGGTTGTAACCCGCGACCTACCTTGGTCGTCATGAAGGTACGACCCTACAAAAACGCACCAAACATTTGTAGGGTCGCTATTTATGGTGACCGCAAAACGGGTAATGGAAAAATCAGGCGATTAATATCGAGCGACAACATGCTCATACTTCCATGGTAGATAAACTTCATTTTTCTGCGTAACCTGTTGGCTCTGCTCACTATCTGATTCTCACCTTATGGCGCGCTTCTCATTGCGACTGCAATGGACACTTCTGCTGACTGCTTCTTTAGTGCTGGGGATCATCCTCCAGCTGTTCCACCTTCCTGCGGCTCTGCTGCTCGGCCCGATGATCGTCGGTACGGCGATGGGCTTATCGGGCGCTACGGTACGTATCGATAAACGCCTGTTTATTCTGGCGCAAGCGGTGCTGGGCTGCATGATCGGCCAAAGTTTATCGCCAGGCATTCTCACGCCGTTGATTCAGGATTGGCCGGTGGTGCTGGCGGTGCTGATATTGACGTTAGGCGCCAGCGGTTTGTCGGGTTTCCTGCTGGTGCGCTTCAGTAATTTGCCTGGCCCAACCGGCGCGTGGGGATCGTCGCCCGGCGGCGCTTCAGCGATGGTGGCGATGGCCGGTGATTTCGGTGCCGATGTGCGGCTGGTGGCGTTTATGCAGTATCTACGTGTGCTATTTGTCGCCACGGCGGCGGCGGTGGTGGCGCGCATAGGCTTAGGTTCGAGCGGCGGCGCGGTACAACTGGAATGGTTTCCCGCGCTGCAAAGCAGTTTCTTGCTGACGTTAGTGGTGATGTTTGCGGGCGCATGGTTGGGGCAGAAATTGCGGATTCCTTCTGGTGCGTTGCTGTTGCCAGCGCTGATCGGCGCGATATTGCACGGCACCGATGTCGCAACCTTACAAGTGCCAGAATGGTTGCTGGCGTTGGCTTATGCATTGATTGGCTGGAGTGTCGGATTACGTTTCACGCGGCCGATTTTCAAACTGGCGCTGCGTACGCTGCCGCAAATGATTGTGTCGATTATTGGTTTAATGCTGCTGTGCGGCGGATTGGCGTGGATGCTGACGCGCGTATTGCACGTCGATCTGATGACGGCGTATCTGGCAACCAGCCCCGGTGGGCTGGATACGGTGGCGATTATCGCAGCGGGAAGCCGGGTCGATATCGCGTTTGTCATGGCGTTACAGACATTGCGTCTGTTCACCATTCTGCTTACCGGCCCGGCATTAGCGCGCTTTATTTCACGCTATGCGCACGCGTGATCGTGCAGTGAATGCCACCGCATCGACGATAAATACCGCGAGTGCCAGCCAGATAAAGCCGAAGGTGACCATTTTATCGGGCGTCAGGCTCTCGCCGTAGAACAGCACCGCCAGCAGAAACATCAGCGTTGGGCCAAGATATTGGAAGAAGCCCACGGTCGATAAACGCAGACGCGCGCAGGCAGCGGCAAACAGCATCAGTGGAATAGTGGTGACAATCCCCGCCGCAACCAGCTTCAGATTCAAGATCATTGGGTTAGCGCTAAGATGGCTGGTGGCGCTATCGGCAAAGCCAAATAGATAAATTGCCGCCAGCGGAAAAAGCCACAGCGTCTCGATCAGCATGCCACTCTGCGCATCGACTTGAATCTTCTTACGCACCAAGCCATACAAGGCGAAACTCAGCGCCAGACCGAGGCCGATAATCGGCAACGAACCGAACTGCCACAGTTGCACCAATACGCCGGTGGTCGCCAGCGCCACCGCCAGCCACTGCAAACGGCGGAAGCGTTCGCGCAGAAACAGCATGCCAAACACCACGTTAATCAGCGGGTTGATAAAGTAGCCGAGGCTGGCTTCCAGCATGTGCTGGTTATTGACCGCCCAGATGAACAGCAGCCAGTTGCCGCCAATGGTCACCGCGGTTAATGCCAACAGCAGCACTTTTTTCGGCTGAGCGATCACGCTGCGCACCTGCTTCCAGCTACGACTCAAAGTAATCAACACCAACATAAACAGCGCTGACCAAATCACGCGATGCGTCATGATTTCGGTGGCGGGAACTTCTTTCACCAGCTTGAAATAGGCGGGCGCGATGCCCCAAATAAAGTATGCGCCGAGCGCGTAGCCGATGCCCTGGCGAGTGTGTTGCGTATCCATCATTTCATCCCAAAAACACTGCTTAACCAATCATATACGTCGCGGTAGCGGTAGCGATGTAATCGCCTTGCTGATTGTGTAATTCCACGCGCGCCACAGCGACTTTATTGCCGCCGCGCAACAGGCTGCTGGTGGCAATAAAGCGTTCGCCGCGCCCCGGACGCAGATAATCGACACGCATATCAATGGTGCCCATGCGCGACAAACGCTGACGCAGTTCTTCTTCGCTGATACTTTCCTGACGCGTCAACGCATAGCTGACGCACACCAGCCCGGCGGCGACATCCAGCACCGAAGCAATCACGCCGCCGTGCAGAATCTGCTGCGCGGCATTGCCCACCAGCATGGTTTTATTGGCAAAAGCCAGCTCGGCGTAATCGCCTTCCAGTCGATCCAGCTCTAATCCAAGCGCCTGATTGAAAGGCATGTGATAAACAAAGATTTCGCCAATCAGACGGCGCGCTTCCTGCCGTGTCAGCAACGGGGATGACATAGTTCCTGCCTTAAAATGTTAACGAGTTGTGTATATTATGCCGCGTTCGCGCTGCTTTCCAGTTTCGGAAATCGGCGCTGATCAACCGCTGAGTTTGCGTGTAGAATGGCCTGCTTTTTGAACCGTCCCTTGACGATTACATCACGCAGTTCTCTGGAGAATTCTATGCGTATGCGTTACGCCTTGCTGGCAGCGGCATTGATCCTTCCTGCCCTGGCGCAGGCCGAAGAAGCCACGATAAAAGAGGTTCACGATGCACCGGCAGTGAAGGGCAGCATTATCGCTAACCTGCTGGAGAAACACGATAACCCGTTCGTGCTTTATCCTTACGAAAATAACTATCTGCTTTACACCTACACCACTGACATGAACAAAGAGGCGATCTCTTCGTACAACTGGGCAGACAAAGCAAAAAACGATGAAGTAAAATTCCAGCTCAGCCTGGCGTTTCCACTGTGGCGCGGCATTTTAGGCGATAATTCAGTGCTGGCCGCGTCCTATACTCAGCGCTCGTGGTGGCAGTTGTCGAACCGTGGTGCTTCATCACCGTTCCGTGAAACTGATTATGAGCCGCAGATTTTCCTCGGCTGGGCCACCGATTACACCTTCGCAGGCTGGACTTTGCGTGATGTGGAAACCGGTTTAGTGCACCAATCGAATGGTCGTAGCGAACCGACTTCGCGCAGCTGGAACCGCGTATATGCGCGCTTCATGGCGCAAAACGGCAATATGTTGGCGGAGCTCAAACCTTGGTATCGTCTGCCAGAAAATGAAAACAATGACGATAACCCGGACATTACCAAATACATGGGTTACTACCGCGCCAAGCTCGGCTACATGGCGGGCGAAAGCATTTTCAGCGTGGAAGGTAACTACAACTGGAACAGCGGCTTCGGCGGCGCAACCTTTGCCTGGAGCTACCCAATCTCTGAACATGTGCGCTTTTACACGCAGGTATTCAGCGGTTATGGTGAATCGTTGATCGATTATAACCATCGCCAGACGCGCTTCGGCGTGGGCGTGACGCTCAACGATCTGTTCTAACCCGCAAAAATACAGGATTACCGTGGCAACATCGGCAGTGCTTAATCAGGAAATGCTGGCGCAGCAGGTATTACAAGATACCTTCGGCTACCAGCAGTTCCGTCCCGGTCAGCAAAACATCATCGAAACCGCTTTAGCTGGGCGCGATTGTTTGGTGGTGATGCCGACCGGCGGCGGCAAATCGCTGTGCTATCAAATCCCGGCGCTGGTGCGTGAAGGGCTGACGCTGGTGGTTTCACCGCTGATTTCACTGATGAAAGATCAGGTCGATCAGCTTCTGGCAAACGGCGTAGCGGCGGCGTGTCTCAACTCAACGCAAACGCGTGAACAGCAGCAGCAAGTATTTGCCGATTGCCGTACTGGCAAGCTCAAGTTGCTGTATATCGCGCCTGAACGTTTGATGATGGACAACTTCCTCGACAGCCTGCATCAGTGGAATCCGGTGATGCTGGCGGTGGATGAAGCGCACTGTATTTCACAGTGGGGTCACGATTTCCGCCCGGAATACGGTTCGATTGGCCAACTGCGTCAGCGCTTCCCGGAATTGCCGGTGATGGCGCTAACCGCCACCGCTGATGAAACCACGCGTAACGACATCGCGCATCTGCTACAGATGCACGATCCGCTGATTCAGATCAGCAGTTTTGACCGTCCGAATATTCGCTACACGCTGGTCGAGAAGTTCAAGCCTACCGAGCAACTGCTGCGTTACGTGCAGGATCAGCGTGGGAAGAGCGGCATTATTTACTGCAACAGCCGCGCTAAAGTCGAAGACACCGCCGCGCGCTTGCAAAGTCGCGGTCTGAGCGTCGGCGCTTATCATGCCGGCATTGATAGTGCGCAACGTGCCAGCGTGCAGGAAGCGTTTCAACGCGACGACCTGCAAATCGTGGTCGCCACCGTGGCGTTCGGCATGGGGATTAATAAGCCCAACGTGCGCTTTGTGGTGCACTTCGATATCCCGCGCAATATCGAATCCTATTATCAGGAAACCGGTCGCGCCGGACGTGATGGCCTGCCCGCAGAAGCGATGATGCTGTACGATCCGGCCGATATGGCGTGGTTGCGTAAATGCCTGGAAGAGAAAGTGCCGGGCCCATTACAAGACATTGAGCGCCACAAACTCAATGCGATGGGCGCGTTTGCGGAAGCGCAAACCTGCCGCCGTTTGGTGCTGCTGAACTACTTCGGTGAAGGTCGCCAGCAGCAATGCGACAACTGCGATATCTGCCTCGACCCGCCGCGCCGCTACGACGGTTTGCTGGAAGCACAAAAAGCGTTGTCCAGCATCTATCGCACCGGCCAGCGCTTTGGCATGGGCTATATTGTTGAAGTTTTGCGCGGTGCCAGCAATCAGCGTATCCGCGACAACGGCCACGATAAACTGCCGGTGTACGGTTTGGGTCGCGAGCACAGCCATGAACATTGGATCAGCGTGCTGCGTCAGTTGATTCATTTGGGCATGGTGACGCAAAACATCGCGATGCACTCGGCGTTGCAACTGACCGAAGCCGCGCGGCCGATTTTGCGTGCCGAAGTGCCGTTGATGCTGGCGGTGCCACGTATTGTCACGGTGAAATCGCGTGGCAGCAGTTCGCCGAAAGTGCATAGCGGCAATTACGATCGCCAGCTGTTCGCCAAGCTGCGCAAGCTGCGTAAAGCCATCGCAGATGAAGAGAACATTCCGCCGTACGTGGTGTTTAACGATGCCACCTTGATTGAAATGGCGGAACAAATGCCGATTAGCGCGTCAGAAATGCTCAGCGTGAACGGCGTCGGTCATCGTAAGCTGGAACGTTTTGGTAAGCCGTTCCTGGTGATGATCAAAGAACATGTTGATGAAGGTTAAAGGAAAAAAATCATGC
The DNA here is from genome assembly GCF_059412405.1 of Pantoea sp. CFCC18179. Lineage (NCBI taxonomy): Bacteria > Pseudomonadati > Pseudomonadota > Gammaproteobacteria > Enterobacterales > Erwiniaceae > Pantoea > Pantoea sp. CFCC18179. The sequence goes on along the minus strand of NZ_JBNBPM010000007.1, from coordinate 22,698 downwards.
TGATGTTATTCGCCACCGTCGCGCTGGTGCATTTGGTTGCGCTGATGAGTCCCGGTCCGGACTTCTTCTTTGTCTCGCAAACGGCCGCTAGCCGATCGCGTAAAGAGGCGATGATGGGCGTGGTGGGCATTACGTTAGGGATTGTGATCTGGGCTGGCGTGGCGCTGATGGGCCTGCATCTGATTCTGGAAAAAATGGCGTGGCTGCATGAAATCATTATGGTCGGTGGCGGATTGTATTTGTTGTGGATGGGCTGGCAGCTGATGCGTTCAGCACGTCAACGCCATAAGCAGCCGCAGACCGAAGCACCAGAAGTGGCGTTGCCAAAAAATGGCATGAGCTTCCTGAAAGGTTTCCTGACTAATTTGTCGAACCCGAAAGCGATTATCTACTTTGGTAGCGTGTTCTCACTGTTTGTCGGCAATGATGTCGGCGCAATGGAACGTTGGGGTTTATTCCTGCTGATCATTGGCGAGACCTTTGCGTGGTTTACGCTGGTGGCGGCGATTTTCGCTCTGCCGTGGATGCGTGATAAGTATCAGCGTATGGCGAAATGGGTGGATGGTATGGCGGGCGTGTTATTTGCCGGATTTGGCATTCATCTGATCATCTCGCGATAAACGGTCGCGTCGCTCAACGGTCACCATAAATGGCGACCCTACGAAAAAATCCATTGTAGGGTCGCCATTTATGGTGACCGAAAACGCGTTAAGCCATTCTGCGCGCGCTGGCTAACAGCGCGCCAACTGCCATAAACAAGCCACCAAAAGTGCGGTTCAGCACTTTCATCTGCTTCGGTCCTTTAATCCAACCGGCGATGCGTGTAGCCAGCGTGGCATAACCAATCATCACAATAATATCGACCACGATGGTGGTGACGCCGAGCACCAAATACTGCATCAACTGCGGCTGGTGCGGCTGAATAAATTGCGGGAACAGCGCGGCGAGAAACACGATGCTTTTCGGGTTGGTGAGATTCACCAGCACCGCGCGCTTGAACAGACGGCGACGCGGCATGGCTTTGGCAACGGCGTCGAGATCAATGCCGCCCGCCGAGCGCCACTGTTGAATACCCAGCCACACCAAATAGGCCGCGCCCGCCCACTTCAGGACTTCAAAGGCCAGAATCGATTGTGAAAATAGCGCGCCTAAACCTGCACCAACCAGCACGATATGAATCGCCAGGCCCAACTGCAAACCGGTGATCGATGCCACCGCGCCGCGATAGCCGTGGCTAATGCCGGTGCTCATGGTATTAATCGCGCCGGAACCGGGTGAAAGGCTGAGAATCGTTGTGGTGAGAAGGTAGGTTAACCACCATTCAATGGTCATGTGTGACATTCCCTGAAGTTAGCGAAGTGTGACACAATACGCCAGAAAATCGCGGCACGCTACGGAGCGTAGGCACGCCAATCACGTTTTTTTCAGGGGGATCGATGCAGCAGCACAAACAGAGTTGGCTCGGGCGTGAGAAGGGCTTTTCGGCCTTTGCCAATGGTCCGCTGCTCGACTTCTGGCGCCAGCGTGAAGAGCTTGAATTCACCGGCGTAGGCAACCTGAAAATCCGCTACGTACGTTTCACCTCACCGCAACATCGCCGTGTCATTCTGGTGGTTCCCGGACGCATCGAAAGCTACATCAAGTATCCCGAACTGGCCTATGACCTGTTCCAGTGCGGCTATGATGTGGTGATTTTAGATCATCGTGGACAAGGTCGCTCTGAACGGCTGTTGGCCGATTCCCATCGCGGCCATGTGGTGCAATTCAGCCATTACGTTGATGATTTGGAAACGCTGTATCTGAAAGAGATCGAAAGCCCACATTATCAGCAGCGCTATGTGCTGGCGCATTCGATGGGTGGAGCGATTTTAGCGCTGTTTCTGGCGCGTCAGCCGCAAGCGTTTCATGCTGCGGTATTCTCCGCGCCGATGTTTGGCATTGTGCTGCCGCTGCCCGACTGGATGGCGCATCCGATTCTTGATTGGGCTGAGAAAGTGCCGGCACTGCGTGAAGGCTACGCATTGGGAACAGGACGCTGGCGCGCCAATCCGTTTGGCATCAATCGCCTGACGCACAGCCAGGAACGCTATCGCCGCAATCTGCGCTTTTATGCTGACGATCCGGCATTGCGCGTGGGTGGACCCACTTATCACTGGGTGCGCGAAGGCGTGCAGGCCGGGCGCGACATCTTCAATCAGGTGGCGAAAATCACCACGCCAAGCTTGCTGTTGCAAGCCAGTGAAGATGATGTGGTGGATAACCGCTCGCAAAATCTGTTTTGTGCGGCGATGGCCGAGGCAGGACATCCCTGCGCGGGCGATGTCCCACTTGTGATCACCGGCGCGCGTCATGAGATCTTGTTTGAATCAGACGCCATGCGCGCCAAAGCGCTCAACGCGGTGATGGATTTCTTTGACCATCACGCTTAATGCATTTTAATTTCCGATATCAACACCCGAGGTTTACATGTATCACATCGTCGCATCCGATCTGGATGGCACGCTGCTTTCACCGGAACACCGTTTAACGCCATTCGCGCGCACCACACTGCAAGAATTGGTGGCGCGTGACATCCACTTTGTATTTGCTACGGGTCGTCACTACATCGACGTGGGGCAGATGCGCGATAAGCTGGCGATCCCGGCTTATATGATCACCTCCAACGGCGCGCGCGTGCACAATGCCGATGGCGAACTGGTGTTCAGCCACAACCTTGATGCCGATATCGCCAGCGAATTGTATGGTTTGCAATATCACGACGAGCACATTCTGACGCACGTGTATCGCGACGACGAATGGTTCATGAGCCGCCATCGCCCCGACGAACAGGATTATTTCCGCGAATCCGTGTTCAATTATCAGGTTTACCAGCCGGGTATGTTGCCGACCGATGGCATCAGCAAAGTGTTCTTCACCTGCGACGATGCCGAACGCTTGATTCCGCTGGAGCAGGCGATTGAAGCGCGCTGGGGCGATCGTGTGAATGTCAGCTTCTCGCTACCCACTTGCCTTGAAGTGATGGCGGGCGGCGTGTCTAAAGGCCACGCACTGGAAGCGGTGTCCAAACAACTGGGTTATTCGCTGAAAGAGTGCATCGCCTTTGGCGACGGCATGAATGACGTTGAGATGCTGAGCATGTCTGGCAAAGGCTGCATCATGCGCAATGCGCAGCAGCGTTTGAAAGATACCTTGCCGACGCTGGATGTGATTGGCAGCAACGCCGACGATGCGGTGCCGCATACGCTGCGTAAGCTGTTCCTCGCGTAATTTCGCCATGTGGTCGCCAAAAATGGCGACCCTGCGGCAGACCTAATTGTGTGTATTTTGTTCACATGTCAATTAAATAGTTCCCTCAGCTAATCACAGTTTGTTTACACTAGCAGCACTGTTCATTTTGGGATCGTTACCGTGCTGTTACTGATCGTTACCACCATTCTGTGGGCTTTTTCCTTTAGTTTGATCGGGGAATATCTGGCGGGTCAGGTGGATTCCTGGTTCTCGGTGCTGATGCGTTTATCACTCGCCGCCATTGTCTTCCTGCCATTCCTGCGCTGGCGCGGTTACCGTGCTTCAACCATTTTGCTGTATATGCTGGTGGGCATGCTGCAACTCGGCATCATGTATTTGCTGAGCTTTGAAGCTTATCTCTACCTCAGCGTCACCGAATTCCTGCTGTTCACCGTAATGACGCCGCTGTATGTCACGTTGATCTACGATTTGCTCAGCCGCCGTCCGCTGCGCATTGGCTATGCCTTCAGCGCGATGCTGGCGGTAATCGGCGCGGCGATTATTCGTTACGACAAAGTCAGTGACCATTTCTGGTTCGGCTTGCTGCTGGTGCAGGCAGCCAATATCTGCTTCGCTATCGGCATGGTGGGTTACAAACGCTTGCAGGAAACGCGTCCGATGCCGCAGCACACCGCATTTTCGTGGTTCTATCTTGGCGCGGTGATCATCGCGGTAATTGCCTGGAGCTTGTGGGGCAATCCAAACAAATTGCCAACCACCTCGCTGCAATGGGGCATTTTGGTGTGGCTGGGTGTCGCGGCTTCCGGCTTGGGCTACTTCATGTGGAACTACGGTGCCACGCAGGTGGATGCTGGCACGTTGGGCATCATGAACAACATGCATGTGCCAGCGGGATTACTGGTGAATCTGGCGATTTGGCAGGAGAAACCACATTGGCCGAGCTTTATCGCCGGTGCCGCAGTGATTTTCGCGTCGTTGTATGTGCACAAGCGTTGGGTATTAGGCAAAAACTCCAAAAGCCACGCTTAGCCATGAATCGGACAGAGTAGCCCGCTCAGAAACGCGAAGCGTCCGAGCCATGGATGGCGAGGCCGACTCACAGGGATGTGGGCTTTCTTCGCAATCGGAGCGGGCTATTCTGTCCGACGCTCCGATCTGGCAGCAAACTCAAGCATCACGCCTTCTTAATCGGCCCCGGACGATGAATCATCGTCAATCCTTTCAGGAAATTACGCAGAATCTGGTCGCCACATTCGCGGAAATTCTTATGTTCTGGATTACGGAAAATCGCGCCCACTTCCGCCTGCGACAGCTTAAAGTTAGCTTTCAGCAACACATCGGGAATATCGGTGGTTTTCAACGCAAAGGCGATGCGCAGCTTCTTCATAAAAATGTTGTTATTCATGCGGCGCTCAATCGAAGGTGCGGGCGCATCTTCGCTTTTACCACGACGATAAAAAATCAGCCCGTTGAGGAAGTAGCCCATCAACACATCCGGCAATTTGCGGAAGGCGGCATCGTCATCTTTCTTCATCCACGCCTGCACATCTTCCAGCGGCACTTCACTTCCCGCTAAGGCAAAAATCTCCACCACTTTGCTATCGCTCAAATCAAGCATATAGCGCACGCTGCGCAGAACATCGTTACTCATCATGGTGAAACTCTCTTGGTCGCGGGTTGAGGCGGCGCATTATAGAGCAGGCGAGGCAGCGATAACAGCGCGGGCGACAGGCATCGCCCAACATCATCAGGAAGAAGTGGCTTGCAACGAACCCGGACGCGCGGCATCGCGGACGAAAGGCAGATGCTCGCAGGCGTGCTGACGGGCAAAGCGCACAAAGGCTTCTAGCACCGGCTGACGCTGCTCGCCATCACGTACCGCGGCATACAAGCGGCTCCACAAACCGTCGCCCAAGGTTTTCGTCACCACCAAACCTTGCTGCTCAAAATTCTCTACCACCCAATGCGGCAACGCGGCAATGCCCATGCGCGCGGAAACCATCTGAATCAGCAACAGCGTATTATCCACGCTCTTCAATGCCGGACTCACGCCCGCTGGTTGCAGGAAATGGCGCCAGACATCCAAACGCTGACGCTGCACCGGATAAATCATCAGCACTTCGTCAGCCAAATCTTCCGGCGCAATATGTTCAAGCTGCGCCAACGGATGATCCGGTGCCAGCACCAAACGCACTTCAAAATCGAACATCGGCGTATAGAACAACCCGCTGCGCGGCAGGATATCCGAGGTAAGCACCACATCCAGCTCGCCTTGCTGCAATGCTGGTTGCGGATCAAACGTCACGCCGGATTTGAAATCCATCACCACCTGCGGCCAATTCTGGCGGAAATTATTCAACGCCGGCGTCAGCCACTGAATGCAGCTGTGACACTCAATGGCGATACGCAGCGTGGTTTGATGCGGTTCATGACATGCCTGCAACGCCTGCTGAATCTGCGGCAAAACCTGTTCGGCCAACTGCAACAAAATCTCTCCCTGTGGCGTAAAACGCAGCGGCTGACTTTTGCGCACAAACAGGCGAAAGCCCAGCCGCTGTTCCAAATCGCTGAACTGGTGAGATAACGCCGATTGCGTCTGATGAAGCTGCGAGGCGGCGGCGGCTAACGAGCCGGTATTCCGTAACGCTTGCAGCGTCCTCAGGTGTTTGAGTTCGATCATGAGATTCCTTCACTCCGAGATTGAACATATTGCGCTTGAGGAACATACAGTACCCGCAGATTATAGCGGTGTAAACATCTGGACGGCTAAACATCTCATCCAGGCTACTCAGTTAAGAATATCTGGAGAACAGCAAATGACCATTCTGAACCACACACTCGGTTTCCCTCGCGTCGGCCTGCGTCGTGAACTGAAAAAAGCACAGGAAAGCTACTGGGCAGGTAATAGCTCACAGGAAGAGCTGCTGACCGTGGGTCGCGAATTGCGCGCTCGTCACTGGCAACAGCAGAAAGACGCGGGAGTGGATTTGCTGCCGGTAGGTGATTTCGCCTGGTACGATCACGTTTTAACCACCAGTTTGCTACTTGGTAATGTGCCGGCTCGCCATCAAAACCAAGACGGATCGGTGGATCTCGACACGCTGTTCCGCCTCGGTCGCGGGCGTGCGCCCAGCGGTGAACCGGCAGCAGCGGCGGAAATGACCAAATGGTTTAACACCAACTATCACTACATGGTGCCGGAATTCAGCCAGGGCCAAAAATTCAAACTCAGCTGGACACAGTTGCTGGATGAAGTTGATGAAGCGCTGGCGCTCGGGCATAACGTCAAGCCGGTGCTGCTCGGCCCAGTGACCTATTTGTGGCTCGGCAAAGTAAAAGGTGAGCAGTTTGATCGTCTAACGTTGCTGAAAGACATCCTACCGGTTTACCAACAGGTGTTGGCAGAGCTAAAACAGCGCGGCATTGAATGGGTGCAAATTGATGAACCGGCGCTGGCGCTGGAACTGCCGCAAGCGTGGCGCGCGGCGTTCCAATCGGCTTATGACGCACTGCAAGGTGCCAGCAAACTGCTGCTGACCACCTATTTCGACAGCATCGGACAGAACATTGATGTGATTAAAGCGCTGCCGGTGCAAGGTCTGCATGTCGATCTGGTGCATGGCAAAGATGATATTCAGCAACTCAATCAGCAAATCCCCGCGGATTGGTTGCTGTCTGTCGGCGTGATTAACGGCCGCAACGTATGGCGCGCCGATCTCAGCAGCTGGTTTGAACGCCTGCAACCGCTGGTTGGTCAACGCCAGCAACTGTGGATTGGCTCATCGTGCTCGTTGCTGCACAGTCCAATCGATCTGAGCGTGGAAACCCGTTTGGATGCTGAAGTAAAAAGCTGGTTTGCCTTCGCGCTGCAAAAATGTGCCGAACTGGCGCTGTTAAGTCACGCTCTCAATAACAATGATGCCGCTTCGCTGGTGGAATGGAGCGCGCCGATTCGCGCGCGGGCTAAATCCACTCGCGTGCACAATGCCGCCGTCGGCGCGCGGCTGGCGAAAATTCAAGCCAAAGATGTGGAGCGTGCCAGCCATTACACCGAACGTGCTAAAGCCCAACGTGCACGCTTCAATCTGCCGGATTGGCCAACCACCACCATCGGTTCATTCCCGCAAACCACGGAAATTCGCGGTCTGCGCCTCGACTTCAAAAAAGGCAACATCGACGGTGGCAACTATCGCACCGGCATCGCCCAGCACATCAAACAGGCGATTGTGGAACAGGAACGTCTGGGGCTGGACGTGTTGGTACACGGCGAAGCGGAACGGAACGACATGGTCGAATACTTCGGCGAAAACCTTGATGGCTTCGTGTTCACGCAAAACGGCTGGGTACAAAGCTACGGTTCACGCTGTGTGAAGCCGCCGGTGATTATCGGTGATGTTAGTCGTCCACAGGCGATCACCGTTGAGTGGGCCAAATATGCTCAGTCGCTGACTGAGAAACCGGTAAAGGGCATGTTGACCGGCCCGGTGACCATTCTTTGCTGGTCGTTCCCGCGTGAAGATGTCAGCCGCGAAACCATCGCCAAACAGATTGCCTTAGCGCTGCGTGATGAAGTGGCAGATCTGGAAAAAGCTGGCATCGGCATTATTCAGATTGATGAACCGGCGCTGCGTGAAGGTCTGCCGCTGCATCAATCCGATTGGGCGGCCTATTTGACTTGGGCGGTGGATGCGTTCCGTCTGAATGCCGCGGTGGCGCAGGATACCACGCAGATTCACACCCACATGTGTTACTGCGAGTTCAACGACATCATGGATTCGATTGCCGCGCTGGATGCGGATGTCATCACCATCGAAACTTCACGTTCCGATATGGATCTGCTGGATAGCTTCAAAGAGTTTGAGTATCCGAACGAAATCGGGCCAGGCGTCTATGACATTCACTCACCCAACGTACCCAGCGTGGAGTGGATGGAAGAGTTACTACGTAAAGCGGCGCAAAGTATTCCGCAACAGCGTTTGTGGGTGAATCCGGATTGTGGGCTGAAAACGCGCGGCTGGCCGGAAACGCGTCAGGCATTGGCGAATATGGTCAAAGCGGCGCAGAACTTGCGGAGTGAAACGATTTAATACGTTGTGTTGATAGGTTTGGGGCGCGAGTGCGCCCCTTTTTTATTAGGCGTTTGGCGCGACACCATACTGCCTGAACCATGCCAGCATGCGTTGCCAGCCATCTTTGGCAGAATCAGCATGATAACTTGCGCGGTAATCGGCATTAAAAGCGTGACCCGCATCGGGATAAACCACGATTTCGGCTTTGGCATTCGCCGCATGCACCGCCTGGCGCATTTTATCAATGCTTTCCAGCGGGATGCTTTCGTCCTGACCGCCGTACAAACCCAGCACTGGCGCATTTAAATCAACCGCTACATCAATCGGATGCTTTTGTTGCTTCAGCGTTTTCTCACCGTCTAAACGTCCGTACCAAGCGACAGCTGCACGCACCTGCGGATTGTGGGCGGCAAACAGCCAGCTTATGCGACCGCCCCAGCAGAAACCGGTAATCGCCATGCGACGACTATCGCCATCGTGGCGCGCGGCCCAGTTGGCGACATGATCGAGATCGGACAGCACTTGCGAATCCGGCACCTTGCTCACCAACTCTTTGAACAGCGTCGGAATATCGTTGTAGTCGTTGGGATCGCCCTCGCGGAAATAGAGTTCCGGCGCAATCGCCAGATAACCTTCCAGTGCCAAACGACGGCAAATATCGCGAATATGCTCATGGACGCCAAAAATTTCCTGCACCACCAACACCACGGGCAGCGTGCCTTGGTACTCTTTTGGTCGGGCATAATAAGCAGGTAGATTTTCGCCCTGGCTGGGAACCGAGGTCTCACCAGCATGGATCGCATCGCTAGTGGTAATAATGGTGCTGCTTGCGGTGGGCTGAACTGCCGGCGCAAAGCCACCAGCTGCGGTTTTTTGTGCCATATTGTCTTCGGTTTTCATGGTTCTCTCCGTGCTAGCAAATGCGCAATCACGTAACTATAGCCTGGCCGATGGCGTCAGGCTGACGTAGGGTGCAGAGGGATTTTTTCACGTGTGCTTCATCTCTATTAACATTGCTAACAGAACTTACACAGCACCGCTTGTAGCAATTCAGAATGACACAACGCTAAAGTGTGATTCGTGTCACATAAAAATTTTCTGATAATGTAACTTTCATTATTGAGGGTGAAATCAGTCACATAATTCTGCTGCTTGCTCACGTAGAGTGGCGCGCACATCCCTTATCAATCAGGAGTCTGTTATGGCCCAATCTGACGTTTTCCATCTTGGCATCACTAAAGCTGACCTTAAAGGCGCCACACTCGCCATCGTCCCGGGCGATCCTGAGCGCGTGAAGAAAATCGCGGCGCTGATGGATAATCCTCAGCATTTGGCTTCGCACCGTGAATTCACCACTTATCTGGCTGAAGTGGAGGGTAAACCAGTGGTCGTTTGCTCAACCGGTATCGGCGGACCTTCAACCTCAATTGCTGTAGAAGAACTGGCGCAACTTGGCGTGCGCACCTTCCTGCGTGTCGGCACCACCGGCGCGATTCAGCCGCATATTAATGTGGGTGATGTGTTGGTTACCACCGCATCTGTACGTCTTGATGGCGCCAGTTTGCACTTTGCTCCAATGGAATTCCCGGCGGTTGCCGATTTCACCTGTACCACCGCGCTGGTGGCGGCGGCAGAAGCCTGCGGCGCGAAAACTCACATTGGTATTACCGCGTCTTCCGACACCTTCTATCCGGGCCAGGAACGCTACGACACTTTCTCTGGTCGCGTGGTTAATCGCTTCAAAGGATCGATGGAAGAGTGGCAACAGATGGGCGTTCTTAACTATGAGATGGAATCCGCTACACTGTTAACCATGTGCGCCAGTCAGGGACTGCGTGCCGGCATGGTGGCTGGCGTCATCGTGAACCGTACGCAAAAAGAGATCCCGGATGCTGCGACCATGAAGCAGACCGAAAGTGATGCGGTGAAAATTGTGGTTGAAGCCGTGCGTCACTTAATTTAGTGCGCCATTCAAGGGACGAATTCGAGACCAGGCTTATAGGGAGCTCAGCAATTGCCTGATTAGAATGCGCGCAATTTCAGCCAATACTGAGAAATTTCTTATGCGCAAAACGGTTTCTGTCCCTCGTCCTAATTTCATGAGCAATCCCGCTGCTGCGCAATCTCGCGTTGAAGGTGCAGCAGCGCGTTTCCGCCAGGCAATGGCGGCCAGCAATTTTCCACTCGCCCGCCAGTGCTGTGAAGAAGTACTGCGCGTGATGCCTAACAACATGCAAGTGCTGAGCGATTATGCGCTGACATTGATGCGCACCGGCGAATACAAAAAATCCTACAAAATTTACCAGAAGATCTATCAGGCTCCTGCCGCGCAGCGTGCGCAAGCATCGGAAACCTGGCTGGATGGCTTAACCGAAGTGTGTGGTTGGCTGAATAAGCAGGATGAAGTGGCACGCTATGGCCGCGAATCCTTAGAATTATCAGACGCGAAATTCAGTAAAGGCCCGAAAGTTGCTTTCCCTTCCGAAACGCCACCGCCGATCAATCGTAGCAATCCAGCGGAAAACATCATCTCCTTTAGTTTGTATGGCGGCCAGCCACGTTATTGCGAAACGCTGATCAAGAACATTGAAGTGGCGCGCGAACTCTATCCTGATTGGATTTGCCGCATTTACCTTGACGACAGCGTGCCGCAGCACGTTTGGCAGCGTTTGCAGCAGTCGAACACGCAGTTGGTCGATATGTCGCAGGAGAAAACCATCTTCCCAACCCTGTGGCGTTTCCTGGTAATGGACGATGCCAGCGTAAAACGCTACATCGTTCGTGATGCCGACTCATTGTTGTCTGAGCGCGAAGTGGTGGCGGTGGATGCTTGGCTGAATTCTCCTTGCTGGTTCCATCATATGCGTGATTACTTCTCGCACACCGAATTGTTGCTGGCTGGCATGTGGGGCGGCTGCCACGGCGTGTTCCACAATGTTGAACAGCAGATGCGCGACTTTATTGCCCAGTATGAAGGCAGCGAGCGTTTTACCGATCAGTACTTCCTCAAAGTGGCGCTGTGGCCAACGGCGCGTGAAAGCCTGCTGAGCCATGACGATATTTTCCATTTCCATCACGCCCAGCCGTGGCCGGCACATCAACCGATTCGCTGGCAAACCGACAGCTTCCACGTCGGCAGCAATGCCGGTTTTGCCAGCATGGCCGGTAAAATCGAAAATGTTGAAAACGACTGGCAGCAAGTTGAAATCACTTATGATGGGCAAAGTTGGACCTATCCAGCACGTATTCATAGCGCCACCAACGAATGGGTGCTGCCAATGCCGTTCTTCCTGATTGATGCGTGGAAAGCCGGGGATTTAACGGTGAAAGCGCTTTAATTCTTCTGGACATTTATACAGTGCCACTCTACCTTTTCCCTCAGCGAGACGATCCACGGGGGGAATTATGGATCAGCAACTTATCATCAGCGGCGCGCTGGCGCTGGCCGGTTTGGGCATTGGTTGGATCATTGCTCAATTGCGTGCCGGCCAGCAGCACGCCAGCTTCATCACCGAGCGCCGGTTGTTGGAAGAGGCGCAGCAGCGCCAGCAGCAACAGCTCGAACAGTTACAACAGCAAATTCAGCAGCGCGAACAAGAGCTTCGCCAATTGCACGGCTCGTTGAGCGGTGCGCAAGAGCGTTTGCAGCAGCTTGATTATTGGCGTGGCGAAAGTGAGCAACTTAGCCGCGAATTGCGTAATCAGCTCGAAGTAAACAGCGCACAAGAAGCTGAATTGCGTGAAGTCACTATTCGTCTTGAAGAGACGCGTTTTGGCGCTGAAGAGAAGCAGCGTCTTCTAACCAACAGCGAACAACGTCTCAGCGCGCAGTTTGAAAATCTTGCCAACCGTATTTTCGAAAACAGCGGCAAGCGCGTTGATGAGCAAAACCGCCAAAGCCTCAATAGCCTGATTGGTCCGCTACGTGAACAGTTGGATGGTTTTCGTCGTCAGGTGCACGACAGTTTTGGCCTTGAAGCCAAAGAACGTCACACGTTGACCCACGAGATTCGCCAATTGCAGCAGTTGAATGCGCAGATGGCACAAGAAGCCGTCAACCTTACTAAAGCGCTGAAAGGCGACAATAAGATTCAGGGCAACTGGGGCGAAGTGGTGTTGAGCCGCGTGTTAGAGGCTTCAGGATTACGTGAAGGCTACGAATATCAAACACAAGTCAGCGTGCAGTTGGAACAGCAGGGCAGAATGCAGCCCGATGTGATTGTGCGTTTGCCGCAAGGCAAAGATGTGGTGATTGACGCCAAAATGACGCTGGTGGCATACGAACGCTACTTCAACGCCGACGATGAAGCTACGCGTGAGCAGGCGATCCAGGAACACGTCAATGCCATGCGCGGACACATTCGTTTGTTAGGACGAAAAGATTACCAACAATTGCCCGGTTTACGCTCGCTCGATTATGTGTTGATGTTTATCCCGGTCGAACCGGCGTTTCTGCTGGCGATCGATCGTCAGCCAGAATTGATCAGCGAAGCGTTGCAGCAAAACATCATGTTGGTAAGCCCAACCACGCTGCTGGTGGCGCTGCGTACCATCAACAATCTTTGGCGTTATGAACATCAAAGCCGCAATGCGCAGCGTATCGCCGATCGGGCAACGCGCTTGTATGACAAGATGCGGCTGTTTGTCGATGACATGAGCGGCATTGGCCACAATCTCGATAAAGCGCAGCAAAGTTATCATCAGGCGATGAAAAAACTGTCAGAAGGGCGCGGCAATCTGATTGCGCAAAGTGAAGTCTTCCGCTCGCTTGGCGTCGAGATCAAACGGCCGATCAATCCGCAATTAGTCGAGCAGGCGCAGCCGGAAGAGGCGGATGAAGATTGGGCAGACGATCGCGAATCGGATGAAAACGTTGCAGATTCAGCCACGTCTTCTCTGCGCCGCATCAACGAATAGCACGGTGGTCGCGTGCTCGTGTAGCGCGACTCTGATACACTTCGGCAAGAATTGTTTGTGGAACAGGTAAAACCGATGGCAGATGAATCACAGCAGGAAACTACCCATTTTGGCTTCCAGACCGTCGCGAAAAGCGAAAAGGCCGATAAAGTTGCAGACGTGTTTCACTCCGTCGCAGCAAAATATGACCTGATGAACGATTTGATGTCGTTTGGCATCCATCGTGTCTGGAAGCGTTTTACCATTGACAGCAGCGGCGTGCGCCGCGGTCAACGCGTGTTAGATCTGGCGGGCGGAACCGGCGATCTCACGGCAAAATTCTCTCGCTTGGTAGGCGAAACCGGCCAGGTTGTGCTGGCAGACATCAACAGCTCAATGCTGAAAATGGGCCGCGAAAAGCTGCGCAATCTTGGCGTGTCCGGCAATGTGAGTTATGTCCAAGCCAACGCCGAAGCGCTGCCGTTCCCGGATAACTATTTCGATTGCATCACCATCTCTTTCGGCCTGCGTAACGTAACCGAAAAAGAGAAAGCGTTGGCGTCGATGTTCCGTGTGTTGAAGCCAGGTGGACGTTTGCTGGTGCTGGAGTTCTCCAAACCGCTGCTCGAGCCGCTGAGCAAAGCTTACGATACTTACTCCTTCCACATTCTGCCGCGTATTGGTCAATTAGTGGCGCAGGATGCGGAGAGTTATCGCTATTTGGCGGAGTCGATTCGTATGCATCCCGATCAGGAAACCCTGAAAGCGATGATGAATGACGCAGGCTTTGAAAATACCACTTACTTCAACATGACTGGCGGTATTGTCGCGCTACATCGCGGATTTAAATTCTAATTCATCATGACTTTAACTCCCCTCATTACCGGCGGTCTTGAGACCGCCTTGAACCGTGTTCTCTATCGCGATCGCAGCCTGAAAACCGCACGCCAGCGTTTGGCGGGCAAAGTGTTGATGCTGCGTCTGCAAGAGCTCGATTTCCCGTTGGTGCTGGTGTTTAGCGAATCGCAATTAGATGTGCTGAGTGATTGGCAGGACAGCAGCGACTGCACGGTAAGTTTGCGCATCAGCACCTTGCCAAAACTGCGCGATCGCCAACAACTCACCAGCTTGATTCGCAGCGGTGAGCTGGACGTCGAGGGTGATCTGCAGGTGGTACAGCAATTCTCTGCGTTGATGGATCTTGCCGAACTCGATCCGGCGGAATATCTGGCACCGTGGATGGGCGATATTGCTGCGCAGGGCGTCAGCCAGGCCGCGCAACAGGCGCTTAAATTCGTGCAGCAGCAGGTGACGCGCCGCCAGGATTATCTCGGTCAAGTATTGACCGAAGAGTGGCGTGTCGCGCCAGGTGCGCTGGAATTAGCATGGTTCTGTGAGGAAGTGGAAGCGATGGAACGTTCGCTCAATGCGTTTGACGCGCGTTTGGCACAGCTGGAGGCGAAATGACGCTGGGAGAAATTCGGCGCTTGTACTTCATCATCAAGATCTTTCTTACTTATGGTCTTGATGAACTGATTCCCCGCATGCGCTTCACGCTGTTGTTACGGTTGTGGCGGCGCTGCATCTTCTGGATCCCCAACAAACACAAAGACGCGACCGCTGGTGTGCGCATCCGTTTAGCGATGGAACAACTGGGTCCGGTGTGGATCAAGTTCGGCCAGATGCTCTCCACGCGCCGCGATCTGTTCCCGCCAGCGATTGCTGATGAACTGGCGGTGCTGCAAGATCGTGTCGCGCCGTTTGATGGCATCAAAGCCAAAGAGCAGATTGAAAAGTCGATTGGCGGCCCGGTAGAAAGCTGGTTCGACGACTTCGATATCAAGCCGCTGGCTTCGGCGTCAATCGCGCAGGTGCATACCGCCACGCTGAAATCCAACGGTCGTGCGGTAGTGATCAAAGTAATTCGCCCCGACATCCTGCCGGTGATCAAAGCGGATATGAAGCTGATCTACCGACTGGCGCGTTGGGTGCCGCGTTTGCTGCCGGATGGACGCCGTTTGCGTCCGGTGGAAGTGGTACGCGATTACGAAAAAACGCTGATTGATGAGCTGAACTTACTGCGTGAAGCGGCGAACGCCATTCAATTGCGTCGTAATTTCGATCAAAGCCGCATGCTGTACGTACCGGAAGTGTTCTCGGATTATTGCAGCGAATCGATGATGGTGATGGAACGCATTTACGGCATTCCCATCTCAGATATCGCTACGCTGGAGCAGCATGGCGTCAACATGAAGCTGCTGGCTGAACGCGGTGTGCAAGTATTCTTCACCCAAGTATTCCGTGACAGTTTCTTCCACGCCGATATGCATCCCGGCAATATCTTCGTTAGCTACGACCACCCGGAAGATCCCCAGTATATCGGCATCGACTGCGGCATCGTTGGCTCTCTGAACAAAGAAGATAAGCGCTATCTGGCCGAAAACTTTATCGCCTTCTTTAATCGCGATTACCGCAAAGTAGCGGAGTTACACGTAGATTCTGGTTGGGTGCCGCCGGATACCAATGTGGAAGATTTTGAGTTCGCCATTCGTACCGTGTGTGAGCCGATTTTCGAGAAACCGCTGGCGGAGATTTCATTCGGTCACGTGCTGCTGAACCTGTTTAACACCGCACGTCGCTTTAATATGGAAGTGCAGCCGCAGTTAGTGCTGTTGCAGAAGACCTTGCTGTATATCGAAGGCATTGGTCGTCAACTTTACCCGCAGCTTGATCTGTGGAAAACCGCCAAGCCGTTCCTGGAAGATTGGATCAAAGATCAGATCGGGATTCCCGCCATTATGCGGGCGGTGAAAGAGAAAGCGCCGTACTGGGCGGAGAAATTGCCGGAGCTGCCGGAACTATTTTACGACAGCATGCGCCAGCACAAATTATTGAAGCACAGTGTCGATAAACTCGTCACCGATTTAAACGTACAGCGAACACGCAATCATCAGGCACGCTATCTGTTCGGTGTAGGCGCTACACTGTTATTAAGTGGTACCGCTGTGCTGTTAAGTCGACCAGACTGGGATTTCTTCCCGGCACTTTTAATGGCCGCTGGCATCGTCACCTGGCTTATCGGCTGGCGCAAGACAAACTGATTGTTTGCCCGGTACAAATCGCGTAATGTCGCAAGTTAAAGCCCGAAATCATATGGGCTTTCTGTGCGTTACAATCAATAGTTTTTCACAGAATATTAGAGGCATATCTCATGGGCGGTATCAGTATTTGGCAATTGTTAATCATTGCCGTCATTGTTGTACTTCTGTTCGGTACCAATAAACTTCGCAACCTGGGTTCGGATTTAGGATCTTCCATTCGCGGCTTCAAAAAAGCCATGGGCGATGAAGACGATAAAAAGGATCAACCGAAAGAGCAGGACGCTGACTTTAACGCCAAAACTTTGGCAGACAAACAGCAAACCTCGGCGACTAAAGACGACGCCCGGAACGACAAGCAGGTATAACTGTGTTCGACATTGGTTTTAGTGAACTGGTATTGGTGTTCGTGATCGGGCTGATTGTGCTTGGCCCGCAGCGTTTACCGGTTGCGGTGAAAACCGTCGTTGGCTGGATCAGAGCCATTCGCTCGCTGGCCGCGAATGTACAAAACGAACTGGCGCAGGAACTGAAACTGCAAGAATTGCAGGACAGCCTGAAGAAGGTGGAAGAAGCAGGCCGCGGCACGCTGTCGCCGGAGCTGAAAGAGTCGATGGAAGAGCTACGCAAAACCGCCGACTCCATGAAGCGTTCGGTCCAGCAGAGCATCGATATCGAAAAAGAGGAAGATGAAGCCAACACCATTCATCAGACCACGCCAGCCGCAGCGCCACCCGCGACTTCTCCTGCGGTTACGCCTGCTGCTGCGGAACATCAATCCAGTGCACCAGCACAGGCTCCGCAGTCTAGCGATGTGACCTCTGAAGCAGAAACCCATCCTGTCGCCAGTGCTGCTGAAAGCACCGCGAAAGTCTCTCTTGTCAAAGATGAACGATAAACATGGCCGTTGAAGATACCCAACCCCTCATTAGCCATCTGATTGAGCTGCGTAAGCGTTTGTTGAATTGCATCATCGCTGTTTTAGTCATCTTTCTCTGCTTGGTCTATTTCGCGAATGATATTTACCATCTGGTTGCCTCACCGCTGATTAGCCAAATGCCAGCGGGTGCGAGCATGATCGCCACCGATGTGGCATCGCCTTTCTTCACGCCGATTAAGCTGACGATCATTGTCTCGGTGTTTCTTGCCGTGCCGGTGATTTTGTATCAGGTTTGGGCGTTTGTGGCGCCTGCGCTGTATCGCCATGAACGCAAGTTGGTAATGCCGCTGCTGTTCTCCAGCACGCTGCTGTTCTATGTCGGAGTGGCATTTGCTTACTTCATCGTGTTCCCGCTGGCGTTTGGCTTCTTCGCCAAAACCGCGCCGCAAGGCGTGACCATCGCGACGGATATCACCAACTATCTCGATTTTGTCATGACGATTTTCATGGCATTTGGCGTAGCATTTGAAGTGCCGATTGCGATTGTGCTGCTGTGCTGGACTGGCATTACTTCGCCGGAAGATCTGCGCAAGAAGCGTCCTTACATGCTGGTTGGCGCATTCGTCGTTGGGATGTTGCTCACACCGCCGGATGTTTTCTCGCAAACTTTGCTCGCTATTCCGATGTACTGCCTGTTTGAAGTCGGCGTATTCTTCTCCCGCTACTATGTGGGTAAAGGGCGCAAGGCTTCAGAGGATGAGGAACAGAACACCGAATCCTGATGTCCTTAATGCAGGGCCCCCGCAAAGTGGCGGGGCGATAAAGAAATCTAAGCCGCCCAATTGGGCGGTTTTTATTTGGGAGAAAACATGTTTGATATCGGTGTAAACCTGACCAGCACGCAATTCGCAAAAGATCGCGAGCAGGTTGTGAAACGTGCGCGCGAAGCAGGCGTCACCGGCCTGTTAATTACCGGCACCAACGCGCTGGAAAGCCAGCAGGCGCGCCAGTTGGCTGCACAACACGCAGGCTATTGCTGGTCGACTGCGGGCGTGCATCCGCATCATGCCAGCGAATGGTCAGCTGACACGGCGAATACATTGCGCCGCCTCGCAGAAAGCGAACAGGTGGTGGCGATTGGTGAATGCGGATTGGATTTCAATCGCAATCTCTCCGCGCACGATCAACAAGAATATGCCTTTGACGCGCAGCTCGCGTTGGCCGCTGAACTGCAACTGCCGGTGTTTTTGCATTGCCGTGAAGCGCACGATCGATTTGTCGCGGTGCTTGAACCGTGGCTGCCAAAACTGGTTGGCGCGGTGGTGCACTGCTTTACCGGCACGCGCGGTGAGCTGGAAGGTTGTTTGAAATTGGGCTTATCGGTGGGGATCACCGGTTGGGTCTGCGACGAACGTCGTGGCCTGGAATTGCGTGAATTGTTGCCGTTGATTCCGGCCGAGCGCTTATTGCTCGAAACCGACGCGCCGTATTTGCTGCCGCGCGATATGCATCCGCGTCCTACCTCACGCCGCAATGAACCGTGCTTCTTGCCACATATTGTGCAGCAAGTGGCGAACTGGCGTGGCGAAGCGGCGGAGACGTTGGGCGCGCAGGTTAATCACAACGCACGCCAACTGTTTAAACTGGCTTAGAGCTTACGGAACTGCTTGTTATCCACGCTGCGCATCACCTGTTTGTTCAGCATGTTTAGCAGTAACACAGAACGCGTTTCACCATCCGGCTCAGCAAAAATCGCGCGCAGTCCTTCAAATGTGCCATCGGTGATGATCACTTCATCACCGCTTTGCGGCGTTTCGGGATCAAGGACGATCTGCGGCGCGTCAGTTTGCAGCGCTTCGATCACATCATGCGAAACGGTCGCGGGCATGGTACCAAAGCGCACAAAGTGGCTGACGCCGCGCGTGCTGCTGATAGTGGTGGTGTGAATCGCTTCGGGATCGAATTCGATAAACAGATAGTTGGGAAACAGCGGCTCACTCACGGTGGTGCGTTTACCGCGCACAATCTTCTCCAAAGCGATCATCGGGCTGAGGCAATTCACCTCTTGCCGCTCAAGATGCTCCTTCGCGCGCAATAGTTGTCCACGTTTGCAATAGAGTAAGTACCAGGATTCCATAACTGCTCCCAAATAATGGACGCTAAGAATATCAAACCTGCTGACAGAGTTATAGCGCATCGGCCGCGTAAACCCGGCTGGGAAAATAATATCACTACGATTTTTCTGATTGCTGCACCTTTTTCACTGTTTCTTGTAAGAAAATTGACGGCTGATAACTATCTGTATCAGACTCCATCTCCATCTTTCGATTGAAATGGAGTGGCTGATGGAACTGTTTCTGTTAAGTAACGGCAAAGTGGCTGAAGATGCGCCGCTGTTGAGTTACGCCCATCCGCAGTTACACGCGATGATTGCCCAGCGCGGCATTACCTCGGCGGTATTGGTGCCTTACGCCATCATTCGTGGCGACCATGCGCAACGCGCGCAGGATTTATCTACATCGCTGGGCATTAAAGTGCGCACCGTGCACGACTTTGCTTCGCCCGTTGCCGCGATTGAACAAGCCGAAATGATTTTGGTCAGTGGCGGCAACACCTGGTTCCTTAACCAAATGCTGCACGAGCATGGCTTGATCGTTGCCATTCAGCGTGCGGTGCGTGAACGCGGCGTGCCTTATGTCGGTTGGAGCGCCGGTTGCAACGTGGCAACGCCTTCCATTCGTACCACCAACGATATGCCGGTGCGCAGCAGCGTAGTGCTGCCCGCGTTGGGCTTGTTCCCGGTGCAAATCAACCCTCATTATCTTGATGCGCACGTCAGCGGCCATATGGGCGAAACACGTGATGAACGACTGGCTGAGTTTTGCGCCGTCAATCCACACGAATCGGTGATTGCGCTGCGTGAAGCCAGCTTCCTGCATGTCAGCGAAAATCGCCTGCGTTACTACAGTGCGCGCGGCGAGGATTTCAAAGTGTTCCGCCACGGCGAGCCGATTGCCGCTTATCACGATGTTCTGGCGATTCAGTCGCTGGTGCCGTTTTCCTGTCAGCCCGCCTGACGCAGAAACCTCAACATGCCAGCGGACAAGCGCTTTATAATGGCGCTTCACTCTGGCCGGAAAGCTAACGCCGCATGAAATATCAGGATTTACGAGATTTTCTCTCCTTGCTGGAACAGCGTGGCGAGTTAAAACGCATCACTCAGGAGATCGATCCTGAGTTAGAGATGACCGAAATTGCCGACCGCACGCTGCGTGCCGGCGGCCCAGCGCTACTGTTCGAGAACCCAAAAGGGTACGACATGCCAGTGCTGTGCAATCTGTTCGGCACCCCAAAACGCGTGGCGATGGGCATGGGCCAGGAAGAGGTCAGTGCGCTACGTGAAGTGGGCAAACTGCTGGCGTTTTTGAAAGAGCCGGAGCCGCCAAAAGGTTTCCGCGATCTGTTCGATAAAATGCCGCAGTTCAAGCAAGTGCTGAATATGCCGACCAAGCGCCTGCGCAATGCGCCGTGCCAGGAAGAGATTTTCAGCGGCGAGGAAGTCGATCTGTCGCGTATCCCGGTAATGAAATGCTGGCCTGGCGATGCCGCGCCGCTGATTACGTGGGGATTGACTGTCACTCGCGGCCCGCATAAAGAGCGGCAAAATCTGGGTATTTACCGCCAGCAGGTGATCGGCAAGAATCGCGTGATCATGCGCTGGCTGTCGCATCGCGGCGGCGCGCTGGATTTCCAGGAGTGGTGCAAAGCGCATCCAGGCGAACGTTTTCCGGTAGCGGTGGCGCTGGGTGCCGATCCCGCCACCATCCTCGGCGCGGTAACGCCAGTGCCGGATACGCTGTCGGAATATGCCTTTGCCGGTTTGCTGCGTGGCAATAAAACCGAAGTGGTGAAGTGCATCTCTAACGAGCTTGAAGTGCCCGCCAGCGCCGAAATCGTGTTGGAAGGGTACATCGAGCCGGGCGATATGGCGCCGGAAGGTCCGTACGGCGATCACACTGGCTACTACAATGAAGTAGATAGTTTCCCGGTGTTTACCGTGACGCACGTAACGCAACGTCGCAACCCGATTTATCATTCAACCTATACCGGCCGCCCGCCAGATGAACCTGCGGTGTTGGGCGTGGCGTTGAATGAAGTGTTGGTGCCGATTCTGATCAAGCAGTTCCCGGAAATTGTCGATTTCTATCTGCCGCCAGAAGGATGTTCTTATCGCCTGGCGGTGGTGACCATCAAGAAACAGTACGCTGGCCATGCTAAGCGTGTGATGTTTGGCGTTTGGTCGTTCCTGCGCCAGTTCATGTACACCAAGTTTGTGATTGTATGTGATGACGACGTTAACGCGCGCGACTGGAATGATGTGATTTGGGCGATTACCACGCGTATGGACCCGGCGCGCGATACCGTGTTGGTTGAGAACACGCCAATAGATTATCTCGACTTCGCCTCGCCGGTTTCCGGTTTAGGCTCGAAGATGGGACTTGATGCCACCAATAAATGGCCTGGCGAAACCACGCGCGAGTGGGGCACGCCGATTGTTAAAGATCCGGCTGTAACCGCGCGCATTGACGCCATTTGGGATGAGTTAGCCATCTTTGCCGAGCCGCCGCAGCGCTAACGGCGGCAGACCAATTAGACCCGAAGAAAAAGGGAACGCATGACAACGTTAAGCTGCAAAGTAACTTCGGTTGAAGCGATTACGGATACGGTTTTCCGCGTCCGCTTGATTCCAGCTGCGGATTTTAGCTTCCGCGCAGGGCAGTATTTGATGGTGGTGATGGATGAGCGTGACAAGCGCCCATTTTCGCTGGCTTCCACGCCGATGGAAAAAGACATCATTGAGTTGCACATCGGCGCGTCGGACCTCAATCTCTACGCGATGGCGGTGATGGATCGCATCAAAAACGATCGCCAGATTACCGTCGATATGCCGCACGGCGATGCTTGGCTGCGCGAAGATAGCGATCGTCCGATCATTCTGATTGCAGGCGGCACCGGCTTCTCTTACGCACGTTCGATTCTGCTAACCGCGCT
The DNA here is from genome assembly GCF_059412405.1 of Pantoea sp. CFCC18179. Lineage (NCBI taxonomy): Bacteria > Pseudomonadati > Pseudomonadota > Gammaproteobacteria > Enterobacterales > Erwiniaceae > Pantoea > Pantoea sp. CFCC18179. Next base: position 454 of record NZ_JBNBPM010000007.1, on the reverse strand, counting down.
GGCGCAGAAGCCCGATCGCGAGATCGCCATTTATTGGGGCGGCCGCGAGTTAATGCATCTGTACGATTTGGATGAGCTGAACGCGCTGGCGGTGAAGCATCCCAACTTGAAAGTGATCCCGGTGGTTGAACAACCAGCGGACGATTGGACGGGTCGCAGCGGTACAGTGTTGACGGCGGTGATGCAGGATTATGCCTCACTCAGCGAGCACGATATCTATATTGCCGGACGTTTTGAGATGGCGAAGATTGCACGTGAACGTTTCTGTGCCGAGCGTGGTGCGCTAGAAGCGCAGATGTTTGGCGATGCGTTTGCGTTTATTTAACGGTATTGAGGTCACCATAAAGGTACAAACCGGCCACATGGGTAACACTTTAGACCGGGCACATGGGTAACAGTTATAAACGGCATAGCAGAGGAGACTCACTATGCCCTGGACTGAGAAAGTATCCAT
>NZ_JBNBPM010000006.1:0-298384 GCF_059412405.1 Pantoea sp. CFCC18179 | reverse complement strand
GTACATACGCTGGTATAACGAGGAGCGTATTAAAATCTCATTAGGTGCAATGAGCCCGGTGAAGTACCGGCAGCATCTGAGGATCTCAACATAACCAGTCCAACAAAATATCCGCATCTCCGAGGCGGACATCTGAATTTAGCCGTTACAATCCAAGTGCGCATAATCATGATTATGTTAAATGAGGTATCTCAGGACGCACCCAAAATCGATTATCCATCTCACCTGCCTCCCTCTACGCCGCGCCCAACCATTTTCATCACTCCAGGACATCCAGCCATCGTCTACAGTTAGATCAATCAACCTTAATTAGAACAACTTACATCATGGGCTTTTCACTGACGACTCACCTGTTTGCCCGCTTGCGGTTACTGATTTCGATTGCTGCTGGCGTGATTTGCTATTTTGCTCTGCCCGCGCAGTTAGGCACTTTGCAACGCATCTTGATTGGTTGGAATGTCGTGGCGTGGCTCTATCTGCTGTTTATCTGGGTTCGTATGATTCGTACCGATGTTAAAGACATTCCGCAGATTGCCAGGATTCAGGACCAAAGCGCGGCGTTGGTTTTGGGCATTGTCATCTTTGCCTGCTTGATTAGCATTGTGGCGATTTTGAGTGAGCTATCAACGCTGCACGATCTTAAAGGGACGCCGCGTGTGCTGCATCTGTTGCTGACAGCCATGACGCTGATTGTGTCGTGGGCGTTGCTGCCGAGTTCCTTCGCCATGCATTACGCTCATCATCACTATTTACACCGTAGCAAAAACGTCACGCCGATGATTTTCCCTGAAAAACCCAACGATCCCGATTATTGGGATTTCCTCTATTATGCATTTACCATCGCCGTAGCCTCACAAACTGCGGATGTGGCGACCGGCACCACCGGCATGCGCAAAATCACGCTGCTGCAATCAGTGATTTCATTCATCTTCAATCTGGCAATTTTAGGTTTATCGGTAAACGTGGCTGCCGGATTGCTGAGCTGAACATGCAGCAGCGATTGGGTTATCGGCGCCCTTTTATTACCGACGCTTTCCAGTTGAAATCACTGACTTCGCTCTCTTTGAGTGATTCGGGTTTCTTACGACGCGTCGGCGTTTTTTTGGCTTTCTCGGCCAGCGCTTTCTCTTTGGCCAACTTGGTGGTCATCACTTGCTGGCGAGCTTCCGCCGTAAACTCTTTCTCTTTTTTGGCATCCGGTTCTTTGCCGCTGCGCTGGCGATACTTTTCAACTAATCCTTTATACGCTTCTTCAACCGCCACACGTTCAGTGAGATTGAATTGATCGATGGAGATCATTTTCTTGTCGTTCATAGCATCGTCCATTAGTAGATTTCCCAGCGACAAGTGTACAGCATTGCGCCAGATTTTCCGGTAATGATCATCGCAGCATTGCTGCCTGACGGGCTTTCTTGTAACCTTCCCCGTCACCATTTTGAGGATTTCCTATGAACGATCAGCGCTCCAAAGATCCCTTGCATGGCGTTACGCTTGAGATGCAAATCAATGCGTTAGTCGCGCACTATGGTTGGGCGGAAATGGCTAAGTTGGTCAATATCAACTGCTTCAAAAGCGATCCTAGCGTCAAATCCAGCCTCAAATTTTTGCGCCGTACGCCGTGGGCGCGCGCTGAAGTTGAGTCGCTTTATCTGGATTCGCTGGACGATTTCGCCGCGAAAAATAATGATGAAACGGATTTCAATCCGTGGATCGCGGGCCGTAGCGAAAAAGAGTGAGTTATATTGTCGATTTATTCGGCAACGCTACGCGAATTCTTGGCAATCATTACCCTGCTGTTTTGTCAGAATTCACGTAGCGACGCCATGAAAATTTAGCTTAAGGTCACCATAAACAGACTATCCTGATATACTACCGCGCCTAAACTATTCAGGAGGTTCACAATGGCAAGATGCCTTACTTTGTTTCGCTCACCCGGAAGCCCTTGCTTCCTCCCATTAACGCTGATGCGTGTTGCTTTCGGTTTGTTTTTCTTCGCATCCGGTTTCAACAAAGTCTTTGTTCCCGCCAATCAAGCTTTGATGCTGGAAACGATCACTGAAGCCGGCATTCCATTCCCGGAAATCATGTCGGTATTTGTCGCCAGTTGCGAAGCGCTGTTTGGACTCTTGTTAGCGGTTGGCTTGCTAACGCGTTTAGGCGCATTGGTTCTGATGATAATAAGCCTGGTTGCGCTTTTCACAGTCGGTTTACATCATATCCCCGGCGACCTCAACTTGCTGACTTGGTATAGCTGGCTGCTGTATCTGCCTGAATCCAGTTACATTTTGATGTGCGTGATGCTGATGGTTCAAGGTTGCGGTCCCTGGGGCATCGATCGTTTGATCGCTCAACGCTGCTCGCAGTAATAATCCCATTAATCGCTGGTATGGCGTATGCAGGGCATGCCAGTGATTTCCCCCCAAATTCTCCTTCTCAACCTTGCTCGCGTCATCACATTTTCCAATGGCTGATGGTGTTGTAACTTTGTATCTCGCGTGACAATATCGCTACATGTATATACATGTAGCAACAAGACAACAACGCCAATACTAACAATAACTCACCCTATTAAGACGCTTCAGCGAGGAAACTATGTCAGCCGAATCATCTTCAGCAGATTACCGCGGTGCCGATAAGCAGCGCCTATCCGAAACGCGGTCCATTGATTACATTCCCGCAAGCGAACGTCACGGACATCCTTTCAGCCAGTTCACTTTGTGGTTTGGTGGCAATCTGCAAATCACCGCGATTGTTACCGGCGCGCTGGCAGTGGTGTTGGGCGGCGATGTGGTATGGTCAATCATCGGTTTGTTAGTTGGGCAAATTGTTGGCGCGGCAATTATGTCACTGCACGCCATTCAAGGTCCGCGACTCGGATTGCCGCAGATGATCACCAGCCGCATGCAGTTTGGTGTATTTGGTGCCGTGATCCCGCTGGCGCTGGTGTGCATCATGTACGTCGGATTTTCTGCCAGCGGCACGGTATTGGCGGGCCAAGCGCTGGCGAAACTGATCAATACCAGCAACGCAACGGGCATGATGTTGTTCAGCGCCATAATTGTCGTGATTGCCGTGCTGGGATATCGCGTCATCCATAAGCTGGGAAAAGTGGCCAGCGTGATTGGCATCCTCGCTTTTGTTTATCTGTTCATCACGCTGCTAACAACGCATGACTTAGCCGCCGTGTGGCAGAATCAGCATTTCACTATTGCTAACTTCTTGCTCGCCGTTTCACTGTCGTCTTCCTGGCAGATTGCTTTTTGTCCGTATGTCTCTGACTATTCGCGTTATTTACCCGCCAATGTTTCAGCCAAAAAACTCTTCAACTCAGTGTTCTTTGGCACCGTTTTAGGTACTCAGGCCTCGATGACATTGGGCGTCATTGTGGCGGCAATTGCGGGAACGGCCTTTTCAGGTAATGAGGTCGGTTATATCGTCAGCTTAGGCAGCAGTGCAACGATGGCAATGGTGATCTATTTCGCCATCTGCTTTGGCAAAATCACCTTTACCACGCTCAATGCGTACGGCAGTTTTATGTCGCTGACCACCATTGTTTCGGGATTCCGCGCAAAAACCTCGCTGAGCCGCGGTGGACGCATTCTGTTTGTGGTGCTGATGGTGACAATATCTTGCATCATCGCCTTGTTGAGTGAACCCGCCTTCCTGAAATCCTTTACCCATTTCTTGCTGTTTTTACTGGCCTTTTTTGTTCCGTGGAGCGCAATTAGCCTGACTGATTTCTATCTGGTCACCAAAGGCAAAGTTGATGTACCGGCGCTGTCGCAGCCGAATGGTCGTTATGGACGTTGGAATGGAATTGGCATTGTGGTCTATTTCTGCGGCGTATTGGTGCAGTTGCCATTTATTGATAATCCGTTGCATCACGGTTCGTTAACCTGGATTTTTGCCGGCAACGACGTGTCGTGGATCATTGGCTGGTTTGTGACGGCACTGCTTTGGTTACTGGCCAGCAAATGGGATCGTCGTGGTAAATTAACGCAATCTATTTACCCTAATTAGTGACGCTGTCACTTTGTCATAAACAAAGGTCGCCATTAATGGCGACCCTACGAATCAATAGGTTACTATGGTTACCCAATTAGCATCGTGTCCTGCGGGTGCTTCGCTGACCTTTTTCAGCGCCCCGCTTTGTTGATCGATTTCGTAGCTGCCGGTGACGGTACTTTTCTCTCCGCTGGCGATCAGCCAACGGCCATCATCGGTAATCGCGATGCCACGCGGCTGTTTCTCGCCCTCCCAACTGCCAATCAACGAGAGTTTGCCATCCGCATGATTCACCTTGTAGCCGGTTATTGTGCTGCTGGTGCGTTCAGTAACATAAAGAAAACGCCCATCGGGTGTGAGACGGATGTCCGCGGCCCAAATGCGTGGCGTCTTATCGCTATAATTCGGCGGACGCTCGCGACCATGTTCCAGCTTGTAGCGCGATGCAACCGCATTGGCTGTCTCAGACACGTTCACCAATTCTCCACTACTTTCACGCCGGAACTGCGTGATGATGCCGCCCATTTCGCCGATGTTATACAAATAGCGATTATCCGGTGATAACACCGAATGGCGCGGCCCATTCTCTGCGCTAGTTTTCACATAACCGCTGCCCAACGCGGAGAGCTCACCGTTATCACTGAGATTCAGTTGCAGCACGCGATCGGTGCCGAGGTTGCCAACATAGGCGTAATGTCCCGTGGCATCGACAATCACCGAATGCGCTGCGTGTCCGGTTTTGTAGCTGCCGACCGGAGGTGCGCTGATGCCGCCATCACTGTTCAAGCGATAAACGTGGACAATATCGCCATCATAAGATGCACCCAGCAAAAAACGTCCCTGTTTATCCGTGCTGATATAGGGATAACTGGCTGCGGCGGATACAGCGTGTGATTGACTCAGATCGCCGGTTTTGCTGTCGATTTGCCAACTCACTAACTGCAACGGTTTACTGCGAATCGCGGCATAAAGATGCTTATGATCGGCACTCAATGCCATTGGCATCACTTTGCCACCGGCATTGGTGCGTCCTAATAATTGCAGTGCACCGGTTTGATCGTTCAGGGCATAACGCGCGATGGTGCCATCATCGGCTTCAGATACATAAACAAAAGTTTGCGCCAGCAAAGGCGCGCTAGCGACCATCGTTGCTAATAAAGTTGCCGCTCGAAAAATGGTTTTCATTCTGCTTCCTAAAGGTTCTAAAACACCGTTAAAGATATAGGCGGCAGCATGCATCAATGGTTATGTGGATTTGCCTGAGGCTGACCAGGCAAACGCACATGAGCCATTTAAATTCATAGAGTTAGCAGTTTTTAAGCGGAAGGTTTTGTGCGGATTTGTGCGTTAGCTCACTGGTGTAATTAAAGTAAAGAATCAGTTTTCCGCTTTTTGGCTCGTTTTACATCGGTCTTAAGAAAAACATTGTTTGTCGCCATGCTACGCGTTAACGCGCGGCCGACGGATTCTTTCATCTCTGGAAAATCGGCATAAACTTCATTATTGTTCAGATCACTATTAATGATATCCGCAAACTGCTCCATTACTTTTTCTGGTTTGATTATTTTCAATTCGCGCGCAAATTTTAACAAGCTATCTCTGTCCGGGAAATTTTTACTTTTATTAATTTTTAATGCTAATTGATTATCAGTAGTTGGGTAAATATGCGTATTAACGACGTCGTAAAGTGGCGACAGCCTTGCGGTGCTGTTATCACCTGTTTTATAGAGTAAAGAAAAGTTTTTCAAATGCGCATCACCATTTCCAACCATGCAACTGAATAAAACATAACGCCAATAAAGTTCAACCTGAGATTGATCGCGGGTAAACAGGCTAACAATTTTCCCTCCTGTTTCATAAGATCCGCTATATTTGTGATCCGCAGTTTTGCCAGAAAGCACACAAAAGTCTTCCATTGCTAATCGCTTATCACCCTGAATATCAAATCTTTCCATGATAAACAGCTCTTTGTTGTCTGAAAGCCAAAAATCTGCCACGGGAAGCCCGCATGCTTTCGCCAAAGACATACAGATAAACTCATTTTCTGCCAAACGCGGATACTCTTCATCACCGGTTTTAGCTATTAAGTTTGGATAAAGAACCGTGCCACGACTTTCAGTACTGATCATAACCTTAGGTTGCACACCAGAAATTGACGTTTGCAATAAATACTTGTTCAGCAGATATTGAAATGCGCTCTCTTTAAGATCCCAACGTAGTAAATCATCCAATTTCTCTGGCGCAGGCCGCGGCAAATCAATATTACTCCGATAAGATAATGCACCGATGCCGGTATCTTGTTGCAAGGCTAGGAATAACATATCGCTAATATTACCGACATAACGGCGCAAGCGTTCAGCAATATGATAGCGAACATAGCCTTCTGGGATATTCATCTCAAAAATATTGAACAAGCGGCTCGAATTGTAATTTAGGCGATTTTCAGGCTGCATGGTCATCGAAACCGCATTTGGGCCGGTATCAACGTAGCTGAAATTATAACTACCGTGCTCATGCAGCAATCTGCCACTTATTTCACCGCCACTGTAAACATCAATATGACGTATCGGCTGTGCTAGTTGGTTAAAATCAGTCATCAAACAATGTCTCCAGTTCACCCAACTGTGGCAGACCTGCGGATTGTACGCTTAGAGTGAGCTCAATCGCGTTCAGATAAAGCGTCAACGCTTTAAGAGATCCCGAATATTGTCCATTCTCAATCTGAGAGATAACCGTGCGATGAACACCTGCGCGCGAAGCAGCGGCAGCTTGAGTCCAGCCTTTGGCTTTACGTCTTTCCTGGCACTTGATGCCAATCGCTTGCATACCGGGTAACATAGCGCCTCGAATGTTGCCATATAATAACAATATGACAATTTTCCTCCAATTGTTATTATATAGCAACATTATTCATTTCACGCTACCCTCCAGAAGCTCCAATTCCTCGACTACACTTGCCTCACGCGAAACGCTCAAGGAGGCACATCAATGACGCAATCCACTCAACGTAACCAGGCTTGGCTGCTCGCTTCACGCCCTAATGGCGAACCGGTTAAAGAGAACTTCCGCTTAGTTGAGCAGCCGATCCCAGCATTAAAAGACGGTGAAATCCTGCTGCGCACGCTCTATTTATCGCTCGACCCCTACATGCGTGGGCGCATGGATGACAGCAAATCTTATGCTGCACCGGCTGAGCTCGATAAGCCGATGGTCGGCGGCACCGTTAGCGAAGTGGTTGAATCAAAACACGCGAATTTCAAGCCCGGCGACAAAGTCGTAGCGCAAGGTGGTTGGCAATCGTATTCCATTTCTGACGGCTCGGATTTGTCGAAACTGGGCGATCTGCCCCATCCGTCCTGGGCGCTGGGCATTCTTGGTATGCCAGGATTCACCGCGTATATGGGATTGATGGATATCGGCCAACCCAAAGCCGGTGAAACCTTGGTGGTAGCCGCAGCAACCGGCCCGGTGGGTGCAACGGTTGGGCAGCTTGGCAAACTCAAAGGTTGTCATGTGGTCGGCGTGGCAGGTGGTGAAGAGAAATGCCGCTATGCAATTGAGAAACTCGGTTTCTCCGCTTGTATCGATCATCACAGCGATGATTTTGCTGAACAGCTAGCCGCTGCTTGCCCGGATGGCATTGATATCTATTTCGAAAATGTTGGCGGCAAGGTGTTCGATGCGGTATTTCCGTTGCTGAATACCGCGGCGCGCGTACCCGTTTGTGGCTTAGTTTCTGGCTACAGCAGCCGCGAACTGCCGCCGGGACCGGATCGTACGCCACAAATCATGGGTGGAATATTGAAACGGCGCATTCGCATGCAGGGATTCATCATTTTCCAGGATTACGGTGATCGTTACCCTGAATTCCTCAAAGCAATGTCGCCGTTGGTTGAACAGCAAAAAATCCATTATCGCGAGCATATGATCGAAGGACTGGAGAATGCGCCGCAGGCATTTTTCGATATGCTTAAAGGTAAAAACTTCGGCAAAACCGTGGTGAAAGTCGCGCAGTAAGATAGTTGATTACTGGCCGGTGAGTTAATCACCGGCTTTTATTTACTTAGCATTTTCAGCAATTAGTTTATGCAAAAGACGTTAGCAGTATCAACGCGCCGGACTTGAACAGCATATCGCGGCTTATAATCAGGAAATGGTGCAACATTGGCAGGCGATTGGACGTGGTGACGGCGAAAGTTGGAGTGAAAGCGTGAGTGGTTATTACCACAAAATCTATTTCCCACACGTATTGGATGCGTTGAAAAAACAGGGATTCGGCACCGAAAAATAATCATATTTCCCCGCGGAAAAGCGCGGGGAAATGACATCAACGCCCTTTCTTCTTACGTCCTGGCTGAGCGAAACGCTGGCGATTAGCCGGTTTGCCGCCTGCTTTCTCGCTCTGCTTCGGCCCGCTGGCAGCCGGTTTCTTCGCGGTGCTGGCGGGTTTCTTCTTCGCCTGACTTTTTTGCGTTTTTTGATCTTCTGAAGAAGAATCTTCAATCAGTTTAAACAGGTCGATCAGCTCGTCATCGGTCAAATCACGCCACTCGCCCAGCGGAATGCCTTTGAGGCTCACGTTCATAATACGTGTGCGTTCAAGCTTGGTGACTTCAAAACCAAAGTGCTTGGTCATGCGACGAATCTGGCGATTCAGCCCTTGAACCAGGATGATGCGAAACACAAAGGTCGACTCTTTCTTCACTTTGCATTTCTTGGTGACGGTACCCAACATCGGCACGCCCGCGCTCATACCGGCAATAAATTCGTCGGTGATCGGTTTATCGACGGTGACCACATACTCTTTTTCGTGGTTATTGCCAGCGCGCAGAATCTTATTCACCAAATCGCCGTGATTGGTGAGGAAAATCAGCCCTTGTGAATCTTTATCCAGACGACCAATCGGGAACACGCGCTTGCTGTGATTGACGAAATCACCAATGTTATCGCGCTCGCCTTCTTCCATGGTGGTGATAATGCCCACCGGTTTGTTCAGCGCGATCAGCACTAAATCTTCTTCGTCGCGCGGTTCAATCAACTGCCCGTTAACTTTGACCTCATCCCCGGCGAAAACCTGTGCACCAACAGTGGCGCGTTTACCGTTAATGAAAACATTGCCTTGTTCGATGTAACGATCGGCATCGCGACGTGAGCAGATTCCGCTCTCGCTGATGTATTTATTCAGGCGTGTGGATGAGTTAGGCAGCATGGTTCCTCCGGAAAAAAACGGACTATACAGCAACCTTCGGCGTTGGTTAAGCCCTGCGAGATTATCTTCGCAGCCCTATAAAAGACGACGATCCACAGTATGGCTGATTTCGCCGCCAAAGCCGGTGATACGCAAAACATCCCCTTCGATTTCCACCACGGCAAAAGGCACATCCTCAGCGCCATCCAACATCCCTTTCAGCGTAAAGAAGCCTGTTTGACCGATGATCGCACTACCGCCACGATGATCATGTCCTGAAAAGCAGCATTGTATGTTGTAACTAGTAAGCAGTTCCGCTAACTCACCGCCATTGAGCAAGTTGTGACTGTTGTGCGGTGCCAGCGGATAATGGCCAAACACCACCACTTTCTCGTTTTGCTGCTGCGCCTTTTGCAACTGTTGTTCAATCCACACCAATTGCGATTTTCCTACCGCGCCATTCCACGGTTTTGCCTGTGGTTGCTCGCGTTCGGTTAAGTCCACCAGCATCACTTCGGCTGTAGCACGATCATCGCCATTCAAAGCGTTGCAGTACAAACTGACGTCGTTGCCGTCATAAACAATGAAACGCCAACCTTCCAGCTGAAACGCATAATAGCTTTTGGGTAGCGCGGCGGCGTCATTCAGGTGCTGAGTGATGGTTTGCGCATCATGGTTGCCCAGCACCACCACATGCGGATGTTCGAGGCGATCGTAAATCGACAGCACTGGCGCGTAGCTGCTCCAGTCACGATCGACCAAATCGCCCAGCGTGACGACGAAATCCAGCGGCTGTTGATTTAGCACCTCAATCGCCTGCGGTAACTTCTGCAACGCATGGCGATAATAGAGATTTTTTGCGCTATCTATGTCGGCATATTGCGGATCGGCGATCAAACCAAAACGCAATGTGCTGCTAAGCGGCGCGGAACGGACATCAGGCAATGCATACAGCTCTGCAACATCACCCAGCAGTTCACGCTGTAAAGAGGTCAGCGGATGCGGATACGACACGTAAATCACTCCTTAGCGAATACCAGCACGCATAAACGACTGAATAAATTGACGCTGGAAAATCAGGAAAAGCACCAGCAATGGCAAGGTCGTCATCAAAGTGGCGGCACCAATCAGCGCCCACTGCACGCCCTGCTCTGGCGCAGAGAACAGCTGCAAACCGACGGTGAGCGGTCGCACGGTGACGGAATCGGTGATCACCAGCGGCCAGAGGAAATCGTTCCAGTGGAAACTGATCGATACCAAGGCAAATGCCACGTAAATCGGCTTCGCCAGCGGGATATAGATCTTGCGCAGAATGTAGAAACGGCTGGCGCCTTCGACGATCGCCGCCTCTTCCAGTACCAGCGGAATGCTTTTGAAGGTTTGTCGCAACAGGAAGATAGCAAACGCTGAGGCGAAATACGGCAGCGCAATGCCAGTCAGCGTATCGCGCAAGCCCAACGCGCCGATGGTTTTATAGTTATTCAGAATCAGGACGTCTGGACTGATCATCAGCTGCAACAGAATCAACGCAAAAATCACGCCGGAAAACTTCATGCGGAAACGCACTAGCGCGTATGCCGCCATCGTCGCCAACACCAGCTGCACCACCACGATCATCAACACCAGTAAAGTGGTATTGAGGAAGTAGCGCCCAAAAGGCGCGGCGTGCCAGGCATTGACGAAGTTTTGCAGCGTTAACGGCGACCACAAAGAGAAACTGGCCTGATCGGACGCCGGATGAATCGCCACCCAAAACGCCACCAGAATCGGCAGAAACCACAATATCGCCGCAAGAATAATGACGGTGTTGAGACAAATACGGCCAAATGAACGTTTCATTGATAATGGGCTCGCTTATCCAGCAGGTTGAACTTGATCAGCGCAATCGCCGCGAGTATCACCAGCAACACCACCGTCATTGCCGCCGCCGCTGGCATATCCCAGAAACTGAACGCGGTGCGATAGATATAAAACAGCAACAAACTACTGCTGTTATTCGGCCCGCCGTTGGTCATGGCAATCACCTGATCGACAATACGAAACGCATTCATCGAGGCGTTGATTAACACAAACAGCGTGGTCGGCATCAATAATGGCCACTGCACGCGACGGAAGAAATAGCCGCGTGACGCCCCTTCTATCTCTGCGGCTTCGCTCAAGCGGGGATCGATTTGCTGCAACGCGGCGAGATAAAAGATCATAAAGAAACCGGCTTCGCGCCATACCGACACCGCCATCATGCAATACAGCGCAGTGCCCGGTTCGCCGAGCCAGTTAACCGCTGGCAACGAAAATAGCGCCAGCAATTTATTCAGCAATCCGAGTTGCGGCGTGTAGAAAAACAGCCACAAATTGGCGATAGCAATCATCGGTAATAGCGACGGAATAAAGAATGCGGTGCGCACCAAAGCCGTAGCGCGCATATTGCGATTAACCGCCAGCGCCATGAGCAGCGCCAACGCCACCGCCAGCGGAATGGTGATCAGCGCATATAACAGGTTATTCCACAGCGACTGAATGAAGATGTCGTCATCCAGCAACGCGAGATAGTTATCCAGCCCAACAAAATGGGCCGGACGACTATTGCGTGCGGCACTGAACAGGCTCTCCCACACCGTTGCCACCGCCGGATAATGGGTAAACAGCAGCAAAAAACTCAGCGCTGGCAAAATCAACAGATAGCCATACAGCTGCATCGACCATAACCGGGGACGTCGAACCGGCGTGACGGAGAGGACCGTGCTCATAATTATTGGTATGACTTCAACAGACGATCGGCTTGCTTCTGCGCGCCTTCCAATGCTTCGGCTGGCGTTTTCGCCTGCGTCACCGCGGCTTCAACCGCATGATTCAGTGCATCCTGAATCTGTACGCTGTTATAGGTTGAAAGCTCTGGCTGCGCATATTTGAGCTGCTCGCGCGCCACCAGGGCTTGCGGTACGTCTTTGACGTAATCCTTCATCACCGTGGTATCCCACGCGGCAGGTGAAGTGGCGACATAGCCGGTAGCGATACTCCAGCGCGCCGCTTGCTCAGGAGACGTTACCCAACGGATAAACTCCATTGCCGCTTTCTGCTGTTCAGGCGAGGCATTTTTGAATACATACAGGTTGCCGCCGCCGGTTGGGCTGCCGCGCTGCGTTTTCTCTGGCAACATCGCCACGCCGAACGGGAACTTGGCGTTATCACGTACGTTAGTCAGGTTACCGGTGGTGGTCACCATCATGGCGGTTTTGCCGCTGATGAAGTCCTGTGGCGTGGTGCCCCAGGCAATCGCGCCTTTTGGCGACACTTCTTCTTTCTGGCCCAGATCGGTCAGCCATTGCAAGGTTTCGACGTTACCCGGCGTATTGAAGTTAACCGCGGTGCCTTTGCCGTTATCCAAACGACCGCCATTGGTGGCAGATAAGCCCTGGAAGTTCCAGTAGCCATTTGGCGTAGAAGGAATTTCGATCCCCCACTGACTCACACCGTTGGCATCTTTGATGGTGAGTTTCTTACCAAATTCGACCACTTGCTGCCAGTTAGCCGGTGGCGTATCCGCGTTTAAACCGGCTTTCTCAAACGCCTGTTTGTTCCAGTACATCACCACGGTTGAACGCTGGAACGGCACGCCCCACACTTTGCCGCCAATGTGACGCAGGAAGGCCGGATAGAAACCGTCGATCCATTTTTTGCCTTCGTCACCGGTCGCCAAATCGCTGGCGGCAACAATCGCACCAGCATCAATCAACGAATAGGCTTCGATATCACCGATTACCGCCAGCTGCGGGGCATTGCCACCACGAAATGCGGTCAGCGCTTTGGTCACGGTGGTAGCGTAATCGCCGGTATACACCGGTTGAATGCTCACTTCTGGATGTTCTTTTTCGAAGTCAGCCACCAGCGCATCAACGGTGTGGCTGACTTTGCCGCCAACCGCGATCGGATAATACATTTGCAGTTTCACCGGATCGGCAGCAAACGCCGAAGCGGTAACGCACAGCAATACAGCAGAAGCCAAACGTGAGTAACGAATCGCGGACATGATATTCCCTTGGGCAAATGACAACGGTTAAACAGCGTATTTTTTCTGTGAGACAAACATGTGTTGTTCGGCAGCGACACAGCGTTTGCCACTGTCGCTAAAAAACAGATATTGCCGCGCGGCTGACCATTGCAAGCCGACATCGCTGCCATCCGCGATGTGTTGCATGCCGGGCACTTTCACCGTTAGTGGCTCTGGCATGCCCGCCAATTCGCACACCAGCAAGGTATCCGAGCCCATATATTCAGAGCTAATAACGCGCGCGGTGAGCGCAGCATGTTCCAGCGCAATCAGTTGGATATCTTCGGCGCGCAATCCCAGGCTCAACGTCGCATCGCGATATTCCACAACCGGCGCAGTCAGATGACTGAGGTAATGTTGCGTCTCTTTGCGTTGCAACGGCAGGATGTTCATTGGCGGCGCGCCAATAAATTGGGCGGCGAAGATGCTGGCAGGATTGTTGTAGAGATCGTCTGGCGTGCCGTGCTGTTCGATATGGCCATCGTTAAGCAAAATAATGCTGTCGGCCATGCTCATCGCTTCGGTTTGATCGTGAGTGACGTACAGCATGGTCAAACCGAGTTTCTTCTGTAAGGCGCGAATTTCACGCCGCATGCTTTGGCGCAGCTTGGCATCGAGATTCGATAACGGTTCGTCCATCAAACACAGCGTGTTATTGGCAATCACCGCCCTGCCCAGCGCCACACGTTGTTGCTGGCCGCCCGAAAGCTGCGATGGCAGCCGCTCCAGCAGTTTATCGAGTTCCATTAATTTGCTGACGTCCGCCAAACGCGCAGCAAAATGCTGCTTATCTTCGCCACGCGCTTTTAAACCAAACAACAGGTTCTCGCGCACATTTAAATGTGGGAACAGCGCGTAGGACTGAAACACCATGGAAAGTTTGCGCTGTGAAGGTGGCAAATCGGTGATGTCGGCATGTTTGAAATGGATGGTGCCGCGATCGGCGGTTTCTAATCCAGCAATGGTACGTAACAGCGTTGATTTGCCACAGCCCGATGGCCCCAGCAACGCGACAAAGCTTCCTTCTGCCGCGTCAAAACTGATGTCATCGAGAGCGATTTTTTCGCCCCAGGCTTTAGTGATGTGATGAAGCGACAGGTGGCTCATGCATCCGCAATCCAGTAATCAGAATGGCGGTAAGCTAGCGAAAGGAAATGAAGGATTTATGTCATTGCGGTGACTGCGCCGTGACGGGGGTGCGCAATCAATTGCGCCGCGACAAATATCTGCACGCTTTTGTAGCGGCGCGATTCATCGCGCTGTTTTGATTTTCACTGCTTAAAATAATGCTGCTTCAATATCTCCGCACCATCATCTATCGCTTTCAGCAAGATCTTCTCGCTCGCAGCAGCATCCCCCGCTTCTAACGCCTCCAGCAGACGATCGTAATTATGATGCCCTTGCGTCACCGCCGTCGGTTGCGGATAGAGATAATTGAAGCACGGGCCAATCTGCACCCACAGCTGCTCAATTAGCGCTTCCAGCGTGGGCATTTGCGCATAACCATACAGGGTAAAACGAAACGCGCGATTGGCCGCTAAGGCCGCTTCAGCATCGCCACTTTGTTTAGCTTGCATAAAGCGCACACACAGTTTTTTCAGCTCTGAAATCTGTTTTTTACCGACAAATGGCGTGGCCGAGCGCACAGCTAAACCTTCAAGCTGCTTACGGATTAGCGTAATTTCTACAAAGCGTTGATGTGAGATTTCCGGCACCAAAAAGGCCGCTGCGGGCGTGGCATCCAACGCACCAGCCGACACTAAACGCAACAATGCTTCGCGCACCGGCGTGATGCTGGTACCAAGCTGCGCCGCCAAATCACGCGTCACCAGCCGCGCGCCGGGTTTTAACTTGCCAACAATCAGCGCACTACGCAACGTCGATTCCACCTGGGCGGTCAAACTCAGTCGCTGCGCTTTATCCATTTCAATCATGCTCTGATGTCCTTAACTGAAATTCGCAAATGGTAAGTTATTTTTAATGTTTCGTTGCCATCAACACCAAGAATAGGATATATCATGTATTACAAATAAGCACAGTCTTGATTCTGGCACCAGCCACTCTTTTCACTACCTTGCCTTGGCAATTTTTTGGAAAACGCTATGAGACGACCTGCAGTGAAGTTTGCTACCACCGCGTTGCTATTTGCTCTGATGCCTGCCGTGCAGGCCGCCGAACTCACCATTGCGCAGCCCACCTCTGCCACCGCAATGGATCCCGGCTTTCTCAAAGAATCTGCCACTCTGGTCGATAACATTTTCGATACCCTCGTGCGCCGCGCGGATGACATGTCACTGCAACCAGGTTTAGCCACGGAATGGAAAGCGATCAACGAAACCACCTGGCAATTTACTTTGCGTCCGGGAGTGAAATTCACCGATGGCGAACCGGTGAATGCTGAAGCGGTCAAATTTTCCATCGATCGTATTCTCGATCCGGCTAACCATGCGCCGACCATTTCCTATATCCGCACCATCAAATCGGTTGAAGTGATCAACGACACGCAGTTGCAGATCCACACTAATGGGCCGGATCCTTTACTGCCGACGCGCATGAGTCGTTATCCGGCCTACATCGTACCGCCCGCTTACGTGCAGAAAGTCGGTGCCAGCGAGTTCGCACGCAAGCCCGTCGGCAGCGGTGCTTACAAGCTGGAGAGTTTCATTCCCGATGAAAAAGTAGTGATGGTTGCCAACGAAACTTATTGGCGTGGCAAACCAGCGATTGATCGCGTCACCTGGCGACCGATTCCGGAAGCCACCGCGCGCCTTACCGCGTTGTTGACCGGCGAAGTGCAACTCATTGAAAGCGTGCCCGCCGATCTGGTGCCTGCGCTAAAAAATCGTCCTAACGTCGAGCTGGAACAAGTTAAAGGCGGCGGATTGACGATTTATCTCGGCCTTAAAGACAGTGAGAAACCGCTCAATGATGTGCGCGTACGTCAGGCGTTATCGCTGGCATTGAATCGTCAGGCTTATACCCAACAGTTGCTACACGGTTTCGGTACACCGACCGGCACCATGGCTGGCGCCAATGACTTCGGTTACTTAGCCGTTCCTGCCACCACGCAAGATGTGGCCAAAGCCAAAACGCTGCTGGCTGAAGCTGGATATCCGAATGGTTTCACCCTGCGCTTCCAGGCGCCACGCCGTTACATCGCCAGCGCCGATGTGGCGCAAGCTATCGTGCAGGATTTAGCCGCAGTTGGCGTGAAAGCGCAATTAGAAGTGCCAGAATGGTCGGTTTATACCCAGCAAGTGGCCGCGCAAAAGCAAGCACCGATGTACATGCTGGCATGGGGATCGACGCAAACGTTGGACGCCGACGCCGCGCTGTTCCCGATTCTACGCAGCGGTGAACCTTACTCCACGGTGCACGATGCTGAACTGGATAAACTGCTCGATCAAAGCCGCCAAATCGTCGATGCCGATCAGCGTAAAAAGGTGTTGGAAGAGATTCAGCAACGTGTCGCCGCGCAGCAACCGCTGCTGCCGCTCTATCGTGAAGATACCTTGTATGCGCACAGCAACGCGCTGAATTTCAAAGGCCGCGTCGATGCCCGTATCCCGTTGTTTGATCTGAGGCTGAAATGATTTCGCCGGGCAACGTGCTGCTGCGCCGTCCGCGTCGCCTGATTTACGGTGACGCGCTGATTGGTGCCGTATTACTGATCACTGTGATTGCGGCTGCGCTGCTTTCGCCGTGGCTGCCGTTGCCCGATGCGTTAACCAATAATCTAGCTGAAATGTTCATGCCACCCGGCAGTAGCGGCGCACAAGCCACTCATTGGCTGGGAACCGATCAACTCGGCCGTGACTTGTTAGCCCGCATTCTGGCGGGGACGCGTTTGTCGCTGTTGGTGGTGCTGGTTGCGGCGGCCATTGGCGCGGTGATTGGCGTGGCGCTCGGTATGATTGCTGGTTATGCCGGTGGCTGGGTGGATGCGCTGATCATGCGTTTGATCGACATCCAACTCGCGGTGCCGTTTATTCTGCTGATCCTGTTGGTGATTGCGTTGATGGGCGCATCGCTCACCAACATCATTGTGATCATGGGCTGCACCAGCTGGGCGATTTATGCCCGCGTGGCACGCGCCAAAACTTTAGAGATTCGTGAGCTGGAATACATTCAGGCGGTGCGCGCGATGGGCTTTTCGCCGCTGCGCATTCTGGCACGCCACATCTTGCCCAATCTGTTGACGCCATTAGTGGTGTTACTGACGCTGGATATTCCGCGTTTGATTGTGTTGGAAGCCTCAGTCGGTTTTCTCGGCATGGGCATTCAGCCACCGACGCCAACGCTTGGTAATCTGATTGGCGAAGGTCGCTCCTATATGCTGCTGTCGCAGTGGCTGGTGCTCTATCCCGGCCTGGTGATCGCCGCACTGGTGATCGGCTGCAATTTACTTGGCGATGCGCTGCTGCGTCGCACGCATACCAGGTTGGATTGAGATGCTGAATATTCTGCTCAATCGCCTGGGCCAATCAGTTTTGGTGCTGCTTGGCGTATCGCTGCTGATTTTCTTCAGCTTACATATGACGGGCGATCCCGCCGCGCTGATGATGCCGCCGGGTTCCAGCCAGCAAGAGATCGACACGTTCCGTCACAGCATGGGCTTTGATCAGCCGTTGATTTGGCAGTATGGCCACTACCTCAACGGTGTACTGCACGGTGATTTTGGCGAATCGCTGCGTTACAGCCAGCCGGTGTTAGCGCTGATAGCCGAGCGTTTGCCCGCCACGGCGCTGCTGGCAATCAGTGCGCTGGCGTGGAGTTCGCTGCTTGGCTTGCTGTTAGGGATTATCAGCGCTCTGCGCCCGCACAGTTTTTGGGATTTGGCCTGTCGTCTGCTGGCTTTTTCCGGTCAGGCAATTCCGGTGTTTTGGCTCGGTTTGCTGCTGATTTTGCTGTTTAGCCTGCATTTGCAGTGGCTGCCTTCCAGCGGCTACGGCACTTTCGCCGCGCTGGTGATGCCGGCCATCAGTTTAGGCGCGTTTTACATGAGCGCGGTGGCACGTTTAACCCGCGCCAGTTTGTTGGATGTGCTGCAACAAGATTATATCCGTACCGCACGTGCCAAAGGTTTAAGTGCCTGGCGCATCGTGGTACGTCACGGCTTGCGTAATGCGTTGATTCCAGTAATCACCGTGCAAGGCATGTACTTCGCCTCCCTACTCGGCGGCGCGCTGGTGACCGAAATTATTTTTGCCTGGCCAGGCATTGGTCGGCTGGCGATTCAGGCCATCCAGAACCGTGATTTCCCGTTGGTGCAGGCGATCGTGCTACTGGCAGCGGTGGTGTTTGTGGCGATCAATTTGCTGATCGACCTGCTCTATTTGGTGCTGAACCCGAGGATTCGTTTATGAGTCGCCTTGATGCCACGCTTGAACTGCTGAGTGAACTGACGCGCTTTCCGAGCGTGGCTGGGCAGCTTGATGTCCAGCGCGAGCTGGCGACGTGGCTGGAAAAGTGGCTGGTGACGCACCTCAAGGCAAAAATTATCACGACAGTGGCGTCGCAAACTGACGACGCTCCGCCGTTGGTGCATGTGCGCATCGATAACCACAGCGACAAAACCGTGGTGCTGTACAACATGTACGACGTGATGCCCGCCGATGACGCGGGTTGGCANGGCAAAAATTATCACGACAGTGGCGTCGCAAACTGACGACGCTCCGCCGTTGGTGCATGTGCGCATCGATAACCACAGCGACAAAACCGTGGTGCTGTACAACATGTACGACGTGATGCCCGCCGATGACGCGGGTTGGCAGGTGTCGCCATTTGTTGGCGGCGTGCGTGAATGGGACGATCTCGGTGCGGTGTTTATTGGTCGCGGTGCCGAAAACAACAAAGGGCCGGTGGCGGCATTACTGATCCTGTTACGCGATATGCAGCAACAGCAGTTGGATTTCAACATCGAAATTCTGCTCGAAGGCGAAGAGGAAGTGGGCAGCGGCGCATTGCGTCGCTATCTGGCTCAGCAGCCTTGCCCAATAGCGCCTGCGGAAGCGGTGCTGTTTCCCTCGCTGTGTGAATATGGCGGCGGTGCACCGCGCGTCTATCTCGGCTTTACCGGTTTGGCCAGCGGACGTTTAAGCGTTAACGGCGGCGCGTGGGGCGGCCCTTCATCGGCTATTCATGCCAGTAACGCCGGATGGATTGCCAATCCGGCGTGGCGTTTGATTGATGCATTGCAAGCCATCGCCCCTGCCGCGCACAGCGGCATGTTAGCCCGCATGACACCAGATGACGAGGCCAACGCCCTGCTGGCTAGCTTAGCCGAGCAATTCAGCATCAATGACGAATTGCGTTTTCGCCGTAGCCAACGTCTGATGATTGAAGGCGACACGCTGAGCTGCCTGCAAACGCTGCTCGGCAGCGCAGTATTAACGCTGGCAGAACTGCACAGCGATCCGCCCGGTGGTCGTGGCGTAATCCCGTACCGCGCCAGCGCCGAGTTGGCGTTCCGTATTCCACCCGGTTTCGATCAGGACGCAATGATTGCCAGCGCGCAACAGCGTTTAGCGCAAGACGATTTAACCGGTTGCGAGCTAGAACTGTTTGATCGTTATCCCGGCGTGCGCTTTAGCCGCAACGCCAGCGGCGTTGATGCGCTGATCAACAGCTATCAGGCGCTGGGTGCGGCACCGCAAATTTGGCCGTGGGCGCCAGGTTGTGCCCCGGCTTACGCTTTCGCCCAAGTCGCGCCAGCTTTTCTGATCGGCGGATTAGGTCACGGCGGCAACGCGCACGCCGTTAATGAGTTCGTCACACTGAATGGACTCGAACGCTTTCAGCAATCCATGAGCTTATGGCTCACCGCATTCAATGATTCGGCCATTGGCCGGGTCGCGCCACACCAGGGAAACACCGCAGTACATAATAAAATAGGTAACAAAGATGAAATCAGTTGAAGAGTTTGAACGTGTTCCGCTCGGCTTCTTCCCCACTCCTCACGAGCCGCTGCCGCGGCTCAGTGAGGCACTTGGGATTACGCTGACGATCAAACGCGATGATTACACGGGGTTCGGCGGCGGAGGCAATAAAGTCCGCAAGCTGGAATATTTAATGGCAGAAGCCTGCAAAACAGGCGTCAATGTGGTGATCACCACCGGCGGGCATCAGTCGAACCATGCCCGCATGGTGGCAGCCGCGGCGCGCAAGTTTGGCATGCGACCGGTGCTGGTGTTGCGCGGTAACCCGCCCGCTAGTTGGCAAGGCAATTTGTTACTCGACAAGCTGTTCGGGGCCGAGGTGCAGTTCCTCGATCCCGACGGTTATTTCACACAAATTGAAGGAGCGATGCAGGCGCACGCTGATGCGGCCATCGCAAAAGGTGAAACGCCAATGATCATCCCGCTGGGCGGTGCTACGCCGCTCGGCGCATTGGGTTACGTGCGTGCGGTGGAAGAGATGGCGGCACAGCTTGCGCCTGATAACACACCTGCGCCTGATTTTATCGTCGCGCCAACCGGCTCCGGCGGTACGCTGGCCGGATTGCATGTTGGTACGCGGCAATATTGGCCGAACACTAAAGTGATTGGCATCAGCGTCAGCGCCAAAGCCGAGTGGTTCCAGCCACGTATCGCCGGCATGGCACAGGATTGCGCCGATCTGCTGCAATGGCCGCAGCAGTGGCAAGCCGATGATATCTGGATTGAAGATGGCTACGTCGGTCAGGCGTACGGCGTGCCGTCAGAAGGTGGCATCAACGCCATTTACCAACTGGCGCAGCAGGAAGGTGTGCTGCTCGATCCGGTCTACACCGGCAAAGCGATGCACGGTTTGTTTTCGTTAGTTGAGCAAGGTCGCATCCCGCAAGGATCGCGCGTTACTTTTGTGCATTGTGGCGGTTCTCCGGCGCTCTATCCGTTCGCTGACCGCCTGTTGGAGCCGTAATGGAGGCGCTGATGCGGGTGCTGGACGAGGCCACCGTGGCGCAATTAGGTGGCGATGATGTGGCTTTGGCGCTGGATGATGTGAAAGCCGTCATTCGCCTGATGCGTCTCGGCGAGGCGCAAATGCCAGCAGAAAATCACATCGATCTCGGCACACCGCTGGGAAAAGCGTATGCGTTACCGGCGCGCGTCGGCGGCAAGTACAACGCAGCGGGCGTAAAGTGGACTGCTCATCGTCCACAACGTCCCGATGCTTTACCTGCCGCACTCGCCCTCACCTTGATTAACCACGCCGACAGCGGCATTCCGCGCGGCTTGCTGGCCAGCGGCGCATTAACGGCGGCGCGAACTGCTGCGGTCAGTGCGTTAGCGTTGCAACTGGCGGCACCGCGTCCTGTGAAGCGTGTTCTGCTGCTCGGCGCGGGTTTACATGCACAAACGCATCTGCGCATGTTGCAGCAATTATTCCCGCAGCTGGATCAGATTGGTGTGTGGAATCGCTCGCCTGAAAAAATTAGCGTATTCAAAGATGTTCATATTGAACCTGATTTAGCCCACGCGTTAAACCAGCCTTATGACGCGGTACTCACCTGTACCAGCGCCGCCCAGCCGATTATTGCCGCTTCGGCGGTTCGTCCTGGTCGACTCATCGTGCAGGTTGGTTATCATGAAGTCAGTTTTGCCGCCATCAAGGCCAGTAATCAGGTGGTGGTGGATGCGTGGGGCGATTTTGCCGAACGCAGCGCTAAAAGCCTGTTCCAGATGTATCGCGCCGGTGAGTTTCATCCACAGGATGTTGCCGCCGACCTGGCTACGCTGTTGCTGAATGGCTGGCGGGCCAATGCCGATGACAGCGTCTTTTTCTCCTCGTTTGGCCTGAACGTATTTGATATCGCCCTCGCCGCCCGCGTGTTGCAGGCCGCCGAGTACCACCATCTCGGCAACCTGCAATCGCTGTTTTCTGGAGGCATGCATGATTATTGATGTGCAATCCTTACATCAACGCCAGGCGCGCGGCGAAGCCTTTTTGCTGATCGATGTGCGTGAATTTGCCGATTGGCAACGCGCCACCTTACCCGGCGCGCAGCATTGCAATGTGTACGACTATTTTATCGAAAATTGCGATGAACCCGGCTTAGCGCTAATGGCCGCCGAAGCCGCTACTGCCTTGCAACCGATGTTCAGCGCCTATCCGGGCGCAACGCCGGTATTTTTCGAACAACAGGTGGGCATGCGTTCGCCGCGTGGCGCGTGGTTTGCGTGGCTGATCAAGCGTGCAGATGCGCTGATTCTTGATGGGGGCGTCGAAGCCTGGACAGCGGCAGGATTTGAGCTGCGTCCGGGCTTGGGTTTAAGCCGCAGCGTGGCGCACTGTGCTACCGGACCTGAAACTGCGTGGAATGCCGAATTAGCCTGTAGCCGCCAGCAGGTGCTCGCGGCCGATGGTGTTAACGTGATTAACGTTGATGCGCGTCGTCCCAGTGAATTTGACGGCAGCTTTGCGCACGCCTGTTGCCAACGCGCCGGACGTATTCCGCACGCCAAACTGCTGTACTGGGAAGACGTTATCGCCGACGGGCATTTCCATTCAGCTGAAGAGATTGCCGCCGATGCGCAGGCAGCGGGATTACCTCAAGACGCCCAATTGCAGGTTTATTGCCATCGCGGCGCGCGCGCTGCTACGGTGTGGGCGGCATTAAGGCTGGCAGGTTATCAACATGTCTCGATCTATGTTGGCTCGTGGCATGAATGGGCCGAACATGACGAACTGCCGCTGTTACGCGGCAGTTGAACGTTGCGCCAATGCCTGCTGAATGTCAGGCGCTGCCGCGAGTAATTGCCGCGTGTAGTTGTCTTGCGGTTGGTTGATGACGTTTTCCGTGCTACCCGATTCCACAATCTTGCCGTGATACATCACCACCACCCGATCGCACAACTGGCGCACCGCGCTGAGATCGTGGCTGATAAACAGCACCGACAATCCCAATTTATGCCGCAATGAATTAAACAGATCGAGAATCTGCCCACGCACCGACAAATCCAGCGCCGCCACCGCTTCATCCGCCACCAGCAATTTGGGTTCCATCGCCAGCGCGCGCGCAATCGCAATACGCTGGCGCTGACCACCCGAGAACGCGCCAGGTAAACGTCCAGCGTGTTCGGCTTTCAATCCGACCAAAGCCAGCAGCTCTTTTACCCGTTCTTCAATCGCAGCACCTTTACGCAGTTGCCAAACGCGCAGCGGTTCGGCGATCTGCTCACCAACCGAAATCTTCGGATTGAGGCTGGCATAGGGATCCTGAAAGATGATCTGCGCGTGACGACGTAACGTTTTCAATTGCTGGCCTTGCAAATGCTGCCCTTGAAAATGCACTTCACCGCCATCAGCCGCAATCAGCCCTATCGCTGCGCTGCCCAACGTGGTTTTACCGGAACCCGATTCGCCAATCAAACCAACAATCTCGCCTTGGGCAATGCTCAAATTGGCGGGATGCAGTACGGTTTGGCGTTTAGCAGGCCACAGTGGCAAACGACGCGGTACAGGATAACTCTTGCTGATATTGCGCAGTTCTAACAAGGGTGACTGTTCGACGGGAGCGACAGCGGCAGGAACATGCACCGCCGAGGCCGCAACCAATTTGCGCGTATAAGGATGATTGGGCGCACCGAGCGTATCGAGCACATTTCCCTGTTCAATAAGTTGTCCTTGCTGCATCACACACACGCGATCGGCGTAGCGCGCCACCACCGACAGATCGTGGGTGATCAACAAGATCCCCATACCCATCTCTTGCTGCAACTCTTGCAGTAGCGCCAAAATCTGCGCCTGAATCGTCACATCCAATGCGGTTGTCGGTTCATCGGCAATCAGCAATTCCGGTTGCCCACTGATGGCGCTGGCAATCATCACGCGCTGGCGCATGCCGCCGGACAATTGATGAATATACTGACGCGCGCGTTGCGCCGGATTAACGATGCCAACGCGATTCAGTAACGCAATCGCCTCATGCTGCGCTTGTTTCCAACTGAATTGACGATGCCGCACCAACACTTCGGCAATCTGCTCGCCAATGCGCAATGTCGGATTCATGCTGGTCATCGGTTCCTGAAACACCGAGGCAATGCGGCAACCGCGCAGCGACTGAGTTTTGCGCGCATCCAGCGTTTCGCCGTTAAACATCACACGTCCAGCAGCCTGATGAACGCCATCTGGCAGCAGGTTCATCAATGCTAAAGAGGTCAAGGTTTTGCCCGATCCCGACTCGCCCACCAGCGCCAGAATCTCCCGCCGATCGAGATGAAACGAAATGTCATCCACCAGCACCCGCTGATCGTGAGTATGAAGAGTGAGATTTTCAACCGAGAGCAAGCGGGACGTTGTCATGAGGCAGGCGTTCTCTTAGGGGAAAAAGATAGGATATATCCTGCGCTTAACCTCAACAAGAGCATTAGGTTATGAGTTAGAACGGCCTTACCATAGCGGCATTAGTTACCCATTCATCCAAGGAATTTGCATGCAGCAGCTCACCTGGCAAGATAGTGCCGTCCGTGACGTACGCCGCCACATCAAACTCGCCAAGCCGTTTTGCTACGGCATGACCAATTACATTGCCACTAACCTCTCCGCCAATGTGTTATTAGCGGTCGGCGCAGCACCAGCGATTGGCGGTGCGATGGATTGGCCAACGGTGTTTGGTGCCAATGCCAATGCGGTATGGATCAATTCCGCCTGTTTGATGAGCGATTCGCCGCATCAGGTAAGCCAAACCGCGCAAGCAGCTCATGCAGCGGGTGTGCCTTGGGTACTGGATCCAGTGGCGCTCGGTGCCGGAGCCAGCGAATACGATCAGGTGGTGCTGGGATTGCTGGCGTTTAAGCCCACCGCCATTCGCGGCAATGCGTCAGAATTGATTGCGCTCACCGGCGGCCAAGGTGGCGGTAAAGGCGTGGAAACCACCTTAACCTCACAAGATGCCTTGCCGTATATCGAAGAATTCGCCCGTCGCCAGGGTTGCATTATGGCGGTAAGCGGTCCGGTGGATTACATCACCGATGGCACACGCACGGTATCTGTCACGGGTGGCGATGCCCGTCTCACGCAAGTCACCGGCGCGGGATGCAGTTTGGGCGCATTGATTGCCGCAGCGCTCTCGTCGCCCACAGATCCATTAACCGCCGTTGCCGCCGCGCACGCGTTTTATGCCGAAGCCAGCCAACGCGCGTCCGGCGCACAAGGCACCGGCAGTTTTGCCGTGGCATTTCTGGATGCATTATCGCTGCTGGATTCTGATGGGGTTTAGTATTCGTTGATCGGTCGCCAAAAATGGCGACCCTAAGGTGAAAGTGCCGTTTTTACTGCGACAAACTCAAAATAGTGCGGATGTTTTGCGCGGTGGTGGCAATGATATCGATGGCACCGGTGCGTAGCGCGCCGAGAATCGCCATCGCTTTGGTGTTTTCCGAGGCGATAGCAATCACGCACGGGATTTTGCGTAATTCTTCGATACTCAAACCAATCACCCGATCGTTCATCACCGTGTCAACGTGCTGGCCCTGCGAATTGAAGAAGTCATAGCCCGCGACATCGCCGGTCACGCCCTGATTGACGCTGGCATCAATGATTTCATGCGGCGTGAACCAGCCGAGTTTGACCATATAGCTGTTTTCGTTCATGTCGCCAATTCCCACCAACGCCACATCGGCTTTGCGCGCACGATCCAGCGTTTCTTTGATGGTGCCGTTTTGCATGAAGGCATCACGCAGCGCACGGTTCTCAACATAGGCCGGTGCATACAGCGTTTCACTGATACCACCAAACTTCTTCGCCAAACGACGACTGATGTGATCGGCGTTGATGGCATCGCCGGGACGATGCGTACCGCCAATGCCGCTGATAAACAGGCAATTGCGCGTGGGCACCTGACCAGGATAATCGGCGACAGCGGCGACATTGCGTCCTTGCCCAACCGCGACAATCGCGTCGTCTTTAAGCGACTGTGCCAAATGAGACGACACTAATGCCGCTACCTGACGACGCTGCTCTTCTGCATCCGGCTGATCCAGTGCAATCAGCGCCCGTTGCAGTTGTGGAAAACGGTTTTGTAGCTGTTGTTCGAGGCGGGTGCTGAATACTGGATGATAACGCACGTTGATCTCAACGATGCCCTCTTCGCGCGCACGCTTGAGCAAGCGGCCAACTTTGATTCGGGAAATACCAAACTTACGCGCAATCTCCTCCTGGGTGATTTCGTCCTGATAATAGGCGACAGCAATTTCCGTCAGCAGCTCGGAGTCCTGAGAAAGCGTGTTTTTTTCCATCCGTAACCTGTCTTGTTTAAGATCGTGCAAACCGTACAAAATCGTACCGTATCGTTGTAGGGTCGCCATTTATGGTGACCAAAACGCTTAGGGAAGGAGTTATATCATTGATACGACTCGCTTCGCCAGACGGCAGCGAGGCGAGTCGCAAGGTGCATCACGCTTAGCGCTTGATTGCGTCGATTTTCAGCATGCGGGCAATCACGATATCCAGCTCTTTCTGATCGAAAATCTGTTTCCAGTCAGGCTTAACGATCTTCTCGCGCCCGTATTCCATAGCGATCATGCAAGCATCCGAGAACGGGTTGGTGGCGCGGAACGCTACAGCCAAAGCTATCTGAATATGGCCGTACAACATCGCTTTCGCTGCTTCTTCCGGTACGCCGCTGTGTTTGACTGTTTCATCCAGCGCTTCTTTCATAAATGCACCGACCATGCAGGCCACGGTTTCTACCAGCGTAGGTTCGAGATAAGCCAGTTGTGTTACGGTCACCCAATGCACTTCTTCCACCGGGCCGTACATCACGCTGATTACTTTGCTCAGCTCGGCTTTTTGCGCATCAGAACCGGTTTCATAGGAAGCTGCCACGTGCTGCACTGCCGCGATACCACCGAACGCATCAGCGTGTTCTTCTTTGGTGTAACGCTCGAGGAATACTGATGGATGGCATGGATGTGCCACCGCGTATTCGATGCCATCACGATGGGCAATCAGATTCGCATAGGCCGCCGCCGGATCCAGCGTCAGCAAAATCGCGCCTGGCTTCATCTGCGGCACCACGCCTTCCGATACTTTGCCCAACACGATATCCGGTACCGCTAAAATCACCACATCACTCAATGGCACCACTGATGCCGCGTCAGAAAGCTCACGACCTTGTGCGCTTACCTGCTCTTGCGCCTTCGGCGAATTCTCACAGTAAAATACCTGGTAATCGCTTTTCTGGAAGTTGGCAGAAATGCGCATACCCATTTTGCCGCCCGCGCCAATCACGGTGATAGTTTTCAGTTGCACGCTCATGTTATTACTCCTGATCTTGTTTACTACGTAAGAATTCAACGGTGCGACGAGTCCATTCGGCTTCTCGCTCGCAGGTCAACGCGGCATCGTCCTGCCACGGCAACCAGTGTTCGACGATTTGGTTAATTTCGCGTTCTGCCGGACGAACCGCAGCAATCATGCGGTCATAATCCAGCAAGCCTTCGCCCATGGGGCAACCGGCAAAGGTAAAGCCGACCCAGCCATCACGACGTGTAAAGGCAAAGTCTTTGATATGCAGATTGCCGACGCGTGCGGCGGTGTTGGCGATCACCTGTTCAGGCAGTTCCAATCCAGCGACACAGTTGGCAGGGTCGAGACACACGCCCAACCACGGCGACAGAAACTTGTTGATCACCGACATCATCGCGCCGCTGTTGACCTGTTCGTATGTCTCCAGACAAAGACGCACCTGCTGGCGTGCAAAATCAGGCAACACTGCTGCAATCAGTTCAGCGGCTTCATCCAGCGACGGGCGATGTTCGGCGGTGTAGAACATTGAACGCACCACTCGCGCATCCAGAATATTCGCCATATGCAAATAGCGACGCAGGTGCGCCGTACCCAACCCGCGGGTGCCAAGTTCCAGTGTGATGCCGAGTGCATCCGCCTGCTGACGCAAGGCTTGCAACTGTTCGTCAGACCAGCTTTCAATCGCCGGGTAATCGCAAATCTGGAATACCGACACATCAAGATCGGCAGTCTGTTGCAGCATCTGTGGCAGCGACAGTGGGTTGTCTACTTTCGACGACATGCGCCAGAAGAAGGCGTAAGTGCTGAGTCCGATACGGCTCATGAACCGAGCTCCTGAGCCAGCTCACTGGCTTCATCAATAATTTGTGCCAACGCTTGTGGATCATGGGCAAATCGACCAAGGAACAGGCCATTGACGTCCGCGCCAAGGCGCTGAATCAGTCCCGGACCGGCACTGCCACCGTAAATGATTTTTAACGTGATGCCCGCAGGTGTCGCCAGTTGCTGCAATCCGGCACACACTTCGCGAATGTAGCTGTCGGGGGCCGGTTGCGGCGCGCCAATTGCCCATTGCGGTTCATAGGCGAAGAACACCTCGCCGGTTAATCCTTGCGCCACCGCATCGGCCAGCGCTTCCGCTAACTGTTGTTCGCACAGCGCAATCGCCTGCTGCGGTTCTGCCTGCTGCTCTTCACCAATGCACAGCACCGGCGTTAACCCGTGACGCAGTGACATCGCCACTTTGGCGGCAATCTGCGCTTTATCTTCATGGAAATGGCGACGGCGTTCCGCGTGACCAATTTCCGCCAGCGAACAGCCTAATTCTTGCAACATGCTGGCGCTGACTTCCCCGGTCCACGCACCCTTCTCCGCCTGACACACATCCTGCCCGCCAAAGCGCACCGGCGTATTGGCAAAGATGTCGGCAATCGCCGGGATCGCCGGATACGCGGGCAGAATAAACAGGCCAACGTCGCCGTTTTTCACTGCTGGACGTTCGGCCAGCGTCGCCACCTCACGACACCACTGCAACGTTTGCTGATAACCGAAATACATTTTTAAACTGACGCCGAGCCAGATTTTTGGCTGAGACATGCTTCAAGCTCCTTGTTCAGAGGCACTGTGTTCTTTTAGCAGATCGCCGACGGTATTCACGATTAAAGCGAGAGAAATTGCACCCGCATCCGGCGTGCCGACGCTTTTTTCTGCCAACGGACGCGCACGCCCCATTTTCGGCACTAACTGCGCGGTATCCTGCGCGGCTTTATCCGCCACCTGTGCCGCCGTCAGCCAGGCATCGGTTAATGATGCGCCTTCGGCAACTGCGCTACTTAAGCTGTCGCTGAACGGCACCAGCACATCGACCATGGTTTTATCGCCAACGCGCGCTTTACCGAAGTGCATGATGCCTTCTTTGGCTTCGCGTACGCCGGTTGCTACACGCTGCGCATTCGGCGTCTCGCGGTCGCCAATGGCGGTGCCGAGGGCAGTCAGCGCCACGCCCCACAATGCGCCCGAAGTCCCACCGGCTTTATCTGCCCACGCATCCGCAGCGCGGCACAGCAAACTGCCCGCGCCAGCACCCAGCGCCGCCACTTCACTCGCTTTTTCCACCGCACCTAAAACGCCACGCTCCATACCAATACCGTGGTCGCCGTCACCGGCTACCGCATCAATATCACCTAATCTTTCTGCGTTACGCTGTAACATTTCGGCCACGGCTTCCAGCAGATGCAGCACACGTTTCGCGCTCTCTCGCGCTTCTGGCGTTGCGGCGGGCAAGGCTTCTTCGCTGCTCTCTTCCAGTTCTGCGGCGCTCAGTGGTTCAGCCACCAACACGCTGCCCTTGCGATAAGCGGGCGCATTGGTTGGTGCGCGCCATAAGGTTTCCAACTCGTCATCCAACCACATCAGCGTCAGCGAAGCGCCAGCCATATTGAAGCTGGTGACAAACTCGCCGACATCCGGCTCAACTACCTGCAATTTTGCCGCGTCGAGCAGTTGCGCCACGCGACGATAGACGACAAATAACTCTTCATACTTCACCGAACCCAAACCGTTGAGGATCACCGCTACACGTTTACCTTCGGTTTGTGTGATGTCGGCAGGCACGTCGCTCAGTAAGCGTTCAACAAAGATTTCCGCCAGTTCATCGGCAGTCGGCATATCAGTTTCTTTAATGCCAGGTTCGCCGTGAATCCCCAGACCCAGCGCCATGCGCCCTTTTTCCACTTCGAACAACGGATGGGATGCGCCCGGCAAGCTGCAACCGGAGAATGCCACCCCGAAGGTGCGAGTGCGTGCATTGGCGTGTTGCGCCAGTTGCAGCACCTGCGCTAAGTCGTGACCGGCTTCGGCGGCGGCGCTGGCAGCTTTGAACACGCACAAATCACCGGCTACACCGCGACGTTTTTCAATTTCCTCTTTGCTCGCGCTGGAGATGTCGTCGGTCACCGCCAGCACTTCACAGGCAATGCCTTCCGCCCGCAGACGTTCGCACGCCTGGCCGAAATGCAGCACGTCACCCGCGTAGTTACCGAACATCAGTAGCACGCCTGCGCCGTTGTGCGCCGCCCGCGCCACGTTGTAGATCTGCTGGGCAGACGGCGAAGCGAATAAGTTGCCCATCGCCGCGCCGTGCGCCAGACCTTGTCCAACCAACCCGGCGAACGCCGGATAGTGGCCGGAACCGCCACCGACAATCACCGCCACCGTATTCGGCTGGCTGCGGGTGCTGCGCACCACGCCACCTGGAACCTGACGGACTTTATCGGCGTTCGCGGCGACAAAGCCTTCAATGAGCTCAGCGGCAAAGGCTGAAGGTTGGTTAAACAGGTAAGTCATTTTATTGCTCCTGAGCTAAAGAGGTCGGCTGAGACGACGAGCGACTACGGTTAAGTAACAGCATGAGGAAAGCGGACAACAGCATGAATCCACCGACCACAAACATCGGCAAGGCGTAGCTGTTGGTGGCGTCATGCAATGCACCGGTGATGTAGCCCGCGGAGAAGCCTGCCACGTTTCCTAAGGTGTTGATCAAGGCAATGGCTGCGGCGGCAGACGCGCCGGTCAGGAATTGCGTTGGCAGAGTCCAGAAGTTGGGTAACGCTGCAAAGATCGAGCTGGCGGTAATCGCGATCACCATGATGGTGGTGAACGGCGAATCCATATACAGCGCCAACGGAACGCTAATACCGCCGGCCAGTGCCGGAATGGCGATGTGCCAGGTTTTGCAACCGCGACGGGTGGCATCTTTCGACCAGAAGAACATCACCACAGCAGCAATCAGATACGGCACGCCGGTGATCAGCCCTTTCTGCATCACGTTAAAGGTGGTGCCAAACTGCTGCTGGAAGCCAGCGATAATGGTTGGCAGGAAGAACGCCAGCGCATACAGGCCGTAGATGAAGCCGAAATAGATCAGGCACAGCATCCACACGCGACCGTTACCCATCACCGAGCGCAGGCTGTGTTTCTGATGGCCCTGCTTCTGCTGATGTTCGGTTTCCAACTCATTGGTCAGCCAGGTTTTCTCTTCGCTGGTCAGCCATTTGGCTTGACGCGGCGAATCAACCAGCCAGAACAGCGCCGCAAAACCGATCAGAATCGCAGGAATCGACACGCCCATAAACATCACGCGCCAGCCTTCCATGCCAAACAAACCATGTTGTTCAATCAGCGATGCGGCCAGCGGCGCACCAAATACCACCGTCAGCGGCTGTGCCAGATAGAACAGCGACAGGATCTTACTGCGATGGCGCGCCGGTACCCACATGCTGAGATAGAGAATCGCGCCCGGGAAGAAGCCCGCTTCGGCGATCCCCAGCAACAGACGCAGCGTATACAGCCCTTCGACACTGCTCACCCAAGTGAACAGCAGAGAAACAATCCCCCAACTGATCATGATGCGCGCCAGCCAGCGACGCGCGCCGAACTTGTGCAGCGCCAGGTTGCTGGGCACTTCTAACAGGATGTAGCCAATAAAGAAGATGCCGGACGCCAGACCGAATTGTAGCGCGGTCAGACCGAGATCCTGCGTCATGCCATTGGGTCCAGCAAAGGAGATCGCCGTACGATCGAGGAAGTTGATAAAGAACATCAGCGCCACGAACGGCACTAAACGCCAGGAGATTTTTTTGATGGTGGATTTTTCCACCGCCGTCATTGTTTGTTGATTCATAACGCACCTCCACGACGTGCGTGAGTGTTCATTTCATTGATTGGTGTTGACCAAACGCAAAGGAGGCGCTGGTTGCAGGTGTACTGAGAGGGACGGCGTAAATGACACATGTTCGAGTCCTCGATGGGTCTTCTTGTACATTGGTATAGTCATGCGAACAAATGAACACTACACGGATAAATGCTCATCACTCAACTGCAACTCTCGAAAGTGTGAGCAGCTTCATGAGATTTGATTTCAGCTAATTTATCGGAGTTTTACCGTGATGTGAGGCGCAACAAGCCCTGAAGCGGGCATTTGAGTTAAGTTTCCGCCTCAATCCTGACTTTGCTCATATGAACGACTATTGAACATATGATTGTTTTTATGGCAGGCTGTGGATGAACATCTTCTCGCCTGCGAAACAAATGTGCAGGCGTCAATGCAAACCCTGCAGGAGTCCTACAATGAAAACCATCGCAATTGGCGCCGATGATGCGGCTATTGAATTGAAAAACATCATTAAAAAACTGCTGGAAGAGAAAGAGTATGTGGTGACCGATTACACCAACGACGCGCAAAACGAACGTCCGATGTATCCGGATGTGGCATTTGCACTGGCCACCGCCATCCAGAAAAACGAATTTGAGCGCGGTATTTTGCTGTGCGGCACCGGTATCGGCGTGGCGATTGTTGCCAACAAAGTGGAAGGCGTGCGCGCGGCACAATGCCACGACACCTTCTCCGCTGAACGTGCGCGTAAGAGTAATAATGCGCAGATCATGACCATGGGCGCGCGCGTCATCGGTCCTGAACTGGCGAAGAATATTGTCAACGCCTGGCTGGCATCCGAGTTTGAAGGCGGCGGTTCAACCGCCAAAGTGGAAAAGATCGGTTACTACGAGCAAGTCTCACACGCTAAATAATCGCGACTGCTTACCTCTGGAGAATTTTTTATGTCATCACGCCGGGAAAGAGCCAACGCCATCCGCGCTTTGAGCATGGATGGCGTGCAACAAGCCAATTCAGGTCATCCGGGTGCCCCGATGGGCATGGCGGACATTGCTGAAGTCTTGTGGCTCGACTTTTTGCAACACAATCCACGCAATCCTAACTGGGCCAACCGTGACCGTTTCGTGTTATCGAACGGTCACGGCTCAATGCTGATTTATAGCCTGTTGCACCTTACCGGCTACGATCTGCCGCTCAGCGAATTAAAAAATTTCCGCCAGATGCACTCCAAAACGCCTGGTCATCCGGAGTTTGGTTACACGCCGGGCGTCGAAACCACCACCGGCCCGCTGGGTCAGGGCATCGCTAACGCGGTAGGCTTTGCGATTGCTGAACGCACGCTGGCGGCGCAGTTCAACCGTCCAGACCATGACATTGTAGACCACAACACTTACGTGTTCATGGGCGACGGCTGCATGATGGAAGGTATCTCACACGAAGTCTGCTCCATCGCCGGTACCCTGAAACTGGGCAAACTGGTTGCCTTCTATGATGACAACGGCATCTCTATCGACGGTCACGTGGATGGCTGGTTCACCGATGACACCGCAAAACGCTTCGAAGCTTACGGCTGGCACGTGGTGCGCGGCGTGGACGGTCACGATGCCGACGCGATTAAGAAAGCCGTGGAAGAAGCCAAAGCGGTTTCCGACAAGCCTTCACTGCTGATGTGCAAAACCGTAATTGGTTTCGGTTCACCGAACAAAGCTGGCACGCACGATTCGCACGGCGCACCGCTGGGCGCGGATGAAATCGCCCTGACCCGCAAGCAACTGGGCTGGAACCACGCTCCGTTTGAAATCCCGTCTGACATCTATGCGCAGTGGGATGCCAAAGAAGCCGGCCAGGCGAAAGAGTCGGCGTGGGATAAGAAATTCGCGGCTTACGCCGCTGCCCATCCGGAACTGGCTGCTGAGTTCAAGCGTCGCGTCAACAACGCGCTGCCAGCTAACTGGGCAACCGAATCGCAGAAATTCATTGAGCAGTTGCAGGCCAATCCGGCGAAAATCGCCAGCCGCAAAGCCTCGCAGAACGCCATTGAAGCCTTCGGTAAAATCCTGCCGGAATACCTCGGCGGCTCCGCTGACCTGGCGCCAAGCAACCTCACCATGTGGTCAGGCTCTAAGCCGATCAACGAAGATGCGGCCGGTAACTACATCCATTACGGCGTGCGTGAATTCGGCATGACCGCGATTGCCAACGGTATCGCGCTGCACGGCGGCTTCCTGCCGTACACCGCCACCTTCCTGATGTTCGTGGAATACGCGCGTAACGCGGCGCGTATGGCCGCGCTGATGAAAATCCGTCAGGTAATGGTTTACACCCACGATTCGATTGGTCTGGGCGAAGATGGCCCGACGCATCAGCCGGTTGAGCAGATGGCCAGCCTGCGCGTGACGCCAAACATGAGCCTGTGGCGTCCATGCGACCAGGTTGAATCCGCGGTAGCGTGGAAATACGCTATCGAACGCGTTGACGGCCCATCGGCGCTGATCTTCTCGCGTCAGAACCTGGCGCAGCAGGATCGTACGGCTGAGCAGCTGGCAAACGTGGCGCGCGGCGGTTACGTGCTGAAAGACAGCAACGGCACGCCGGAACTGATCCTGATCGCCACCGGTTCAGAAGTGGAACTGGCGGTAGGTGCGTACGAGCAACTGACGGCAGAAGGTCGCAAGGTGCGCGTGGTGTCTATGCCAT
Organism: Pantoea sp. CFCC18179; assembly: GCF_059412405.1. NCBI lineage: Bacteria > Pseudomonadati > Pseudomonadota > Gammaproteobacteria > Enterobacterales > Erwiniaceae > Pantoea > Pantoea sp. CFCC18179. The sequence continues at coordinate 263,542 of NZ_JBNBPM010000006.1, read as the reverse complement.
CGACCGATGCGTTTGATAAGCAGGATGCCGCCTATCGTGAATCCGTGCTGCCGAAAGCAGTTGCTGCGCGCGTAGCGATTGAAGCCGGTATCGCCGATTACTGGTTCAAATACACCGGCCTGAACGGCGCAATCGTCGGCATGACCACCTTTGGTGAGTCTGCGCCAGCGGACCAGCTGTTCAAAGAGTTCGGCTTTACGGTTGCGAACGTGGTTAAAACCGCGAAATCGATTTTGTAAATTTGGTTAGCTGGTGCCTGGCAGGGGCGCCACTACGATCAATGCGAAGGGGCGGCCCGATTGGGTCGCCCTTGTTATATTCATCCTCAAACCTATATTACCTTTCCATCACGTTACGCGTATCCTTACTTCCGCTTGCCCTTTTCTCACGGAACTGGAGGAATAATGTCCACCTTACGTTTGCTCATTTCTGACTCGCACGATCCCTGGTTTAACCTCGCTGTTGAGGAGTGTATTTTCCGCCAAATGCCCACTACCCAGCGGGTGCTTTTTCTTTGGCAAAATGCAGAAACCGTGGTGATTGGCCGCGCGCAAAACCCATGGAAAGAGTGCAATACGCGTCGCATGGCGGAAGATGGCATCAAACTGGCGCGTCGTAGCAGCGGTGGTGGCGCGGTGTTCCATGATCTGGGAAATTGCTGCTTCACTTTTATGGCCGGTAAACCGGAATATGACAAAACCGTGTCCACGGCGATTATCCTCCGGGCGCTTGAGCAGCTTGGATTGAGCGCTGAAGCCTCTGGCCGCAACGATATCGTAGTCAACGTGGGCGTTGAAATGCGTAAAATTTCCGGTTCTGCTTATAAAGAAACGCCCGATCGCGGCTTCCATCACGGCACTTTCTTGATGAATGCCGATTTGTCGCGTCTGGCGGATTACCTCAATCCTGATATCAAGAAACTTCAGGCAAAAGGCATTAGCTCGGTGCGCTCACGCGTAGCCAATATTGCCGATTTAGTGCCCAACGTGAGTTTCGATACTATTTGCCGTGAAGTGATCGCCGCTTACTTTGCTTATTATCAGGAGCAGTGCGAACCGGAACATATCTCCCCTGCCGCGCTGCCTGATTTGCCCGGTTTTAAAGAACAGTTTGCACGTCAAAGTAGTTGGGAATGGAATTTTGGCAATGCGCCTGATTTCTCACATCTGTTAAATGAGCGCTTTGTTTGGGGCGGTGTAGAGATTCACTTTGATGTGGAACGTGGCGTGATTTCACGCTGCCAGATTTTCACCGATAGCCTGAATCCATCACCGTTAGAGACGCTGGCGATGCGCCTGCAAGGCACGGTGTATCGACCGGAAACTATCACAACGCAATTGCAGCAGTTGAAAGTGGAATTCCCTGAGCAGATGAATGAGTTAAATCAGCTTGAAAACTGGCTGGTGAAAAGTGTCAGTTAATGACAATTGGGTCGCCATTAATGGCGACCCAACGGGATGCTTATTCAGATTCCTTGCCGACCAACAGCAATGTCAAACTAAATGACAAGATCAAAGCAATCAATACGCCGGAAATCGCCCAGATAAAGTACGGTCCAATATAGGCCGGTAAACTGAAGATACTGGAAAGAATATAACCGTAGATACGCACACCAAAGAAGCCAATAAATGCAGAGGCTAGTGCGCTGGAAACGGTTGCTGCAATAAAGGCTTTCTTATAGCGCGTCAGCACACCAAATAATGCCGGTTCGGTGATACCCAATAATGCCGAGATAGCAGCAGAAAGCGTCACCACTTTATCCTGGCGGTTTTTACTTAATTTCCAGATAGCAAAAGTCGCGCCCGCAATCGACATATTCGCCATAAACATCATCGGCATGAGCATGTCATAACCGCGATCGCTGAAGTTTTGCAGCGCTATTGGCGTCATGGCATGGTGCATGCCGGTCAGTACCGCAACCGGACGTATAGCGCCAACCACTAAACCGGCGAAACTGGAAGAGATGGTAAATAAGCCCTCAATAAACAGCGCCAATCCCTTGCCTAGCCAAATGCCCATTGGGCCAATCACCACCAGCGCAGTCAGCGCGGCGAGAAATAAGGTTAAGGTTGGTGTAAACACCGTTTTTAATACATCCGGCATAATGCGGTCCACCCAGCGATGGAGGTAACTCAATGCCAGAATGGAGAAAATAACCGGAATAACGCTGGAGGCATAATTAAATACCGAAACAGGAATCACGCCAATCAACCAGAAAGCGCTCACCGCCCCTTCCTGATGCGCAGCCAACGATTTTGCCGCGTCAATTAATGACGGATACATCAAGCAGGCTGCGACGGCGGCGGCGAGATATTCGTTGGTTTTAAATATTTTCGCGGCGGAAACCGCCAAAAAGAACGGCAAGAAATAGAATACGCCGCTGGCGATTAAATCAATCACCATCACCGTATCACTTTGCGCCGAGACCACTTTTAACGCCACTAATCCAGCCAGCAGGCCTTTAATCATTCCCGCACCGGCAATTGCCGGTACAATCGGACCAAATACGCCTGACACGGTATCCATAAACATCGACACCAGACTTTTGCGTGATTTTTCACTCGCCGTAGACGCAACGCTGTCATGATTCAATGCCGGAACGATTTGCTCGTACCAGCTATTTACTTTCGGTCCAATAATGATTTGAAATTGTTCACTCTGCATTTGCGCGCCAAGCACGCCAGGCAACATTTTAATTTCACTCTGCTGCACTTTATTGTCATCAATAAGATCAAAACGCAGACGCGTCATACAGTGCCAGACTTTATTTATATTGTTCTTACCACCCACTAACTGAATGATATTTTTTATAACGTCCTGCGTTGCCATACTTACTCCGGACTTAGAAAATGAGCCTGATTCAATCTGCACTGGATGGTAATGAATGATAACGACTTAAACAAACCAATAAATCATGATGACGATCACAAAACCCCGCTATAACTGGCCTAATAACTCGTAAACGACACAATTGGTCTGGTTTTTAATGGAAAAACCACTGATTTACCAACCAATATATTTTGTTTTAAAAAGCATTTGCGTCGCAATAAAAACGCAGTAATCATACGCAAAAATCGTTTTCCTCTGATGCTTTAATGCCCAGTGCAGACAATGCACAACAGGAGTATTTTCGTGACCCCAACGCTAATTGAACGTATTGAATGTTTCATCACCCGCCCCGACCGCCATAATTTAATTACTGTACGCGTCGCCACTAATAAAGGTATTACCGGCCACGGCTGCGCGACGTTTCAGCAACGTCCACTCGCGGTAAAAACCATGGTGGATGAATATTTGGTGCCGCTGTTACTCGGGCGCGATGCCAACAACATCGAAGATTTGTGGCAGATGATGAACGTTAATGCCTATTGGCGTAATGGGCCGGTCACTAATAATGCGATATCTGGCATTGATATGGCGCTGTGGGATATTAAAGCGCAGCTAGCGGATATGCCGTTATATCAACTGTGGGGAGGAAAAGCGCGTGATGCGATTGCCGCTTATACCCATGCCAGTGGCGAGACACTGGATGAACTGTATAACGCCGTCGATGACAAGTTAGCCCAAGGTTATCGCCATATTCGCTGCCAATTAGGCTTTTACGGTGGCACTGCGCAAGATCTTCATGCGCCAGAGAATTGCACCGCGGGGGCTTATTACTCGCAGCAACAATACATGGCGAATACGGTAGAAATGTTCCGCGCCTTGCGCGAAAAATACGGCTATCAATTCGAAATTTTGCATGATGTGCATGAACGTCTTTTCCCACAACAAGCCATTCAGCTGGTCAAACAGCTGGAACCGTTCATGCCCTATTTTATCGAAGATGTGTTGCCCCCTGCGCAAACCGCCTGGCTGGAACAACTGCGACAGCAAAGCGCCGTGCCGCTGGCTTTGGGGGAATTATTTAATAATCCGACCGAATGGCATGATTTAATTGTCAATCGCCGCATCGATTTTATTCGCTGCCACGTTTCTCAGATCGGCGGCATTACGCCAGCATTGAAGCTCGCAGCATTATGCCAGGCATTTGGTGTGCGATTGGCGTGGCATGGCCCAGGTGATATGACACCCATTGGCGTAGCGGTGAATACCCATCTGAATATTCACTTGCACAATGCGGCGATTCAGGAATTTATTCCGCGTTCAGTGCTAACCGATGCGGTTTTTCCCGGCGCGCCAGAAATCAACAAAGGATATATTTATCCACCGCAGGCTTCCGGTATTGGCGTTGGCTTTGATCAAACATTGGCGGAGCAATATCCAGTGGTTTATCGTCCACATGAATGGACGCAAAGCCGCTTACCTGACGGCACGATGCATACGCCGTAATTTAACGTTGCTGCTGGCGAAAGCGTAAATTGTCTTCATTATGCGGAATTAAATAGGTGCAGGTATAATTGATATCGACGATGTCGCTGATTTCATACACCTGCCCGCCCTGCAAAATACCACGATTGATAATATGCATGGCCGGGCTACCTTTTTTGCAGCCTAGAAGAGTGGCTTGTTCACGATTAATGTTAACCGCACGATAACTGGTTAATAAATGCGAAATTTGATAGCCCTTCGTCAACACATATTGTTGAATCGAACGTTCAATGATGTCACCGTTTAAGTCGGAAAATAACGTTGCTGGCATGCGTGAGGTTTCGATCTGCACCGCTACATTATCGACATAACGTAAGCGAGAAAATTGCCAAATAAATGCGTCATCGCTGATGGCGAAAATTTGTTGTTCATCGCCATCCGGGCGTCTTTTACGTAAGTTAATTGAACGATAGTGCATCTGATCAAAACGCTTTTCGGTGATCGAGTTATACACCAGCGGATTGTTGCGTACCGTCGGGTTAATCCAGATACCGGAACCTTGCACCACATTCACCGCGCCGATGCTCACCAGCTTTTCCAGTGCCTGTCTAATGGTAAAACGCGAAACGCCATACTCTTCGGCCAACTGGCGCTCGGGCGGTAATTTGCGCGGCGCCGTAGTGTCTTCCTGATAGATTTTGCTTAACAAATCCTGGGTAATGAACTCTTTCTTTTTCATTGAATTACCCTCCTTAGGTGCGATATCCGGCGATGATATCACACCTACAAAACCGCACAGCTGCCGTAGGGTCGCCATTTATGGTGACCGATTTATCCCGTCCTTTACCAGAAATGCTACCAAGAGCGCATCGCGTTCACCGCTCATCGCCGGTAGCGGCGCCGCATCACTGACAGAATCGCCCTGTTGCAGCCGCTCATTATCGATACGCACAATGCCATCCAACACGCTGATCCAGGTCGAAAATCCGGTGAGCTGCGGCGTAGCTACCTGCGCACCGCGTTGCAGTTTAAGATCATAGACATACACCGCCTGGCGCAGCGTTAACGGCGCATCACTTTCTGCTGGCCCTGCCAGTAATATCCAGCTATTGACCGCACTCTCTGCATCGCGCGTAAAGCTATTGACCCGCGGTTCACCGCCTAACTCAGTAGGCTGAATGTGAGCTTGCAGCATCTCAGTGGCGACAAAAGGCGCAGATTCCGCATAGCGTAACCCTTCACCCGCGCTGATGCTCATCACGCGCCGCGCATTGAGTGCCTGCTGCTCACCATTTTCGCGCGTATGTAGCAGCGATCCTCGCCAAACGTAGTTGAAAATTTCACTATTTTGCCGCGTCTGCTGCGGAATGCTGGCATCCACTTGTAATGACATTTGGTCGATAATCGCCAGTGGACCAAACGCTTCACCCGGACGCTGACGACGGATGCTAAAGGGACCATATTCAAACACCTGGTCACGATCGGCGCGCAGAATGTTCATCATGCAAGTCCTCAATAATGTTTCGTTAGCAACCATCATAGAGCCAAGCGCCAGCAAGAACAGGGGGATAAATTGTTCCCTCAAATCAGTTTTTTTGAATGAGCAACCTATAAAAAACTGGCTCTCCCCTCCTGTTGGACCCAATTTGGAAACATGAAATTTATTAATGTAGAGAATGAAAGATCATCAGGTTACATTTTTACCGCAGATATCGTTGCCTTAGCCTGAAATCACAACATTAATAAATTCCAATTTGTGTTATTCACCCATTTAACCCTACAATCAATTCTGAAAACTTTGGGAAAGATGATTTTCAATAAATAACCTATTGGAAAGATTACCCGAGGTATTTTCCCTGCCATTGATCATCACCGCCAGCTATATTCCTGCGCGACATCTTATTCCAGCCATAACGATTCCCTATATTTAAAATTTATTATTCCCGTAAAGAGAAAGAAATATATTCAATTCCACTTTACGCCAACCCAATTAATCCGCGGCATCTGCGCAAAACACCTCAAACCCTTCCCCTTTCACAAAAATGTCATAATATCGTTAAGGATTCGTTTAGGATGTTTCTTATCTTCACAGGGTCCAGTAAATATTATAAAAATGCTCACGTTATAAAAATTTATCCCACATCAGGTTCGCCAATATCCGCTGATATTCGCGCGCCACGGCTTTTTATTGCCGAATGAATATTGGCAGCAAAAATTAAAAAATTTGCTGCCCGTGCGGTAGCTATGCCGAAATAAAAACAAAGGTCAATTATGGATCGTGTCGTCGTTGCGCATTCACCTCTGACTGAAACGCTATTTTTCAAGAGCATGACCGGTCATGAGGCGTTGTCATGTTGCTATCAATTCAACATAGAATTAACCAGCAAAGACAACAGCATAGCGTTACCTGACCTACTGGGAAAACCCTTAACATTGGTGCTGCAACCCCGTCCCGGCGTCATTCGCTACCTGAGCGGCATCATCACTCGCATGGCGTTTCTCGGCCATGAGAAACACCGTGAAAAATATTATACTTATCGTGCGGAGGTCAGACCTGAATTATGGTATCTGACGCAAAACCACGGCTTTCGTATTTGGCAAAATAAAACTGTTACTCAGATCATAGAAACGGTCCTGAATGAGAATGGCATTCTTTTCGAAAACAAACTCACCGGCACATATCGTAATTGGGAATATTGCGTCCAATATCAGGAGAGCAGTTACGATTTCATTCAGCGCATGATGGAACATGAAGGCATCTATTTTTATTTCACTCATGATATGGATAAACAGACGCTGATTTTAGCTGACGCCCCTTCTGCCCATCAGCCCTTCCCCGGTTATGATTGCATTGAATATCATCAGGCGGCCGCAGGCGGATATGTCAATGACGAGAGCATTAATATCTGGCAATCGACAGCCGCCATTTCCCCCAGTCTTTATCAACATGACGATTACAATTATCTGGAAAGCAACGCTGATCTTTCCGCAAATGGTCAAGTTGCCGAATCTCACGCCGAAAAAACCGCCACGCAACGCGAATGGCCGGGACAATATCAACAACAAGGCGACGGCCAAAGCTACGTCACGGTACGCCAGCAAGAATTAGCCGCCCGCCAGTTAGCCTCTGACGGCGTGGGTGATGCGTTTGGATTAGCGCCAGGCTACCAATTCACACTGAATAAAGCGCCACGCGACGCCGATGAAGGCCAGTCATTTCTGGTTACCGCGGTCGATTATCAGTTGGTGGAAAACAGCTACGTCAGTAACGACGAAGATTTCACCCGCCACCGCTTCTGCTTCCAGGTGATCCCCGCCACCGTCAACTGGCGTCCACCGCGCGCTACCCGTTGGCCGCGCACCAGCGGACCGCAAACCGCCGTGGTGATTAACGCACCCGACGCCAGCAAAGGCGACAAAAGCGTGGTGGCGACCGACGATCATGGCCGCGTGCGCGTCAAATTCCTGTGGTTCAAGCCCGATAACGAACAGGATCTCTACTCTTGCTGGCTGCGCGTCGCCAGCGGTTGGGCCGGCAGCCAGCAAGGTTATTACCAAATCCCGCGCGTTGGCGAAGAAGTGGTAGTCGATTTTATCAACGGCGATCCGCACATGCCGGTGATCACCGGACGCGTATTCAATAACCTGCAAACCCAGCCGGTTGGCGAGAGCTTGCTGACCATTGGCAGCGAAAGCGATGTGGCCGACAGCGACACCATCACCGCGGAAGTGGCCGAAGCATGGTCGTGGTCGAAAAGTGGTTTCTGGTCACGTTCGGTCGGCAACAGCGATGCCAGCAACGGCAACTTTATCTCGTTTGAAGATTTGGCCGACGAGGAGTCGCTGGATATTCACGCGCAGAAAGATCTCAATATTTCCGCTAACAACGCCATCAAAATTTATGCCGGTAAAGATGGCGATGGCGCACTAAAAATCTGGGCGCCGGGCAAAGTGACGTTGCACAGCAACGACACCGTTTCCACCAGCGCGCCCACCACTTATCACACCTCGCGCGGCAGCTATTACACCGTGACGGGCGCCAACTTCACCACCACCGGCATCGGTTTAACCATCAACGGCGTCAACGGCACGGTCAATGCGGTCAGTAACGTCGCCGCCAGCAGCACCGACTTTGCCGTTAAAGGCATCAGCATGGATTACACCTACCTCAAGCGCAGTAAAACGCAGGTGGAGTACAAAGCCGATTTGCAACGCTTCGAGCAGGTGCCGTTTTACAACCTGCGCATCGGTTTGATGTCGATTCAGAGTGGCGCGACCGGTGTGACCGGCGATAACAGCGGCATCAAACAGAAGATTCAGGATCTCAAAGATGAGATGAACACCCGCAAGGAAATCAAAGACGAAGCCGATGCCAAGAAGAAAACCGAGTGGGAAGAGAAGCAAGGCGAGAAAAACACCGCCAAACGCGACGCGCGCAATAACGAAAACAATCAGCAAGATCAAAACCCGGCCAATAACCAGAACCAGCAGCAAGATCCACCGAATCAGAACCAGAACCAGAACGACAATCCACCCGCTGATAACGACGATCCCACCTTCAACCCGTGGGCGGACGCGTAATGCAGGTTATCAAACCGACCCGGCTCAGCCTGCTGTCGCGCCCTTACCGTTGGCAGCAGCAAAACCAATTGGGCGTAGCGGCGATGACGCTGCTGGATATGTCCGACACGCCCGTGCTGCATGATGAGCAGTTGCTTTGGAAGCGCGTACGCGAAGAAGTGCAATCGCCGGACGGCATCTTTGATCTGGCGTTGCCGAAAGCCTGCGCCGAGTTTCTCGCCAGCGGTTATGGCTACCAAAAATATCAAACCGATGAACATGGCTGCGCGCTATCGATTCAGGTTGGCGAGTTACGCAAACAACAGCGTCTGGACATTGCGCCACAGAACAACGCGCAGCCTGCCGCGTTCCATGCGCTGGATTTTAATCATGCCGATCGCCAGGCGTTGATGGGCAAAAACTACGACGACAACTGGCTGAAAAATGATTATCCCGGCTTTGCCCGTGACACCGACTGGCGCGTGTTCAACCAGGCTTCCGCCGATCAATGGTGGCAGCAACGCGATGCGCTGCCTGCGGGCGCGATGTGGCGCATTGAACATATGCATCCAGATCACGCTGTGCTGCAAGGCCAATTACCCACTTGGCAAGCGCGCGCCTTTATCACTCGCCTGCGCCACCATGAAACGCTATTTGAAGAGATAGCGATGCGCGCCACCACCGTGCATTTTTTGCCGCATTGCCAGCAGATGCTGCTGATTTGGCACGGCAATATCGCCATCAATGAGGATGACGCCAGCGATGTACTGTCGCTGATGGCGGCGCTGGAAGTCGCGGGCCAGCCACAGACGCTGGCGCATTATCAGCACATCCAGCAATTGCGCACTGAAGGGCCAGACGCCAGTTTGCGTGCGCTGCGCGACGACGATTTGATTGCCGCAACGATCCTTGCACATGCACCGAAAAACAACTCGCCCGCCGCACGCCAGCCGCTGGTCGAGAACCTCGCGCGCTGGGAACAGCAGCAGCGCCAACAGTTTGATCGCCCGTCGTTGCAAAAAGGCGCCCCGCTGCCCGCTGCTAACGGCCTCGATGATTTCGAGGTTGAACACGATGTAGCCGCGCAGTTTGCCCGTCACGAAGTGGCGGCAGAAAAGCGTTATCAGCAGATGATGGCGCGTTATCGTCAGGAGCAACAACGCAATGCCACAGACGACCTGGATCGCACTGACGGCGCGACGCATTACCAGCAACAGCGCGCCGAGTTACAGGCTAATCCGCATCTGCATGCCACGAACGATGCCAGCTTGGCGCGCAGTGAGCAGGCGCTGCTGGACGGTTATCGCCACACGGCCCAGCACCAGCACGCGCCGCGTCGCCTCAGTCTCGAGGAATCCGCGCCCCAGCGTCAGCAGCTGTTGGCCTGCATGGCTGGCGACAAAGATGCGCGCGGGTTGGACTTCACCGCCGCTGATTTGTCGGGCCTCGATTTGCGCGGCATCGACTTTGAAAATGCCCTGCTCGACAGCACCGATTTCAGCCATTGCCAGTTGGATGGTGCCGATCTGCGCGGCGCGGTGCTGGTGCGGGCCGAATTCCACCACAGCAGCCTGACGCATTGCCTGTTCGATGGCGCGAATTTAGCGCTGGCGCAAGGCTGGCACAGCGATTTCAGCGACAGCAGCTTCGATGAAGTGGAATGCGAAAACATCCAACTGGAGCATTGTCGCTTTCAGCGCGCGCTGTTGAGCAATCTGTTTATCCAGCAGGCGAGCATTCAACATTGCGACTTCAGCCACGCGCAGCTTGAACGCTGTGACTGGATGGATATCGCGCTCTCGGCGCTGGATTTCACCCAAGCGCACATCGCCAACTGCAACCTGATTCGCTGCCAACTCAAACAGATCAATTTCAGCCAGATTCGCGCGCAAGGGTTGTCGTTGGTGACCTGCGCAGCGGCAGCAATCAATTTTGACGATGCCCAGCTTAAGCAGTGCATGTTCGTTTCCGACACACTGCTGGCGCACGCCCGCTTCCGCCGCGCCACGCTGACTGAATGCAATTTTCGTGATGCGCAGCTGCAACACGCCTGCTTCGACCAGGCACAGCTGGAAAACAGCGATTTCAGCGCCGCCGATTGCCGCCGCGCCAGCCTGCAAGGCATGCGCACTCGCGACAGCCGCTTTGTACGCACCCGCTTTGACGGCGCGCAACTCAATGGCAGCTTGCTGCTGGGTGCCGACCTGCAAAAGAGCCAGCTGATTGGCTGCGATCTCAGCGACTGCAATCTGTTCCGCGCCGATATGTCGCAAACCCTGCACGATAGCAGCACTTGCTTTGATGGCGCGCTCACCGACGGCATGAAAACTTTGCCGCAGCGTCAGGAGGCGCGTGTATGACGCCGCAACAAATGCAGCACGCCATCAAACATGGCGAGATTTTGCAGGGATTGGTCGCGGAAGATCGCGACTTCAGCGGCCTGGATCTGTCCGGCGGCAGCTTTATCGCCATGGATTTGGTCGGCGCGGATTTTCGTGGCTGCAACCTGCATGAAACCCAGTTCAATGAATGCCTGCTGAGCGGCGCACAGTTTGCCGACGCGCAGTTGCAGGAAACGCTGTTCAACCAATCGAACCTGACCGGCGCGCAGTTTCACGGCTGCACCCTCACCGATTGCCTGTTTAACGCCTGCCAACTGGCGGAAAGCGATTTCAGCGAAACGGTGCAGATTAACAGCCAATTCAATCAGGGCGATCTCAGCGATAGCGCGTTTCTGCTGGCCTCACTCCATCAATGCGGCTTTCTGGCAGTGACGCTCGATCAGGCGTTACTGCGCCATATCAGCGCCGAGCAATGCACATGGATGAATGTTGATCTGCGCCGCTGCGATCTGCACAGCAGCCGCTTTTCGCTCAGCACGTTTTACCAGTGCGATCTGCGCGGTGGCGATTATCGCGAACAGTGTTTTGAGCGCTGCCAGTTCACTGAAAGCCAGCTGGAGGAAGCCAGCTTCCAGCGCGCCAATCTGCAACAGAGCAACTTTAGCCAGCTCAGTCTGCGCGGCGTGGATTTCCGCGGCGCGCGGCTCAATCAGGCGCTATTTAGCGGCAGCGATCTCAGCGATTGTCGTTGCCAGCAGGCGCAATGTAATCAGGCGATGTTCCCTCACGCCACGCTGGATCAGGTGGATTTCACTCAGTGCCAATTGCAGCGCAGCGTGCTGCATCACGCCAGCGCGCGTGGCGCGATTTTCCAGCAGGCGGCGTTGCATTACGCCGATTTTTCCTGGGCGGTGCTAGATGACGCCGATTTACGCGACGCACAGTTTTGCGCCACCCGCCTGCATCGCGCCAGTCAGCACCATACGCAGTTCAGCCAGCGCGATGGCCTCATCGAACAGGATGATGCGCTGTTTGCCGCCGAAGCCTGGCAGCCGCAACCCTGCTCAACACCGCAAGAGGATCACCATGAATCACGCTGAAAAAACCGTGGCGCTGCCGCTGGAATTGCCGCTTCAGGCCGAAGGTCAGGTGGTTGGGCTGGAGCCGGATGGCTCGGTGCAGGTGGTCAGTCACGGTCGCCGCTGGCACTGCCCGCGCGCCGCCAGCTGTTTACTGACGCCGCAGCTACACGACCAGGTTTTGCTGTGTCGCGCCGCCGATCAAATGTGGCTGCTGGCGATATTGGTGCGCGCCGAACCGCAGCAGGCAGCGCAATTGCATTGCGAAGGCGATCTCACCATCAGCGCCAGTCAAACCCTCAATTTGAGCAGCCCGGTTTTGCAACTCAACGCCGAACGCGGTGACTGCGACATCAAACAGCTGAACTATCGCGGTGAATCCGCCTCGGTATGGATCTCGCTAAGCCGCCTGTTTGGCAAACGCTGCGAAAGCGTATGGGAGAGCGTCAGCCAAATCAGCCAACGCCTGTTGCGCCGTACGCACGATATCGAGCAGGTGCGCGCCGGGCAGTTAGATATCAAAACCAGCCAGCTTACCCGTTTGCATGCGCCGAACACCTTTATCAGCAGCAAAACGCTGACGCGCATCGACGGCAAACAGATTCACATGGGTTAAGGAGCAGCAGCATGTTTGCAAATTGTCAGTGTGGCGGCAGCGATCAGGCGCTTGCCGATGTGTGCAAAACCCCGGCTCCGGTGACGTTCGTCAATCTGGCGCTCGGTAGTACCGCTGTGCCCACCGCCAGCACCATTCTGTTTGCCGGTATGCCAGCGCACAACCTCGCCACCATCACGCCGATCACTCAGGGCGATGAAGCGGGCGTGCTGGGCGGCGTGATTTCCAACACTTTTATGGGCATGTCGCGTCATCTCACCGGTTGCAACTCGCTGTTATTGCAAGGCATGCCCGCCACGCGCATGAGCAGTGTGACGCAACAAAATGTGGCAAATGCGCCGGGCGTGCGCATCACACCAAGTCAAACCCTGATTTCACTGCTGGCAATCTAACTTTCTGGAATGATTGAGAAAAAATGACAAACACTAACAAACTGATTTCTCTCGCCATGTTGTTGGCATTAGGGATCACCGCCGGTTGCCATCAGGCACCGATTATCACCGCCGACACGCTGGAAACCAGTGAAGTCAACGGTGTGAAGCTGGTGCATATGCACATCATTCAGCCGCCGCAAAGTTTCACCGCCGTCAACCAATCCTATCGCGCGCTCTACCCGGTTTCGTTGATTAACCGTCCTGATTACGGCGGCATGCGTATGGGCATCTTAACCGCCGGTCAACCGTTGCAGGTGCTGGGCGGAGTCGAAAATAACTGGCTGGCGGTGGCGACCGAAGATGACGGCAAACTCAGCGGTTATATCCCGTTAAGTTCCGCCGTGCCGGAAGATCGTTACGACGCGACGTTGAAAGCGCAAGCCGCGCAACCACGCCGCGCCCAGCAGCAATGCATTGGCCTCGGCGCAGGCGACAAAGCCTGCCGCAAAGGCCGCTCCTCAACGTGGATTATTCAGTGATGCGCCGCCAGCTGCTGTGCGCCGGGTTGGCGTTGATGCTCGCGGGTTGCGCATCCTCGCCGCCGCAACCGGCCAGTTGGCAACTGGCGTTGAACAGCACGCCAGATGCCAACAACGGCGCGCCGCTCAAGGTGCGGGTGTTTGTGCTGCGCTCGGATGCCAATTTCATGTCGTCGGATTTCTACTCGCTGCAAAACAACGCTTCTGCGGTATTGGGCAGCGATGTGATCGACAGCCAGCAACGCTTTCTCACGCCGCAGCAGCCGCAGCAAATGCTGAATGGTTCGCCTAATCCTGAAGCCCGCTACCTCGGCGTGGTGGCGGAATACGCCGCCATCAATGGCAAAAGCTGGCGCGTTTCCGTGCCGCTCCCTGCGCCGAGCGCGCCGCATTTCTATCAGTTCTGGCGGTCGGGGCCCGATGCGCTAAATGGCCGCGTCAGCGTCACGGCCACCGGGCTGCATCCCGCAGCGAATAACGATTAAACAGTTGAGGAAGGCGCTATGCACACCGCAGACAAAGTGATTTGGAGCGAAGGGATGTTTTTGCGTCCGCACCATTTCCAACAATCGGAACGTTGGCTGGAAGCCTACAGCCGCAGCTGGGGCAAGTTGCAATGTGCGTGGCACTGGGGATTTATGTCGCTGGCGTTTGATCAGGGCTTACTGCGTCAGGGCAAACTGGCGATTGCCAGCGCCAGCGGTATGTTCCCCGACGGTACGCCGTTCACCATCAGCGGTGCCAGCAATGCCCCGCCGCCGCTGGAATTGCACGATGTGCAAGAGCCGATCACCGTGGTGCTGGCGTTGCCGGAACAGCGCCAGGGACAAACCGAAGTGATTTTTAGCGACAGCAACGATTCGCTGGCACGCTACCTTAGTGAAGATCGCGAAGTGGACGATCTCAACGCCTCTTCAGTGGGCCGCGCGCCGATGCAGTTTGGTCGCCTGCGTTTATGCCTGATGCCACAGTCAGAATTGAATGCCGAATGGACCGCGGTCGGCGTGGCGCGCATCAAAGGCAGCGGCAACGACCGCGCGCTGCAACTCGACAGCGATTACATTCCGCCGCTGCTAAACGGTCACGTTTCTCCGCTGATCAGCGCCTTTCTCAACGACATGCACGGTTTGCTGCAACAGCGCAGCGAGCAAATGGGCGCGCGTCTGCAACAGGCCGGACGCGGCGGCAATAGCGAGATGATCGATTTCATGCTGCTGACGCTGATTAACCGCCACATCGGCCAGGTGGCGCACAGCCGCCGTTTGCCGCAACTGCATCCCGAGCGCTTGTTCAGCGAATGGTTGCAGTTCGCCACCGAACTGGCGAGCTGGTCGCCGTCGCGACGCCCCAACGATCAACTGCCGGTGTACGACCACGACAATCTCTATCTCAGTTTCAGCCGTTTGATGATTCAACTGCGCCAAAGCCTGTCGCTGGTGATGGAAGAAAACGCGCTGCAACTGACCTTAACCGAACGTTCGCACGGGCTGTATGTCGCCACGGTGTCGGATGTCAGTTTAATCCGCGATTACGGCTTTGTGCTGGCGGTGCGCGCCGATCTGCCGAGCGAAGTGTTGCTGACCCACTTCCCGGCGCAGATGAAAATCGCGCCGGTGACGCGCATCCGCGATTTGGTGCAACTGCAACTGCCCGGCATCGGTTTACGCGTGATGCCCGCCACGCCGCGCCAGATTCCGTGGCACGCCAACTATGTCTACTTCGAGCTGGAGCGCAGCGGCGAGTTGTGGCAGCAGATGGCGAAAGCCGAAGCCTTTGCGCTGCATCTGGCCGGAGAATTTCCGGGGCTCGATCTGCAACTTTGGGCACTGCGCCACGCGCGCAGCTAATCACGGAGAGCGTCCACCATGATGCAGCCGCAATCGCTACCTGCCGAACTGATCGCCACCACCGAATATGAAAATCCATTGGTGGCACGCGCCAATCCGCTGATCAACGCCATCGCGCAACTGCGCCATTCGGTAGCGCATGACAATCCCGAAGGCCTACGCCAGCAGTTGATCGATCTGGTGCGCCGTTTTGAAGTGGCGTGCCAGCAAGCGCAGTTGCCGTATGAAACCATCGTCGGCGCACGTTATTGCCTGTGCACCTCGCTGGATGAAGCGGCGGCGTTAACGCCGTGGGGCAACCGCCATGTCTGGCCGCGCAGCGGCTTGCTGGTGACCTTTCATAACGAAACCTGGGGCGGCGAGAAGTTCTTTCAGCTGCTGGCGCGACTGTCGCAGCATCCGCAACAAAACATCCTGTTGCTGGAGTTGATGAACGCCTGTCTGCTGCTGGGTTTTGAAGGCCGCTATCGCATCATGGAAAACGGGCGTAGCCAATTGGAGACGCTGAAGTTACGCCTGTTGCAGATGATCCGCTCGGTGCGCGGTGCCTATCCCGCCCCGCTGTCGCCGCAACCGCTGGATGAGCCGGTGCAACAAACATTGTGGCGACCGCTGATTCCGCTGTGGAGTTTTGCCGCATTGCTGGCGCTGCTGGGCTGCGCGGTGTTTATCGCGCTCAATTGGCGACTCAATCATTTCACCGCGCCGGTGCTCTCCGCCATCTATCAAACCGAGGTGCCGAAAGTTGATATCGCACGCCCGGCGGCACCCGCCGCACCGGCGCTCGATCTGCGTCACTTCCTCGCACCTGAAATCGCCGAAGGGTTGGTAACGGTGCGCGATGAAGCCACCCGCAGCGTGGTGTTGCTGCGCGGCGACGGTTTGTTTGATTCCGCCGCCACCACCATTCATCAGCGCTATCGACCGGTGATGCGGCGCATTGCGCAGGCGATGGACAACGTTAACGGCCAGATTCGCGTCAGCGGCTACACCGACAACCTGCCAATTCGCAGCGCGCGCTTTAGCTCCAACTACGCCCTGTCGCTGGCGCGCGCGCAATCGGTGCAGGCGATGCTGGCGCAGGATCTGCAACAGCCGCAACGCATTTTAGTGGAAGGTCGCGGCGAGAGTAATCCGCTGGTCCCGAACGATTCAGACGCCAATCGTGCGCGCAATCGTCGGGTGGAGATCACCCTGCTGGTGGCGCCGAAACAGACGCAAGCCGAACTCAACAGCGTGCATTAAGCCGTAAGCAAAAGGAACCGCCATGAATCGCACCGTTTTCTCGTTCGCGACCAGCCGCCTGATGTGGAGCGGCCTCGGCATCACCGCGTTGTGTTTGTTGATTTGGACCGTTGGCCCGTTAGTGGCGATTGGTGATTATCGCCCGCTGGAATCGGCGCTGTATCGCTACATCGCCATCGGCGTGCTGTATGCGCTGTGGATCAGTTATCGCCTGGTGCCGCGCCTGTGGCGGCGCTGGCAAAATCGGCGCATGGTGCAGAAACTGGCGCCGCAGCCAGAACCCGATCAGGAGATGCCGCAGGAACATCCGCTGGCTGAACGCTTCAACGAAGCGGTTCACCTGCTGCGCCAGGCGCGTTTCAACCGCCCGGAAAGCCGCCGCTGGCCGCGCTGGATGCAGCGTTTTAGCCGCCAATATCTCTATCAACTGCCGTGGTACATGCTGATTGGCGCGCCGGGTGCCGGCAAAACCACCGCACTGGCGAATTCTGGTCTGCACTTCCCGCTGGCGGCGCAGTTTGGTCAAACCGCGCTGCGCGGCATTGGCGGCACGCGTCACTGCGATTGGTGGTTTACCGATGAGGCGATTCTGTTGGATACCGCCGGGCGCTACACCACGCAAGAGAGCGATCGTCAGCAGGACGCGCAAGAGTGGCGCAGCTTTATGGCGCTGCTGAAAAAGTTTCGCCCGCGTCAGCCGGTAAATGGCGCGATCATTACCATCAGCATTGGCGATCTGCTCAGCGAATCTGAACAAGCGCGCCACCAGCAAGCCAGCGCGCTGCGTAAACGTTTATTAGAGTTGCGCGATCAACTGGCGATCCCGTTTCCGGTCTACGTGTTAGTCACCAAAGCCGACCTGCTTAAAGGCTTCACCACCAGCTTTGGCGCGATGAGTAAGGCGGAGCGCGATCAAATCTGGGGCTTTACCTGGCCGTGGAGCGATCAGCAGTTGGCGGTCAACAGCGAGTTTGATCGCCAGTTTGATCGCCTGCATCAGCGCCTCGATGCCGGTTTGGCTGATTTGATGATCAACGAGCATGACAGCGTCAAGCGCGCGGAAATGTATCTGTTTCCGCAAGAGTTCCAGGCCATCAAGCCGCTGCTGCAACACTATCTGGATGTGCTGTTTGCCACCTCCGGCTATGAAGAGAAGCTGATTCCGCGCGGCGTCTACTTCACCAGCGGCACCCAGGAAGGTCTACCGTTTGACCGCGTGATGGGCCAGATGAGCCGTGCTTTAGGTTTACCGGCGCTCAGCGCCAATCAGGACGCCGCCGGTAAAGGACAGAGTTTCTTCTTGCAGCAAATGCTCACCGAGGTGGTGTTTAAAGAAGCGGGCTTAGCTGGCATCAATCGCTGGTGGGCCTATCGCAATCGTCTGGTGCATCTGGTTGCCTATGGCGTGCTGGCCTTGCTGCTGCTGGTAGCGCTGATCGCCGCGTTCACCAGCTATTACCACAATCGCGACTATCTGGCTGAAGTGCAGCAGCGCGTGCCCGCGGTGGAAAAACAGAGTAAAGCGCTGTCGCCGCTTAATGGCGAAAACCTGTTTGCCCAACTGCCGTTCCTCAACAATTTAGCCGGTTTGCCCAATAGCGATGCATTACCGGATTTACAGCACCCGCCGCTGAGCTGGCGCGCGGGCATGTATCGCGGTGAAGAGGTTTCTACCGCCTCAGATTCCCTTTATCAGCGGGCGTTAGAGCAAATGCTGTTGCCGGTGATTGCGCGCAACATTACTGATTGGCTGCGCAGCGACAACGGCAGCGACGTCGATTACAGCTATGAAGCGCTGAAAGCCTATCAAATGCTCTACCTGCCGCAGCACTACGACGGCAAATTCTTGCATGCCTGGGTGATGCTGAATGTGCAGCGCACCCAAGGTGCCAACGCCCCGCAGGCACAGCTGAAAGCGCTGGATTATCACCTTGGCCAGTTGCTGGATAACAAAATCAATGCATCGCCATTTGAACGTGATGAACCGTTGGTAGTGCGCCAGATTGAGATGGTCAACCGCTCGCCGCTATCAACGCGTGTGTACGGTCGCCTGAAACGTCTGCTGATCCCGCGCGTTAATCCTGGCGTCAGTTTGATCTCGCTCAGTGGCCCGCAAACCGAGTTGGTGTTTAGCCGCAAAAGTGGCGTACCGCTCACCACCGCCATTCCCGGCTTCTTTACCCCCGCCGGATATTGGGGGCCGTTCAATCACAACATCAAAAATGTCGCCGACAGCTTGTTGCAGGAAGACCGCTGGGTGCTGACGCGCCGTGAAAGCGCCGACGAGCAAAATACGCTGGTCGATACCGTGCGCCGCCTGTATCTCGACGACTACATCCGTCAATGGAATGGCTTGTTGCAGGACATTCAGCTGGTGCCAATTGGCAGTCTGGATGCGCGCATCAGCACCGCGCGCCTGCTGTCGGGTCGCACTTCACCGCTGCGCCAGTTGATGATCAATCTCGGCCGCAATCTGACGCTGACGCCGCCGGAAGAGGAGAAGAAAAAGGATCAACCTTCCCTGCTCGAGCGCAGCACCCATTACGTCAATAACAATGCCACCGCCACTTTGCAGGCGCTGTTCCGTGCGCGCAAAGCGGCGGAAAGCGGCAACATTGAAGCGCCAGAGCAGCGCGTGATGGCCGAATTCGCCAACATCATTGAGCAGTCGCAAACCACTGATAAGAACGACAACGGCATTCCGTTCGATGCGCAGTTGAAAGATATCGACGATCTCTACAGCTATTTGACCGCGGTACAAGATGCCAGCAACAGCGGCATGCAGCCGCCGGATGCCAGCATCATTTCACGCATGCAGGCCGATGCCGGACGCCAGCCGGAGCCGTTCCGTACCCTGTTGCAGGAGCTGGCGGTCGGTGCCAGCAGCGACACGCAAAAGCGCGATATGAGCAACATGCAAAAACGCGCCAGCGTCGAAGTCGGCAGCTTTTGTCGCAGCGCGATTGCCGGGCGTTATCCGCTGAATCGCGCCTCTGGCACCGACATCACGCCCGACGATCTGGCGCGCATGTATGCGCCGGGCAGCGGCCTGATGGACAGCTTCTTCCGCGACAATCTCGCCAGCAAAGTCGATACCACGCACAGCAGTTGGCGCTATGCGCCGGGCGTCGATGGCAAAACCTTGCCCGGCGGCACACAACTGCTGCGCCCGTTTCAGCAGGCGCAAAGCATCCGTGAAGCGCTGTTTGCCAACGGATCGTCAACCCCCGCTTACCGCCTGACGCTGACGCCAGTCAGCATGGATAACAGCATTCTGACGCTGACGCTGGATGTCGATGGGCAGCTGCTGCGTTACAGCCACGGCCCGCAAACTCCGCAGGTGGTGAACTGGCCGGGCAGCGGCAATACCCAGCAAGTGCGCATGCAAATTGGTTTGACCGACGGCACCAGCAACACGCTGAACACCAGCGGCCCGTGGGCGCTGAATCGTCTGTTCGACAAAGCCCGTTTGAGTCCAGGTAGCGGCCAAAGCCAGCGCGCCACCTTCTCGCTCGGCGGTCATCAGGTGGTGCTGGCGTACACACCGAACAGCGTGCGCAACCCGTTACAACTGCCGAATGTGAGTTGCCCATGAATAATCACGCGCCATTGGGCTGGTACGGAAAATTGCCCGGCAGCGGCGATTTCATGCGGCGTCGTTTACCGACGCTGGTGGTGGATAACTGGGCGCGCTGGTTTCAACACAGCTTGCCACGCCTGGCGCAACAAACGCCTGCCGGACGCGCGCCGGTGTGGAATTTCATCATTCCCGCCACGCTCGGCGTGCCGCAGATTCAGATGGGCTGCTTGTTGCCAACCCGCGATCGCGTCGGTCGTCAATATCCGTTGTGCGCCATGCAACTGTTTGCCACAGCGCAATGGCACGCCATGCAGCTGCACACCGCGGGCGATTGGTATTACCAACTGGGTAAAACGCTGACGCTGGCGGTGCAAAACCGTTATAGCGGCGATCAGTTTGATCACGCGCTTAACGCCTTGCCGGCGCAGGCGGCGCGCCCGCCGCAATCGGATGTGTTTGATGTGATTGGCTATCAGGACACGCCGTGCAATCTCAACTGGCCGCAGGTGGTGAACTACTTCGACCCCGCGCAATACAGCAGTTTCTGGTGGAGCAACCAGAGCGACGGCAGCGCCTTCTACAGCCATTCGCACAGCGGCAACTTCACCACGCAGTTGTTCCTGCGTTTGTTTAATCCGCCCCACGCCAGCCGCGGCGAACCGCCGTTGTTTGGTCAGCCTTGATGGTGAATCGATGAATCTTGAGAGCTTACTCGAACCGCTGCGCGAGGACGCGCCGTGCGGCGACGATCTGGAGTATGACGCGGCATTTATGGCGCTGGAACAGGCGCGCGGCGGTAAAGCCGAGCAGCAGTTTGGCAACACCATCATTCCCGCCGAGCCGCCAGATTGGCAGCAGGTGGCGCAGCAGGCGCAGCAATTGCTGAGCCGTACGCGTGACATCCGCTTGCTGCTGATTCTCAGTGAAGCCTGGACGCACACCCAGGGATTAACCGGCTGCGCCGCCGGTTTGACCTTGCT
Source organism: Pantoea sp. CFCC18179 (assembly GCF_059412405.1). Lineage (NCBI taxonomy): Bacteria > Pseudomonadati > Pseudomonadota > Gammaproteobacteria > Enterobacterales > Erwiniaceae > Pantoea > Pantoea sp. CFCC18179. The sequence continues at coordinate 242,069 of NZ_JBNBPM010000006.1, read as the reverse complement.
GAGCGAATCACTGACCCGCTACTGGTCAACGCTGCATCCGGCGCTGGAGTTTGATGGCGAACCGGATCTGTTGATGCGCGTCAGCGCGCTGGCGGCGCTCGGCCCGCAATCCGGCTTGATGCGCGCCCTACGCCAAAGCTGGTTACTGAAAAGCGCGCTGGGTGAAATCAACCTGCGTGATGCGCTGGCGCTGTTGGATGGCAGCAAAAGCGAAGTGGCGGATTTTCCCGGCGGCGTGGCGCGCTTACGTGAAGCGTTGCAGCAGCCCGATCTGCCCGCCGCGCAGGCGTTGCGCTCGCTGGCTGAACAGTTAACCGCGCTGCGCCTATGTCTGACGCAGCATCTCGATAGCGCCGACATGCCGGATCTCGCCGCCAGCGAGAAACCGCTGCTGATGCTGGTGGCGTTGCTGCCGCAACAGCAGGAATCAGCGCCCACCAGCGTGGCCGACGAACTTCCCGCGGTCGAAACCAGCGCGAGCCCCGCTGCGCCCGCGGTGCCGGACTGGCAGCGTGTGTCGTTGCAGTCCCGCGCCGACGCCGAACTGATGCTGGAGAAGGTGCGGCTCTATTTTCAGCAGCATGAACCGAGTCATCCGGCCCCAATCATGCTGGAGCGGGTGCAGCGCCTGATTCAACTCGATTTTCTCGACATTATTCGTGATCTGGCGCCCGACGCCGTCACGCAGCTGCAGGGCCTGTTTGGCCGTGCGGGCGAATAAAACGCCTGAACTCAGGCCCATAACTGACGGAGAACACTATGGCTAATTATCCCACCATCAAACGCGCCCGTAGCGGACAGAAGTTCATTTCGCGTAACCGTGCGCCGCGCGTGCAGATTGAATATGACGTTGAAGTCTACGGTGCCGATCGCAAAGTGCAGTTGCCCTTCGTAATGGGCGTGATGGCCGATTTGGTTGGTCAGCCGGTGGAAGATCAGCCGGAAATCGCCGAGCGCAAATTCCTTGAAGTGGATATCGATAACTTTGATGAGCGCATGAAAGCGTTGAAGCCACACCTCGCCTATCACGTCGATAACACCTTAACCGGCGAAGGCAAAGTCGGCGTCGATCTGACCTTTAACAGCATGGATGACTTCCTGCCGGACGCGATTGTGCGCCGCGTAGAGCCGCTGAATGAGCTGCTGGAAGCGCGCACCCAACTTTCCAACCTGCTCTCTTACATGGACGGTAAAAACGGCGCGGAAGCGTTGATCGCCGAAATCCTGAAAAACCCAACTCTGCTGCAATCGCTGGCCGCTAGCGCCAAACCTGCCAACGCTGACCGTGAAACGGAGAATCATGATGAGTAATGCTGCTTCCCAGACCGAGCGCTTAGTGGCGGAATCCGTCACGCACAGCGACTTTAGCGCGCTGCTGAACAAAGAGTTTCGCCCGAACAACGATCAGGCGCGTGACGCGATTTCACAAGCAGTGCAAACCCTCGCCGCGCAGGCGCTGGAGAACACCTTGCCGGTGTCCGACGACGCCTATCGCACCATTCAGGCACTGATCGCAGAAATCGACAGCAAGCTGTCGCAGCAGGTCAACGCCATCATGCACCACGACAGTTTTCAGCAGTTAGAAGGCGCGTGGCGCGGCCTGCATTATCTGGTGAACAACACCGAAACCGACGAGATGCTGAAGATCCGCGTGCTCAATATCAGCAAAAAAGAGCTGAGCCGCACGCTGAAACGCTACAAAGGCGTGGGCTGGGATCAAAGCCCGCTGTTCAAGAAGATCTACGAAGAAGAGTACGGCCAGTTTGGTGGCGAACCGTACGGTTGCCTGGTTGGCGATTACTATTTTGATCACAGCCCGCCGGATGTCGAGCTACTGGGCGAGCTGGCAAAAATCGGTGCCGCCGCGCACTGTCCGATGATCACCGGTGCAGCACCGAGCGCGTTGCAAATGGAATCGTGGCAGGAACTGGCTAATCCGCGCGATATCACCAAAATCTTCACCAACACCGAATACGCCGCCTGGCGCACGCTGCGTGAAAGCGAAGATACCCGCTATCTCGGTTTGGTGATGCCGCGTTTCCTCGCCCGCTTGCCGTATGGCGTGCGCACTAATCCCGTCGATAGTTTCGATTTCACCGAAGACACCGAAGGCGCAACCCACAAGAATTACACCTGGGCCAACGCCGCCTACGCGATGGCCGCCAACATCAACCGCTCCTTTAAGCAGTTTGGCTGGAGCACCTCGATTCGCGGCGTGGAATCTGGCGGTTCGGTAGAGAATCTGCCGTGCCACGTGTTCCCGACCGATGACGGCGGCGTTGATATGAAATGCCCAACCGAGATCGCCATCAGCGATCGTCGTGAAGCCGAGCTGGCGAAAAACGGCTTTATTCCGCTGGTGCACCGCAAGAACTCCGACTTTGCCGCCTTCATCGGCGCGCAATCGCTGCAAAAACCCGAAGATTATTACGATGCCGATGCGGCCGCCAACGCGCAGCTGGCGGCGCGTCTGCCCTATCTGTTCGCCTGCTGCCGTTTTGCCCATTACCTGAAGTGCATCGTGCGCGACAAAATCGGCTCCTTCCAGGAGCGCGCCGACATGGAGCGCTGGCTCAACTCGTGGATCATCCGCTACGTCGATGGCGATCCGGTTAACTCCACACAAGAGACCAAAGCGCGCAAACCGCTGGCCGATGCGCGCGTCACGGTGGAAGAACAGGAAGACAATCCGGGCTATTACGCCGCCAAATTCTTCCTGCGTCCGCACTACCAGCTTGAAGGCCTGACGGTGTCGCTGCGTCTGGTCTCGAAATTGCCTTCGCTGAAACAGCAGCAAGGGTAAGTCACCTCTGGGCGTTGATTTGCGCCCATTTTTTAAATGATGAAAGGAGCGTTACCCGCATGACTATTGCAATGTATTTGAAGCCTGAAGGTGTTGAAGGTGAATCCAAAGATTCGGCGCATACCGGCTGGATCGACATTCTCTCCTTTAACTGGGGCGCTAATCAGCCGAACAACATGAGCGTGGGCGGCGGCGGCGGTGCTGGTAAAGTCAATTATCAGGACTTACACGTCCATGCCCGCATCGACAAAGCCACCCCAACGCTGATGTTGTTCTGCTCCAACGGTAAACACATTCCGACGCTGGAATTCCACGTCTGCAAAGCCGGTGGATCGCAGATTATCTATAACAAAATCAATCTGACCGAAGTGCTGGTGACCAGCGTGCAGTTCACTGGTTCACGCGATGATGACACCGTGGGCATCGAGTATTCGTTCCAGGCGGCGCAGGTGGAAGAGATCTACACCCAGCAGTCCGACGACGGTGCTGCCGGTGCCGACAGCACCTTTGGCTGGAACATCAAAACCAACACGGCTTCCTGATCCCACAGCGAAGACAAGCCAGTTTCCTTGGGGCGGCCGCCTGGCCGCCTCTGTTTCCGCAGCAACGCGCAATCCTGGCAGGTAAAGCTTATGCGATTCACTCTGGTTGAAAGTAAAAACGGCGTACAGCCGCCGCTGACGCGCGTCGATTTCTATCCGCCCGGCGGCACGATTGGCCGTAGCGAAGACAACAACTTCATTTTGCCCGACGACAGCCGCACCATTTCGCGTCTGCAACTGCTGGTGCACACCTCGGCGGAAGGCGACTGCCGCATTACCAATCGCGGTAACGTAATCAACGTCGAATTCAATGGCATTCCGCTGGAACACGGTCGCCAGGTCGAGTTGCAGAATGGCGATCTGCTCGGCATCGGCGATTACACGCTGGTGGTCAGCGAGATTGATGGGCAACAGCCACTTGAAACGCCGCGCCAGCCGGTGGTGCAGAGCCAGGCCGCGCCAAAACCGGCGGGTTCAGCGATTCCCGGCGAAATCTGGGAAAGCCTGTCGCGTGATTTCGTCGCGCCGCAAGTGGCTCCCACTCAGCCCGATGCGCAACATCCGCTGACGCTGCCCGATGAGAAACCGTTGAATCCAATTGATCCACTGGCGCTGGAACAACACGCGCCGCTGGAGCAGTTAAGTCAACGCGAGAGCGATCCTACACGCTTGTTTGACGACAAAGATCTGTTCCAACAGCCGACCATTTTGCAGGACACCACGCCAACCACGCTGCGTGAACAGCCGCACGCGGTGCAGGCGGCACCGGCCACCGAGCTCGATCCGCTGGCGCTGTTTGCCACCAATGGCACGCCGCAGGAGCAACAAGACGATCCGTTTGGCCTGCTCTCGTCCAGCGCTCAACCGTTGACGCCGCCGGATGTGTTCCAACCCGAAGCCGCGGTGCCACAGCCCGCGCCGCAAGTCACTCCGCCTCCGCCGCCAGAAACGCCGCTGCCAACGCCGCGCGTGCAGCCGAGCCGCCCGGAACCGGCCAATCAGCATCGCGCCAGCGGACGCATGAGCATCGATCCGGTGAGCTATAAATCCGCCGCACAGCGCCGTGCTGCCAACACGCCAGGCGTGGATGCCGAGTTGCTGCAAGCGTTTCTCGACGGTGCCGATCTGGCGGATATCGATGTGAAACCGCATCTCGATCAGTCGCAAATGCACTTGCTCGGTCAGTTACTCAGCATGTTCTCGCAAGGCACGGTGGCGCTGTTGTCGTCGCGCACCATGCTGAAACGCGGGGTGAATGCGGAAATGACCATGATCCTCGAGCAGGCCAACAATCCGTTCAAGCTGTTGCCGTCGGGCAAAAGTGTGCTGGTGCAGATGCTGGGCAGCCAGATGCCGGGCTTTATGGAGCCGGAAAAAGCAGTGCGTGATGCCTTGGTGGATTTGCAGGCGCATCAGCTCGGCATGATCGCCGGAATCCGCGCCATCATCACCGCCATGTTGCAGTCGTTTAATCCCGACACCTTACATGCCCAAGCGCAGCAGGAAGGCGACAGCGGCCGTCATCTGTTCTCGGCCACGCGCAAAGCGGCGCATTGGGACTATTTCGTGAAGCGTTATCAGGCGATTGCCAGTGAAATTGACGACGATTTTCACACGCTGTTTGGTGAGGCGTTCCTGCACGCCTACGACGTGGAAGTGAACCATTACAAAGACCTGCAAACGCAAAAAACGGAATCATGATGAATATTACGTTCGCATCCATTAGCCATCAGGGCAAACGCAGCAGTAATCAGGATCGCCTCGCCAATGCGCTGGGCGCGCGCGCCGCCTGTTTCGTGATGTGTGACGGCATCGCTGGCGAGCAAGGTGGCGACACTGCAGCCCGTCTGGCGTGCGACACCATCGTCACCCATTTCGATGGCGCACATCATCTGGATGCACAGCGTATTCGCGGCTACATCGCCGCCGCCAATCAGGCGATAAAACAGCAGCAGCATCAGGACCAAGCGCTGAAAAACATGGGCACCACCTTGGTGAGTTTATTTATCGATCGCGATTACCAACTGGCCTATTGGGCGCATGCCGGCGACAGCCGTCTGTACCACTTTCGTCGCGGCTATTTGCTGGAGATGACGCGCGATCACAGCCTGGCGCAGCGCATGCAGGACGCTGGGCATCAAACCGATGCCATCAATCACAACCTGCTCTATTTCGCGCTGGGGATGGAAGAGGATCGTGAAGCCAGCTACAGCGATGTGCTGGCGCTGGAAGACGGCGATGTGTTTTTACTCTGCACCGACGGTTTCTGGCATGAGATGGACGTCAACAATCTGGAGCAAACCCTGCGCATGGTCAGCAATCCGCAAGAGTGGCTGGCGCTGCTGCAACGCATGATGCCCGAGGATAACGGCGATAACTTTAGCGCCATGGCGGTGTGGATGGGCGATCCGCAAGAGTCCACCTTGCTGAGTTCGCTCAGCGACACGCAGCGAATTTTGCTGTCGCAGAGGTAATCGCCATGAGAACCCCACTGGCATTGTTACTGTCGCTGCTGCTGTTGCCGATCTACAGCGAAGCGAAAAGCGTGCGTATCGTTTGGTCGCCCACGCTGCGCCTCAGCGCCTGGCTGGATAACGTGGTGGATGGACGCGTAAAAAGCTGGTGCGACGACAGCGTGGCGCTGCATATCGAACCGCAGGGCGAACTGAAAGACGACGCGCTGGAGAGCTTCTTGCCACAGGTTGGCGCGCTGTTAAAACGCCAGTGTCGCCCGCTGACGACGTTGCACTGGACGCTGATCGATCACAGCGGTAAAGCGTTGCGCGAAGGGAGTGCGCAGGCCGCTGAAAACTGGCGCATTCCCGCGCCGCCGGTGAAGCCCAAAATCGAACTGGCAGACACCACGCCGTGGCAACGTTTCAACATCATGCCCAACTGCGCGCTGCGCACCTACTGGCCAACCGGCACGGATAATGATGCGCGGTTTGCCCTCGCCACGTCGTCGCCAGACTGCGACAGCGAAGGCTGGGTAACAGGCGACGCGACGCTGCATCAAGCCAACAACGCTCCCACCGTGCTGTGGTTTGTCCACGGTTATCCGCTGATCAATTTACCCGTTGGCGCGCGCGATGCGCAGGTGATTGCCGCCAATAATCAACGGCTGATTCTGGCAAGCGACAGTGATGCGCGCAGTTGGCTGTTACTGCCGTGGGATAAGCAGCATTTGGCATGGCGTTTTGACGGCGATGTGTTGCTTAAAACCGACAGCGACAAAAACGACGACAACGCGCGTGCGCTACAGATGGCGGATGCGTTGCATGCGTGGCAAATCGGCGACAGCGCCAGTCAGTTGCATTGGCATGCGATCGCCGAGTTGAATCCGCAGCAGCGTGATCCCAGGTCACCATAAATGGCGACCTTACCGTGTATTCGTAGGGTCGCCATTTATGGTGACCTTGCTTAGGAGCAGCGATGAAAAACCATCCCGACAGCTTCAACGGTTGGCAGGCGCGCAACCACCAGCGCGTGATGCCGCAGGATGAGATGCGCCCCAGCCTGCTCGATCGCCTGACCGACGATCAGCCCGATCAACAAAAAATCGAAACTGGTCGTCAGGCGCTCAGCCATCAACAACTGCGCACTCAGGTGCTGCGTGATTTGCAGTGGCTGTTCAACTGCATCAACAACGAAAGCCAGCACAACCTCAAACCGCGTCCTGACGCGCGCTTATCGGTGATCAATTTTGGCCTCACGCCGCTGGCCGGTAAGCGCATGTCGGAGATTGAGTGGGACGATGTGCGTGGTTCGTTGCAGCGCGCCATGTTGCAGTTTGAACCGCGTATCATCCCACAGGATTTGCAGATTCGCTGCTTGAGCGATGTTAACGCGCACAACCATCACAACACCCTTTCCATCGAAATCAGCGGCAATTTGTGGTGCATCCCGTGGCCGCTGGCTTTTGTGTTTCGTACCGAACTCGATCTTGAGCACAGCCGTTTTGATCTGAAGGAGTCGAACTAATATGAATCCGCAACTGCTCGACTACTACAATCGTGAACTGAATTATCTGCGTGAAATGGGCGCGGAATTTGCCGATCGTTATCCCAAAGTGGCGGGCCGTTTGGGTATGCAAGGCATCGAAGTCGCCGATCCTTATACCGAACGCTTGATGGAGGGATTTGCCTTCCTCACCTCGCGCGTGCAGCTGAAGATGGATGCCGAATTCCCGCGTTTCACCGAACAGCTGCTGGAGATGATCTACCCCAATTACCTCGCGCCAACGCCGTCGATGGCGATTGTCGAGTTTCAGCCCGATCATATGAAAGGCAAGATCAGCAGCGGTTTTAGCGTGCCGCGTGGATCGCTGATTGAGAATCAGGCGCTGAAAAGTAAAGGCATTAGCTGCAAATACCGTACCGCGCATGATGTCAATTTACTGCCGCTGCAACTGAGTGAAGTGACTCTCGGCGGCTTACCGGCCAACCTGCCGCTTTCCGCTGCCAATCTGGCTCAGCGTGGCGCAATGCGCGCACTGCGTATTCGGCTGAAAACCACCGGCAATATTCCGCTGCATCAGCTGGCGATGGATGATCTGCGTTTCCACTTAAGCGCGGGCGATCTGCCGGCCAGTCGTCTGATGGAACTGCTGATGGCGCACTGTGTCGGCGTGTTGTATCGCAGCACAGATAACCAGCACCATCAGTTGCTGGAAGCCGAAGCCTTGCAAGCGCAAGGCTTTGCCGCCGAGGAAGCGCTGCTGCCGGATGACCTGCGCGGTTTTAGCGGTTATCGGCTATTGCAGGAGTATTTCGCCTTTCCGGCCCGCTTTCTGTTTATGCGCACCTCTGGTCTGCAACCGCTGGTTAAACAGCTGCGCGGCGCGACTGAGATGGAGATTGTGCTGTTGCTGGATAAAGCCGATGACGATCTGGAAAATCGGGTGGATGTGTCGCATTTGGCGCTGCACTGCACGCCCGCCATCAACCTGTTTCCGCGCGTGGCGGAGCGTATCCAGTTAACCGAAGCGCGCAACGATTATCATCTGGTGGTGGATAATACCCATCCTCTGGATTACGAAGTGTTCAGCATTAACCGCCTGTATGGCAGCGGGCAAACGCTGAGCGAAGAGCAAATTTTCCGCCCGTTCTGGCACAGCTTTGGCCGCGACAACGGCAACTACGGAGCCTATTTTTCCCAGCGTCGTGAGCCGCGCGCGCTGTCCGATCAAGCCAAGGTGTATGGCACGCGCACCGGTTATGCTGGTTCCGAATTGTTCGTCACGCTGGTCGATGAACAGCAATCACCATGGTCAGAGGCGGTGAAGTATGTGATGGCCGATGTGCTGTGTACTAATCGCGATCTGCCGCTGATGTTGATGCAGCACGGTATGGAATCTTTCACCTTACCCACTTCCGCGCCGGTGCTCGGCATTCACCTGCGCAAAGGCCCCACCGCACCGCGTCCGGCGCTGGCGGCGGGAGCGATGGCGTGGCGCTTAGTGAGCCAACTGCAACTCAACTATCTCAGCTTGATGGAGAGCGAGGGCGATCAGGGCGCGGCATCGCTGCGGCAACTGTTGGCGTTGTATGCCAATACCGCTGAAGCCGCCACCGCGCGTCAGATTGAAGGCGTGCGCCACTGCGAAATGCGCCCGGTATTTCGCCGCGTGCCAGAGCCAGGTCCGATTGTCTTCGCGCGCGGGATTGCCATCACCTTAACGCTGGATGAGCAGGCGTTTGGCGGTGCCAGCCCGTGGCTGCTGGGCAGCGTGTTAGCGATTTTGTTCAGCCGCATGGTGGCGATCAATACCTTTACCGAACTGACGATTAACAGCGAACAGCGCGGCGAGATTGGTTATTGGCCGCCGCAAATGGGCAAGAGGCCACTGCTGTGACGGCGCTCAATCGCCGCTGGCGCATTCACTGTCGCTTGCCAGCGGACTTTTGGCCGCAACGGCGTGCCGCACCGTTCAAACACGACCTGTTTCAACTGCTGCGCCGTCTCGATGCGCAAGCCGGGCACGCCTGGCAACTGGGCCGTGCGCCGCTGCCGCGTGAAGAACCGTTGCGGCTAGGACAATCGCCGTCGCTGGCGTTTGCACCCGCCACCGTGGCAGGGATTCGTCAGCGCGCCAACGATCAACTCAATGAAGTGGATATCTGGAGTTTTGGTCTGTTCGGCCCCAACGGTCCGCTGCCGCTGCATTTGACCGAGTACGCGCACGAACGCGTTACGCATCACGGCGATCGCAGCATGGTGGCGTTTTGTAACCTGTTTCATCACCGGCTGATTTTGCTGTTTTACCGCGCGTGGGCCGATGCACAACCGGCGATTTCACTGGATCGCCCCGATCGCCAACGCTTCAACCATTACCTTTCCTGCCTAACTGGCGTCGGCCAACCGGCGCTGGAGCAGCAGCGCGGCAGCCTCAATGAACATGCGCGCTATGCATTGGCCGGACACTTCACCCGTCAAACGCACGATGCGGAAGGACTGACGCGCAGCCTGAGTTGGTATTTGCAGGTGCCGGTAGAACTGATCAGCAATATCCCACAATGGATGCGCATCGGTCCGCGCGAACAGGCGCAGTTACGTGCCGGAAAACACGCGCCGCGCCTCGGTGAAACCGCCTTTTTGGGGGGTGCGATCCGCGATATTCAGCACAAATTCCGGCTGCGCCTCGGCCCGCTACGCCTCAACGATTATCAACCGCTGCTGCCTCGCCGCCGCAATGCGCAGCAAGTGGTGGATTGGGTGCGGCATTACCTTGGCATTGCGTATCAATGGGAAGTGCAACTGGTGCTGGATCAACGCGATGTGCACGGCGTGGCACTCGGCAGCGATCAGCCGCTGGGATTGAGCAGTTGGTTGGGCCAGCAGCCACAACCGCAACATCGTGATGATTTGATTTATCAGCCTTAACGTCAGGTTCTCGTAGGGTCGCCATTTAGGGTGACCAAAAAGCGATTAAACATCCTCAAGGGAAAACCATGTCAGATATTCGTCGCAACGTGTTGTTTAGCAAAATGAATCGCTCACTGTTTACCACGCTGGAAAGCGCCACCACTTTCTGTAAATTGCGTGGCAATCCCTACGTTGAATTAGTGCATTGGCTGCACCAGCTGTGGCAGCAACCGAATGGTGATTTGCAACTGATCGTGCGCCGCTGCGAACTGGATGAAGCGCAACTCAATCAGGATTTGCTGGCGGCGCTGGATCGCCTGCCGCGCGGTGCCAGCGCCGTCGCCGATCTGGCGGAACATATCGATAACGCGGTCGAACGCGCATGGATTTACTGCTCGCTCAGCGTCGGTGAAAACCAGATTCGCGGCGCACATCTGCTGCTGGCGCTGCTAAAAACCGTGGCGTTGCGTCATGTGCTGCTGGCGATCTCTGGCGAATTTGGCCGCATCAGCGCCGACCGCCTGCTGGATGAATTGCCAAACTTTATCCAGGGCAGCGATGAACAGGCGACGGCAACCCATGAAACCGCCCCGGCACCGGCTGCCAGCGAAGAGTCGGTGTTGGCGAAATATGGTCGCGATCTCACCGCCGAAGCGCGCGCCGGTAAAAGCGACCCGGTGGTCGGACGCGATGACGAAATCCGTCAAATGGTCGATATTCTGCTGCGTCGGCGGCAAAACAATCCGCTGCTGACCGGTGAAGCGGGCGTCGGCAAAACAGCGCTGGCAGAAGGCCTGGCGCAATGCATTGCCAGCGGCAACGTGCCACCGCCGTTACAAGGCGTGCAACTGTGGCTGCTGGATATTGGGTTGTTACAAGCCGGTGCGGCGATGAAAGGTGAATTTGAAGCGCGCCTGCAAGCGGTGATCAATCAGGTGCAATCCAGCGCCCAGCCAATCATTTTGTTTATTGATGAAATCCATACGCTGGTTGGCGCGGGCGGCCAGCAAGGCACCGGCGATGCCGCCAATCTGCTGAAACCGGCGCTGGCGCGCGGACAGTTACGCACCGTTGGCGCTACCACCTGGGCGGAATACAAGAAATACATCGAGAAAGATCCGGCGCTGACTCGCCGTTTCCAACCCGTGCAAGTGGCAGAACCCGATGAAGCCACGGCGATTTTGATGCTGCGCCATTTATCGCAGCCGCTGTCGCGCCATCACAATGTTCTGCTGCTGGATGAGGCGTTAACCAGCGCAGTACGTTTGTCGCAACGCTATATTCCGGCACGTCAGTTGCCGGACAAAGCCATTGCGCTGCTGGATACCGCCTGTGCGCGCGTGGCGGTGAGTCTGCACCATCAGCCGCCGGAGCTGGCCTATTGCCGTCAGCAACTGGCGGCGTTACAGCTGGAAATCGATATCGCCGAGCGCGAATTGCATTTGGGTATGGCCAACGCAGCAACGCGGATTGCCAGTGCCAAACTGGCATTGGCCGAGCGCCAGCAGGAAGAACATCAACTCAACGCGCGCTGGCAGCAAGCGCTGGTTTTGACGCAGCAACTGACCACCTTGCGCGCCACCTTGCTGGTCGATCACAGCACGCAACACACCGAACGTTATCTGGCGCTGCAACAGCAACTGGACGAACTGCAAGGCGACAAACCGCTGACGTTCCCGGCAGTCGATAGCAACGTGATCGCCAGCGTGGTCGCCGACTGGACCGGCATTCCACTCGGTCGCATGTTACAAAGTGAGCGCGATGCGGTGCTCAATCTGGCCAGCACGCTGGCGCAGCGGGTCATCGGCCAGCAACCGGCACTCGATGCCATCGCGCAGCGCATCCAAACTTCACGCGCCGGACTCGACGATCCCAGCAAACCGGTTGGCGTGTTTATGCTGTGCGGCCCGTCCGGCACCGGTAAAACCGAAACCGCGCTGGCACTGGCCGAGACGCTGTACGGCGGCGAGCAAAATCTGATCACCATTAACATGAGCGAATTTCAGGAAGCGCACAGCGTTTCGACGCTGAAAGGTGCGCCGCCGGGCTACGTTGGCTACGGCGAAGGTGGCGTGCTGACCGAAGCGGTGCGCCGTCGTCCGTATAGCGTGGTGCTGCTGGATGAAATTGAAAAAGCCCATCCTGACGTGCATGAAATCTTCTTCCAGGTGTTCGACAAAGGCTGGATGGAGGATGGTGAAGGCCGCCGCATCGACTTCCGCAACACGGTGATCATTCTCACCTCGAATATCGGCAGCGATGAGATTGCGCAGGTTTGCGGCACGGCGGCGGATCGTCCTGATCACCAGGCGCTGAGCGCCCTGCTGCGTCAGCCGCTGCGCGAGGTATTCCCCGCCGCGCTGCTGGGCCGTCTGGCAGTGATTCCGTATGTGTCGCTCAGCGATGCGATGCTGATTCGCATCATCGATTTGCGCCTGGATAAAATCCGCCAGCGCTTGCTGGAACGTCATGCCATTCATGCCGAATTTGCACCCGCAGTGGCCGAGCAAATTATGCGCCGCTGCACCGAAGGCGAATCCGGCGGTCGTATGGTCGATGCGGTGCTGTCGCAGACGCTGCTGCCGCAACTCAGCTGTCAGTTGTTGAGTGAAACTTTGCATGACGCGCCGCGTCAATTGCGGGTCGATTACCAGCAAAGCTTCCAACTGCACTTCAGCCCGTTGGCGGAGGCCAATCATGAGTGAGGTCACGCAGAAAACCACCTCGCAGGCGCTGCCGATTGGCTACTGCTTTAACGAGTATGAAATCCAGCAGGTGATTGGCGAAGGCGGCTTTGGCATTGTTTATCGCGCCTGGGATAACGAGCTGGAACGCACCGTGGCGATTAAAGAGTTTATGCCCGCCTCGATTGCGCTGCGTGATGAACAACAGCATCTGCTGCTGCGCAGCGAGCGCTTTATGCGTTTGTATCAGGCTGGATTAAATAGCTTTATTCAGGAAGCGAAAACGCTGGCGCGCTTTAATCATCCCCATCTGCTGCACGTGCTGCGCTTTTGGCAGGCCAATGATACGGCGTATATGGTGACGCAGTTTTATCATGGCGAGACGCTGAAAAATCGCTATCTGCGTGATTTCACGCCGTGCGGTGAAAGCGCGCTGCGTGCCATGTTGCCGCCGCTGCTCAGTGCGCTGAAAACGCTGCACGATCATCAGTATTTGCATCGCGATATCGCCCCCGACAACATTTTGCTGCAACAGGATGATGCGCCAGTGTTGTTGGATTTTGGTTCGGCCTGCAAAACCATTGGTCATCTCACCGATAAAACCGAAATCATGCTCAAACCCGGCTACGCGCCGATTGAGCAGTACAGCGAAGGCCGCGATGGCGATCAAGGGCCGTGGACGGATATTTATGCGCTCGGCGCGGTGCTGCACACCTTGATCTGCGGTGAACCGCCGCCGGTCAGCGTGGTGCGTTCGCTGCATGACCATTATCAGCCGCTGGCAGAGCGCGATCTGCCCGGCTATTCGGCGGGTTTGTTACGTACCATTGATAGCATGTTGGCGTGCGAACCTGACCAGCGACCCGCCTCGGTTACCGCGCTGCGCGAGTTGCTGGCGCAAAATGATCATGCGTTGCTGGCGCAGGATGAACCGCCCGCGCCCATCGTGGTGCAACTGCCCGCGTTAATTGAAGAAGTGGAGCAAGCTGAGCCGGTGATTCCTAAGCGATCGCGTCGGCCCTGGCTGGTGATCGGTGCTGCGGCGGCGGCCGTGCTGGTCGCGGTGCTGGTGGTGCAAGGATTGAAGCCTGCACCGCCCAAGTTGATCGCTAAAACGCCGAAACCGGCTCAAGTTTCAAAACCGCAAAATAACGTGATACCGTCACCTGCTGTCGCGGCAGTACCAGCCCAAATCTACCTGCGCGCCAGCCCTGACACCGCGTTGACGCAAATTGATATCAACGGCAAACCGCACGCCGCTGAAGAAAAAGACGGCATGAAAATGCTGAGTTTGTTACCGGGAGATTATCAATTGCAAGTGACGCGCCAGGATGGCGTTGCGTGGCAGCATAGCTTGCATATCGAGGCAGGAAGCGGCACCTGGCTGGTGAATGTGCCGTCTTCCTGAAGCCGCGTTATTCGCTGACGTTGCCGTTTTCACTGAACAGCACCACGTCGCCTTGCGGCTGGTGCTGGGAAACTTGCAGCGTCCAGACGTGGTTATCGTAATTGCCCGCGCCCTGCGCCGGAGACAGCACATAGCTGTAATCGCCATTGCGGAAAATGTAGCCACGGAAATCGTGCGATGGGCCGATGTTGAGCGTCGAACCTTTTAACGTCAGTTCGTGATGATTCTTTTTGTTGATCGAGTGATAAACAATGCCATCACACTCCACATCCCCTTCAACACAGCTACGGGTATCCAGAAATACCTGAAAACTTTTGCTGTCGAAGAAAGGCTTTGGCTTAGCAGGCGTTTGGGCAAACGCCTGCAATGAAATGCAGGCCAGCGATAAAGCGAGTAATTTTTTCATAATCTAATATAAATTCCTTTGTGATAAACATTCAGCTCGCTCTTCCTGCGATTCACTAATCCCTTCATTCGCGTGCCACGTGAATAAACAAACTGCATCCACGCCCGATCCAAATTCTCTGCTGATTCGCCGTTAATCACTTTAAGCGCGGTCGAATAATATAATCCCTTATGATGCTTTGAATCTTTGGTACCGATATTAAACGCCAGCATCACTAATGCATCAAACTCATTTTGCGTGAGTGCGACTTTAACAAAATTACGCACCGCATCAACAAAGGTTTTTAAATCTTGCGAGAACAGCGTTTCTGCTGCTTGCTCTGAAATGCCATCTTTATATTGGGCAAATTCACTTTCGCGGCTGATCCAATGTCCATAACCAATAGTGGCACCTACTGTCCAATTACTGATGGTGGCTTTGGTGTGATCGTCATAGGGTAAAGTATGCAGCTCTTCGTAATCCATCATCAGCTTAAGTACCTGATAACTCGGATACATGGTCATCGGATTTTTGCGTGCACCGTTAGGATTATTGCCGGTCGCACCATCGGCGCGTGGCAACGCGCTGCGTTGATTTGAAGTGAGTTGTGATAGCGTTTTTTTGCCCGGCGAGACTAAACCATCCGGATGCTGATAAAAGTGTTTTTGATAGGTGATAATTGCTTTAGTGGTGTTATTTCCGCAGATGCCATCCACACGTAATTGTGGGAAACCATTTTTACTTAATAATTGTTGCACCAGTCTGACATCTTGCGGTCGATTAGCCCCGCGCAACCCCACGCTATCCTGTATCGTTTCCATTATTCGCCTCAAAAATTATTTCAATTAAAATCATTTTGTCGGCGTCGGAGTGCACGCCAGCGGCAATTAAGCAGTTTGGCTTACCACTATAATTCATTTATTTACTCGGATTGTTCTTAAAGTCTTAAATGACATTTTCGTGACAACTTGAAGCGCGGGAAATACTATTTTAGGCGAATTGATAGGATTTTCTGGCCCGAATATTCACCGGCCATAATGGCTTTAGCGTAGGCAATGACGCAACGCTAAATGTGGGCTGGTTAAGGGTGGTGTGGCGCAATGTGACGCCGCGGCAGTCATTGAAACTTGCGCCAACGCGACGGTTGTCGCGCCCTGCTGATTGCCCTGTTCAACCGCTTGCGCAATCAGACGGTGATAGTCGTCATGCTTACCCGCTTTAAATGCCGCCCACGCGCCGGGAATCAATTGCACGTCAGGATGGTGCTCAACCGGCACGCCTGGCGGACAAAACAGCGCGCGTGTGGCGGCCAACGTCGATTCTGCTGCGCACAACACCAATGCTTTGCCCGGCAGCCGATGCACTTCGTCCGCCAGCAAGCGATCACTGCGATACACCGCACAAGGGTTGCCCTGCGCGGTGAAACCATCCGCCACCGGGCCCAGTGTGGAACAGGTAATCACGATGGCATCGAACCACGGCGTGAGGCTGTGCAGAAATTGTTCGAGGTTGTGCTGCTGTAATGCGGTCATGCCACCGGTGGATTCCGCTTCCGCCAGCAGATGCGGCATCACGATGTGGCTCAGCTGGGTGGGCTGAATACCGAGTGATTGTGCGGCTTGGTCGAAGATGGCGATGTTACTGGCAGCGGTGTGCAGGCAGGCGATGGTCATGAGGTTCCTTGTGTTTGGCATCCTTGAGGAGGTTTGAATATAGCGTAACCGGCAGATTAATCGCGGGATTTTTAAAGGCGGTCACCATAAATGGCGACCCTACGGGGTTGAGAGCCATTTATGGTGGCTGAAATATAAAAAAGGCGCCACGCGGGCGCCTTTCATTCTATTGAACAGCAATTACTTCAAACGGAACGCCACTACGCTGTCACCCGCTTGGGTGCCGAGCGAACCGTGACCGCCTGCGGCAATCACCACGTACTGCTTACCGTCTTTGCCCATAAAGGTCGACGGCGTAGCTTGTGCACCGGCGCTTAGCTCGGTCTGCCACAGCAGTTCACCGGTGGTGCTGTCGTAAGCGCGGAAGAAGTTATCCGCGGTTGCACCGTGGAACACCAAATCACCCGCCGTCAGCAACGGCCCACCGTGCGCCACCATGCCCATCGGGAAACCGATTGGGAAGCGGCCAGGCAGGAAGCTGGTTTTCAGGTTTTTGGTGACGCCCACGCGACGCAGCCATTCGGTTTTACCGGTCTTGAGATCAACACCCACCATGCGGCCCCACGGTGGCGCGATGCATGGAATGCCCAAGCCCGATGCCAACTGCTGGATGTGAATCGCATAATCACCGTGGAAGTTTTCATTCCAGTACGGCTGACCATCTTTGGTGAACATACGCTCGGTGGCGGTCTGCGCATCACGTTTGATCAGGTTGTACTTGTAAGCCAGACGCACTGGCGCGGCGATCAACATTTGACGCTGTGGATCGACGGCGACAGAACCCCAGTTGAACACGCCAATGTTGCCTGGGAAGATCAGTGAACCGCCTTCAGTTGCTGGCGTCCACGGGTTGCCGTCATAACGCAGGCTACGGAAATCCATGCGGCATGACATCTGGTCAAACGGCGTGATGCCCCACATGGATTTCTCGGTCAGTGCTTCCGGGATGAAGTTGAGGCTGGAAACCGGCTGCGTCGCCGCATACTTCTCACCTTCAATACCGTCAGTAGAAACCTTCACCTGGTTCACCGGATACACCGGCTGACCGGTAAGACGGTTCAGTACAAACAGGTTGCCGGTTTTAGTCGGCAGAATCACCACCGGCTGCTTCTGGCCCTGATAATCGATGTCGACCAGCGAAGGCTGTGACGGGTTATCGCGATCCCACAGATCGTGGTTAGAACTCTGATAGCGCCATTTAAAGGTACCGGTTTGCAGATCCAACGCCACCAGCGCATCACGGAACTTCTCGGTGTTGCTGTTAGCATCGCGTTCGATACCCACTTCATCCGGCGAGGCGTTGCCAAACGGCACATAAACGATGCCATTTTTCAGGTCGGCACTCAGCGTACCCCACGCCACTGGCGTGTCTTGCGGATAGTTTTGGCCATCAGCAATCGGTGCAGTGTTTTCCGGATGTGCGGGATCAAAGTTCCACACCAGACGACCACTTTGCACGTCATATGCACGGATCACGCCCGATGGGTTGCCGCTGTTGAAGCCGTTATCCATTACGGAACCGCCAACAATTACCAGCTTGCCCGCCACCAGCGGTGCTGCGGTTTGCATCAGCGCATGTGGACGCACTTCGCCCATGTTGGCGTGCAGATTCACGATGCCGTTCTGACCGAAATCAGCACATGGCTTGCCGGTATCGGCATCCAGCGCAATCAGCAGTGCATCGGTGGTCGCGTTGAAAATACGCTTACGGCAGATGGCCGGATTAGCCGCATTGTCTTGCGCCGCCGCCGGAGTTTCTTCGTAATAGCTCACGCCACGACAGGTTTGGTGCTGTTGCAGGTAAGAACGATCTTTGCTTGGCGTGAACTTCCACTTCACCGCGCCGGTTTCCGGATCGAGCGCATGCACCTCGTTATGCGGCGTACAGAAATACAGCATGCCGTTGGCTTTCAGCGGCGTCGCTTCGAAGGTGTATTCGCTGGCATCCGCATCCTGACGCAGATCGCCAGTGTGATAGGTCCATGCGACTTCGAGGTTTTTCACGTTGTCTTTGCTGATCTGATTCAACGCGGAGAAACGCAGGCCATCGGATGAACCGCCGTAAGCCGTCCAATCATTACTTGCGCCCTGCTCGCTGTTTTGCTCACGCGCGTTGCTGATGGTGCCGGCTTGCGGCAGCGGATCGTAGAAGCACAGACCAATCACCACCACGATCATGATGATCACCGTACCGCCAAGGAAACCGTGGAATTTGCGCTCGCCGCGATACAGCGGTTTCACCACCCACGGCATCGCCAACCATAGACCGATCACGCCAAACAAATCACCGCGCGGGATCCACTGCCATTTATCAAAGCCCACTTCCCAGATAATCCAGGCCAGCGTAATCCACATCAGAATGGCGTACAGTGCCAGCGCGCTGCGTTGATTTCTGAACAGTAAAATCGCGGTAATCAGTAAGCCTACCGCCATCAGTGCATAGAAGGCGCTGCCGCCCAGCATCAGTAGCTTGCCGCCCATGTACAGCAAGGCAATCGCCACGATCGCGAGCACAATGCTGGTTAATTTGTTAACCATGCTAATCCCTCAACGTTTCTCATCAATAAAACCCTCAAAATAACACCACATAGAATCAACAAAATTTTAACTTACGTTATCGTTTAGTAAAAACCCGTTGCTATGTGTGTCGTTAGCTCCGCTAATGAATGTAGTTCGGCTAATGCCAGCAACCATCCGCTTCGCTCATTGTGTGATTGAAATCACATTTCACATTTGAGTGACAGAATTAATCATTAGTAAGGATAATTCGCATTTTTTGATAACGACGGATCGCAATTTAGCCCGTCTTAAGGGCTTTTGCGTTGTGCGCATAACCTTGCGTGGATTTGTTACTACGCCCGCTGTAGCAGAAAACTTACGCTGTTTTCTTTTTCACCGGGAAACGTTATGAAAATCACTTTATTAGCCAGCTCATTATTCTTGCTCTCCTTAACCGCCCACGCTGCCAACAGCGAATTGATCGTCGGCGATCAAAAAGGCAACGCCCGCGCAGTAATGTCTGCCGCTGGCGAATTGAAAAACGTGCCTTATGAGATCAAATGGTACGAATTCCCTAACGCCGCGCCGTTGCTCGAATCGCTCAATTCACAACATCTTGATGCCGGATTAGTCGGCGATGGGCCATTGTCATTTGCTGTGGCAGCGGGCGCGCAGATCCGCGCCATTCAGGCTTCGCAATATCTTGGCAATGCCATCGTGGTGAAAAAAGACAGCGCGCTGCATACCATCGCTGACCTCAAAGGCAAAAAAGTGGCCACAGTTAAAGGTTCATCTGGCCAGAACATGGTATTGAACGCGCTGCATGAGGCCGGTTTGCCAGATGACAGCGTGACCTTTGTGTTCACCACGCCGTCGGAAGCCACCCTGGCGCTGGATAATGGCGCAGTGGATGCGGTGGCAACATGGGAACCCTATGTTTCCTACGCAGTGGCACAATCTGGCGATCGCATCGCCATTGATGGCAAAGACTCGCCGGTATCGAACTATCTGGTGGCGACCGACAGCGCCATCGCCGCCAAACGCGCGCAGCTCAGCGATTTTCGCCAGCGTCTGATACGTGCGCGGGCTTGGGGCGTGGCGCATCCACAGGAATATGCCAGCGAGTTGGCGCAGCTGCTGCGCCTGCCGGATGCGGTGGCGCTCAGCAAAGTGCAGCGCGAGAACAATGCGCCGGTGGAAGATTACGCCACGGTGGAAAAACGTCAGCAGTTGGCGATTGATACCTTCACCCGCAGCGGGTTGATTAAACCGGGTTTGCAGGCGGATAAGCTGGTGGATGCGTCCTTCTTTGGGGCAAAACCATGATGAATCTGGCGCTTTATCTCGATTCCGGTATTCATCAAGGCGGCTGGCGTCATCCTGATTCTGCCGCGACCGGCGGCAGCAACTGGCCGCTGTACCGCAAAATCGCGCAGCGTGCCGAAGCGGCCAAACTGGATATGGTGTTCGTGGCCGATAAGCTCGCCATTGATGATGTGTATGGCGGCCATCTGGCGCAAACCGTGCAGCATCGTCAGGTTGGTTGGTCCGAACCCTTGACGCTGTTAGCGGCGCTGGCGGCGGTCACCGATCACATTGGCCTCGGCGGTACGGTGTCATCCTCCTATTCGGTGCCCTACACCACCGCGCGTCAGTTGGCGAATATCGACCACATCAGCGGCGGTCGCGCGGCGTGGAATGTGGTGACATCACTAAGTCACGCCGAAGCGCGTAATTTTGGTCGCAGCGAACATTTCAGCCATGAAGCACGTTATCGACGCGCCGCTGAATTCATTGATGTGATGAAAGCGCTGTGGGATAGCTTTGAAGAGGACGCACTGATTCTGGATAAAGCGCAGGCGCGCTTTGCCGATCCTGCGCGTTTTCATCGGCTCGATCATCAAGGGGAATCCTTTGATGTGCAGGGGCCGCTCAATCTGCCGCGTCCGCCGCAGGGCCATCCGCTGGTGATTCAGGCGGGCGTCTCAGAGGCGTTTGTTGATTTGGCGGCGCAACACGCTGAGATGCTGTTTGTGGTACAGCCAAATCGTGAACGCGCGCAGCAGTTTTATCAAACGCTGAAGCAACGCGCGCAGCACTATCAGCGCCAGCCGCATGAACTGCGAATTCTGCCCGGCATGGTACCGATCGTCGGCACCACGCAGCGTGATGCCGATGAACGTGCCGAGTACTTAAAATCGCTGATTACGGTGGAATCGGGGCTGAGTTTTGTCTCTGCCAGCATGAATATCGATCTGTCGCAGTATCCGATTGATGGTCCGGTACCGGATTTGCGTGAAAAAATCACCGGCAGCAAAGGTCGTTTCCAGTATGTAATTGCCAGCGCCATTGAGCAGAATCTGACGTTGGGGGAAATGGCGAAACGCTATGCCGAGAGCCTGTCATTTCCAGCGCCGACCGGCACCGCCGATACCATCGCGCAACAGATGATTGATTGGTATCAGCATCAAGCCTGCGATGGGTTTGTGATTTTGCCGACCTACATCGACGAAAATGAAGATCGTTTCCTCGAGCAGGTGGTGCCGCGTTTACAGCAGGCGGGCGTGTTCCGTCGCGAATATGAAGCGGGTACGCTGCGCGATCGTTTGGGCTTAGCGAAACCGGCAAATCGTTTCCATAATAATAAGGTGAAATAATTTAATTAATTATGTTTCTGCCTCTGCGACTATTCCTGGCAATCCATATCGCAGAGGCGTTTATTAAGCGTTTAACATTGTATAAGATTGTCATTACAATTTATCAGCGCTTATTTATTGGCTTTGTATTATTTCGCCTGCTTATTTTTGGGATTTCCCTCACGCTAATAACCGTTTCTAACTGTGATATAAGTCACATCACTACTTTGGGAACCACCAATTATAAATAGAAGGTTATTATGCTGAATGCAGATTTCTTATATCGTAAATTACGTTTTCCTTTTAAGTTGACACACGCAGCGGTCAAATTCCCGATCGCTAATGCGCATGCACGTCAATATCAGGTGATGTCGCCGGAAAAAACCATTGAACTATTGCTCGATAATCCCCAACTCTCGCTGAGCCGCTACGGCGATGGGGAACTGGAGATGACGTTGTTTAAAAACATTGGTTTCCAATCATTCGATGAACGTCTCTCCATTCGCTTGAAAGAGATATTACGTCGCGGTAGCCAGGAGAGTAATCGTTGTTTGTTGTGTTTGCCCGACGCGTTTCGCGGCACGCAGAATATGCGATTTGGTTCGGCCCTATTTTGGTTCTTTCATAAGGCCTTTTATTTCCGCCATTATGAGCCGCTATTAAAACGCGGCTATTTTTACGGAAATACCTCAGTCACCCGGCCCTATCATGATTATAAAGACAAACAACAAGCGCAGCGTATTTTTAATAAATTCAAACAACTGTTCCACGATAAAAAGCTATTAATTGTTGAGGGCAGTGGTACGCGTCTTGGCATCGGTAACGACTTATTGGCCGGTGCACGTGAGATTAAACGCATCACCACGCTTAATCGCAATGCGTTCTCAGTTTATAACGATCTCTACAGCTCGGTGCTGGCGCACGCACGCGACTACGATATGGTGCTGATGTCGCTGGGTCCAACCGCCACGGTGTTGGCTTACGATCTTAGCCAGCACGGTATTCGCTGCATCGATACTGGTCACATTGATATTGAGTACGAATGGATGCGCAGTTCAGCGCGTGACAAAGTTCAGGTGGCGGGCAAAAACGTCAATGAAGTTGGCGTGTTGCTGAGTGAAAATCAACGCGATAACGACGATCATTATCGTGAGCAGGTGCTGCTGCATGTCGGATTGCCGCAGCAGGCAGTGTTGTCCCCCCTCATCACCCCGCCGGGTTTGGTGTAAGTTTCATCGCAAGCAATCGCAAAACAGGGCATTTTGAGATTGCTTGCGATCAGTTAGTCGCTTTTGCGTTTCTTTAACCACTCTTGCAGCTTACGCAGTGAAACGGGGGCCTGATACACCGTACCCTTACCCTCTTTCAACGGACGCAATAACCCTTTATCCGCAAGACTTTTTAAGCGCGTACGCGCGGTGTTATCGGCAATCCCCAAACGCGATTTGATGCCCGCAGAACTCAGCAAGGTTCCCGGCGCATTGAGCGCAATCGCCATAATGTCGAGTTCACCTTTGCCCAGTTCCCCTTGCTCTTCTACCCATTTTACCAGCCGCGCACGCTCCTGATGCAGCGTAGCAATCTGCTCGCTAAACGCCTGCACTGCACGCATCACGATTTCACATTGAAATTGGACAAAATAGGTCAGATCCATCTCATCGGTTTCTGTATAGAGATACGAGATGCCGTACTTGATCGCCGCCGCTTTCAATAATTTGCTGATAGAGATGTAACGGAAAGCGCTGTAACCGTGGCGAATCAAATGATGGTAAAACAATCCACGCGCAGTACGTCCGTTGCCATCATTGAAAGGATGAATGTAGCCAATAGCGAAGTGCATTACACAAGCCACCAGCAACGGATGAGTTCCCTGCTGTTCCAGCCAGACCACTTCGGCGCATAACGCATCAAGCAGGCTATTGAGCTTTTGATGGTCTGGTGGACGATGAATGATTTCGCCATCCCGCCCGGCAACAAAGACCTCGTTGTTATCGCGAACAGCGCCGGGACGGTATTTTTCATCATTGATACCCGCACAGGCGATATGATGAATTTCCAGAATATCCGCGCGTGTCAGCGGCGCATCGCCCATGGTGGCAATGTGCTGCATCAACCGCCAGTTACCCATGATCATGCTTTCATCTTCGGTGCGCGGTGCGCGTCCAACCGCTAACAACTCCATCGCAACGCGTGATGTGGTAGCCGCACCTTCCAACTGACTGGATGAAATCGCTTCTTCCATGATCAGTTGCGACATCAGGTACGAAGCAGCGTCTTCATCCGTCGGTTCGCCGTTACGGGCGAAGGTCATGCGGTCCACCATTGACATCGCCGCAGTGATTTTTGTGGTGAAGTTGCAGGTGACAGTTTGGTCAGCAACAACAAAGTGATGGGCCGTGCTGCGACGTTTAAATTTCAACGCGCTCCACAGTTTATCCCGCGTATCCGCGTCACGCACCCGACGATAAAGCTCATCATAATGCAGATAGCGTTCGTCCCACTCGGCATAGCTGGCGAGCAGTGAATTGATCTCACGGATATTCAGTGAATCAACAAGTTGAGCAGGAGGACGGCGCAGTTTCATCTCAAGCAATCTCAAAAACAGGGTATTTTGAGTTTACTTGAGATTAAGGAGAACAACAAACTGCGCGCCTTGGGGAATTAAACCGCGTGGCGCTGACAAAATGCCGTCAGATCTTCCGACTGGAAATCAGCCAGATTCGCCATTAGCTTGTCCAGCGGCCAGTTCCACCAGGCGATGGCTTGCAACTGCGCGGCAATCTGCGCATCAAAACGTGGGCGAATCATTTTCGCCGGAACACCGCCAACGATGGTGTACGGCGCAACATCTTTGGTGACAACCGCACCCGCCGCCAGCACCGCGCCATCACCGACGGTGACGCCCGGCAGTACGATCACGCCATGACCAATCCATACATCATTGCCAATGATCACCCGTTCAGCGCGGCGATCGGCAAAGAAACCCGCATCGCGCTCGGCCTGAGGATTATAATATTCTGGGCAGTAGGTGAAACGGTGCTGCGAGGCGCGATCCATCGGATGATTCGGTGCGCCAATGCGCACGTTGTTGGCAATGGCGGTAAAGCGGCCAATTTGTGTATCTGCCACACAGCAGTGTTCCCCCAAGTAAGAGAAATCACCCAACTCGCTGTATTCGATATAGCTTTCCGCCAGAATTTCACATTGCTGCCCAATGTGCGTTTCGCGCATGCGTACGCTGGGATCGATAACGGTTTGTTGCAGTTTTGCCGGTTGCACAGCAGCGAGTGACATAGTGGATGCTCCAAAAGTGGTCAGAGGTCTGGATAACAGGTTGCCGCTGGGCAACCGCCAGCCACAACACTACAGCGCCAAGATGACAGAAATGCTATGGTTCACCGCTATTACAGGCATGTGAGGAAATGGAATGAGAACCAGCTTGTCGTTGTTAACCCTACTTTTATCGGGCGGATCGGCGTTCGCTGCGCTGCCCGTCGATATTCACGCTGGCGCGATTGTGCAAGTGCCCTTGAGTGAGTTGCATCCCACTCAAGCGACGCTGGGTTATCGTCAGCTAGATTACAAATTGCATCGTTATCAGGCCGAACCCAAGAAACTGTTTGATGATTATTGCGAAAGCATGGGTCAGAAAGGCGTAAAAGATTTTAGCGCGCAGTCGAAAATCACCCAACCCAGCAGCTTCAGTTGCAAAGCGCCAGTTGGCAGCGAACCTGGGCCGATGAAAACCGCGGTGATCGCGCCGGATAATCAGCTTTACCTCACTGACGGTCACCATACGTTCAGCAATTTTGTCGACGTTGCCGGCTTAACGGTGCCGGTTCAGGTGCGCATTACGGATGATTTCCGCTCGTTAAAAACCATGCCCGCATTCTGGCAGAAGATGGAGGCCGCCAATTTGGTATGGCTGGATACGCCATCGGGCAAAATTAAGCCGGATGCGCTGCCGAAAGAGTTGGGCCGTCAATATATGCATAACGAGGAGTACCGTTCGCTGGTCTACTTCGTGCGCGATATCGGCTTCGATAAAGAGCAGAATCCGCCGCCGTTCCTTGAGTTTTACTGGGGGAAATGGCTGGAAACCCAACTGCCGGTGAGCAACTTCAATCTCGGCGATCGCCACGGTTACGCCAAAGCCGTGGCCGCTATCGCTGAGAAGATGACCAGCGTGCCGAAGGATACGGTGATCGCCCATAGTGATAGCGGCACCTTGACGGCGCAACGGTTGGGCGCGCGCGACAAGGTTAATCAGAAGAAACTGGCTAAGCTCACCGACAGCGACGGGAAACTAACCTGGGCTTTTGCACACTAATATCATTCAGGCGGATTGTCTTTCCGCCATTTTTCAACAGATTGGAGGCCTAACGTGACAACTGAAATCCATACGCTGAATTCTACAGAGATCTATCGCAACCGATGGATGACGCTGAAGGAAGATAAAATTCAACGTGCCGATGGCAGTGAAGGCATCTATTCCGTGGTTGAGAAAGATGATTTTGTGGTGATCGTTCCGGTTGAAGATGACTCGATTTACGTGGTTGAGCAATTCCGCTATCCGATTGGTGAGCGCACCATTGAGCTGCCGCAGGGAAGCTGGGAATTGTCGCCAGATGCTTCTCCGGAAGATCTTGCAGCTGGCGAACTGCGTGAAGAAACCGGTTTGGTGGCCGGGAAATTGAGCTATGTCGGCTATCAGAAATTGGCGCAAGGCTATTCATCGCAGGGTTATCACATTTATCTGGCAAGCGATCTGACGTATCAAGGGCAAAATCTCGATGCGGAAGAAGTGGGATTGACGGCGCACAAGATTAAAAGCGCAGAGTTTTTAGCGCTGATTTTGGCGGGAAAAGTCACTGATGCAACGTCGGTGACGGCATTTCTGCTGGCGAAGGCGAAGCAGTTGATTGATTAGCGTGTATGCTGCAAATCGGTCACCATAAATGACGACCTTACGGAAATCGGTGCGCTTTTATGCGCACCGAATACGCATTATTAACCTTTGGCGATACGCGCTAGCACCGCTTCGGCGTTCGCTTTATCTACCTGAACGCCATCAATAAACAGCTGGCGCTGTTCTCCGACCGGCAAGGTGATATTTAACGTCTGCCATGCAGGCTGGAAATTACCTTCACGCGTGAAGTTAAGATGAATCGCCTGCGCATCGCTGCGCATTTCCCATTTCAGCCACAGCGCATTGCCCTGCTGATAGCCCCAGGATTCGCCATCATCTTCAAACAGCAAGCCGCTGGTGATGCCTTTGCCTTTGACGGGGAATAGCTGCAAGCTGCGACGATCGTCAGCCTTCGCATCGACATGGCGCAAGCGATCGCTGAGGGGTAAACCTGCACCGGCACGCACCAGCATTGGCTGCGTTTCGAGTGGCGCATCCAGCGTGATCCACTGACCACCGCTGTACCATTGCTGCGTGGCAAAGTCGTACCAGCCAGTTTCATTGTCTGGCAACCACAAGCTGCGCTCGCGCTGACCTGGTTCCACCACGCTCGCCACCAGCAAATCGCGTCCCAGCAAGAATTCGTCGCACTCGGCAAACGTCTGCGCATCGTGCTCATGATCGAGGAAAGTCGGACGCAGCATCGGTTCATCATCAGCATGCGCCTGCCACAGCAGCGTGTAGAGATATGGCATCAGACGATAACGCAGTTCAATGGCGGCACGGATGGCTGGTGTCGCTGATGGATACATCCACGGCTCATTGACGGTGTGATCGTCATTCCACGAGTGAATAGTAAAACGCGGATGCATCACGCCATTCTGTACCCAACGCACAAACAGTTCTGCATCAGGTTTGTCGCCTGAGAAGCCGCCTACGTCATGGCCGACGTTATACAAACCGGACAGGCTCATGCCCAATCCCATGCGGATGTTGTAACGCAGCGTCGTCCAGTTGGTGCGGTTATCGCCGCTCCAGGTTTGCACATAACGTTGCATGCCCGCGCAGCCTGAACGTGAAATCAGAAACGGACGCTTTTCCGGTGCAAATTGCTGCTGCGCTTCCATCGAGGCACGCATCATCAACAACGGCATCACTGGACGAATGTGCTTGATCGCGATTGGCGTACCAAAGCCATGACAACGCGCTTCGCCATCCCACACTTCGTATTCGTTGTTGTCGTTCCAGGTAGAATCAATGCCCTTTTCCAGCAGCTGTTTGGTGACGTTTTCCTGCCACCATGCCACCGCTTTAGGATGGGTAAAATCAAGGTGCGAGCCTTCATCATCCCAGAATACCGAGCGCTCTGGCGCATCCTGCTCCGAATCGCGGATGAACAGCCCTTGTGTCGCCACTTCTTCGTAGCGTGGGTGATCCTGCAACAGACAAGGTTTGATGTTGGCCGCCAGACGCAAACCGGCATCGTGGAACGCCTGACTCATCGCTTCTGGCTGCGGCACTTTGTCGTAGTTCCAGTTGAACACGTAGCGCTTGTCGTTGATTGAGGTATAGCCGGATGACAGCTGGAATGAGTCGCACGGAATCTCATGCTCTTCACACAGACGAATAAAGTTCATCAGCTGATTTTGCGCATCCGGTGCATCGGTGTAGTGCATGGTTGAGCCGCTGTAACCGAGGCTCCATTTTGGCCCAAACAGGGTTTTGCCGGTCAGACGCACAAAGGCTTTGGTGACATCCAGCACCTTTTCACCGACGAACAGATAGTAATCGATATCACCACTTTCGGCCTGCCAACGGCGATACGGTTTATGGTAGTTATCCAGCTCATTCCCGAGATCAAACCAGCTGCTGCTGAGGTTGTCGTAATAAAGACCAAAGCTGACATCATCGCGGCGCGTAATGGTGAACGGCACATGCTTGTACAGTGGATCGGTTGATGACGCGTTGTAGCCCATCGCATCGAGGTTGCGCATCTCATAGCGCTGGCCGTTACGCTGCAAATCACCGCTTTTCTCGCCAAGACCGTAATAACGATCATCGTTCATGCGACGTTGATAGTGCGCCACACCATCGCCGTGCGCGTTAATCTGGTAGGCGCTGGTCGGACGGTCGCAGGTCAGCAGTTGCCATACGCCTGCGCTGTCGCAATATTGCCATTCGAGTGCCAGCGGCTGATGGACGATGACACGCAGTTTGTCCGTGGCGACCACCAGCGTGTCGCCCTCTTCTTCCAGCGTGAAATTAGGCAGCGAGAAGCCAGCCAGGCTGTCACGTTGACGTCCTTCCCACGGCACATCACTTTCAGGCGCGATGCTCCAGGTTCTGTCGAGGCTATAAGCGCCTTGACGTTTAATCGCCACACGAAACATGCCGGATTCAAGCACGTACAGGTTCAGCGTGTGTTTCCCATCGACGGTGAGCGCGACATGGTGCGCATCAGAACCAGCTAATGACCAATTTTTTAATGTTTTCATCGTTATCTACTCTTTTCAGGCGCGCTGTGCGCGACGTTCAGCAATAAAAGCAATCAGGAAGATCGCACCAATCAGGTCGAAGAAGCCCATGGCGATAAACAGAGGATTGAATCCAATGGTATCGGCGGTAACGCCAATCAGCAGCGAGAACAGGAAGCTGGAGATCCAGGCAAATGAACCGCGCATACCGTTCACGGTCGCCATTTGGCCTTTATCAAATTTCTCCACCACCAGTGCGCTCAACATGCAGGAGATGATCTGGTGTCCGAAGCCACCAATCGAGATCAGGGCAATCGCGACATACGGATCTTTGGTCACCGCCACCGCAGCCAGCGACAGCATCAAAAAGGCACCGGTTACTGAGCTCGCAACCACCGAGTTAACCTGAGTGAAACCGAAAATTTTGGTGTACAGACGCGTCAGATAGCCGCTGGCCGCGCTGCCGAGATCGGCGGCGAGGAATGGTAACCAGGCGAACATCACGATCTGTTTCAGGTCCATACCGAGCTCTTTTGCCAGATACAGCGGCACCCAGAAACTCAGCACACCCCACGCCGGTTCAGCCATAAAGGCCGGAATAGCGATGCCGTAGAAACGCTTGTTCTTCGATACGCTTTTAAGTGCAGTGAAGAAAGGCTTTTTCACCGCTGGCGGTTCGTTGTCCTGACGAATGAACGCCAGTTCATCTTTCGACAAATTAGGATGCTGATCAGGATCGCGGTACAGCAACCACCACAACACCACCCAACCCAACGCCAGAGCGCCAGTGAACAGGAAGGCGCCCTGCCAGCCACCAAATGCGGCATGGGCGAAATAGATGATTGGCGGTGCCAACATCGCGCCAATGGAGAAGCCCACGCCAGCCCAACCGGCAGCAATCGGACGCTCTTTTTTCGGGAACCATTCGCCAATCACTTTAGCATTCGCTGGTGTGGCCGCCGCTTCTGCGCCGCCCATCACGAAACGCAAGATGGCCAGATGCACCCAACTGCCCGCGCCAGCATGGAATAAACAGGCCACCGCCCAGATGGCGGCGCAGATCAGGAAGCCGACTTTGAGGCCGATAACATCAATCAACCAGCCACAGATCGGTTGGAAGAAGGTATAGGCCAGCTGGAATGCGCCAACGATGTAGGAATATTGTTCGGTGGAGATGTTAAGGCTGTCTTTCAATTCTGGGGCCAGCAGGCCCAATGAGTTACGCGTGATGTAATTGACCGTAACGCCGGCTAAGAACAGCACCAGCACCCACCAGCGCATATGGCGGAAAGTGCGTTTGGCGCCGGCGGCGGTAATCCCTGGATTTAAACTGCGGTTCATCTGGTTCTCCATTCTTTATTGACATCATGAGTTAACAAGTCCCGCAGTTAACTGAGGCTGGTTCGCGTAAATACCCTGGTAATACCGCTCACCGCACAGGATTTGTCATGTCTTGCTGAGGAGTGACTTCACTGAGTCATCTCTAACCATCCGCCAGGAGTGAAACACAGTTGCGAAAAGTGGTCGCCAACCAGGTGCTGCATCTGTGATCTGGTTAACCAAAATCATTTGTCAGGTTGACATCAGGCAGCAAAGAGTTGAATTTTAGCGGGTGAAAGCGCGGTTACCTTTAAGGAGATCGCGTTAAGGGATAAAATAGGTCAACCAATTACTGACCACTCAAAGACCATTGATGAGGTAATAACATGAAGCAGACCTGGCGCTGGTATGGCCCGAACGATCCTGTCTCTCTTACTGATGCGCGCCAGGCTGGCGCGACGGGCATCGTCACGGCTCTGCATCACATTCCCAACGGCGAAGTGTGGACGGTGGAAGAGATCATGCAGCGTAAGGCGCTGGTTGAAGCCGCAGGACTTGAGTGGGCAGTGGTCGAAAGCGTGCCGATTCATGAAGAGATCAAAACCGGCAGTGGCCGTTGCCAGCATTGGATCGCCAATTATCAGCAATCGCTGCGCAACCTGGCGCAGTGCGGCATCAAGACCGTGTGCTACAACTTCATGCCGATCCTCGACTGGACACGTACCGACCTCGAATATCTGCTGCCAGATGGTTCGAAAGCGCTGCGTTTTGATCAGATTGAATTCGCGGTGTTCGAACTGCACATTCTGCAACGTCCGGGTGCCGAGCAAGATTATACCGCGGAAGAGATTGCCCAAGCCGCCGAGCGCTTCGCCCAAATGAGCGAAGAGAGCCGCACGCGCCTGATGCGCAATATCATCGCCGGTTTGCCGGGTGCGGAAGAAGGTTACACGCTGGATCAATTCCGCGCGCAGTTGGCGCGTTATGAAGGCATTGGCAAAGCACAACTGCGTGAAAACTTCGCCACCTTCCTGCGCGCCATTATTGCGGTGGCAGAAGAAGTTGGCGTACGCATGGCGGTGCATCCCGACGATCCGCCGCGCCCGATTCTCGGCTTGCCGCGCATTGTTTCGAATGCCGAAGATTTGCAGTGGATGATCGATACCGTTAGCAGCCCAGCCAACGGCTTTACCATGTGCACCGGTTCTTATGGCGTGCTGGCAGAGAATGATTTGGCGGGCATGGTCAAACGCTTTGGACCGCGCATCTACTTTGCACATCTGCGTTCCACCAAGCGTGAAGAGAATCCACGTACCTTCCATGAAGCCGCGCATTTAGGCGGCGACGTCGATATGTTTGCGGTGATTAAAGCGATTGCTGAAGAGGAACATCGCCGTAAAGCCGCCGGGCAAGAAGATCTGATCCCGATGCGTCCCGATCACGGCCACCAAATGCTGGATGACCTGAAGAAGAAAACCAATCCGGGCTATTCGGCGATTGGTCGTCTGAAAGGTTTGGCTGAAATTCGCGGCGTCGAACTGGCGATCCATCGCGCCTATTTCTAAGCGGAGCATTCATGGAAAATACCGCCAAACTTAAGGTTGCCCTGCCCGCATGGCAGCAAGACCGCCTGGTTCCGCGCATGGTGCATCTTGGCTGCGGCGCGTTTCATCGCGCGCATCAAGCGCTGTACTTGCATCATTTACTGGAAGTCAGCGACTGCGATTGGGGCATCTGCGAGGTCAACCTGATGTCCGCCAGCGGGCTAGCGTTGGTTGAAAAGCTGCGCCAGCAAAACTTGCTGTATAGCGTCACTGAGAAAGGTGCCGAAAGCAGCGAAGTCAAAATCATCGGCGTGGTGAAAGAAGCGCTGCATCCGGGATTAGAAGGCAGCGCCAGCATTCTCAACGCACTTACGCGTCCTGAAACCGCGATTGTTTCCCTGACCATCACCGAGAAAGGCTATTGCACCACCGGCGCGAGCGGTGAAATGGATAGCGAAAATACCTTGATTCAACACGATCTCGCGCATCCGACCACGCCAAAATCAGCGCTGGGTTACATCGTCGAAGCGCTGCGCATGCGCCGCGAGCAAGGTTTGCCGCCGTTTACCGTGCTGTCGTGCGATAACCTGCGTGACAACGGACATGTGGCACGCGCAGCAGTATTGGGTTTAGCGCACCTGCGCGATCCCGCATTAGCGGCGTGGATTGACGCTAACGTAACGTTCCCGTCCACCATGGTTGACCGCATCGTTCCGGCGGTCACGCCTGAAACCGAGCAAGAGATTGCTGAACTGTTAGGCGTGGAAGATCCGTGTGGCGTGGCCTGCGAACCGTTCCGCCAATGGGTGATTGAAGACAACTTTGTCAATGGCCGCCCGGATTGGGATCGCGTCGGTGCGCAGTTTGTCACTGACGTTGCGCCGTTCGAAATGATGAAGTTGCGCATGCTGAATGGCAGCCACTCTTTCCTTGCCTATCTCGGCTATCTCGGCGGTTTCGCGACGATCGCTGACACCATGCAGCATCCGGCTTATCGTCAGGCGGCGCAGAGATTGATGATGGCTGAGCAAGCGCCTACTTTGTCGATGCCAGATGATATTGATTTGCAGCGTTATGCCGATCAGCTTATCGAACGCTTTAGTAATCCGTCGCTGCGTCATCGCACCGGACAAATCGCCATGGATGGCAGCCAAAAACTGCCGCAGCGCATGCTCGATTCCGTGCGTCAGCATCTGCGCGCGGGTAGCGATTACCGCCATTTGGCGTTGGGCATCGCAGGTTGGATGCGCTATGTGCTGGGCGAAGATGAACAAGGCCAACGTTATGAGGTGGTTGACCCATTAGCTGCCACACTGGAAGCGATTAATCAGCAATATCCCGCAGGTGAAGCGCGAGTTCTGGCGCTGATCAACATCAAGGCCATTTTTGCTGATGATTTGCCGGCTAATGCGGCGTTTGTCGCCACCGTTCAGCGCGCTTACGCCCTGCTGTGCCAGGCTGGCGCGCGTGCCGCTGTTGAATCTCTCACACAGGAATCAAACTAATGCGTTTTATGGATGAAGATTTCCTGCTGCAAAGCGATATCGCGCGTCGTTTGTACCACGACTTCGCCGCAGACATGCCGATCTACGATTATCACTGCCACCTTAATCCGCAGGAGATCGCGGAAGATCGTCAATTTGCCAACCTCGGCCAGATTTGGCTGGAAGGCGATCACTACAAATGGCGTGCGCTGCGTGCGGCGGGTGTGGATGAATCGCTGATCACCGGTAACCGCACCAGCGATTACGACAAGTATTTGGCTTGGGCGAATACCGTGCCGAAGACGCTGGGCAACCCACTCTATCACTGGACGCACCTTGAATTGCGCCGCCCGTTTGGCATCACCGATACGCTGTTTGGACCGGATACCGCAGAAGATATCTGGCACCGTTGCGCCGAAAAACTGGCGACACCGGAATTTTCTGCACGCGGCATTATGCGTCAGATGAATGTACGCATGGTCGGCACCACTGACGATCCGATTGATTCACTGCGCTATCACCGCCAAATTGCCGATGACAGCAGCTTTGATATTGATGTCGCGCCAAGCTGGCGCCCGGATAAAGTGTTCAAAATCGAACTCGACGGTTTTGTCGACTATCTTGGCAAGTTAGAAGCTGCCGCCGATGTCACTATCGACAGCTTCGATGCCCTGCGTCAGGCGCTGTTGCGCCGTCTTGATCATTTCTCTGCGCAGGGCTGCCGCGCTTCCGATCACGGCATCGAAACCCTGCGTTTTGCGCCGATACCCGATGACAACGTGCTCGATGCCATTCTGGCGAAACGTCTCAGTAACGCACCGCTGGAAGAGTTGGAAATTGCGCAATTCAGCAGCGCCGTATTGGTGTGGCTGGGCGGCGAATATGCCCGTCGCGGTTGGGCGATGCAGCTGCATATTGGTGCGATTCGCAACAACAGCACGCGCATGTTCCGCCAGCTGGGTCCAGACAGCGGCTTTGATTCAATTGGCGATAACAATATTGCCTGGCCGTTAGCGCGTTTGCTTGATGCGATGGACCTCAACAATCAACTGCCAAAAACCATCCTTTATTGCCTGAACCCACGCGACAACGAAGTGCTGGCGACCATGGCAGGCAACTTCCAGGGTGCAGGCATTGCTGGCAAAGTGCAGTTCGGTTCGGGTTGGTGGTTCAACGATCAGCGCGACGGCATGCTGCGCCAGTTGGAACAGCTGTCGCAAATCGGTCTGCTGAGCCAGTTTGTCGGCATGTTGACCGATTCACGCAGCTTCCTGTCCTACACGCGGCACGAATATTTCCGCCGTATTTTGTGCAATCTGCTGGCGCAATGGGTGCAGGACGGCATTGTGCCACATGATGAGCAAATGCTCGGCAGCATGCT
This sequence comes from Pantoea sp. CFCC18179, assembly GCF_059412405.1. Lineage (NCBI taxonomy): Bacteria > Pseudomonadati > Pseudomonadota > Gammaproteobacteria > Enterobacterales > Erwiniaceae > Pantoea > Pantoea sp. CFCC18179. Next base: position 207,463 of record NZ_JBNBPM010000006.1, on the reverse strand, counting down.
GCGTGATATCTGCTTTAACAACGCTGAGCGCTACTTTGCGCTTAACCCGTTGTGAACACAGAACTCAGAAATGTCTGTGCTATATTACGTGTCAGCGTTAGGGGTACTGCCCCTAACGCTTTGTTAACCTGTTAACCCGCATAAAGAGCACGATGAAAAATCAAACTTCAGCACAGCGCCCTTATCAGGAAGTCGGGGAAATGCTCCGCAACATGATCACCCAGAAACAGTATGCCGTGGGTGAACGACTGCCGCCGGAACGTGAGTTAGCGGCGCTGCTGGACGTGACGCGCACGCTGGTGCGCGAAGCGCTGATCATGCTGGAACTGGAAGGTTTAATTGAGGTGCGACGTGGTGCGGGCATCTATGTGGTGCACGACAGCCCGCAACCTCCGGCTCAAATACAAAAACCGGGCAACGATGCGGGCCCGTTTGAAATGCTGCAGGCGCGTCAGCTGCTGGAGAGCAACATCGCAGAGTTTGCCGCCCTGCAAGCCACGCGCGAAGACATCATGAAAATGCGCCAGGCGCTAGAGCTGGAAGAGAAAGAGCTGGCTTCGGGTGAGGTCAACCAAAGTGAAAACGGCGATCGTAACTTTCACCTGGCGATTGCCGAAGCCACACACAACAGCATGCTGGTTGAACTGTTTAAACAATCCTGGCAGTGGCGTGAAGACAACGTGATGTGGAGCCAATTGCATCGCCATCTGGTCAACACCGATTACCGCAAAGAATGGCTCGACGATCACAAGAAAATCCTCGCCACCTTAATCAAGAAAGATGCGCGCGCCGCCAAGCAGGCGATGTGGCAGCATCTGGAAAACGTTAAACAGCGCCTGCTGGAGTTTTCTGACGTTGACGATATTGATTTTGATGGATATTTGTTTGAATCCTGGCCGCTTTATGCTACCAACAGCTCTAATAACTAGCGGTTGATTAGACGCTGAAAAGCGTAACAGGATAAAAGCCAGATGCTGCGAGAAAACTTCAACGACCTGATTTATCTGGTGATGGTGGCGCGCGAGTGCAGTTTTACCCGTGCGGCAGCCAAATTGGGCGTTTCACAATCGGCTTTGAGTCACTCGATTCGCGGCCTTGAAGAGCGCTTAAATACCCGCTTATTAACCCGCACCACTCGCAGCGTGGCCCCCACTGAAGCCGGTGAAAACCTGATTCAAAGCGTCGCGCCGCTGATGGCTGATATTGAAAAAGCCTTGCTGCAACTCACTGACAGCCAGGGTAAACCGTCTGGCAATATTCGCATTACCGCCGGTGAACACGCGTTATCTTCGACGTTATGGCCGCTGCTGAAACCTTTTTTACGTGCTTATCCCGATATTAATGTGGAGTTGTCTGTCGACAATGCCTTAACGGATATTGTTAGCGGTCGTTTTGATGCGGGCGTGAGATTAGGTGAAAGCATCGAAAAAGATATGGTGGCGGTGAGAATTGGCCCAGACTGGAAAATGCTTACTGTCGCCACACCGGAATATTTACAGCGGCACGGTATTCCGCAAACCCCTTATGAATTACAAAATCATAATTGTATAAACATGCGCTTGCCGACGCTGGGTGGATTATACAGTTGGGAATTCAGCAAAGATGGCAAAGATATTCGGGTAAAAGTTGAAGGCCAGATGATTTTTAGTAATTTGGTTGCGCGAATTGATGCGGTACTTTCTGGTATGGGAATAGCGCATGTACCCGAAGACACCGTTAACCAGCATATTGCGGACGGAAGATTACAATCGGTACTCGATGACTGGACGCAACCGTTTAGCGGTTATTATCTTTATTATCCCAGCCGTAAACAGCACACCATGGCATTTGAGATGTTGATTGACGCGATTAAATACAAAGGCTGATCTTACCATTTCAAGGTGCGCATTTATGCGCACCTTCCGCTTCGTAGCGGTCGCCATTTACGGTGACCGATTTTTATAGCATTAACGATCCACGCTCAAGGCTAATTCTTTCGCCAAAAAGAACGGGCGTAAATACGCCACGCTGTTGGATAACGGTAAGACGTCATCACTCAACTGAATGCCAATTTCGTCGCGCAAATATGCCCGGCGCGTTTCAATCCGCTGCCATAACGCCGGATATTGATGCTCGATAGCCGCTCGTAACGCCGCATCCGCCAGCACCACACACTCTTCTGCGCTGGCACCGTTATAACCCGCAACGGATGGGATAATATCGATTTGCAGCATCATGCCGCTTTTTAGCTGTTCAACGGAATGATGGTAAATCGGTGACGACATCCACTCCTCGTCTGCCACTAAATGCCCAGGATTAAGATGCCAACCGTAATCTTTCTGCGGCAAAACCTGCTCTATCAAATCATAAAGTGCACCGCCGCGCATACCAATGTGAATATTTTCCAGCCACGCTACCACTGCACTGAAATAGGGTTTGGCAATGCGATGCAGATAATTTCTTTGTGTATCGGGCAACTCGCTTTCGTCGGCAATCACAAAACCGCTGCGGCTCGATAATCCACCTTTATAGGCAGTGGTTAATGACAACGGATCGCCGCGCTGCACTTTTTTGTGCGTCGGATACAAATTGGCATATTCGAAACGGCTGCCGGTGGCGGCAATGGTGACCACCGTATTGGATTGTCCTTCTGCGGCAAGTAATGCGCCCAATTCAATTTCACGCACGCCCTCTTCAATCGCATCCAGCGCGTTTAGCATGCAATTCGAGGCGAGATTAGCACCGTATTCGTAATGCGCAATTTCATTGGCATTGCAGGTGGTGCGGACACCGTGATCGCCAATAAACAGAGGGATGGCATTTTCTACAATTGCATCTTTTTTCACAGCCTGTTTAATCGCTTCCACGATGAAATATGGCAGGTCAAACAGGCTTGTGCCGTTGCCATTCGCAGGCGTAAACATCTTCCAGCCGACCAGACCAATTTTGCCGCTACGATCCAAACCCGCCGCAGCAAACAGGCTCTCAAGTGGCGCTTCGTTATCCATCGGTTGATTGGGCAGCGAGAAGTAAGGCGAGTGCAGCAGCGTGGCGGGGATACGCGAAAAGCGCGCCATTTTGAGGTTTTCATTACCCAGCACCAGCATGCAGTGACCGGATTTGTCCAGCAGCAACAACCCTTCTTCGAAGCGCGGGATGAAACCGGTGAGATATTCAAAATTGCTGCCGTGTTCTTTATCGGCATAAATTACCAGCGTGTCGAAACCGTGCTGTTTCATGCGTTCCAACAGTTGATTTTTACGCGCCAACTGCGTGTCATCCGTGAGAAAAACCGGCTCGACGTCCGAGAACGTCTGCGGCGCGGTGACCGGTCCCAACTTGATTGTTTTGCTCGCCATGTTTCACTTCCTCGTATTTCATCATTGAGGAGGATAGTAGCGTCTTTCAGGCCTGCATATGTTTCGCAAACAGCGAAAAAAGGCGGAGGGGTGAGCTCCGCCTTGTTTCAAGTTCTGATCAGTGCGCCTGACCAGTCAGTTGCAAAAGGGCAACGATGATTTGCAAGATCACCCGGACTAAGTCCAGCAACAATCGAACAAGTTCCATCACTTTCCTTCTCCTTTAACAGGAGCGCGCCGTTCAGCTGCCGAGGCTTTGACTCCACCCGCCGACCGCTTAAGCACATCTGTGAGGAGTGCTGAGCGGCTCTCATTGTGGAAGCCACAGGCCAGCACCACCTGAAACCTGCCGGGATTTGACAATCCGCGCCCCTGGGAGTCATCAGAAAACAATGAGGCTTCGCCCGTCACTCAACACCTGTATAACCATACAGTATTTTAGCGAAACTTGAAATAAATCCCGCCACATTTTATCATCTGTTTTGTGAGGAGTGCTGAGCACCCCGTTCGCAGCGCGGTTACCAGCCAGTTAGCGAACATAAAAAAAGGATTTGGCGTTGATGCCAAATCCTTTTTTATTGCCTGCAATGTATTAATTGGCGGAACTGATGCGCCAAATGGCATTGCCCGCATCGTCAGCAATTAACACGCCACCCTGCTGATCGGTTGCTAAACCGACCGGCAAACCGCGTACCTGCTTCTGATCGTCCGTCAGGAATCCCGTCACCACCGGCTGCGGTTGCCCGACCGGTTTACCGTTTTCGAACTTCACCCACACTACCTGATAGCCATTAAGCGGCGTGCGGTTCCAACTGCCGTGTTCACTGATAAATGCCCCGCCGCGATATTGCGGCATGTTATCTGCACCATAGAACAACAGCCCAAGCGGCGCGACGTGCGAGCTCAGCGCGTAATCCGGTTTGATGGCTTTCTCCACCAAATCCGGCCGTTGCGGTTGTGCGCGCTCATCCACATGCTGACCGTAATAGCTGTAAGGCCAACCATAGAAGCCTTTGTCCTGCACCGAAGTCATATAATCGGGTACCAAATCCGAGCCAATTTCGTCGCGTTCATTGACCACCGCCCACAACTTGCCGCTTTGTGGCTCCCACTGCAATCCGGTGGGATTGCGCAAACCGCTGGCATAAATGCGGCTGGCCCCGCTCGCTGCATCTACTTCCAATACCGCGGCACGTCGATACTCTTCACCGATACCGTTTTCCGACACGTTACTGTTGGAACCGACGCCGACATACAGTTTGCTGCCATCAGGGCTGGCGAGCAGCGACTTGGTCCAGTGATGGTTAATCGGTCCGCCCGGCAGTTCAGTGACTTCGACGGGTGGCGTAGTGATCTTAGTTTCTCCGGTTTGATAGGGGAATTTCACCAGGCTATCGGCATTCGCCACATACAAGGTATTGCCCACCAACTGCATACCGAACGGCGCGGTGAGATTGTCGATAAAACGATGCTGTTCCCATTTGCCGTTAACGTTACGCAACAGTGTGATGCGATTGCCGCCATCACCGCCCTTGCCTGAAGCCTTCTGCACGATGCCCATAATCAATTGCTTAGGCGCCGTGGTCGGTTTAGGCGTACCGTTCGACTCCGCTACCAGCACATCATTGTTCGGCAGCACTAACACCTGACGTGGGTGTTGCAAATTGTCGGCGATCTTTTCAATCTTCAATCCATCCGCCACTTTCGGCATTTCACCGACTTTCCATGGCACGCCTTTTGGCACCTGCATCGGCGGCATAAAGAAATTCTGCGCCTGCGGCAGTTCAGGATTCGGCCCGATTTGTTTTTGCGGATCAATCAACGCGCCGTCATCACAGGCGCTGATCAGTAATGCCAGCGCAATCACACTCAGTTGACGTTTCATACGCGACCTCCTTGTACACGACGATCGCGCAGCACCCACTGCACGTTGGCAATCAATAGCAACAACACCACCAGCGTGGAGAGCGTCACGCCCAATGGCACAACGGCGTAAGCATCGCGGCTATGAATAAAGGCATTCACCACCGCCAGCACGATTGCCAGCAGCGACAGCCAAAAGTGTGTTTTTTCATTGGGCCGCGCGCCACGAAATAAATAAACCAGGCTAATTAAACGCGGCAGGATAGCCAGCACCAACCCCATTGCAATCAACCAACTGGCGGATTTGGTCCACATGATGACAGCAGTTTGCAGATAGATGATATCGAACAGCCAGGCGGCGAAGAAAAAGCCCAGCGGCAGCGGTTCCAGCAGCGCGTATAGCGTCACGCCGAACAGCGATTTTCCCGAGGTATGCAACATTACATTCTCCCTTTAACCGGCTATTTATGGGGTGGCGCACCCGTTTCGCTTAGACGAACGCGGATGCAACCACCTGTAAAATATTAGTAAAGATAAACAGTAATGCTGGTTTCTTGCTGGATTAACGCAAATTTATGACTTATCCGCCGGCAGCGTGACCCAATATCCAGGCTGATACGGCAACGGCAGAAACTTCTGGTGGAACTCGCGGAAGGTCGCGTCGGGATCGAGATCGGCGAACAATTCAGGATGCAGCCATTTCGCCAATGCCTGAATAGCGACGAACTGATAAGGGCTGTCATAGAATTGATGCCAAATGGCGTGCGCATTGCCGTTGTGCGCCACCGGCAAGGTTTTGAACGCGTCACGCATCATCAGCAATTTCAGGCGTGCGGTGGCTTCCTCGGTATCTGCACCAGGACCCACACCAACCCATTTACCGACGGTGTTGTAGTTTTTCCAGTTCGCGCCGGTCACCACCACTACATCGGGACGGCTAGCAATGATTTGTTCTGGATTCAACGTACCGAAAGTACCGGGAATCAGATCTTTAGCGATATTGCTGCCACCCGCAATTTCCACCATTTGACCAAAGTTCTCGTTACCAAACGACATGCAGCATTCGTCGGTATAACCGCCTGCCCGGTCAATCATCACTTTTGGGCGCGTGCCGTTGAAGTTTTTCAGGCGATCGGTCACCTTTTCAATCTGCGCACGACGAAACGCTACAATCTCTTCGGCGCGCTGCGGATTATTGACCAGTTCGCCCATGATGCGGATGCTTTGCTCGGCGTGTTCCATCGGTTTTTCACGAAAATCGATAAACACCACTGGCACGCCAACCGCCTGTAACTTCTCAATCAGCTTGCCTTCATCGGTGGCGGCTTTCGATTCGAGGTTCATCAGCACTAGATCGGGTTTGAGCGTCAACGCTTGCTCAACGTTAAAGGTGCCGTCCTTCGCGCCGCCAAATGTAGGCAGCTTTTTGATTTGCGGATATTTTTTTTCATACGCCATGTAGCCGTCGTAATCCGCTTTGTGGAAATCATCACGCCATCCCACCACACGCTGGAATGGCGCGGCGGTATCAAAAGCCGCCAGCAGATACATCTGACGGCCTTCGCCCAGAATAATACGTTTGGATTCTTGTTTAACGTCGACCTGCCTGCCGGCCACGTCAGTAATAATTTTTGCGCTAGCGTGACCCGCCACCGCCAGCAACCCCAGAGCTAACAGCCATTTTTTCATTTTATCTACCCGTACAAATGATAATGATTATTATTAAAATTTCGCGGCGTCACTATTACCTGGCAGACGGGAAATGAAAAGCCCTGAGGACACATTTTTTTACATGCGGGAGGATTGCTTCTTTTCTCCGACATTTCTTCCGACATGAACGTTGGAGTAATCAGAAACGAGGTGTGTAAAGAATAAAAAAGCCAGGTTTCCCCTGGCCTAATGAATTGAGTGCAGTTTACTGCGTTAATTCACGCACAAAGCGCACGATCTCTTGGTTCTGTCCATGCTCGAACAGGCAATGCTGCAAGCGTGGGCCGCTCAGGGCGGTTTTCAGCAATTCAGGGTCAATGACACGTAACGCATCAAGATGATTTTCCTTGAGCAGCGCGGCCTTCACCTCACTCAGCAAGCCCGCATTGCGTACCTGCGGTTCTTTGCGCTCAGGGGGATAACCCAATCCTTTCTCGCCGGTGAACGCTTTTTCGAAGATAAAGCGCAGATTAAGTTCCGCGCCCCAACCAAAGCCTTTGGCGAACGGCAACGATAACGCATTGCCGTTATTAATTTGCGCAAACAGATAAGCGTCTGCCGGATCAATGCAGTAACCACAAGTCACGCCCGGATGCAGGTTCAGCGAAAGCAGTGCACCTTGTCCGGTACCGCAACCGGCAACCACAAAGTCTACCGCCTTACTGTTTAGCAGCACATTAGCCATGATTCCGAGATGAATATAGGTGAGATGGTGATCCTGTTCGTCGCTCATACCGACGTTAAATATCTGATGTCCTAGCGGTTGGGCAACAGACTGCAACTCTTTCAGCACTGTCGCATTTTTTGCAGCTTGGCTATTTTCCATCATCAACGCGATTTTCATGATCCATCCTCAGATTAAATTGAAACACCGTTTCATTTTAATCAAAGAACGTCAGAATGCAGCCTTGAGCGTGCTTATAGTCTGTGAGTTCAGTCACACATTCATCATGCAATTGGGCGACAGCTCGGCTGCCGCCCGTGCATTGCGGGTTAAAGACTCGCCCACCACAGGCGTAATTTGAGTCCCCAACCACTGGTCCAGCCGCTGCTGGTGCTGATCACTTTACCTTGATGCAGCACGATAAAGGTTGGCGTGGCGCTGATGTCCCAGCGCTGGCCAATCGCGCCGCTTTCATCGTTGATCGCCACACCTTGCAGCCCTTTTTTCTCCAGCCAGGTGGCTACACGCGCATCATCGCCTGATCGCAGCGCGACGCTAACCACGTTGCCGCCGTCCTGACTGATCGCCGCGACACTGGGCGTAGTGAGCTTGCACACGCCGCACCACGAAGCCCAAACGTAAATAAGCAGCGGACGATCCTTGCTCATCTCCGCCAGATTAACGTCGCCTTGCAGCGAAGTCAGCGGCTGTTGGGCAAAATCGGCCGGCAGCTGCGGCGATCGTAGCCAATCCATGCCCCACAGCACAGCGCCAACCATCAGCACCAGCCATAAAGCTTCGCGCAGCCAGCGCTTGGCTCGGCTCATTTCTTGGCCTGCAACGCGCCTTTCACCGCGGCTTCGAGCTGCTCATACGGCACTGCGCCGCTGATCATCTGATCGCCGACCAACGTAGCTGGCGTACCTTGCACGCCAAGCTGTTGCGCCAGCGTCAGGTTGCTGTTGATGGTGTCGAGGCTGGCTTTGCTCGGCTCTTTCAGCGTGATATCGGTTTTGTCCAACGCCGCGGCTATGCTGGCTTCGTCGTGATTGCCCTTCTTCGCCATCAAACGCTCATGCAGTTTGAGGAAGTTTTTCGGCTGCTGTTCCCACACCGTCAACGCCAGGCGCGCAGAAGTCAGCGAGGTTTCTGCACGATACGGCAGCGGCTTAATCACCACCGCGACTTGCGGATAGGCTTTAATCAGCTTTTCGATATCGGCTTCAAACTTCTTACAGAACACGCAGTTGTAGTCAGTGAAATAGACCAGCGTCAGCGCCGGTTTTTCTGCACCAATGCGCGGTGATCCGGCATCGTTATACAGCGCGTCACGGTTTTTCTCGACCATCTGCGCCACCACGTTTTGCTGCTGACGCGCCGCTTCTTTATCAAAGGCATCAGCCGCTTCGGCCAGAATCGCCGGATTCTGTACCAGCGTTTCGCGAATCAGTTCTTTGATGCGTGCTTCTTGCTCAGGCGTAAACGGCGCAGCCGCCAGTGCAGGCATAGCAAGGAACATCAATGGCAGTAACAGGGATTTCTTCATTATTTTTTCGCCTCAGAGAGAGTGGAGATCACCGCTTCACGACTCAGCAGCGGTGACAAAATTTGGCCTTGCGGCAGCGCCGGGCCATAAATTTGGTTAAACGGAATGGCGACGCGATCGCGACGGCGCAGGAATTCACCGATTGCTGGATCGGGCTGCGTCCAGTCACCGCGCAGCAACACCACATCATCGGCTTGCAATGCGGCACGCACGTCGGGTTGATTGAGTACGCGCGATTTGTTCACTTTGCAGGTAATGCACCAATCGGCGGTGACATCGACAAACACGCGCTTGTCTTGCTCCAGCGCCTGATTAATCGCCGCTTCGGTCAGCGGCTGCCAATGCAACGTATCCTCTTCAGGGGCGATGCGCGTCATCAGGAACAGCGCGCCAGCCAGCGTCAACGTGATAAACACCACGCCTGCCTGTTGTAATGCACGGCGTTTTACCAGCCAGATAAGCAGCACCAATAACAGCAGCGCTGCCAGCACCAGCGCGAAAGTATCGCCCCAATGCGGCACCAGCAAGGTCACCAGCCAGAAAGTCGCCAGCAGCATAAACAGGCCGAGTACGGTGCGCAGATGCACCATCCAACGGCCCGGGCGCGGCAAGCAACGTGCCATTCCCGGCAACGCGGCGACCAACAACCACGGCAAACTCATGCCAACACCCAGCGCGACAAACAACAGCCAAAGTTGCGGCAACGGCGCGGTCAGCGCATAGGCGACGGCGGTGCCAAGGAAAGGCGCACTGCACGGCGTTGCCAGCAAGGTGGCAAATGCGCCCTGGCCGAAGTGACCCAATAAGCCGTCACCGCCTTGCGTCGCCAGTTTGGTATTCAGGCCCGAGGGCAGACGGAAATGCAGCAGGTCAAACAAGCTGGCGCTGAACAGGAACATCACCAGCACCATCGCCAGCAGGAAGCCGCTGCTTTGGAACTGAATGCCCCAACCCAATGCCTGACCACTCAGGCGCAGCGCGCTCATCAGCAACGCAAGTAGCAGGAAGGAGAAAATGATACCGGCGCTGGAGGCGAGGAATTGCATGCGGGTTTGACGCTGCGTTTGCCCTTGCTGCTGCACCAGACTGCTCAACTTGATCGCCAAAACCGGCAATACGCATGGCATCAGATTAAGGATCAAACCGCCGAGCAGCGCCAGCAGCAGCACCGACCACAACGTCTGCGTCGCTGTACCTGAAACCAGAGGCTCCGCGCCAATCGTCACGCTACTTTGTTGCGCAATGCCGCCGTCGCTGACTACCAGTGATAAGCTTTTATCACGCAGATCCGGTGCGGCTTCGCCCCATTCGTCGGTGACTGCCACGCGTGCCGTTAGCGTATCGCCATCCACCTTGATTTGTGGCGCGGCCAACATGCTGCCCGCCGGGTAATCAAAGAACAGCTCTGGCTGCTGCCAGCCGCCCTGACGCTGCGCACGGATTTGCAGTTCACCCTTCACGAAGCTGGCGTCGAGTTGATCGGTCAAACCGCTTTCTGCCGGAATTTTGCCCATCGCTTCGGCAAAATCACGGGCAAATGCTGCATCTGCGGGTTGCGTGAGATCGAGACTAAATGGGAAATCAGTAAGGATGCAGACGTCGCTACAGGTTGATAGCGTCAAAGTGCCCGCCAGCGTGGTGCTGGACAGATTCTTCAGCGTGATCGGCAGCGTGATATCGCCTTTGTAGCCCTGGGTGGTTAAACCGCTGACGTCAAAACGCTGCGGCGCAGGCCAAAACCATTGCGCGTTAACATCCGGCGTTTGCCAGCGGATTTCCGGCGCTACGCCGCCTTCGCCCGGCGTGCGCCAGTAGGTTTTCCAACCCGGTTGCAGGCGGATATCCAGCAACAGCTGTTGATCCTGATTGTGACTGGTACTGCGCAAACGCACTTCAGCATGACTGTTTTGTGCATTTCGCAGCCAGCCGCTGTCTGCCGCTTGCGCGGTGACCGCGAGGCTCGCCAGCAGAAGCAGCACGCTTCTGATAAAAATCTTCATTTTTTGATTCTCCGGTGAATAACAAGGTGTACGCGATGGAGCGCGTAGTGTTATTCCCGGAAGACGCAGAAGGTCAGATGCCGCCGTCGTAGCGGCGGAAACAGCGGTTCACGGCGATAGCCGAACGAAGTCGTGGGTTGGCTGAGCGTGGCGATCAGCGCCAGCAACAGCAGCAGGAACGGCAAGGCGGTATCGAGCATCGGAGCGGCGGCGTTCAGCGATTTGGCGCTGAGTGCACAAGGTTTTTCGCTGCCGTTGGCATCATCATTGCTGTGCGCTTGCGCAGCAGCATGGGCCGAGGTGAACGGCGCGGCAGGCAAATTAAAGCTGCGTTGGACGAGACAAAACGCCAGCACCAGACAAACCAGTGCCAGAATCCATTTTGCGCGTGATAGCGAAATCGTCATGCCGCAGCCTCAGAGAAAAGTGCGGGCATTTTAAGCATCCACAGCAGAAACACCAAGCGTTGCTGTGTAAACTTTTGTCTTTATGAGGATTGTGCGCAACGGATAAGCATTTACTTACAGGCTGAGTTTGAGACGGTGGGCAAAAAGCCCCAAGCTGCTCAGTTCAACGTCTTCCGGTCACCATAAATGGCGACCCTACAACGGATTAGCGCGTTTTTCGTAGGGTCGCCATTCATGGCGACCTGGTTAAACACCGCACGTCATTAAACAATATCATCCACCACGCCGCCATCGACGCGCAGTGCCGCGCCCGACGTAGCCGATGCCTGTTTCGAGCACACGTACACCACCATATTCGCCACCTCTTCCACCGTAGCAGCGCGCTGGATAACTGAGCTCGGGCGATGGCTCATCACAAACTCTTTGGCTAACACTTCCAGCGATTTGCCGGTGCGCTGCACTTCGTCTTCCATCATCGCGGCAAAACCATCGGAAAGCGTTGGACCCGGCAACACACTATTCACTGTCACGCCGCTGCCCGCCGCCACTTTCGCCAGGCCGCGCGCCAATGAAAGCTGGGCGGTTTTGCTCACGCCGTAATGCAGCATGTCGGCGGGAATGTTCAACGCCGACTCGGACGAGATAAACACCACCCGGCCCCAGCCCTTTTTCATCATCTCCGGTAGCAGCGCGCGCGACAAACGTACGCCCGACATCACATTGGTTTGCCAATAGGCTTCCCAGGTTGCGTCATCGACGGCGAAGAAATCCTGCGGGCCATAAATCCCGGCGTTATTCACCAGAATATCGATCGGCGGCAAACCGCCTAACAGCTGTTGCACGCCTTGCGCACTGCCGAGATCGGCGATGAAAGTGTGAATCTTCGCGCCTGCCACCAAACCGTTGAGCTTTTCACGCGCGCGGCTCACCGAGGCTTCGCTACGCCCATTCAGCACCACTTCCGCGCCGCTGGCCGCCAGCCCTTGCGCGATGGCAAAGCCAATACCGCCGGTAGATGCGGTGACCAATGCGGTTTTTCCGTGTAGATCGATGTTCATGAAGCTCTCCTTGGGGATCGTTGTCACAAAAGCCTGGTAGACGCAGCGCAACCTGCATTGTCGAAACATGCTTTGTAACCAATCTGTTGACCCACAATCTGTTGGAATTACCCACACTCAATCTTTACCTACCTGGAGATGTCGCCATGAAAACCCTTGCTATCGCCGCACCTGGCGCGATGGGCGCTGCGGTTGCCGCTGTGTTGACGCAACACGGTGCGCGTGTGATTTGCCCGTTAAAAACGCGTTCCAGCGCGTCGCAACAACGCGCACTTGCTGCTCATATCGAGGATGCCAGCGCCGCGGAATTGTGTGACGCCGAGATCATCCTGTCGATTCTGCCGCCGGAATCGGCGCTGAGTTGGGCGCAGCAGATGGTGCCGCATCTGCAAGCCGCCGCGCGTAAACCGCTGTTTGTCGATTGCAATGCCATCAGCCCGGAAACGCTACAACAGGTCGCACAGGTGATTGAAGCCACCGGTACGCCGTTTGCCGATGCGGCGATCATTGGCCTTCCGCCGGGCGCGCAGAATCCACAAGGGCCACGCTTCTGGTTTGCCGGATCCCATGCTGTGCAGTTGGCAGAGTTAGAAAAATATGGCCTGCGCGTGCGTGCAATGCAGGCAGAGAATGGCGCGGCATCGGCGTTGAAAATGGCGTATGCCGGGATTAATAAAGGCATCACCTTGTTAACCAGCGCGATGTTGATCAACGCCAGCCGCGTCGGTGCGGCAGATGCACTGCGTGAAGAGATGCAGGAGAGCCAGGCGGCGTTAATGCAGAGAATGGAAAAAGCCGCCCCGGATATGCTGCCAAAAGCCTGGCGCTGGGCGGCGGAGATGGATGAGATTGCCACGCTGAATCAAGGTGAACTGGCGACCGATCGGCTTTATCAAGCATTGGGTGAAATCTGCCGTCAGCTGGCTGACGATGCTCAGCACCAGCAGCAATTCAGCGCCCTGCTGACGGCCTTTTTTCAGCCCGATGCCGATAAAGCCGGTTGAGCGGTGATCGGCAGCCGCAGCTGGCGTTGCAGCCAGGCAAACGCGGCGGCTTCGTCCGGATCGCGCGCATCCAGTTGTAATACCGGTCCCAACGCCATGGGCTGCGCGGTTTCTGCCAACTTGCGCAGCTCCGGCAGATACTCCGCGCCGGGATGACCGGGCATGCGATCACTCAAACGCGACTGATAACGGGCCACCGCTTCATCCGGGGTAATCGCCAGCCACAACTCCAGCACCCGCGTGACGCCCGCCTGCTGCAATCCTTGCTGCAACACCTCCTTCGGCTGGAAGCCAAACCAGGCATCAATCACATACACGCAGCGGCTCGGCGCCTGCGCCACCACTTTCCAGATCGCCTGATAGGCCGCGCAACCCAGTTGCCGATTACGCAAACGATCCACCGGCGCGAAGCTGGCCATAAACGGCTCTTTCAGGCTATCCAGTGTCAGCACCGGAAAACCAAACTGCTCCGCCAGCGCACGGGTTAAGGTACTTTTGCCGGAAGCCGGGATGCCATTGACCAGCACCACCACCTTTTCTGCCATGTCGGTTGTCATAGGATTTCTATCACCTCCGCGGCCGTGCTGGCTTTGCGCAGTCGCACCAGCGTCTCTTCGTCTTCCAGCAGCGTCACAATCGCGCGGATGCCCTCTTCAATGTGGGCGTTGCTGTCGCGCGCACCGAACATAATCACAATGTCGGCTTTATCGCTGCCGTCGAATGAAATCGGCTCATCCAGCACAATCATGCTGAAGCAATCCTTTAGCACGCCGGTTTCCGGGCGCGCATGCGGAATGGCGATGCCTTCCTCGAACACGTAATACGCGCCGTGTTCAAGGGTGTTGGCAATCACCGCTTCCGGATAGCTGGCTTTGATGTAGCCGCCGCTGACCAAGGGTTGTGCCGCCATCGCGATCACCTCGCGCCAATCCGTGGCGCGGATCCCCACCTGAATCGCACTTGCCTCCTGCAGCAGTCTTTTAATACTCATACTGCCTCCTAAAATGATTTGCGAATGGTGTTGCGCAGTTCGTCAATTTTAACGAACAGCGGATCAATTTCCTGACGATAACGTTGGCTTTTAGCAAAGATATTTAATGCACGGTTATATTCCAGCATTAATTCCTTTTGCGTATCCTTGGCCTGCGGATTATTCGCCAACTGTTGTTCCAGTTCGCTTATTTTCCCGCTGATGGTTTCAGCCTGAAGATCTATTTCTTGTGAATCCTGGCTCTTATTTTCCGAGCCCTTTTTCAAGAATCCAAACATAGCGTCTCCTGCCCCGAATGGCGCCAGGGCACCTCAGGTTATTACGTCATGAGTGAGTCGAAATTAGCGGAACAGTTGAATCTTTTCTACCAGCACATTGGTCACGGCATCGTTCGCAGGTACGAGGAAATTACGCACGCTATCGTTGACTTTGCCCTTCTCAAAGGTCTGTTTGCAGTTCGCGACCCACTGCACATTCATTTCGGTGCCGACATTCACTTTGTCGATACCGCTGCGTACCGCAAGGCGCATATCTTCGTCGCTGACACCCGTGCCGCCGTGTAACACCAACGGCGTGTTTGTGGCTTCGGTGATATCGGCCAGGCGCTGGTGTTGAATGTGCGCTTTGCCAGTATACAAGCCGTGCACGGTGCCAATGGAGATGGCTAGCATATCGACGCCGGTTTCATCGACAAAGCGTTTGGCTTCATCAACCGTGGTAAACGCCGCATCGCTCATTTCCACTTCTTTGCCATCTTCTGAGCCGCCAATCGCGCCGAGCTCGGCTTCCACAGACACATCCAGCGGACGCGCCATATCAATCACGCGACGCGTGTTGGCAATGTTCTCTTCAATCGGCAAATGCGAGCCGTCATACATAATAGAACTGAATCCGGCATCCAGCGCGGTTTGAATCGCGGCTAAATCGGAACAATGATCGAGATGCAAACAGGTTGGCACATTACGGCTTTCCGACAGTGAACGAATCGCATCCACTAATAATTTATGTCCGAGATATTTCGCCGTACCGGTAGAGATTTGAATCATTAATGGACTGTTGGTTTTCTCTGCCGCTTTAAAAAAGGCCGGCAACATTTCCAGACAGTGCAAATTAAAGGAACCGAGCGCTTTAAATTCACGTTCTTTAGCCACCTGTAACAGATCGGTAAAATTATAAAGTTTCATGGAGCTTTTCCTCATGGGATTTAGGCTTAGTGGATTTTCCGTTAACAAACCAGGCGATCAGGGTAATAAAGGCAATAAACAAGGCAACGAACAGCCAGTTATTTTGGAATGCATGGCCGAGAATCAAACCGGTACTAATCACGTCAGAATCACTGAAGGTCACGCCGGTGAAGCCATAGCTTTCCAGCATCGGCACCAGAATGGCTGGCAGGAAGGTGATGAACAGACCGTGCACGAAGCCGCCAATCATCGCACCGCGACGACCACCCAGCGCATTACCGAACACGCCTGCGGTACCACCGGCGAAGAAGTTGGTCAGCAGACCCGGCAGAATCATCGCCAGCCCGAACATCGGGAATACCAGCATGCCGACAACCGAACCGAGCGTAGTGGCGAGGAAGCCAACAATGACCGCATTCGGTGCATACGGGAACATTACCGGGCAATCCAGCGCCGGTTTAGCGTCTGGCACCAAACGCATCGCAATACCACGGAATGCCGGCACCAGTTCGTTGAGCAGCAAACGCACGCCGCTATACAACACGAACACACCACACACGAACTGAATCGACTGCATAAACGCATACATCAGGTAGTTCATGCCGTTGCTGTACTGACCGATAAACTCAGGACCCGCCGCGACCGCGGGAATCAGGTACATCGGCACCATCACTACCGCCATCGACAAGTAGGTGTCTTGCAGGAATTTGAAGTTATCCGGCAGTTTGAGGTCTTCGGTGGAGCGCGAGCCGCGACCCACTACTTTCGCCACCGCGGCCGTCAGCAGATAGCCGATGGTGCAGAAGTGCCCAAGCGCCACGTCGTCGGAATCGGTAATACGGCGCACCACCGGTTGTGCCAGCGCCGGCATCACTACCGCCATAATGCCGCCGAAGATGCCGCCGGTAAGGATCAGAGGTAAGCCTGTTAGCCCCGCTTTATAGCCAATCACCGCACCAATCGTCGCCATCCACAACAGCGCCTGACCGGTAAGGAAGATGTATTTGAACGGTGTCAGACGCGCGATGATGATGTTGACGATAAAGATCACCAACAACGTCAAGGCCACTTCTGAACCCAGCTCGCGGTTCGCTAATCCGGCAATGGCGGCAACGTCGGTGATATAACCCTGCATGCCAAAACCGTGGGTAAAAATGGTGTTCAGGAAGGTCAGCGTACCGACAATAATGTTGATACCCGCCATCATAATTAAGAAACCGAGCAGGGTTTTAAAGGTGCCTTCCACCACCTTTCCCGCTGATTTTTTTTGCAGTAACAGACCAATCAAGGCAATAAAGGCGATCAAGATTGATGCCTGCCCCAATAAGTCTTTTACCAGGAAGTCGATCACACTATTCATGGTTGGCAACCTTTAAGTTACGTTCTTTCATAAACGCCACGATCTTCTCCTCAATTTCGGCTTTATCAGTCAGCTTATTGAGAATAATCACCCGCTTGATCTGTTCCGGGCTGGCATCGGCATTTAACACATCAGCAAACGCTTTCTGGGTTAAAATCATGTCGGATTTAAAGGCGTTGGCTTCAGAAATAGTGGTGTGATCAATATCCGCCTCAATTTCGAGTTTCTTTAATACGGATTTGGCGCTCATCTCAATTGCAAAGCTTGATCCCAGACCACATCCACACACACATAATATTTTCAGCATGGTTATTTCCTCACAGAATATGCAGTTGTTTAGCGAGTTTGTAATGATGCCCTTCGATATCAACCAGGCGTTTTTTCATGCTTATTAAATCAATCGGAATCGGTCGATTACTGCCATTAATAATCACCGCTTTATTGCGCATTCCCGACTGAATACAACGCGCGACTTCACTGGCCATAATGGTGCCCTGATAAATCTCTTCACAAGTGGGATCACCATTACGCAGGCCATAACCGATAATTGTTTTACGAATACGTACGCCAATCAGCGGTTCAATTTGTTTAATTAAGGTGTCAATCGCGCCCTGAAAGCCCGGCGAGTATTCGCGCGTGTAGCCTTCCGAGCACAAAATAATCACGCTGTTCTGCTGCGCCAGACGTTGGGTGATGCGCTCTGCCAGCTCTTGCGGTGCAATCTGGCATTCAGGAATCAGCGCGAAGTCTGCATTGGATTTGATCGCCGATTGCAGTGTTAATTCACCGCAGTAACCGCCCAGCAATTCCACCATAAATACGCGGCCCGTTAATGCGCGCCCGGTATTACGTAATTTCGACACTTCTTTTAATACCTGTTCGCAGGCGGTAGAAAAGCCGATGCTGTAATCACTGCCAAAGACATCGTTATCGATGGTCATGCCGACGCCGAAACAGTTAACACCAAATTCGCTCAACGTATGCAGGAATTGTAATGAGCCATCGCCACCGGCCATAATTAACACATCGATACGCAGCGATTTTAAATTTTTGGCAATGACTTCGTATTCAGGACGAATTAATTTTCGATTGGTTCGTCCTGATTGCATCACCGGAATCGAAGTAATGGCGTAATCCACCAGATCGCGTTGAGATATTTCCTGGTGATGATTTTCCAGCAAGCCGGGAATGCCACCGTTAAATAACACCATCTCCGCTTGGGTTAAGCGCGATATTTGATACACAAAGTTATTAATCCCGGTGACATCACCACCGCTGATCACCATGCCAATTCTCATTGTCATCACCCTTCATGCTGTGCGTCTGACAATCATTCTTCCGATTAACCACTTTGTTATTTGCAACGGATGTCACACTTTTGCCATGAATTTAGCGAGTGGGATCATTGACAGCGACGTAATGAGGCTTTTTTTTGTGATATATATCACATGACATTTTTGAGCAAAAACAGACAATAACCAATTTAATCATTAAGTTATATTTATTTCACGCTATGAAATGAGTTACCGTTAATTAAGCCATTCGCGCTGATTTTCTTTCGATCTATTTTGTGATTTCCCGCGCATTTTTATCGGTACGTGGCGAAGTTTGGGTGAGAGTTTAAAGATTAAAGGTGGGATGAAGTATTTCAGAGTTAGTGCCAGGGAATATGAGGAATGGTTGAAAGGTCGCCAATAATGGCGACCCTACGACACCAAATGTGATTTTCGTAGGGTGCGCATTTACGCGCACCTGGAATTATAGGGAGAATTTATTTGGCATAAGCTTCGGTGGAAAGGGTCAGCGTCACCTCATCGCTTACCGCTGGCACATACTTATCCAGTTTGAAATCCGAACGCTTAATCACGCCGGTGGCATCAAAACCAATGGCCTGCTTTTTCACCATCGGATGTTCGCCCTGCTGATTCAGCGTGGCGT
Source organism: Pantoea sp. CFCC18179 (assembly GCF_059412405.1). Taxonomy (NCBI): domain Bacteria; kingdom Pseudomonadati; phylum Pseudomonadota; class Gammaproteobacteria; order Enterobacterales; family Erwiniaceae; genus Pantoea; species Pantoea sp. CFCC18179. The sequence goes on along the minus strand of NZ_JBNBPM010000006.1, from coordinate 188,400 downwards.
GCAAGGTGATCGGCTTAGTAATGCCTTTCAGCGTCAGATTACCTTCCACATCAAACTTGTTGTCGCCCTTCGCCACCACTTTGGTGCTATGGAACACCGCAGAAGGATACTTCGTGGTATTGAAATACTCAGCGCCCAAAAATTCTTTGGTTAACGCCGGAACATGGGTATCAATCTGTGAAACTGGCAGCGTGACGTCAACGCGCGATTGTTCAGGGTGATCCTTATCAAACACCAGCGTACCTTTGCTGTTTGGGATATCGGCGGTGGGATGGGAGAAACCAAAGTGCGTCCAGGTCACGATGACGGAGGTATGCGCGGGGTCCAGTTGATAATGCATCGCCGCAGCCTGAGAAACCGGGGCGTAAAGGGTGGCAGCCGCCAACAGTGGCAGCGCAAAGCGGGTAACGTTTTTCACTCAATGTTCCTTTTAGAACGGGATAATCCATTGAGTGTCGCCAATTAACTGGTTAGTAAACAGTGAAGAGTTTTGCTGGTGACTGTCAAATATATTCAAAAATATCAATCAGTAATAATACTCATCGGTAAAAATCACTGCTAGCAAGTAGCATACTGATTGCACTCATAGCCTAAAAGCTATAGCCTGTTTCATAGCAAATAGGCTATAGGATGGCACTATGTGGGAAATTCTGACAACGGATGTGTTTGATGAATGGTTCATGGCACAGAGCGAAGCACTGCGAGAAGACGTGTTGGCTACCATGGCGATTCTGAGTGAAATGGGGCCGCAACTTGGACGACCTTATGTTGATACACTTAAAGGCTGCCACTTCCCTAATTTGAAAGAACTACGCGTACAGCATGCAGGAAACCCAATCCGAGCTTTTTTCGCATTTGATCCGGTGCGCCGGGCGATTGTGTTATGCGCGGGAAACAAAACTGGCTTTAACCAAAAACAATTTTATCGAGCGATGATTCGCCTTGCTGAAGAGGAATATCTCAAGCATTTGGCGCAGATGGAGGGATAACATGTCTAGCTATAAAGAACTTCTGGCAAAGCAATCCGTTGAAAGCCAGCAGCGAATCGCCCAGAAAGCAGAAAAATTGCGCCAGGAGATTGCGCTTAGCCAATTACGTGAAGAACTAAATCTCTCACAAACTGAATTGGCCCGCGCCATCGGCGTGTCGCAACCAACGTTAGCAAAAATGGAAAATCCGGGAAATGATCCGCGTCTTTCCACCTTAAAGCGTTATGTTGCGGCATTAGGCGGCGAACTGCGTATCGACGTTACGCTGCCCAATGGTAAACACATCGCCTTTCAGCTTTGATTCACCAAAACTAACCAGCGATGCCGTTCACAAAGTAAACGCTGATGAATATGCTGTAGCTGTGGCAACGTAACAGCCGGGATGGCGGCACGATGCAGCGTCGCTAATCCATGCTGCTGGCGCAGCGTTTCAATCGCCACTTCGGCATTGTCGTGGCAGGCCGATTGGGTGAGTAACGTGTGCTGCCACACGGCGAGTTTCTTTTCCGGCAATACGCCAAGTTCCGCCGCCATTGCGCGCATAAAACGTTTGCAGTGGCCAAGTAAGGTGCGCCAGGGAATGTTGGGTGATTGCAACGCCAGCAATACACCATCCACATCGGCGACGCGTTGATAACGCGCTGACACCACGTAACCAATCTGCTGCTCAACCCGCAGCCGCTGGAAGAAGCGTGTTTCCAACATCAAAGCCAATACACGCAGCGCGGCCAGGCTGGCATCGTCGGTTTGCGGTAAAGGCATAAACAGCAGTAACGCCTGATCGCGTCCTGCGCAGGCAATCGGGACAATGCCGCGCTGCACAATGGCCGGTGTCGCAGTGTTCGCCAAATCTGGCTGAAAATCGCTGAGCAGATGCGCCACGCGTTGGCTTAACAGCGAGTTCCGACCGCACCATGCCGCCAGCCATTGCGGCCGTTTCATTGGCTTAATGAATTGGTTGGGCAACGCGGCCATCAGTTCACGAATGACAATCGTCGGTGCAGCGGATGCGGTAGATTTTGGTGCATCGGCATTCAATGCCTGTATCGCTTGCTGCACACTCCACAAAGCCTGGTCAGCGCATTCGGGCAGGTTCAACCTCAATTGCCACATACCCTGCTTTTGCTGCCAATTTCCGCTACCGCCTGCATGGCGCAGTTCCGCCAGCACCGGACGCAGCAGTCGCTGCCGCGCGCGCGCTTCATCATCACTTAAGGTGTGATGGAACGCGGGACGTAGCAGCAGCGTTTCAACCTGCTGCACCGCTGCAATGATCGGTAAGGTTTGCGCCACTGGCGGCAAGCGCGGTGCGCGAATAGCGTGCGTAGCGGGAAAGAAGCCAAACGCGGCGGGTTCAGCAGCCAAAGTCGGCAGAGGCAACCATTCCGCTATGTGCAGCGTAAATCCCTGGGTTTGATAACGGTCGCCATCCATTTGTTGTTGCGTCAGCAGCCGTGCCCGCGGCTGCTCAGCCAGCGCGGGTGCAAACGACGCAAAATCCTCGGGCACCGATATACCGGGTGCAAAGCCTAATGCGCGACCACGCAGTTGTTCTAATGGCGCTAACGCGGCGAAATCCAATTGTGCCAAACGTGCATAATGTTGCTGTTGTTGCGGCGTCGTAGCACTGATTGCCGCGAGATGCTGCCAGAAACGTTGCTCAATGCGTTGTGCTTGCAGCGGCGCAATGTGCTGCGCAGTGAAACGCAACGCCAACCAACCATCGTGCGCATCCTGCCATAACCACTCTCCATGCAGGCTTTCGCACAAACCTTCAGCGCGTAATTGCGCCAGTAAACTGCCCGGCGCTTCATCTTGCCAGAACACACTAAGCAAGGTGACATTGTCACGCAAAACCTGTTCATCACCTTTGATCAACACGCTCAACCACAAACTCTCATCGCCCGAAAGTTGCAGTAATTTGTCTTGAGATATCAGATCGAGTTGCACAGTCGTTGAAGCGTTTTTTGCCTGCGCAATCTGGCTGCCATGTTGTCGCGCAATCAGTTCTAACTCATCCAGCGATTGCGGGCCTTGCAACCAAAGCTGAACGTTATCAGCATGATAGTGGCGCTGATGAAACGCACGCAGTGCTGCATGTAATTCCGTGACATTGTCACCGAAAGCAGCACGACTGCCGACACGAAAGCGTTGAAAAGAGCCCTGAAGATTGTCCAGCAACGCCGCTTCACTCAGCGTGTCGGCATGATTTTGCAGCAGTTGATATTCAGCATCAATCACCGCCACTTCCTGCTGAATCGCCTTCGATTCGAGTAATGGTGATGTCAGCATATCGCATAAACGCTGCACGCCTGATGACAGCGCGCTTGCTGGCAGCTGGCAGAAATAGGCGCTGCGACTTAACTGCGTGGTGGCATTCACCTGTCCGCCCTGTTGCTGCACCCACGGCATCAAACGCTCATCTCCAGTGAAGCGTTCGCTGCCGCAAAACAGCAAATGCTCCAGCAAGTGCGCCAAACCCGGCCAGCTATCCGGCTCATGCAAACTGCCCGCCTCCACGCGCATCAATGCGGCGGCATCGCGCGCGCCGGGCTGATGATAGAGCGTGCAGCGCAAACCATTGGCGAGGATAAGCTGGCGTGAAGTCATCAGGTGACGCGCTGCTTGAAGATCAGTTCAGAATTGCTGCGATTGCGGAACTGCAATTGCTGAATTTTGATGTCGCTACAGTTGGCTTGACGGCGCGCTTCGAGAATTTTTCCGTGATGCGGTGATTTGCTGCACACCGGATCGGTGTTGTCCGCGTTGCCGGTCAGCATGAATGCCTGGCAGCGGCAGCCGCCAAAGTCCTTCTCTTTTTCGTCGCAGGAGCGGCACGGTTCCGGCATCCAGTCAAAGCCGCGATAGCGATTGAAACCAAACGAGTTGTACCAGATGTCGTCGAGACGTTGCTCCAGCACCGACGGGAATTGCACCGGCAACTGGCGCGCGCTGTGGCACGGCAATGCGGTGCCGTCTGGCGTGACGCTGAGGAAGATCGATCCCCAACCGCCCATGCACGGTTTTGGCCGCTCTTCGTAATAATCGGGCGTGACGAACAGCAGATTGGTCAAATTACCGGTGGCGCTCATGCGCTGGCGATATTCGGCTACCACCGCTTCAGCATTGGCGATTTGTTCGCGCGTCGGCAGCAATCCTTCACGATTGAGCTGCGCCCAACCGTAGAATTGGCAGGTTGCCAACTCGACATCATCGGCTTCCAGTTCAATGCACAAATCGATGATTTTATCGATCTGATCGATGTTATGGCGGTGCAACACGAAGTTGAGCACCATCGGATAGCCGTGCGCTTTAACCGCTTTCGCCATCTCCAGTTTCTGCTGGAAGGCTTTCTTCGAACCGGCCAACGCGGCATTCAGCGTTTCGTCGCTGGCCTGGAAGCTGATCTGAATATGATCGAGTCCGGCGTCGGCAAAGGCGTCGAGTTTCTTCTCGGTCAAGCCAATGCCGGAGGTGATCAGGTTGGTATAAAAGCCCAAATCACGCGCGGCGCGGATCAGTTCCGGCAGATCTTTTCGCGTCAGCGGCTCGCCGCCGGAAAAGCCAAGTTGTACGCTGCCCATGGCGCGCGCCTGGCGGAACACCTCAATCCACTGTTCGGTGGTTAGCTCTTGTTCCTGCTGAGAAAAATCCAGCGGATTGGAGCAATACGGGCATTGTAGCGGGCAGCGATAAGTTAACTCAGCCAGCAGCCACAGCGGCGGCGTTACGGTTTTACTCGGGTTCACGACACTGTATCCATTTTTGTTCGATGGCAGATTGCAGGAACTCTTTCACGTCAGCACCGACGCCGCCCGCCTCCGGGAAACGCGCATCCAGCGCGGCGATGATTGCCGCGACATCCTGCTTACCGTCAACCAGTTCGAGGATCGCGGTGGCGGTTTCATTCAGTTTCGCCATGCCTTCGGGATAGAGCACCACATGGCTGTCCTGCGCCGCTTCCCACTGCATGCGGTAACCGCGACGAAACGCCGGAATCAAGTTATCTTTCATGATGTTATACCAATCTCGTGCTGTGCCATGACACCTGATCGGTGACGGTGTGATACGGCGGACGTTGCAGTGCATACGCCATGGTCATGGCATCCAGCATGGTCCAGAGAATATCCAGTTTGAATTGCAGGATCTCTAACATGCGATTCTGCTGCTCGGCGGTGGTGAATACTTCCAGCGCCAGCGCCAGGCCGTGCTCGACATCGCGATTTGCCTGGCTGAGACGACTACGGAAATAGAAGTAACCTTCCTCTTTGATCCACGGATAATGCTGCGGCCAACTGTCGAGGCGCGATTGGTGAATCTGCGGCGCAAACAGCTCGGTCAACGAGCTACAGGCGGCTTCTTGCCAATTGGCACGACGCGCGAAATTAACATACGCATCAACAGCAAAGCGCACGCCAGGCAGCACCAGCTTCTCCGACAACAACACTTCGCGATCCAATCCCACCGCTTCACCCAGTTGCAGCCAGGCTTCAATACCGCCTTCCTGACCGTTGCTGCCGTCGTGATCGAGAATACGCTGTACCCATTTACGGCGTGTTGCCGCATCCGGACAGTTCGCCATGATCGCCGCGTCTTTCAGCGGGATGTTGGTCTGATAATAGAAACGGTTGGCTACCCAACCCTGGATCTGCTCACGCGTCGCCTCGCCATTGTGCATGGCGATATGGTATGGATGATGAATGTGGTAAAACGCGCCTTTGTCGCGCAACGCCTGCTCAAACGCGGCGGGCGATAATGCTTCGGTAATCGTCACGATGCCAACTCCTGCAAGTGAATCGCCATACCATCCCAACTCACTTCAATGCCCTGCTGCGTCAAATACTGGCGCTGCGGCGAGTGCTCATTCAGGATCGGATTGGTGTTGTTAATGTGAATCAGAATTTTGCGTTTCGCCGGCAGCGATGCCAGCAACGCCATCAAACCTTGTTCTTCGGCTAGCGCTAAGTGCCCCATCGCTTTGCCGGTATTTTTGCCCACGCCGGTGGTCAGCAGTTCGTCGTCCTGCCACACCGTGCCATCAATTAACAGGCAATCGGCCTTTTTCAGCCACGGCATGATGACGTCATCCGGCTCGCCGAGACCCGGCGCATACAGTAGCGTTTGGCCGTTGGCGCTGTTCTCGATAAACAATGCGACGTTATGGCCCGGCAACGGCCGATCGCGATACGGCGAATACGGCGGCGCATTGCTAAGAATCGGGATGGCGGTGAATTGCAGGTTGCGGCAGACATCAACGCGGAACGGTTCAAGTGGCGTTAATGCGCGATGCTGCAATCCGCCATTCCAGTGCTGCAACATGGTAAAAATCGGGAAGCCGCTGGTGAGATCGGCGTGCACTTCGGGCGTGCACCACACCTGATGCGGGCAGCCTTCGCGCAGGCTCAACAAACCGGTGGTGTGATCGATCTGGCTGTCGGTAAGAATAATGCTGCCAATCGCCGTGCCGCGCAGTACGCCCTTTTTGATCAATTCTGGCGTGTGGGCAATTTGCTGGCTGATATCCGGCGAGGCGTTACACAACACCCAATCTTCACCGTTATCGCTGACAATGATCGACGATTGCGTGCGTGCCTGCGCCTGAATGGTGCCGTTGCGCAAGCCCGCGCAGTTGGCGCAGTTACAGTTCCACTGCGGGAAGCCGCCGCCAGCCGCTGAACCGAGAACTTTTATAAACATGAAATTGACCAGAGAGAGAAAACAAAATGCCCGCACGAGCGGCGGGCAGAAGTCTTAGCGGTTGGAGATGTACAGAGTCACTTCCAGGCCCAGACGCAGGTCAATAAACGCAGGTTTTTTCCACATAATTTTCTTCCTCTTAATGCAAACGCAGAGAAATCTCTGCTGGAGATGATTACGAACGTGACCGAGATCACATCGCAACCCATAACGCGCGCAGATGTTGCGCCAATGTAGCAAACAGATCAACCCAGAATAGGTAAGGGAATTGTGTTATTCCTGCCAAATCTGTTGCAACACGCGTTGCCAATTGCCCCACGCGAGCTGCTCAAGTGCTGTTTGATCGTAGTCGAGCGATCGCAACAACGCATACAGCGGCGGCAATCCGGTAACATCTTTCAGCGCTTGCGGCACGCTAATGCCGTCAAAATCTGAGCCTATTGCCACATGATCGCGGCCCATTATCGCGATCAAGTGCGCAATATGTTTGCCAATTTCGATCAACGGCGTGTCCGTGTCGCGTTTGCCATCGGCCCGTAAGAAAGCGTTACCAAAATTCACACCGACTACGCCGCCGCTATCACGAATTGCGCGTAATTGGTCGTCGGTAAGATTGCGCGGTTGCGGGCACAGCGCATGCGCATTGGAATGGGTTGCTACCAACGGTGCAGCGGAGAGGCGCGCGGTATCCCAGAAGGCTTTTTCGTTCATGTGCGACACGTCAATCAGCATGCGATGACGATTGGCGGCGGCGATCAACGCTTCACCTTCCACAGTCAAACCGGGGCCGCTATCTGGCGAGTTGGGGAATGATCCGGTCACGCCCTCGCCAAAGCGATTGGGCAAATTCCAGAAGGGCCCGATGCTGCGCACGCCAGCCTGATAAAAGGCGTCTAGCGCCTCGCCATCGGCATCAAAACCGTCGGCGCCTTCGATATGCGCCACCAGCGCCAGCACATTATCAGCCCGACAAGCGGCAATATCAGCGGCAGTCAAACACAGGCGCGCACGGCCTGCGGATTGCGCCGCTAATGCTTTGAGGATGTCGAGTTGCTGCCAGAGAATCTCCAGCGGTGCGAGGTTTTCCGCTGCGCGCTGCGGCGCGACCTCCTGCACATAACGCGGCGGCGGCACGAAAATCGCAAACAGACCACCGGCAAAACCGCCCTGCTGCATCCGCGGAAAATCGAGGTGACCTTTTTCAATGCCAGCAAAAAAAGCCCGCGCCGGATCATCGCGATGATGCAGCCACAGATTGAGTAATAGGTCGTTATGACCATCGAAAGTTTTTAGCAACATAGGAGAATTTTGGCGAAACAACATGGCGCTATGCTACGCGCGCCCGCCTGTTTCGCCAAACGCGGGCGCACAAAGGGTTAGTTCTGTGCAACCTTTAAGCCGTGATAAAAGGTTGGCTGCACATCGAGATGCTTTTGGATCAGGCCGTATTTTTGGTAGAAATCGGCGGTTTCCTGCTGCTGTTTGATGGTGGCGTCATCAATGCTTTGCCAGTGAGATTTACGGCGCGAGAAAGATTTTGCTGCCGCTTCTTTTGGGAAGCCGATGATTTTCGCTAACGTGGTGGAATACTCATCGACATGGCTGTTAGCCCAGCGATCGGCGGCGGCTAAACGGTTGACGTAATCCTGCAACGCCGCGCGTTTGGCATCGTCTTTGATTGCCGCATCGGTAGCAGCGAGAAAACTGTTGCCGCTGGACAACCCAACGCCGTTGATCAGCACGCGACCGGTGTTGGTCACTTCAGCCAGCGCGGTATACGGATCCCAGGTTGACCACGCATCCACCGAACCGTTGGCTAATGCAATGCGCGCATCGGCAGGCGTTAAGAAGCGCCAGTTCACCTCTTTGTCGCTGATACCGGCTTGTTCCAGCGCTTTGAGCGCTTCAAAATGGCCGATAGAACCGCGTCCGGTGGCGATGTTTTTGCCCTTCAAATCCACCACGTTTTTAATCGGCGAATCCGGGCTCACCAGCACCGCCAATCCTTCCGGCACCGATTTGCTCACCGCCACCGCTTTCACCTGTGAACCGGCCGCTAACGAGAACAGCAACGGCGCATCGCCAATGATGCCCGCATCCACTGCGCCCGCGTTTAACGCTTCAGCCAACGGTGCCGCCGCCGGGAATTCCGCCCATTCGATTTTATAATTAAGATTATCCAACTGCTGCGCCGCCTGCATTTCGGCGTGCATATTTCCCTTTTGATCGGCAATGCGTAACGTCACGGTTTCTGCCGCTGTTACGCCGCTGGCTGCCACCAGCAATAGTGTCAAAGCTGCTCTTTTCATTGTGTTTTATCTCATCGCGCAAAACCGCAGCCTAACCTGCCCGCGAGCAAATCACCGATGCCGATTTCGCATGTGGATTGCCGTTTGGCGCATATAGCGTGCCGGCGCGCGAATTCGTAGGGTCGCCATTTATGGAGAGCGAAAGCGTTCGCAATGTTGTCAGTTTTGCACGCATGGTTGTCAGTTACGCGCGAGCCGTGCCCGCAGCGTTGGGCGAGACTGAATGCCAGACAACAAGGAGATCAACATGCTCACCCAACCTGCCACCAAATACCGTGCGTTTCCGGTGATTGATTTACCCGATCGTCAATGGCCGTCGCGCCAGCTCACACAAGCTCCGCGCTGGCTTTCAACCGATCTGCGTGATGGCAACCAGGCGCTGGCGACACCAATGGACAGCGCACGCAAGCTGGAATTTTGGCAACTGCTGGTGCGTTGCGGCTTTAAAGAGATTGAAGTGGCATTCCCCGCCGCATCACAAACCGATTACGATTTTGTCCGTTTGCTGATTGAGCAAAACCACATTCCTGGCGATGTGGCGATTCAGGTGTTGACGCAGGCGCGCAGCGATCTGATTGATCGCACTTTTGACGCATTGCGTGGCGCGCCGCAGGCGATTATCCATATGTACAACGCCACCGCACCGCTGTTCCGCGAACGCGTATTCCGTCAAAGCAAAAGCGAGATTATTGAACTGGCTTGCGCCGGTGCGCGGCAGATTCGCGCCCGTTGCGCCGCGCAAACCGACACCGCGTGGACCTTCGAATACTCGCCGGAAACCTTCTGCTTTACCGAGCCAGAATTTGCGCTGGAGATTTGCGAAGCGGTAGCGGCGATTTGGCAACCCGGCCCGGATCGCCCGATGATCATCAACCTGCCTGCCACCGTCGAAGTCAACACGCCGAACGTGTATGCCGATCAGATCGAATATTTCTGTCGTCATTTCAGCCAGCGTGCGCAGGTGGCGATCAGCGTGCATCCACACAACGATCGCGGCACCGGCATCGCCTGCGCCGAACTGGCAATGTTGGCGGGCGCCGATCGCGTCGAGGGTTGTTTGTTCGGCAACGGCGAGCGCACCGGCAACGTCGATATTATTACCCTGGCGCTCAATCTCTACACCCAAGGCGTCGCGCCACAGCTGGATTTCAGCGACATTCAGCAGGTGCTGGAAGTGGTGACGCGCTGTAATCAGCTGCCGGTGCATCCGCGTCATCCGTATGCTGGTGAACTGGTGTTTACCGCCTTTTCTGGTTCGCATCAGGACGCGATTCGCAAAGGCTTTGCGGAGCGTGCTGAACGCCAGGAAGAGATTTGGCAGATGCCATATTTGCCGCTCGATCCGCTCGATATTGGCTGTAGTTATGAGGCGGTGATCCGCGTCAATAGCCAATCGGGCAAAGGCGGCGCAGCGTGGTTGCTGGAGCAAAATCACGGCTTGCAACTGCCGCGCGCGTTGCAGCAGGACTTCAGCCGTTTGGTGCAGCAGCAAACCGACGATCACGGCCAGGAGATGACACACCATGCGCTGTGGCAGCTGTTTTGCCAGCATTATGGCATTGCGCAGCCGTCGCGCCGTTTACTGGAAGCGGAAAGTCACAGCGATGACAAAGGCGAAACACGCTTTAAAGCGCGCGTGCAGCAAGGTGCGCAGCAACTGACGCTGGAGGGCAAAGGCAACGGCTTATTGTCCGCCGCCGTGGCGGCCATCCGCCAGCGCTACGATTTAGTCATCACCATTGAGGATTATCACGAACATACGCTGGGTAAACGCAGCGACAGCCGATCGGTGACCTATATCAGCTGCATCAATGCGCGCGGAGAACGCGCATGGGGCGTCGGCATTGATAACGATGTGGCGCGCGCGTCATTACAGGCTTTGCTTAACGCGGCACACGCTTTTCTGCCGCAGGAAAGTAATTCGCCGGCGTAACGCCAAGTACGCGGCGGAACATGGCGCTGAAGGCGCTCGGACTGTCGTAACCGAGATCGAGCGCCACGGTTAAGACATTGTCGCCTTGCGCCAGCCGGGCTAACGCGACACTCAAACGCGCGCGGCGCAGCCAATCGCTGAACTGCAAACCGGTTTCACGATTGAAATGGCGCGCCAGCGTACGTTCCGCCACACACAACTCGCTGGCCGCCCGCGCCAGCGTCCAGTTTTCGCCCGGCGCTTGCTGAATGCGCTGGCACAAACTCAGCAGCCGTTCACTTTCTGGCAGCGGCAAGCCAAACGGCAGCACATCCATCACGCGAATTTCATCAAGGATCAATTCGTAGATGCGTTCAGCGCGGCTACCGGCAGCGTAGTGTTCTGGCAACGCCAACGCACTGACAATCAATTCACGTAGCAGCGGCGAAATCTGCACCACCTGACAACTGGCGGGCAGATCGGCGCGCGCCAGCGGATCGACAAACAGCGTGCGCGCCGCCACCGCGCCCACAATCTGTAACGCGTGGCGCGTTCCGGCGGGCAGCCACACGCCGCGACTCGGCGGCACAACCCAACTGCCGTGCTGCGTTTCAACTTTCACCACGCCGCTCAGCGTATGAATCAGCTGTGCGCAATCGTGGTAATGCCACGGTTCCGCATCGCCATGTGCGTAATCATGTGCGTACGGCACCAGCGGACGCTGCGAAAAGTCGAAGTTAAGCCGCGCGCTCATGTTAGCGTTTCAGATATTGGTAAACCGCCGCCAAATCCTGCTCGCCATATCCGGCATCCACCGCTTGCTGCCACACATCAACGATGTTCTCCAGCGCGGGCAACTTCGCGTCACCGGCGGCATCCAGCGCCAGTTTGGCGTCTTTCAGCGCCCACACCAGATGCATCTGCGGCGTGAAATCATTGCTGGCGATCATGCCCAGTTTCATTTTGGCGTACGGCGCAGCAAGCGGGCCGCCATCCAGCACTTTCCACAGATCGTCGGTGCTGAAACCAAACTCTTCTGCCAGACGCGTGCTTTCCGCCAGGCTTTGCATCAAGCCAATTAGCCAGCTGTTCACCACCAGCTTCATGCGCGAACTGGCACCCGCCTCGCCCAGCCACTGCGTGCCTTTACCGATTGCAGCAAACACCTGCTCGGCGGCCTGTGCCTGGCTTTGATCGCCGCTCGCCATCACCAGGATTTGAGCGTTTTCAGCCGGTGCTTTAGTGCCGGACACCGGCGCATCGATAAACACCACATCGGGACGCGCGTCTTTGAGTTCAGCAATTAACTGGTCGGTGGCTTCGACACCGATGGTGCCCATTTGGCACACCGTAGCGCCCTGCTTCAACGCATTGCTGGCCTGTTTCAACGCCTGACGCGTGGTATCGCCGTCGGACAACATCGCGATCACCACATCTGCGCCATCAACCGCTTGCGCTGCGCTATCAGTCAGCGTAATACCCGCACTCAATAAATCTTCACCTTTAGCACGCGTGCGGTTCCAGCCGCGCACCGTAAAGCCTTTTTTCAACAGGTTAGCGGCAAACGCATGCCCCATTGCGCCCAATCCCAGTACCGCTACCACAGGTTGTTGACTCATCATTCCCTCTCTTTTATGCCTTCAGACCAAACCGCCAGACTGACAGAATTTCCCTGACGCAGCCAGGCCGGAGATGCGCTGAAAAAACATTTTCAACACCGCAAATAATAATAATCCGTCATACTATTAACGCTTTTCAAACAAATGAAAAAACGATTAACATACGCGCCATAAATGTTCCAGTCGGTACATTCCACGCCCTTTTTACGGTCTTTCATAATGAAAATTGCTTTACTGCGACAGGCATCGCTGTTGATGTTGCCTGCGATGTTACCGGTCTCAGCACTGGCGGCCAGCACTGCCAGCAACACCATGGTGGTAAGTGCTGCACCTGCGGGTTCCGGCCTTTCTGAATTAGATACGCCCGCTGCGGTTAGCGTGGTTTCTGGCGAGGATATGCGCCATGTGGCACCGCGCGTTAACCTGTCCGAAAACCTCGGCAGCGTGCCAGGTTTACAGATTCAAAACCGTCAGAACTACGCGCAGGATTTGCAGCTTTCCGTACGCGGTTTCGGTTCACGTTCCACCTTTGGTCTGCGCGGCATCCGCCTGTATGTGGACGGCATTCCCGCCACCATGCCGGATGGACAAGGCCAAACTTCGAATATTGATATTGGCTCTATCGATCACATTGATGTGCTGCGCGGCCCGTTTTCTGCGCTGTATGGCAACTCTTCTGGCGGCGTAATTAACGTCGAAACCGAAACCGGACAGCAACCGCCTAAGCTGGAAGCCAGCAGTTGGTTCGGCAGCTACGGCAGCTGGCGCAACAGCGTAAAAGCCAGCGGCGCAACCGGCGACGGCACGCAGGCCGGAGACGTCAATTACACCGTTTCCGCTTCACGTTTCACTACGCACGGTTATCGCGATCACAGCGCGGCGCAGAAAAATCTCGGCAACGCCAAACTCGGCGTACGCATTGATGATGCCAGCACCCTGACATTGCTGTTCAACAGCGTGCATGTTGAAGCGCAGGATCCGGGCGGATTGACGGCTGAACAATGGAAAGATAATCCGCGCCAGGTCGCCAGCAACGTTACGCTTTATAACGCACGCAAAACGGTCGATCAAACCCAGGCGGGTCTGCATTATCAACGCCAGATGAGTGAAAACGACGATCTCAGCGTGATGATGTACGCCGGTGAACGTGAAACCACGCAGTATCAATCGATTCCTAAAAGCGCCCAACAAGGTGTTGGCAACGCCGGCGCAGTGATTTCGCTGGCGCGCCATTATCAGGGCATTGATACGCGCTGGACGCACCGTGATGCGCTGTTCACCATTCCAGTGACGTTCACCGGCGGTCTGGATTATGAAACCATGACCGAGAATCGCAAAGGTTATCAAAACTATAGCGGCAACGATCTCGGCGTTCAGGGCGATATGCGCCGTAATGAACGCAACCTGATGTGGAACCTCGATCCGTATCTGCAAACCGCGTGGCAACTCACCGATAAGCTGTCGCTGGATGCGGGCGTGCGCTTCAGTACGGTGAACTTCGATTCCAACGATTATTACGTCACCGCCACCGATCCGGATGACAGCGGCAATCGTCGCTATCATCGCTGGTTGCCTGCGGCAGCGCTTAACTACGCCATCGACAATAGCTGGAACGCCTACCTTTCTGCCGGACGCGGTTTCGAAACCCCAACGCTGAATGAGCTCTCTTATCGCTCTTTGACTCAGTCTGGGCTGAATCTGGATCTGAAACCGGCCACCAGCGAAACCGTTGAACTTGGCAGCAAGAAACGCATCGGTAACGGCTTATTAACCGCGGCGATTTTCCAAACCGATACCAGCAACGAGATCGTTTCAAATGGCAGTTATGAAGGTCGTTCGACCTACAAAAACGCCGGTGAAACTCGCCGTCGCGGTTTAGAGCTTGGTTTGGATCAGCAGTTTGGTGAAAACTGGCGCTTCAAAGCCGCCTGGACCTTACTGGATGCGCGCTATCGCTCCAATGCCTGTGGCGACGACAGCTGCGATGGCAACCGTATTCCGGGCATCGCACGCAATATGGCCTATGCCGGATTAGCCTACGCGCCAGAGCAAGGTTGGTATGCGGGCACCGATTTGCGCTACATGAGCGATATCGCCGCAGATGATGAGAACGATGTGAAAGCGCCGTCTTACACCGTGGTCGGCGTTAACAGCGGTTATAAATGGTTAGTGCAGAACTGGACGCTGGATCTGTTTGGTCGCGTCGATAACCTATTTGACCGCAATTACATCGGTTCGGTCATCGTTAACGAAAGCAACGGTCGTTACTACGAACCCGCTCCAGGCCGCAATTACAGCGTGGGTCTGACAGTGAGTTATGCGTTTCAGTAAATAACTCGGCTATCGTGTGAAATAAAAAAGCCCTGCAAGAAATTGCGGGGCTTTTTTTGTGCAAATATTGCTCAGGCAGGTTTATTGCCATATAGTCATGTAGCAACATCACTACATATTATGGAGGTCATTATGACAGTGACCAGAATCAGCAGCAGAGTCTTCAATCAGGAAGTCTCGCGCGCCAAAAAAGCAGCGGAAGAAGGCCCGGTTTATATTACTGACCGTGGCAACCCTGCACATGTTTTATTGACGTTTGAGGCGTATAAGAAGTTAACAGGATCGACCAGAAGCATTGTTGATTCTCTCGCCATGCCGGAAGGTGTTGAGATTGATTTCGAACCTGAACGCGCAACCATCATTAACAGGGATGTGGAATTCTGATGCGTTATTTACTGGATACCCATGTCATTTCAGAGCTACGCAAGGCAGGGACGCCTAAAGCCAATCCTCAGGTGATTGCCTGGGCAAAAACCATCGATGCTGAAGAGATGTTTATTTCTGCTCTCACGTTGATGGAGATTGAAAAAGGTATCCTCAAGTTTGCCCGCAAAGATCCGCAACAAGCGCATTTCTTACAGCGCTGGTATCAAGAGCAGGTTCTGATTGAATTTGCATGGCGTACACTTGCCATTGATAGACACGTTGCGCGGTTGTGCGCTCAACTGCATGTTCCCGATGAACGTCCACATACGGACGCCCTGATTGCGGCGACCGCCCTCTATCATGATCTGGTTTTGGTGACGCGTAACGTGCGTGACTTTACTTCGACGGGCGTGATGCTGCTGAATCCGTGGCAGGAATGAATAGCCTTAACAGAATGCAAGGTCACCATAAATGGCGACCCTACAGAGTAATGTGAAGTTGTAGTAGGGTCGCCATTTATGGTGACCACATTCACACACGCACCGGATAGGAAGTTATTTCAGCAACGCCAGCACGTCTTCAGTCGAGCCGGTTTCGCCGAGGCGCGGGAAGACGCGCTCGACGCTGTTTTTATGCGTTTCCGCATTCAGGCAGCTCATCGCATCGGTGGCTAACGTGACGTTGTAACCCAATTCATAGGCCTGACGCGCGGTGGATTCCACGCCGATAGCCGTAGCGATACCGCAGATCACCACCTGAGTGATGCCACGTTGCTGCAACTGGGCATGCAAATCGGTGTCATGGAATGCGCCCCAGGTCTTTTTGGTGATGGCGATATCGCCGCGTTGCAGCGCCATTTCGGGTACCAGATCGGCCCAATCTGCTGGCAGTTCACCAGCGTGTTTCGGTTGCTCGTTGCGGCCAGGTGCGCCACCGGCCACGTTCACCAGCACCACTGGACGCTTCTGACCACGGAATGCATCGGCCAGGCGCGCTGAACGCTCAATCACGTCGTTGGCCGCTAACGGTGCCACAGGCAGCGCAACAATGCCGTTTTGCAGATCAATCACAATCAGCGCGGTGTTGTCATCAAGTGTGGTTAAAGCCATGTTGAGTCCTCTCAGGATTATTGGTCAGCAAGTCGTTGTAGTAAGGGAAGTGCCGCCAGCAGCGTTTGCTGTTCTTGCGGATTTAACTGGGTGGCGATGCTTTGCACCAGCCAATCGTCACGTTGAGCCCGATTAGCCGCGATTAAACGCAGGCACGCTTCGGTCGGCTGATAGCGGGTTTTACGGCCATCCAGCGGATCGGCTTCACCTTGCACCATGCCCAATGTCTGCAAACTGGCAACCGTTGCGCCCATCGATTGGGTGCGCACGCCTTCTTGTGCTGCCAATTCCGTCACCGTCATCGCACCATCGCGTACCAGATACCCCAGCACTGACACCTGCGACCAGGTGAGATCGCCAGGAGGCGCGGATTCGCGCAGGCGGCGCGCCAGCTTGCCATTGATGCTGCGCAGAATAGCAGCCGCGCTGTTCAGGTCGCTCATGGCACCTTCTCCTTACTAATGAGCGGCGAGTATACAAATACGAAGGTAAACTGTGTAGTTTGCCTTCGTATCAATTTGTAAGTGATCGATTGATCACCGCTGCAAATAATGAATCAAACTGTGAAAACGCAGCGGCGTGCTGAGCGGATTGCGATAGCTATGCGGCGTATCAGCGGCAAATTGGTTGGCTTCTCCGGCCTGCAAACGGCGCCAGGTGCCTTCTACCCCCAACAATAATTCCCCTTCCAGCACCACAACTTGCTCAATCACCCCGCTTTCATGCGCCGACGAATCGCTTTGCGCGCCGCCCGCCAGCGTCACTTCCAGCAGATCAAAGCGTAGCTTGTCATCGTAAGGCAGCAACGGTTTGACCTGCATCTGCGCATTGGGCTGACTAAAGGTGGCGATGCTGCCTGGTGGCTGATCGCTGCCCTGCACGAAATAGGAAAACGGCACGTTAAAACCAGTGGCGATTTTCCACAGCGTCGCCACGGTGGGGCTGGATTCACCGCGCTCGATCTGGCCCAGCATCGCTTTACTGACGCCAGTGCGTTCCGCCGCCAATGTCAGGCTCCAGCCGTTGGCCTGCCGCAGTTGTTTCAGCGCCAGACTCAGATGTTGATGCAGATTTTCCATGTGTTCTCCCGAAAGTCTCGCGCGCAGTGTAACACTTGTGCGCTATAGCGTCCCCATGCCACAATGTGCGCTATAACGCACAACCGGATGTGAATCGATGATGACCGCCACCTCGCGCAGTGCTTTCTCCTTCCCAATGCTGGTTTCAGGTTTTATTGCCGTACTGGTTGGTTACAGCAGCACGGCAGCATTAATCTTCCAGGCCGCGCAAGCCGCAGGCGCGTCGCCGGAGCAAATTGGTGGTTGGCTATCGATGCTGGGCATCGGCATGGGATTGGCGTCATTGGGTTTGTCGCTGTGGACGCGCATGCCAATCCTTGCCGCCTGGTCGACGCCCGGCGCGGCGTTGCTCGCCACTAGCGTGCAGGGTTTAACCCTTAATGAAGTGGTCGGCATCTTCGTCGCCACCAATTTGCTTATTGTGTTGTGCGGCGTAACCGGTTTGTTCGCCCGCCTGATGAACTACATCCCGCAATCGCTGGCTGCAGCGATGCTGGCCGGGATTTTACTGCGTTTTGGCATCGGCACCTTTAGCGGGTTACAAAGCAATTTCGCGCTGTGCGGCAGCATGTGTTTGGTATGGCTGATCAGCCGCCGCTGGCTGCCGCGCTACGCCATTATTCTGGCGCTAATCGTGGGTGTGCTGGTGGCGCTCGGACAACAGGCGATACATTTCCCACCGCACGCGCTGGCGATCAGCCGCCCTGAGTTCATCATGCCGCAGTTCACTCTCACCGCGCTGATTGGCGTCGGACTGCCCTATTTTCTGGTGACGATGGCATCGCAAAACGCGCCGGGCATCGCCACGTTACAGGCACACGGCTATCAGCCACCGGTTTCAGCCTTAACTGGCTGGACCGGCTTTATCGCCTTAATTTTGTCGCCGTTCGGCGGATTTTCGGTGTGTATCGCTGCCATTACCGCCGCGATCTGCATGGGCGATGATGTTGATCCCAATCCCGCCAGGCGCTGGATGGCATCGGCGCTAGCTGGCGTGTTCTATCTGCTGACTGGTTTTACCGGCGGATTAATTGCCGTGATGTTGAGCGCGCTGCCGCAGGTATTGATTGCCACGCTGGCCGGTTTAGCGCTGATTGCTACGCTCTCCGGCAGTTTGCAACGCGCACTGGCTGAACCCGAACAGCGTGATAGTGCGATGGTGGCGTTTTTAATTACCGCCAGTGGCATTTCTCTGCTCGGCGTCGGCTCGGCCTTTTGGGGGTTGCTCGGCGGCATGCTGACTTATTTCATTCTCTCACCTCGCAAACGCGCTTAAAATTTCATCAACTTAACCTCGCACGCGGGAAAAACGCCCTGTTTTTCCCCCTTTATCAGCCGTTTGATTTCGCTACATTTGGCTTAAGATCACTACCATCGCCAAAAACACACACTGTTCTGCCTCAGACAACCACCGATAAGGGCCCAACGAGTGGCAAAAACTTTCTTGCGCAGCGGCAATCTGGACACGGTTCTGGCACTGGGTGAAAACGGCCAGCCCGTCTGGACCTCTGCGCTGCAAATCCGTGAAACCTTGCGCCTGCGCCGCCAAACAACGCTGGCCAATTGCCTTGCCATTCCGCAGGCCAACGAGCGCGGTGACCGCATCGATTGGTACGCGCCGTTCAACGGTAAAGTTAAATCCTGGCTGGGTGCCAGCGATCACGAGCGTCGTCAGGCGCTGGAGTTGCTGACGCTGAATCAACAGGATTTACAAGCGCTCAGCCTGCGCGCGCGCGACGCTGACAATCCTGCCATGCGCTTATTCGGCGCGTTACTGAGCAAAACCTTGCAGTTCCCCGATCAGCAATACGTTTATCTGGTGGATGGCAAACCGGTTATTACCTTCTGGGGCTTTGTCGATCCACAAGCCCGTTCGCGCGACGATGCGTTGAGCTGCCTGCGTGAC
Source organism: Pantoea sp. CFCC18179 (assembly GCF_059412405.1). Taxonomy (NCBI): domain Bacteria; kingdom Pseudomonadati; phylum Pseudomonadota; class Gammaproteobacteria; order Enterobacterales; family Erwiniaceae; genus Pantoea; species Pantoea sp. CFCC18179. The sequence continues at coordinate 169,083 of NZ_JBNBPM010000006.1, read as the reverse complement.
ACGCTGCAAGAAGAATTGCCGCCGCTGCTGCCGGAACCGCCGGTTGCGCCAGTCGTTGCGCCATTGGTGGTTGCGCCGGTGATTGCTCCGCTGATTGAAGTGCCGCCTGCGGCTGCCGAACCGGTGATCGAACCTGAACCTGAACCTGAAGTGATTGAACCGCAAGTGATGGTGGCTGAACCAGAAGCGCAACCAGCGCCGGAAGTTGCGCCGCCAGCACGTAAAGCCTCCGCATTACGTCCATTAGCACTGCTTCTGCCGGTGGCCGCCGTGGCGGCGGCGGGCGTGGCATTTTGGCTGCACAGCACGCCAGAACCGGTAAAATCGGCGGCTGAAAACGTGGTTGCATCGCCTGCACCGGTTAGCACGCCGCCTGCCATCGTGGCTAACGCAGCCAAACTGCACGTTACGCTGCCACAGAAACCGGCCACCGTTGTCGCCGCTGCGCCTGTTCCGGCACCTGCTGCGCCGGTGGAAATCGTGGCTGAGCACACTGAACCGGCCAAAGCCGATGATCTCGTGATGACCGCCGAAGATGCACGCATCGGTTCGGTGAAATTTATTAACGGCACCTGGCGCGTCACCTTGCGTCAAACCAATCTGCCAACCGGCAAACCGCCAAGCCTGCGTTATCAAATCCGCAACGGCAAGGGCACCGCGACCATTACTCAGGGCGACAACATCCGTTGTAAGGCTGATGTGACCGCTGCGATGACCAGCGCCGGCAGCATGGAAGTGCGTAGCCGCTATACTGCGACGTGCAGCGATAAATCGCGTTACCGCATGCCGGAATTGGTGTGTAAAGCCGGCGATGGCATTGCCAGCTGCACTGCGCAATACGGCGCAGATCAGGTCTTCCCGTTGACGATTAAGCGTGAGAGTAAGTAAACATGTTGGCTCCCCTCATCGATGACAAACAGAAAATCACGCTGATTGAAGATAGCGGTGTGCAGTTTCTCGATTTTGGTTTGCGCTTACCTGCATTGCAGGCGCGTCGTCAGTTCGTGCGTCAAACCGCTAATGGCCCGCTGCTGCGTCTAAACGTTGATGGCAACAGCGGCAAATTCCTGCTGTATCCGGAAGATGGCGGCGCAGCCGAAGTGGTGCGCCCGGAATCGGATATCGCGCTGGCCGATTCTCTTAAACTGTTGGCCCATCAATGGTTACCGCTGCCGGTATTGCGCTGCACCAGCGGTCGCCGCTTTATTGGCGGCCCGGATAACTGGGCGCGCCTGCATCTGGCACCGCTCAGTCAGCCTGACGCAGCCGGGAATACCCATCGCATCACCCTCGCCTTTGATACCCGCATCGTCGCCGAGCAAGATGGCGGCGAGCAGCACGGTCTAAGCAAGGCTGATGCGCAAAACGGCGTCAGTTTCGCCCTGGCCTGGCACAATTACGAGCTGGGTGAATTCCTCGATCACACCTGGGTAGATGGCTGGCTGCGGGAAACCTTTAGCCAGCAGGTGCATGAATTAGAATCGCGCCGTGAACAAGAACTGAATCAAGCGCTGCGCGAGTTTGAATATCAGGCGCACTATCTCAATCTGCTGGAACTGCTCGGTGAACAGCTCGATCTCGCCGAGATCTATATCCAAGCCACCTCGCTGCAAACCCCGGCGGTTAACGTCGATATCATTCTGGATGTTGGCAACTCGCATACCTGCGGCATTTTGGTGGAAGATCACGCCGAAGAGAGCAGCGGTTTGCGCCAGACTTATGAATTGCAGCTGCGCGATCTGTCTGAACCGCATCAGGTCTACAACGAACTGTTCGATAGCCGCCTGGAATTTGCTGAAACCCGCTTTGGCAAAGCCAACTTCTCGCTGGAAAGCGGCCGTGAAAACGCCTTTATGTGGCCTTCCCTAACGCGTGTGGGCCGCGAAGCCAGTCGTTTAGCGCTGCTGCGCGCCGGTACCGAAGGCAGCACCGGCTTATCCAGCCCGCGTCGTTATCTGTGGGATGAAGCGCGTTATCAGCCAGGCTGGCGCTTCAACGCGCACGGCAGCAGCGATGAGCCGCAAGCCACCGCATTGCCGTTTACCTTATTGATCAATGATGAAGGTCAACCGCTGCACGCGTTGGCGGAAGACGACCGTTTGCCGGTGTTTTCTGCCAGCTACAGCCGTAGCTCGCTAATGACCTTTATGCTGTGCGAACTACTGGCGCAGGCGATGATGCAGATGAACAGCGTGGCGCAGCGTCAGCGCATGCCGCAAAGCCAGGCACCACGTCAGTTGCGTCATGTGATCCTCACTTTGCCTTCGGCGATGCCAAAACCAGAACGCGAGATTTTCCGTCGCCGCATGCAGGAAGCCATCGCGCTGGTGTGGAAAGCCGAAGGCTGGCATCCGGCGGAAGACGATTTTACTGCTGCCAGCCAGGCAAAAAGCCTGCGTCCGGTGCCGGATGTGCAGATGGAGTGGGACGAAGCCACCTGCGGCCAAATGGTGTGGCTGTTCAACGAAACGCAGGTCAACTTTGCCGGTCGCGCCGAAGATTTCTTCAGCACCATGGCGCGCCCCGATCGCCCGCGTGAAGCCGATGAGTTGCCGGGTAAAAGCTTGCGCATCGCCTCGATTGATATCGGCGGCGGCACCACCGATTTAGCCATCACCCAATATCGCCTCGATGACGGCCAGGGCAACAACGTTAAGATCACCCCGCGCTTGCTGTTCCGCGAAGGCTTTAAAGTCGCAGGCGACGATATTCTGCTGGATGTGATTCAACTGTGGATTCTGCCTGCCTTGCAGCAAAGTTTGCAGAAAGCTGGTTTGACGCTGGCTGAACCGCTGATGAACAAGCTGTTCGGTCACGACAGCCGCATGGACGGTCAAGCCACGCTGCGCCAGCAAGTCACTTTGCAGTTGTTTATTCCGCTGGCGCAGGCGGTGCTGGAACGTTATGAAAACTGGAACCCGCTCGACAGCCACAGCGAAATCAATGCGCTATTTGGCGAGCTGGTGCCACAAAAACCGGCCAGCAGCGTGCTGGCATTTGTTAACGGTGAGATTCAGCGCACGCTGGGTGGCGATAGCCGTTTCGATCTGCTGGACGTGCCGCTGGTGGTCAGCATGGCGCAGCTGCACGGCGAATTCCTGCAACATCGTATGGCGATCATCCCGGCGCTGCGTGCGATGTGTGAAGTGGTGTCGCTGTATCAGTGCGATGTGTTGCTGCTGACCGGTCGCCCGTCGCGCTTCCCTGGCATTCAGGCGCTGGTGCGCCATTTGCAGCCGCTGCCGGGCAGCCGCATTTTGTCGCTGGAAGGCTATCACACCAGCGATTGGTATCCGTTCAACAAGCAAGGCCGCATTGATAACCCGAAATCCACTGCGGCGGTCGGCGCAATGCTGTGCTTGCTGGCGCTGGATCTGCGTTTGAGCAGCTTCTGGTTCCGCGCCGGTGATTTCGAGCCGTACTCCACCATTCGCTATCTCGGCGTATTGGATGAGACGTCGGCGTTGAGCGACGATAATCTGTGCTATAGCGAAATCGACCTCGACAGCCACAGCTTCGCGCTGGATCGCAAGAGCAGCTTCCGCATTCGCGGCAACGTCTGCCTCGGTTTCCGCCAGTTGGAAAACGATCGCTGGCCGGCTTCGCCGCTGTATAGCCTGAGCATTGTTGATCCCACGCTGGCACGCCAGGTGGCGGGCGAAAGCGTGCTGCGCATCAAGTTGGCCGTCCAGCCAGGGCCAGACAACTTGGGGCCAGAGCGTTTAGTGTTAAGCGATGCGCGCATGGATGACGGCACGCGGGTGCCGCTGGAGCAATTGAGCCTGAAACTGAATACGCTGTCCGCCACTGGCAACGCGAATGCGCAATATTGGATCGACAGCGGGAGCGTTTGTAAACGATGAGAACTGCCAAGAAAGCCACTTCGGTAACGCCAGCAAAACGTCTGAGTTTGATGCAGGAAACGCTGGATGGCGCGCTGAATTGGGTTGAAACCCATCAGGCGCACGCGCCGCGTCTGGCGCTGGAAGCTGAAACCTTAACCTTGCAACTGCGCCGTGCGCGCGTGGAAAGTCATGCTCTGGCGCGTCAACTGGCGCGTCCGGTAACGCTAGCGCTGTTTGGGCAATCGCAAGCGGGCAAAGCCTGGCTGCTGAGCGAAATGGTCGGCGATGCGCAAGGCCAACTGATTGCCCGTTTGGGCGACAAAACGCTGAACTATTTCCAGAACATCAATCCCGGCAATCTCGATTTTGCCATCGCCACGCGCTTCAGCCATCAACGCGAAACCCAATCCAACGCCTGGCCGCTGGAGATGACGCTGCTGAACGAAGTGGAACTGATCCGCTTGATGCTGGCCTGCGCCAAAACCGAGGAACAGCCGGATAGCGCACAAATCGATGCGGCGTTGCAACGTTTGCAGCGCCATCGTCAGGATGAAGAACAGCCCGGTTTGGACAGCGATGCGCTGATCACCTTGTGGGCGTGGAGTCGTCGCCATCATCGTCATGCGGAAATTCTTGATCGTCATTTCTGGCCGCAGGCGGTTGCGCTCGCGCCGTGGCTGAGCGTCGACGACCGCGTGCAGCTGTTTGCGCTGCTGTGGCCGGGCCAAACCGCGCTGAATGAAAGCCTACGCAGTCTGATGCATTTGCGCCATCAACTGCGTCAGGCACCGCGTTTATTGGCGCCGCTTAGCTTGCTGGTCGATGATGCTGCACTGCCCGCGGAAAAGTTGATTGGCAATGAAGCGGATTGGCAGGAAATGATCGAAGTGTGCCCGATTGTCGCCAATCGCGTGGGTAAAGCGCAGCATGTGCCGCTGGGTTTATTATCGCTATTAACGCTGGAAATCACCCTGCCGCTCAGTTCCACCCCGCGCCAGGCGCTGTACGATGACGCCGATATGCTGGAGCTGCCTGCGCCGGGCACGCCTGCCGATCGCGCCCAGCAAGAGGAGTTGGCGCGGTTGCGTAAACGCGATCCGCTGCGCGCCAGCTTGCTGGAACAAAAACGTGCGCTGCTGCCGGGCTTATATGCCGCGCGTCAGGGCATCGATCTGATGCTGATTTGTACCGCCGCCAGCCAGCGCCAGGATACCGATATGGCCGCCAACGCGCTGCGCGAGTGGCATATCCATCAAAATGTTGCTGCCAGCGGTGAGAAGCCACGTCTGATTTGGGCCATCACGCCACACGATGCGCGTTATCAGCAGCAGCAGATTAACGTTGATGAAGCGGTACAACGTCAGATCGGTCAGCCAGGACAAAGTTGGGGCTCGATGCTGGCGCTGGATCGCGCAGGTGTGGATCGCATGGGCAGCTGGCTGCTGGATGAGATGCAACCGGAAGCACGCCGCGATCGTCTGGCGCTGCAACTTGGCGCGCTGCAACAGAAGCTGGTGGAACGTTTGCAACCGTGGACCGAATCCAGCGCCACGCCAGAGCAGGCGGCGCGTAAGCAGGCCATTTCCGATACGCTGCTGAAATGCCTGCAACATCGCACCGGTTTGCACGGTGAACTGCTGGAGCGTTTACAACCTTCACGCGAAGCGGTGCGCCAGTTGTGGCTGAGCCAGAGCAGCGCCAACGTGAGTCAGCACAGCGCTAAAACCGCCGCCGCTGAGCAGAGCTATTTCGGCATCGGTTTCGAATTCGATCTGTTTAAAGATGAACCGGTGGCGCCTGCCGAGCCACGTAATGCCAGCGGTCAGCGCGATCAGCAATTCCCGCAACAGGTGTTTGCGCTGTGGCTGGAACATTTGCGCCAATTGCCTGAAAGCCGCAGCCTGCTGGCGCTGCTCAACGTGGATAAGCCGACCATGGAGATGCTGGTTGAGGAGTTGATCACCGCCAGCTTCCGCCTCAAGGTGCTGAGCAAACTGCAAAGCACGCTTAACGAACCGGATGCGCAGGCCAGCGCACATGAAGCACGTACCGATCGTCAGGTTTCACGCGCGATGACGGTGTTGGGCGATTTTGTCGCCTGGTTAGGTTTTTTGCAGCGCCCAGAAAGTGAACGCCCGGAAAGTCGTGTTAATCGCGGTCAGACGATTTTTGCCCGTCCGCCTGCGCCAAGCGTCAGTTTCTCGCCGGGACAGCGTTTGACCCGTTTATCAGCCGCACCTGCCAATCACACCGCGTATTACATTTATGATTGGTTAGTGGGTTTGAATTCGGTGATCGTCGAGAATAATGGTTATACCGGCGGTGGCGATTTACCGGCGAATGCGCGTCAGATGTTGGCGATTTTGCTGTTGCCGCTGCACGCCTGATTTTCTACTCGCGTACCAGGCGCAGCTCGCCTTCCAACTGCTGCTGCGCCTCTTCCAATAGCGCCAATAACGGCGCACATTCCGCGCTCGTATCCTCGCTATGACGTAAATAGATCGTCGCCGGCAACGCCATGCCGCCGGTTAGCCAATCCCACAACGCATCCAGATTGTTGCCAAAATCCAGCGGACAGGCGCTTTGATCCACCAGCGCGCGGTAAAACGCCTGGCGATCGGGCAAGCGCTGAAAGTCAAAGTGGAGCATCAACATGCTAAGGCACCTGCTTGAAGCTGCGATAGTGATCGGTGGTGAGGAAAATCAGCCCATCAGAAGAGTAAAGCAGGCGATCGGCATCGCGGTGGCCGCAATCATAATTGACGTCGGCTTCGTACCATTGACGCCCCGCTTTGATCGGCAATCTTTTTTCACGATTGCTAAAGCGATCGCCGCCAATCGCACGGCCTGGCAATACGTCGCACAAATCGCCGCGACCGGGATTCCAGCCCTGACGACGCGCTTCACTCTTGGTGAGATAAAAGTCGGGTAATTGATGATGCTGCTGCACCCAACGCGCCACGGTGTTGGCATCGGTAAGTTGCGAGATGTCCGGGTGGCTGGTCGCCCATTTGTTGGACAAATGCGGTTTCAGACCGAACCACAGCGCGGCTAACAGCACAATGACAGCAAACCAGAGTTTCTTTGACATGATGACATCCTGAAAGACAGGACGACGATAGTAGCAGATTTAGCGCGGGGAATTGACAGCAGAACATAACGCGGGCCAGCAATGCTGGCCCTGGCGGAGGATTACTGCATCGCGCTGGATGTTGGCGCGGCGTGACGACGCCATGCTCCCGGCGCTACGCCGTATTGGCGTTTGAAGCTGCGGTTAAACGACTGCTGCGAATCGAAGCCCAGTGAAATCGCCACATTGAGAATCGGTTCGTTGCTGGTCGTCAGGCGATCCGCTGACTTCTTCAGCTTCTTCTCACGAATGTACTCGCCCAGTGGCAAACCGGTGTGCTCTTTGAACATCCGTTGCAGGTGCCATTTTGAGTAACCGGCGCGCCCTGCGACGGTGTCCAGATCCAGACGCGCTTCAATATTGTTGTCAATCCAGTCGATCAAATCGTGAATAAATGCGGTGGTCATCATCTCGTTTTCTCCGGTCGCCGTTGCGAACAGTATCAGTATCAGTTGCAATTACACTTTAAGGTTGAACGACTATGCCATTTAATGCAAGTTTTATTATTGCATTAAATGCCGCACTGCGCGTAGGGGCTTTGAGCCTGGTGCAACGCAATGATCAAAACCGCACATAAAGTGTATCAGATATTCTTGCAGATGCAGTTTGAGCAAGCCTACACTCGTGGCGTTTTAATGCAATCATAAAAGTTGCAGATTTTTCGTACGTCTCCTTTCTTTTTCACCAAAGCGGAATAACAACAATGCATCTGCAAACATATGGGGTTCGTCGGGCGGTAAGCCTGTCAGGAGTGATGTTGCTGGGAAGCCTGCTGGCCGGTTGCGATCGCGGTGTGGCGCAAAACGCCCCGCCGCCACCGCCCGAAGTGAGTGTCGCGCAGGTGGTAGAGCAGAAAGTCAGCCAATGGGATAGCTTTAATGGCCGTTTCGAAGCGGTGCAAAGCGTCCAGCTGCGTCCGCGTGTTTCCGGCTATATCGATCAAGTTAACTATCGCGAAGGCGATGAAGTGAAAAAAGGCCAGGTGCTGTTCACCATCGATGACCGCACCTATCGCGCCACGCTGGAGCAAGCGCAAGCCGAACTGGCGAACGCCCGCAGCCAGGCTTCATTGGCGCGCAGCGAATCGGCGCGTACCGATAAGCTGATCGGCACCAACGTAGTGTCGCGTGAAGAGTGGGAACAGCGTCGTTCGGCGGCCAATCAGGCGCAGGCTAACGTGCTTTCCGCGCAAGCGGCGGTGGATATGGCGCAGTTGAACCTCGATTTCACCCGTGTGACCGCGCCGATTGAAGGTCGCGCCAGTCGCGCGATGATCACCACCGGCAACCTGGTGACCGCCGGCGATAGCGCCAGCGTGCTGACTACCTTGGTGTCGCAGGATCGCATGTACGTCTATTTCGACGTCGATGAAGCCACTTACCTGCACTATCAGGCAATGGCGCGCAAAGGCGAAAACCGTGGCTCGCTGCCGGTGGAAGTGGCACTGACGGGCGAACAAGGTTTCCCGCATCGCGGCACCGTCGATTTCCTCGATAACCAACTGACCGCCAGCACCGGCACCATTCGCATGCGTGCTTCGCTGGATAATCAGCAACGTCAATTCACGCCGGGCTTGTTTGCGCGGGTACGTTTGCCGGGCAGCGCCGATTTCACCGCGCTGTTAATCGACGATAAAGCGGTGCTGACCGATCAGGATCGTAAATACGTTTACGTGGTTGATGCGCAAGGTAAAGCCCAGCGTCGCGATATTCAGGCCGGTGATTTGGCCAACGGCCTGCGCATTGTGCAGCAAGGGCTGAAACCTGGTGACAAGGTGATCGTTAACGGCTTGCAGAAAGTCTTTATGCCTGGCATGCCGGTGACCGCTCAACCGGTAGCGATGCGCTCCGCTCAATAACTTCGAGACTGCCTTTTATGGATTTCTCCCGCTTTTTTATCGACCGACCGATCTTCGCGGCGGTGCTGTCGATTTTGATCTTTACCACCGGATTGATCGCCATTCCGCTGCTGCCGATCAGTGAATATCCCAACGTGGTGCCACCGAGCGTGCAGGTACGCGCGGAATATCCGGGTGCCAACCCCAAAGTGATTGCAGATTCCGTGGCGACGCCGCTGGAAGAAGCCATCAACGGGGTAGAAAACATGATGTACATGAAATCTGTCGCCGGTTCCGATGGCGTGCTGGTCACCACCGTGACGTTCCGTCCGGGCACCGATCCGGATCAGGCGCAGGTTCAGGTACAGAACCGCGTGGCGCAAGCCGAAGCGCGTTTGCCAGAAGAAGTGCGCCAACTGGGCCTCACCACGCAGAAAATGTCGCCGACATTAACGCTGGTGGTGCACATGTTCTCGCCGCACGGCAAGTACGATTCGCTGTATCTGCGTAACTACGCCACTTTGAAGGTGAAAGATGAACTGGCGCGCCTGCCGGGCGTCGGGCAGATTCAGATCTTCGGTGCTGGTGAATACGCCATGCGCGTATGGCTCGATCCGAACAAGGTCGCGGCGCGCGGCTTGACCGCTTCAGATGTGGTCAGCGCGATGCAAGAGCAGAACGTGCAGGTTTCTGCCGGTCAACTCGGCGCGGAACCGCTGAAGAAACAGAGCGATTTCCTGCTGTCGATTAATACTCAAGGCCGCCTGGAAAGCGAAGAACAGTTCGGCAATATCATCCTGAAAACCGCTGACGACGGCACCTTGGTGCGCCTGCGTGACGTGGCGCGCATCGAGATGGGTTCCGGCAGTTATGCATTACGTTCGCAGCTCAACAATAAAGATGCGGTCGGCATCGGTATCTTCCAGGCACCGGGCGCCAACGCGATTGATTTGTCGAATGCGGTGCGCGACAAAATGGCCGAGCTGGCAACCCGCTTCCCGGACGATGTGCAGTGGGCAGCGCCGTACGATCCAACGGTGTTTGTGCGCGACTCAATCCGCGCCGTCGTGCAAACGCTGTTTGAAGCGATTGTGCTGGTGGTGTTGGTGGTGATTCTGTTCCTGCAAACCTGGCGCGCCTCGATCATTCCGTTGCTGGCAGTACCGGTATCGGTGGTTGGTACCTTTAGCATCCTTTATCTGCTCGGCTTCTCGCTCAACACCTTGAGTTTGTTTGGCCTGGTGTTGGCGATTGGCATCGTGGTGGATGATGCCATCGTGGTGGTGGAGAACGTCGAACGTAACATTGAGCAAGGCTTGTCACCGACCGCGGCGGCGCATCAGGCGATGCGAGAAGTGTCGGGGCCGATTATCGCTATCGCCTTGGTGCTGTGTGCGGTGTTCGTGCCGATGGCATTCCTTTCAGGGGTAACCGGTCAGTTCTACAAACAGTTCGCGGTGACGATTGCCATTTCTACAGTGATTTCGGCAATTAACTCGCTGACCTTGTCACCGGCGCTGGCGGCGCTGCTGCTGAAGCCACATGACGCGGCGAAAGATATGCCGACGCGCATTATTGATCGTCTGCTCGGCTGGCTGTTCCGTCCGTTCAACAGCTTCTTCCAGCGCAGTTCGGATGGTTATGAATCGCTGGTTGGCAAAACCTTGCGTCGTCGTGGCGCGGTATTCGGGGTTTACGTGCTGCTGCTGGCGGGCGCGGGCTTTATGTTCCACACCGTGCCGGGCGGCTTTATCCCCACGCAGGATAAGTTGTACCTGATTGGTGGCGTAAAAATGCCGGAAGGTTCTTCGCTGGCGCGTACCGATGAAGTGATTCGTAAGATGAGCGAAATCGGCATGAACACCGAAGGCGTGGCCTATTCTGTTGCCTTCCCCGGCCTGAATGCCTTGCAGTTCACCAACACGCCAAATACCGGAACGGTGTTCTTCGGTCTGAAGCCGTTTAATGAACGCACGCGTACGGCGGCGGAAATTAACGCCGAAATCAACGCCAAGATATCCAAGATTCAGCAAGGCTTTGGTTTCTCAATCATGCCTCCGCCAATTTTGGGTCTGGGACAAGGTTCCGGTTATTCGTTGTATGTGCAGGATCGCGCTGGTTTGGGCTACGGAGCACTGCAAACCGCCATCAACACCATGACCGGCGCGGTATTGCAGACGCCCGGCATGATGTTCCCAATCTCCTCTTATCAAGCCAACGTACCGCAGTTGGATGTGCAGGTGGACCGCGACAAAGCCAAAGCGCAAGGCGTGTCGTTAACCGATCTGTTCAGCACGCTGCAAACCTATTTGGGATCGTCGTATGTCAACGATTTCAATAAGTTTGGTCGTACCTGGCGCGTAATGGCGCAGGCGGATGGTGAGTTCCGCGATAGCGTGCAGGACATTGGCAATCTGCGTACCCGCAACGATCGTGGCGAAATGGTGCCGATTGGCAGCATGGTGAATATCACCACCACTTACGGCCCCGATCCGGTGATCCGCTATAACGGCTATCCGGCGGCAGATTTGATTGGTGATGCCGATCCGCGCGTGCTCTCTTCGGCGCAAGCAATGCAGAAGCTGGAAGCGATGTCGAGCCAGGTGCTGCCAAACGGCATGAACATCGAATGGACCGATCTGAGTTATCAGCAATCAACCCAGGGCAATACCGCGCTGATTGTGTTCCCGGTAGCGGTGCTGCTGGCGTTCCTGGTGCTGGCGGCGCTGTATGAAAGCTGGACGCTGCCGCTGGCGGTGATCCTGATTGTGCCGGTGACCATGTTGTCTGCGCTGGTTGGCGTGTGGCTGACCGGCGGCGATAACAACGTGTTTGTGCAGGTCGGTCTGGTGGTGTTAATGGGGCTGGCGTGTAAGAACGCGATTCTTATCGTCGAGTTTGCACGTGAACTGGAGATGCAAGGTCGCAGCATTGTCGATGCGGCGCTGGAAGCCTGTCGCCTACGTTTGCGTCCGATCGTCATGACCTCGATCGCCTTTATCGCTGGTACCATTCCGCTGATTCTCGGCGAAGGTGCAGGTGCGGAAGTGCGCGGCGTCACCGGGATTACCGTGTTCTCCGGGATGCTTGGCGTAACGCTGTTCGGGCTGTTCCTGACGCCGGTGTTCTATGTGACCTTGCGTAAGCTGGTGACGCGCAAGCAGCCACAAGCGGAAGTGCAGACCGCATAACATAATGGTTAGCGTTGAAGTGAACCATCCGGGCCACTGTGCCCGGATTTTTTTCGTGAAAATTTAGATAAAAAAAAGTCACCATGAATGGCGACCCTACGGGATGCGGGGAGATTATCGACCTTTTTTGCACAGATCGGCGAGTTCGAGATCCGGCAGTTCTTCGCAGTTGCTGGTGTCGTTATGCTTCAGTTCAGCCAGCGCATCCGCTACGGTGCGGGTTTCCAGCACCTTCAGCGACGCTTCTTCGGCCTCTTCAGCAATCGATTTGAAATACCAACACAGGTTGGCACTGACCAAACAACGCGGTGCCACATCGGGACGTGAGGCCCAGAGCTTTTTGTCTTCAATCACAGAAGTATAAATGTCACGCAGCGTAATCTCGGCAGCCGGGCGACCTAAGTGGATCGAGCCGGTGCGACCAAGCGTTGAGACGATAATGCCGTCTCGCGTGAGCGGAACCATAAGTTTCCGAATGAAACTGGGATTCGCTTCAAGACCGTACGCCAAAATGGCACTGGTCGAGCGTTTACCCAATTGCTCCGCCATCGCTACGCTCAAAACCATCTGCAAAGCTGTCGGGAAGCGGTAATCAAGCATTTCAATTTCCTGAGTTGCGGACTATTTCGTTGTTTTTATGCCGCGAATGTGTGTAATGAATAAGCAATAAATATAACAAACACTGTTGCTTTTTAGAAGCCGACCACTGTGATCAAGGCACGTATTCATCATTTGATTCGGCATAAGCGCACAGGCTGCTTAGTTTATCACTGCCCTTTCTGGCTGCGGCAATTTCTGCTTCAGCGCCACCACCAGCAGCACGTTAATCAACGCCAACACGCACAGTAACCACAAGGTGGCGTTGGCGCCGAGATGCTGAAACACGTAACCGCCAACCAGCGGCGTTAACGCCTGGCCGATTAACGCGGGACGTGCCATGCGTCCTATCACAATCGCGTAGGCTTCTGGTTTGACCATCACCAGCGGTAAAGTTCCGCGCACTATTGCGCGTAAGCCATTTCCGGCACCGTACAACACCATACTCAGCACCGCAAATTGCGGAAAAATCGCCAGCAGCAACAAGCCGAGCGCCACCAATCCCACCGAACAGAAGGTGGTCCAGATTGGATGACCGCGCTTAAAGGCGATATCGACAATGCGCGAGCCAACCTGGCAGGGACCGAGAATCGCACTGATGGCCAACGCCGACGCCAGCGTATGGCCGCTGGCTTGCAATAAGGTAATTAACTGCACGGATATTGCCGTCATGATCACCGAGGCGAGAGTGAAAATGCTGCACAATAACCAGAACAGCGTGGGCGCTATTTCATTGCCATTGCTGTTGGGGACAGGTTTGCTGGCGGCGAGGCGACGTTCCGGTGCCGGTAGCGCATATAAATAAGCCGGTAAAACCGATAAACACAGCAATCCGGCGATAGCAAAACAGGCGCCACGCCAATCCAGCCAATGAATTAGCAGCGCCGTACCCGGCCAGACTAACGTGGTGCAGAAACCCGAAATTAGCGTGATGCCGGTAATCGCCCCGCGCGCCTGGCCGCCATATAAGGTGCCGAGCGTGGCAAACAGCGCATCGTACAATCCCATCGCCATGCCAATGCCGATAATCAGCCAGGCAAATAGAAACAGCGGCAGATTGTGACTTAATCCCATGATTACCAAGCCCAGCGCCATCACCGTCCCGCTCGCCGCCAGCAACACGCGGCCATAGGAACGGGAAATCAAGCGGCCGCTCAACGGTGCCAGCAATCCGGAAATCAGCATGCCGAGCGACAGTGCGCCGTACACCCATTGCTGCGACCAACCGGTTTCCGCCACGATCGGATTGGCCATCACCGCCATCAAATAGAACGATCCGCCCCATGAAAGGATTTGCACCAGTCCGAGCGTGATGATGGCGGGAGCGGGAGGCTTAGGATGCGACGTCACAACAATATTCCGTTAGCAGGCAAAGCATTGTTATAACACGTTAATCCAGCAGGAAAAATGCCGATGTTCCCTGCCAGACAATTTTCAAGCACATCGCTGGCAGATTGGCACCGCAGTCAGTACACTGTTAAGTATGTTGTAACTATGAGGGATTTTTATGGCGCGTTATGATTTGGTGGCCGATCTCCACGATTGCGTGAATGCGCTGGAGCGAGCATTGGCGGCGTTACGTCAGCAAGTAGAAGATCAGACATTGCTGATCGCGCGTGTGTTCAGCTTGCCAGAAATCGAGAAAGGCCATGAACATGATGAAATAGAACGCATCGCGGTGACTCAGCATCTGGGTAAAACCGCGCGCGAAATGGCGCTGGGGCACTATTGCCGGCTGTTTATGCAGCATCAGTCAGAAAAACTCAGCACCAAAGCGGCGGTACGTTTGCCTGGCGCGATTTGCATCGAAGCGGATGAGATTGTGCATGAGCGCATTACGCAGCAAGTGAATGAGATCAACACGTTGAAGCAGCGGCTTGAACAGTTGATTACTGTGGATTCGGGTCTGCCGAGCGAAGCGCGCTTTGAGTTTGTCCACCAGCATCTGCGTGGCTTGATTACGCTCAACGCCTATCGCAGCGTCACCTTGCTCAATTCGCCAGACAGTTTGCGCTTCGGCTGGGCGAACAAAAACATCATAAAGAACGTGACACGCGATGCGGTGATTGAGCAACTGGAGCGCAGTCTGAAAGCCAATCGCGCCCAAGCGCCGTGGACGCGTGAACAGTGGGCGGAGAAAGTGCAGCAAGAGTTGGAGGCGATTCTTTCGTTACCGGCCAACGCCAAATTGAAAATCAAGCGTCCGGTTAAAGTGCAGCCGATTGCCCGCGTGTGGCGCGCCAGCGAGAAAAAGCAGGTGCAACTGGCGTGCCCTTCTCCGTTGCTGGTGCTGTGTCGCGATCGCACGCAAGTGCCGATATTGGGTGAATTGCTTAATTACGATGCCGATAATGTCGCGCATCGCCATAAACCGCTGGCGGAGCCATTGCATCTGATTATTCCGCGCATGCATTTGTGGAGCGATCGATTGGCATAAAAAAGGCCAGCAGCGCTGGCCTGAAATGGTGTGCGGCGATTACTGCTTCATACTGCCAACCATATCTTGCGGGCGCACCCATTCATCGAACTGTTCTTCGGTGAGGTAGCCCAATTTTAGCGCCGAGCCTTTCAGCGTCAGCCCTTCTTTATGCGCTTTCTTGGCGATTTCAGCCGCTTTGTCGTAGCCGATGTGGGTATTTAGCGCGGTAACTAACATCAGCGATTCGTTGAGCAATTGGTCAATACGTTCGCGCACCGGCTCAATGCCAATTGCGCAATGATGATTGAAACTGTCCATGCCGTCGGCCAGCAGACGCACCGATTGCAGAAAGTTATGGATCACCATCGGACGGAACACGTTGAGTTCAAAGTTGCCGGATGCACCGCCAATATTCACCGCCACATCATTGCCCATCACCTGGCAACACAGCATGGTTAAAGCTTCGCATTGGGTTGGATTGACTTTGCCTGGCATGATCGAGCTGCCTGGTTCGTTTTCCGGGATCGCCAGTTCGCCGATGCCGCAGCGCGGACCGGACGCCAGCCAGCGCACATCGTTGGCAATTTTCATCAACGAAGCCGCTAAACCTTTCAGCGCGCCGTGCGCATGCACCAAGGCATCGCAGGTCGCCAACGCTTCGAATTTATTCGGCGCGGTAACAAATGGCTGTTTGGTGAGATCGGCCAGCGCTTTGGCGACACGTACCGCGTATTCCGGATGAGTATTCAGACCGGTTCCGACCGCCGTACCGCCCAATGCCAACTCAGCCACATGCGGAATGCTGTTTTCAATGTGTTTGAGGTTGTGCTCCAGCATCGCCACCCAACCGGAGATTTCCTGGCCGAGCGTCAGCGGCGTGGCATCTTGCAAGTGGGTACGACCAATTTTGACGATATCTTTGAAAGCCTCGGATTTCTCGCTCAGCGTCTTTTTCAACACCTGAATTTGCGGAATCAGTTGCTCGCGCACCGCGATAACCGCTGCCACGTGCATCGCGGTGGGGAACACATCGTTAGAGCTTTGGCTTTTATTTACATCATCATTGGGATGCACTAAACGCGACATGCCGCGCTCGCCGCCCAAAATTTCACTGGCGCGGTTGGCCAACACTTCATTCATGTTCATGTTGGTTTGCGTTCCAGAACCGGTTTGCCAGATGGCCAGCGGAAACTCATCACTGTGCTTATCAGCCAACACTTCGTCAGCGGCTTTGAGGATGGCTTGCGCACGATCGGCGGGCAGTAAGCCCAGATCCTGATTAACCTGCGCCGCCGCGCGTTTGGTTAACGCCAACGCGTGTACCAATGCCACCGGCATCTTCTCGGTTGAGATTTTGAAATGTTCCAGCGAACGCTGGGTTTGTGCGCCCCACAACTTATCTGCCGGTACGTCGATCGGTCCCATTGAGTCTTTTTCAATGCGATTGGCTGCCATGACTACGTCTCCTTAGCTCAGATTTTGAGATTTCCGCTCTGAACGCCTTCCCGCGACGCTACAGAGCGAGCAAGATTGTCACATACAAGAATTTAACATTATGCGAGCCTATCGCCTTTATTGCACTTGTTCGTGTATTTTCTATGGCACTTTCTGCTTTAATAAGCCTAATTACTTACGGTTACTAAGGGCAAATGATGCAAAAATTGAACAATTCGCTGCAAAATTACGCTTGGGGCAGCAAAACTGCGCTGACAGAGCTTTATGGCATTGAAAATCCACAAAGATTACCGATGGCTGAGCTGTGGATGGGCGCACATCCAAAAAGTCCTTCAACCGTCGAGATCAACGGTGAGACGCGTTCCCTGCGCGATGTGATCAATGCTGACCAGCCCGCCATCTTAGGCAAAGCCGTTGCCGAACGTTTTGGCGAACTGCCGTTTCTTTTTAAAGTGTTGTGCGCCGACCAAGCGCTGTCGATTCAGGTGCATCCGAGCAAGACTGCAGCCGAGGAAGGCTTCGCTCGCGAAAATGCCGCAGGCATTCCGCTAAGCGCCGCTGAACGTAACTATAAAGATGCCAACCACAAGCCAGAATTGGTGTATGCCTTAACGCCATTCCAGGCGATGAACGGTTTCCGCGAGCTGCATGAGATCGTCTCACTGCTGGAACCGGTGGCTGGCGCGCATCCGCAAATCGCCCACTTCCTGGAAAATGCCGATGAAGCCAACCTGGCGACGTTGTTCTCTACCCTGTTATCGCTGAAGGATGAAGCCAAATCGCGCGCTATCGGCGTGTTGAAGTCCGCGCTGAATGCTCATCAAGGCGAGCCGTGGCAGACCATTAAAATGATCGCCGCAGACTATCCCGATGACAGCGGCCTGTTCTCCCCGCTGCTGCTCAACGTGATTACGCTGCAACCGGGTGACGCGATGTTCCTGTTTGCCGAAACGCCGCACGCTTATTTAAAAGGTGTGGCGCTGGAAGTGATGGCGAACTCAGACAACGTGCTGCGCGCGGGATTAACGCCGAAGTTCATCGATATTCCGGAACTGATGGCCAACCTGAAATTCCACGCCAAACCGGCGGCAACCTTGCTCACCCAGCCGCAGCGTGACGGCGAAAACTTGATCTTCCCGATCCCGGTTGATGATTTTGCCTTTGCGATTCATGCACTTTCAGCGGCGCCGCAAGCGCTTACACAAAACAGTGCCGCCCTGCTGTTCTGCATTGAAGGACAGGCGATCATTGAGAAATCAGGTCAACAGTTGGTACTGAAGCCGGGTGAATCTTGCTTTATCGCCGCCAACGAGTCGCCAGTCAACGCTGCCGGTACCGGACGGCTGGCGCGCGTCTACAATACGCTGGACTGAACCGGCTGACGCTTGCAGCATTAACTGCTATTCTTTCAAACTATTAATTTAAAACGCCTGCGGGCGTTTTTCTTCACCCGTCGCGCACCGACCAGCGGCGTGCGGACGCAAGGATAAGGACGACACAGCGATGAAAAAGACCAAGGTTGCCGTAGGTGTGATTGTGGCGCTCGGCGTGATTTGGACTGGTGCTTCATGGTTTACCGGTAAACAACTGGAAAGCCACATGGATGAGATGTTGCAGAATGCCAATGCGCAGCTGAACGCCTATGCGCCGAACAGCCGCTTGACGTTGAGCTATCAGGATTACCAGCGTGGCGTATTCAGCAGCAAGACCAAATTGGTGGTGCAAGCCAGTTCGCAAACCAATGACAATCCGCTGTTAAAACCGGGTCAAAGCATCGTTCTGAACGAAACCATTGATCACGGCCCATTCCCGTTTGCGCAGTTAAAACGCGGCATCCTGATTCCAAGCATGGCATCAGTGCACAGCGAACTGGAAAACACCGATGCGGTGAAGAAATTGTTTGAGCTGACCGACGGCAAATCGCTGGTGACTGCTGATACCCGCGTGGGCTACAACGGTGCGACCGCGACGGCACTCAACCTGCTGGCGGTGGATTACAACAATGCGCAAACCGGCGATCGCCTGGCGACCAATGGCGGCACATTGAACATCAGCGCCGACAATAAAGGCGATAAAGTCAGCTTGGATGGTGATTTCTCCAGCATTGCGGTCACCAGCAAAAATCAGGTTGAGATGCCGGTGCTGTTTACCCTCAACGGCCTGAAACTGAGCGGCGATACGCATCTCAGTCCGGAAGGCGTGCGCGTGGGCGATCAATCGATTTCACTCGATAAACTGAATGCCAGCATCAACGGCCAGGAAGGTTTATCGCTGGAGAATCTGAAAACCACCTCTTCGTTTGATAACAAAGATGGCAAGATTGGCGGCCAGTTGGATGTCAATGCCGACAAGATCACCCTGCAAAAACAGCCGTTTGGCCAGGCGAAGCTCGCGATGAAATTTGCCCAGTTTGATGCGCAAGCGGTGAAAGCCTTCTCGGATACTTACAACACGCAAATGCAGGATTTGCTGAATCAGCCGGGCGTGGCGGAAGATCCGATTCGTTATCAAGCCAGCGTGCAAACCATCCTGCGTAATAACTTGCCGACGCTGCTCAAAGGCTCGCCAACGCTGAGCATTGCACCGCTGAGCTGGAAAAATGACAAAGGTGAAAGCACCTTCAACCTGAATGTCGGCTTCAACGATCCGACCACCGTCACCGGCGAAGCACAGAATTTAGGCGCCGCAGTGGATCGCGTGCTGAAAAGCCTCGATGGCAAGCTGACTATCAACATGCCGATGGCGACCGAAACCATGCGCAATGTGGGTCTGGCAGAAGGTTATCAGGGTGATGACGCGCAGAAACTGGCGGATCAGCAGGTGAAAGGTTTGGCGGCGATGGGCCAAATGTTCCGTCTGACCCAGCAGCAGGATGACAACATCGTCACCAGCCTGCAATACGGTAACGGCCAGGTCACCATGAATGGCGATAAGATGACGCTGGAGCAGTTCCTGTCACGCTATATGCTGGGCGCACCGACCAGCGAAGGCATGCCGGAGTAATCTTTTGCGATTGGAGGCCCGTTGGGCCTCCTCTACACTTCGCCGCGAATCAATTGTGGCGGTACAATTAGGCTTTGAACCTCTCCTTCCGGCTGTGCCAACCGTTGTAACATCCGCTCCGCTGCCCGCCTTCCCACATCGCGCGCTTCACTGCTGACAAACGTCATGGTGGGATCGTGCAGTTCGCGTTGCGGATCATCATTGAAACCCACCAACGCCAATTGTTGGGTGTAATAACTGTCAACCGCGCCTTCGCCAAAAGTGCGTCCACAGCGCAATGCGCCAAAGTAGCAGCCAAGAGCGGTACTGCCGTTATGCGCCAGAATCGCGGTGATGCCGGGATGCTGACGCAGCAACTCAAGCGTTAAGGCTGCCACGCTTTGCTGGCGATCGTCACACTCAATAATCCAGTCAGCGCGAAACGGTAAACCGTACTGCAACAAAGTCGCGCAATAGCCGCCGATGCGTTCAGCACGCGTCAATGACGATCCCAACCCGCCCATCCACGCAATGCGCTGATGTCCCTGACGGATCAAATACTCCGTCGCCATGCGTGCCGCCTGGCTATTGTCAGGACGTAAGGAGTCAACGTTATCCAGGCTGCTGGCACGCGAAGCGCATACCAAGGCGATCTGTTGTTCTCGCGCCTGTGGCACCAGCGTTTCGGCCTGCGCCACCGCGCCGCCCAGCACAATGCCATCCGCGCCCTGCGCCACCAGCGTGTCATAGCAGCGCTTAAGATGCTGACCATGTTGACCGCTTTGCGTCAACACCAACACTTTGCCTTGCTGTTCTAATACTTCGCTCAGTCCAGCGGTCATCGCCGCATAAAACGGTTGACTGAGATCGCGCACGATTAAGCCGATTACGCCGCTTTCGCCGCCGCGCAAGATGGAAGCAGAGCGATTACGCACATAGCCGAGTTGCTCAATCGCCTGATTGACACGTGTCGCCGTGGCAGGCGAAATACGCCCTTTTCCGGAGAGCACCAACGATACGGTAGAGACCGAAACCCCGGCGACCACGGCCACATCATGAATAGTGGTTTTCTGCTGGGACATAGTGTTCCGTTACCGACGTCCAAAAACAAAGTGATAAAACGTTACACTGATTTCCACAAAAATAAAGTCTGCGATTAGTCACTCTTTGTGACTATAGCCACAAAACGTAGTGATAAAACGTTTTATCATCCTTGACCACATTGAACCCTTTCACTTTTATCGCCAGGAGTACCTATGTCCGCCAGCCGCCCCAAAATGTCACTTTGGGAGTTTTTCCAAAGTTTGGGTAAAACCTTTATGTTGCCCGTTGCTCTGCTGTCGTTCTGCGGCATTCTGCTAGGGATTGGTAGCTCACTCAGCAGCCACGACGTGTTAACGCTGATTCCGATGCTCGATCAGCCGTTCCTGCAATACCTGTTTATCTGGCTGGCGAAGATCGGTTCATTTGCCTTTAGCTACTTGCCGGTGATGTTCGCGATTGCCATTCCGCTGGGTATGGCGCGTGAAAACAAAGGTGTGGCGGCGTTTGCCGGTTTTGTCGGTTACGCGGTGCTGAATCTCAGCATCAACTTCTGGCTCAACATCAATGGCATTCTGCCGACCACCGATGCCGCAGTGCTGAAAGCCAACAACGTACAAAACATCCTCGGTATTCAGTCGATCGATACCGGTATTCTCGGCGCGGTGATTGTCGGCATCGTGGTGTTCTGGTTGCATGAACGCTTCCATAACATTCGTCTGCCAGATGCATTGGCATTCTTCGGTGGTACGCGCTTTGTACCCATCGTGACCGCGATGGCAATGGGCGTGCTCGGTTTAGTCGTACCGCTGATTTGGCCTTTCTTTGCGCGTGCGATTACCGGCCTTGGCTGGGTAATCAACAGCGCCGGTGAGTTTGGCCCAATGATCTTTGGTACCGGCGAACGTTTGCTGCTGCCATTTGGTTTGCAGCACATTCTGGTGGCGATCATTCGCTTTACCGATGCGGGCGGCACTATGGATGTGTGTGGCAAAAGCGTCAGCGGCGCATTGACCATCTTCCAGGCGCAGTTAGCGTGTGCGGATACCCACGGTTTCGCCGAGAGCGCCACGCGTTTCCTGTCGCAAGGTAAAATGCCGGCCTTCCTCGGTGGTTTGCCAGGTGCCGCATTAGCGATGTATCACTGCGCGCGTCCGGAAAACCGTCATAAAATTAAAGGCCTGCTGATTTCTGGCGTGGTGGCTTGTGTGGTCGGTGGCACCACGGAACCGCTGGAATTCCTGTTCCTGTTTGTTGCGCCTGTGCTGTATCTCATTCACGCCATTCTGACCGGTTTGGGCTTCACCGTGATGGCGATGCTGGGGGTCACCATCGGTAACACCGATGGCAACGTCATCGACTTCTTCGTCTTCGGCGTGCTGCACGGCTTGTCGACCAAATGGTACTGGGTACCGGTGATCGCCGCTGTATGGTTCGTCGGTTACTACGCCATCTTCCGTTTCGCCATCAGTCACTTCAACATCAAAACACCGGGTCGCGAAGTCGAAACGAATAGCGTTGCCCAGCAAGTAAATCGCGCCAACATCGGCAAATCAGGCTTCGATACGCCAGCTATTTTGGCGGCCTTAGGCGGCATCGAAAACATCGCGTCGCTGGATAACTGCCTGACACGTCTGCGTTTAACCGTGGTCGATATGAGCAAAGTCGATGACGCGGCCTTGAAAGCCAACGGCGCAATCGGCGTGGTGCATGTTAATGCCACTAACCTGCAAGTGGTGATGGGCCCGCAGGTTCAGTCGGTGAAAGATGAGATGGCGCACCTGATGAGCGCAACGGTGTAATGATGCAGGATTTCGATTTCAATCAAGTGGTTGATCGTCACGGCAGTTGGTGCACGCAGTGGGATTTCGTCGCCGACCGCTTTGGCGTGGCGGATTTGCTGCCCTTCACCATTTCCGATATGGATTTCGCCACGGCGCCTTGCATCGTTGAGGCGTTACAGCAGCGGCTTGATCATGGCGTTTTTGGTTATAGCCGTTGGCAGCATGATGATTTTATCTCGGCGATTCAGCATTGGATGCGCAACCGCTTTGCTACGGAAGTCGCTTCTGAATCGGTGGTATACGGTCCGTCGGTGATTTATATGGTGGCGCAGTTGTTGCGCCACTGGACGCAAGCTGACGACGAAGTGCTAATCCACACACCTGCCTATGATGCGTTTTACAACACCATTAATGGCAATCAACGCAAGGTGCTGGAGTTACCGTTACAACGTCACGGAAATGCATGGCTTTGTGACATGGCACAGCTAGAAAGCTTGCTGGCGCGGCCGCGTTGCAAAGTGATGTTGCTGTGCAGTCCGCACAATCCAACCGGCAAAGTGTGGCAAGTGCAGGAATTGCGCCAGATGGCGGCGTTGTGCCAACAACACGGTGTGAAGGTGATTAGCGATGAGATCCATATGGATATGGTGCTGAGTGACGCTCAACATACGCCGTGGAGCCAGGTGGCTGAAAACGATTGGGCGCTGTTTACCTCAGCATCCAAAAGCTTCAACATCCCGGCGCTGACCGGCGCATGGGGCATCATTCCTGACCAAGCAGATCGCCAGGCCTGGTTCCACGCATTGAAAAAGCAGGATGGCTTATCTTCGCCTGCGGTGATGGCGGTGGCGGCGACCATCGCCGCATATCGTGATGGCGCGCCTTGGCTGGATGCATTACGCCAATATCTAAGCGCTAACATGCAGCACATCGCGCAACGATTAAATGCAGAATTTCCAACGCTGAACTGGCAGCCGCCCGCGGCAACCTATCTGGCGTGGATCGATCTCAATCCTTTGGGTATTGATGAACAGGCGCTGCAACAGTGTCTGATTCAGCAGCACAAAGTGGCGATCATGCCAGGTTCCACATATGGTGCCGCCAGCCGCGGCTATCTGCGCCTCAATGCCGGATGCCCACGCAGTAAACTGGACGATGGATTAGATCGCCTGATTGCCGCTTTGAAATCGTTCTAAACGGTGACGGATGCTGATTAATTCAGCATCCGTTTTCGCGTTTGCGCAAATAACTGGCGCAGTTGCGCAAGATGTTTTTATAATCCTCTGCACTTTACGAAACTTAAGCGAGTGCGACATGATTGATCCTAAACTCCCCCTTACCGACATTCACCGCCACCTTGATGGCAACATCCGCGCACAAACCATTCTCGATTTAGGACGCCAGTTCAACCTCGCGCTGCCCGCTCATTCGCTCGAAGAGTTGCGTCCGCATGTGCAAGTCACCGCCAATGAACCGGATCTGGTGAGCTTTCTGCAAAAACTCGATTGGGGCGTAAAAGTACTGGGCGATTTGGATGCCTGTCGTCGTATTGCGCTGGAAAACGTTGAAGATGCGGCGCGCGCAGGCATCCATTATGCCGAACTGCGCTTCTCGCCGGGCTATATGGCGATGACACATAAATTGCCGATTGCCGGTGTAGTTGAAGCGGTGATTGATGGCGTGCGCGCCGGTATTCAGCAATACGGCGTTGACGTGCGCTTGACCGGGATTATGAGCCGAACCTTTGGTGAAGAAGCCTGTTTGCGTGAACTGGAAGGATTGCTCGCCCATCGCGATGGCATCACGGCTGTCGATTTGGCCGGTGATGAACTCGGTTTCCCGGGCAGTGAATTCCTCAGCCACTTCAATCGCGCGCGTGACGCCGGTTTCCGCATTACCGTGCATGCCGGTGAAGCCGCTGGCCCGGAAAGTATCTGGCAGGCAATTCGCGAGTTGGGCGCAGAACGTATTGGTCATGGCGTTAAGGCGATTGAAGATCGCGCGCTGATGGATTTCCTCGCTGAACAGCGCATTGGTATTGAATCTTGCCTAACCTCTAACATTCAGACCAGCACGGTTTCATCACTCGCCAGCCATCCGCTGCAAGCGTTCCTGCAACACGGCATTCTCGCTACCATCAACACTGACGATCCGGCGGTTCAGGGCGTGGAATTGGCGCATGAATATGAAGTGGCGGCACCGCTTGCTGGATTGAGCCAGGAACAGATGCGTCAGGCGCAGGATAACGGCGTCACCATCGCGTTCCTGAGCGATGCAGAAAAAGCCGCGCTGCGTGCGCGTGTGGCGGGATAAAAAAACGGTACGCATTTGCGTACCGTTTAACGCAGGGTCGCCATTTTTGGCGACCTCTATGTGATTACTTCAGTGACATGGTTTGGCGCTTCTCGGCGGACTGCAAGCCCAACTCGATCAACTCCATCACCTGAATCGCCTCTTCGGCTTCAACTGGATTAGCGCCGGTTCCAGCAATGGCATCACGAATCGCCGCATAGTACGCCGGATAATTACCCGGCAGCGTCAGCAGCTCTTTCTCCACCATCACATCGCCTTCCGCCAGTGTTAGCGTGCCGTTGCGCATGTCATAGCCCCAATCTTCCTGCGGTGGACGTTCGCCTGCTTTCAGGCGATCTTCCTGCGGGTCGAGACCGTATTTAACGTAGCTGCCACGCGTGCCGTGCACGATATAGCGCGCCGATTCTGCCGCCACCAGCATGCTGGCGTGCAACACCACGCGACGGGTTGGATAGGTCAACACCGCATGGAAGTAATCGGTGGTTTGCGCACCGGGACGCAATTCAGCCATATCAACATTGATCGCCACTGGCGTGCCAAACAGCTGCAAAGCCTGATCCAGCACGTGCGGGCCGAGATCAAACCAAATGCCGCTGCCCGCGCCTTTCATTTCACGCCAGCGTTGACGGACTTCCGGACGGAAACGGTCAAAGTGGGATTCGAAATAGCGCACTTCACCCAACGTACCGTCGTTCAGTAAGCTTTTTAGAGTAAGGAAATCGCTGTCCCAACGACGGTTGTGGAACACCGAAAGCATCAAACCTTTGCTTTTCGCCAGCGCATCCAGCTCACGCGCCTGTGACAACGTCACGGTAAACGGCTTATCGACCACCACATGTTTACCAGCATTCAACGCCGCTTTAGCCAGCGGGAAATGGGTGTCATTCGGGGTAGGAATAACAATCAGTTGCAGTGTCGGGTCATCCAGCAGCGCTTGTGGATCCGAAACCACCTGCACTGAAGGCCAGTCCGCATGCACTTTGCTGGCATCGCTACTTGAGATCGCCGCCAGCTCAACATCCGGCGTGCCGGCGATCAAGGGTGCATGAAAGGTTTTGCTGGCAAAACCGTAGCCAATCAGGCCGACACGTAATTTATCGCTCATTCTCATTCCTCTTGTTCGTTACCAGACTGATTTAAGACGAATCAGTCTATAAGAACAAGGCGGAATCACCTGAAAACTCAGGAAATAGCACTCCGTGCGGATTGCCAGCTTTCATGCACGACTAAAGCATCCTGTGCATCCTGGCTGCGGCGGCGGAAGTCGCTAGGGCTGACGCCGACGCGTTTGCGGAACACGCGTGAGAAATAGAGCTGGTCGTCATAGCCCACTTCGCGGCCAACCGAGGCGATCGGTTCTTGTGTGGTTTGCAGTAATAGTTTGGCGCGAATCACCCGTTGATCCTCGCGCCAGCGCAGTAAATTGATGCCCATCTGCTCGCGGAACAGATGCGCTAAGCGCGATGGCGATAAACATACATGGCGCGCCACCTCTTCAA
Organism: Pantoea sp. CFCC18179; assembly: GCF_059412405.1. NCBI lineage: Bacteria > Pseudomonadati > Pseudomonadota > Gammaproteobacteria > Enterobacterales > Erwiniaceae > Pantoea > Pantoea sp. CFCC18179. The sequence continues at coordinate 142,990 of NZ_JBNBPM010000006.1, read as the reverse complement.
TTTTCACCTCACCCGCAAGATGGTTGGTGATGTATTGGCAAGCTTCGATCACCCGCGGATCGCGAATTTGCTGATGACTGCGCGGATCTTCCTCTACCGCGCGCAGCAGCAGGCGCTCAAGTAAATTCATCGCCAACTCTTCGGCAAAGCGGCGACCGGAATTGTGGGTTTGTTCAATGCTGGCAAACAGGCGATCAAACTCGCCGCGCTGGGTTTCGGACAAACGCAAACGCCCAACGCCCTGGCGTTCATCCTGCCACTGCAACCAATCGGTCCAGTAAGCACGCGGACGGAAATAGACCCAGCGATGAAACCAGCATGGGCTATCGGGCGCGCGGCCATAATAATGCGGGGTTTTCGGTTGAAACAGCAGCAGATCGCCGGGTTCGCAATCAAACGCTGATTCGCCATCAAACACCCTTCCCTGGCCTTTGATGGTCAGATTGAGGATGTAGCCTTTCATGCCGTGCGGGCGATCGACAAAGAAATCCAGCGCGTCATGGGCGTTAATTGGCGTCAATCCCGCCACCAGCCAGGCGTTAAACGGATAACCGGGCAATAACGGATTCTGCTGCTCATTTGGCGGTTCGCGATGGTACATAGTGCCCTCACTTTCGCGTGCAATACGTTAAGCGGGCCAGCACGGACCCGCTTACGGTAGATAATTAGGCGGCTTTATTTTTCTGTTTGTAGCGGTCAAAAATCACCGCCGCTAACAGTATCAAACCGCGCACCACATACTGTGAGAATGGCGAGATATTCAATAAATTCATCGCATTCTCAACCGTACCGAGAATCAACACACCTGCGACCACATACGAAATTTTGCCGATGCCACCTTTCAGCGACACACCGCCCAACACGCAGGCGGAAATCACGATCAACTCGTAACCCAACGATGTCATCGGCTGGCCGCTGGTCATGCGCGAAGCCAAGATAATCCCCGCTGCCGCTGAGACCAAACCGGACAAAATAAAGATGATGATGCGGGTGCGTACCACTGGCACACCGGCCAGCCGCGCGGCTTCTTCGTTACCGCCAATCGCCAGCGTGTTGCGGCCAAACGTGGTTTTGTTCAGCAGGAAACCAAACAGCACCATGGTGGCGATAGTTAGCCAAATCGGCGCCGGCACGCCGAGCCAGTTGGCGTAACCCAGCGTGAAGAAGCGCTCATCTTCAATGCCAACCGCTTTACCATCGGAGAAGATATACGCCAGTCCGCGCACAATCTGCATGGTGGCGAGCGTGGTGATTAACGCGTTGATTTTCAGGCGGGCGATAACAAAGCCATTGATAAAGCCGGTTACCATGCCGAGCACTAAACCGGCGGCGACGCCAATCCACAGGCTTTCAGTCATGTTGATCACCACCGCGGTGACCACGCCCGCGCAGGCGATAACCGACGCCACCGACAAGTCGAAATCGCCGGAAGCCAAGCAGAACAGCATGCCGCACGCCACCATGCCGGACATCGACATCGCCAGCCCAAGCCCTTTCATATTGATAATCGAACCAAAGTTCGGCACGAAGATGGCACAGACGATAAACAGCAGCGCGAACACCACCAGCATGCCGAAGTTGTCCCAAATGCGTCCTAATTGCAGCCCGTTACGCTGCACAGGCGGCGTATTGGATGTGGTAGATGAAGCCATTGTTGCTCTCCTTTACATCAGGCCACGGCGGCCGCTTGAGTAGTTTTCGGCATCGCCAGGCTCAGCGTCAGCTGCTCTGTGGCCGTGTCATGTGTCAGCTCGCCAGCGATTTCGCCTTCACGCATCACCAAAATGCGATCGGCCAGGCCCATCACTTCGGGCAGATCGCTGGAGGCGAACAGCACCGCGATGCCCTTTTTCGCCAGCGCGTAAATCAGGTTGTAGATTTCGTGCTTCGCGCCCACATCAATGCCGCGCGTGGGTTCATCCAGCAAAATCACGTGCATCTCTTCCGACAGCCAGCGTCCGAGAATTGCTTTCTGCTGATTGCCACCGGAAAGGTTCATGATCAGCTGCTGCGGTCCGGGTGTTTTGATATTGAGTGAACGAATGTGGATGTCGGCGTTTTTCGCCTCCCAACCCGGTTTAATCAGGCATCCGGCGGTGAGATTGTGGCGACGCGCGCTGATATTGATGTTGTCGCGCACCGAGTGCACCGGAATGATGCCTTCGGATTTCCGGTCTTCCGGGCACAACATGATGCCAGCGCGAATGGCATCGATAGGCTGACGGATATTGAGCTTTTTGCCATCCAGCGTCACGGTGCCTGCGCGCAACTTAGTGGCACCAAACAGCCCTTTCATCAGTTCGCTACGCCCGGCACCGACCAGGCCAAACAGGCCGACAATCTCTCCGGCGCGCACCGTCAACGAAATCGGCATGCGCACGCCCTTCGCTTCCACCTTGTCGAGCTGCAAGCGCACCGGGCCGAGTTCGCGCGGCGCGTAACCGTAGATGTCGCCCAGGTTGCGGCCGACCATCGCCTGCACCAAATCGTCGTGATGGGTGTTCTTCATGTCAGTAAAGGTGCGCACGTAGCGACCATCTTTAAACACCGTAATCGCATCGCTGAGGGCGAAAATTTCTTCCATTCGATGCGAGACGTACAGCACCGTGCGACCTTGCGCACGTAGCTGGCGAATCACGCGGAACAGGTGTTCAATTTCACGCGCCGACAGCGAACTGGTGGGCTCATCGAATGCGATGATGCGGGCGTTGCGCGCCAGCGCTTTGGCGATCTCCACCATTTGCCATTGACCGAGCGACAGGTACTTCAGCGGCATGTCGGGATCGATATCCATGCCGAGATTTTTTAGCTGTAAACCGGCTTCATAGCGCAGCAATTTGCGATTCACCAGACCACGTTTGTGTGGCAGTTGGCCGAGATAGATGTTCTCCGCCACGCTCATTTCCGGCACCAAATGCAGTTCCTGGTAAATGATCGCCACGCCGGCATCCAGCGCATCAACGGTATTGTTGAAGCTTTTGGCGTGGCCTTTAATGCGGATCTCGCCAGCGCTCGGCTGATAACTGCCGCTGAGGATTTTCAACAGCGTCGATTTACCGGCGCCGTTTTCGCCCATTAAGGCATGCACTTCGCCTGCGCGGCATGAGAATGAGATGTCCTGCAACGCTTTCACGCCAGGAAAGGTTTTGCTGATGCCATGAAACGACAGAAATGCGGGTTCAGTGTTCATGGAGACTCCTTTAAGCCTTCATACTTCGCACTGTAGCTGCGTTGGCTGCATGAACTTACCCCGGTCACTTACTTAAGTAAGCTCCCGGGGATAAGTGCACTGGCCGCCTTGCTACAGCACGAATCATTTTGGCTGCCTGTTAGTATTGTCTGGGGATAATTGGGATTACTTCAGCCCTTTCTTATCCAACTCGGCTTTGAAGTTATCGCGGGTAATCAGCACCACATCGGTCACCTCGGTGAACTTCGGCGGCTCTTGATCTTTGGTCACCCAGTTGTAAAGCATCTGGCTGCTCTTATAGCCGTGCACGTCCGGGCTTGGCAGCAGCGAACCGTAGAAACCGGTCGCGGAACCTTTCGACAGTTCACTCACCGCATCCACGCCGTTGATGCCGATACCAATCACGTCTGGCGCTTTAAAGCCTTGCCCTTCAGTGGCGCGCACGCCGCCGAGTACGGTGTTGTCATTCATGCCGAGAATCAGCCAATGTTTAACTTCCGGATGTTGCACCAGCAGCGAGTTACCAGCGTCAAACGCGCCCGGAATATCGTTGGATTTGGTCGGCACCTGATAGATTTGCTTCTCCGGGAAGCCTGCGGCCTTTAATGCATCCATCGAACCGCTGGTGCGACGACGGGCGGTGTCGAGTTCGTTAGCGGTGATCGCCATCACGCCGGTTTCTTTCACATCCCAACCGCGTTTCTGCATCTCTTTGTAGAGTTCCTGGCCCTGGCGTTCACCGATCTTGGTCGCCGCCATCATCACCAGCGGCACGGTGTCCATTGGCTTACCTTTGGCGGTGACAAATTGATCGTCCACGGCGATCACTTTCAAGCCGTAGCCGCGCGCTTTGGCCACAATGGCTGAACCCAGTTTGGGATCGGGCGTACAGATGACGAAGCCTTTGGCACCGCTGGCGGCGAGACTATCAATGGCGTTAAGGGTTTTCTCACCATCAGGCACGGCGATTTTGATCACTTCAAAGCCCAAATCCTTGCCGGCTTTATCGGCGAATTTCCACTCGGTTTGGAACCAAGGTTCTTCCGGTTGTTTGACGAGAAAACCGAGTTTCATGGTCTCGGCGATAGCGGATTGTGACATAACCGCAGCAAGACCTACCGCCGCCAGCGTTTTAGTGAATTTATGCATGATGCTCTCCGGCACAATGGTGTTTTTAGCTGTAATTAACGAATCGGTGTAAACGCTACCATTCAAAATTCGTAATCGGACACTTCACAAAATCAGCGCGTTAGCTCAAAGGTTGTACAAGGGCTGTGCAAACGCTGGGCTAGTTGTAGCGGGAAAATCGCAGAAAAATGTAGAGCGGTATCACATCCCAAAACGATGACAAAAACGTCCATATATTCAGCGAATTTAACCAGTCGTTAACTTTTGCTGCCGATCACACATCCACGTCGATGACAGAAAAGTGCATATTCTCAGCCGACGATGACTAACTGCTTTAGCCGCCCCATTCCAGGATGGAATCAGATAACTCACACAGGAGAATCCCGATGAGTGCGGGCGCCATAACAATTGGGCTGGATTTTGGCAGTGACTCGGTGCGTGCTCTGGCCGTCGAATGCCACAGTGGTAAAGAGCTGGAAAAAGCAGTAGTGAATTATGCGCGCTGGGCCAATGGGGAGTTTTGCGACGCGCACGCCAACCGCTTTCGTCATCATCCGCAGGACTATATCGATGCGCTGGAGCAAGCGATTGTCAGCGTAGTTAACGCCTTAACGCCGCAGCAGCGCGCTGCCGTAGTGGGCATTGGTGTGGACTCCACCGGCTCCACGCCAGCACCGATCGATCGCGACGGCAATGTGCTGGCACTGCGACCGGAGTTCGCCAGCAACCCCAATGCAATGTTCGTGCTGTGGAAAGATCACACCGCGATTGAAGAAGCCGAAGAGATCAATCAGCTGTGTCGTAGTGGTCGTTTCAACGATTACACCCGCTACATCGGCGGCGTGTATTCGTCGGAGTGGTTCTGGGCCAAGATATTGCACGTTTCGCGCGCTGATGCTGCGGTGCGTGAAGCGGCAGTGTCTTGGGTGGAACTGTGTGATTGGGTGCCCGCGCTGCTCAGCGGCACTACCGCGCCGGCGCAATTGCGGCGAGGACGTTGCGCCGCCGGACACAAATCGCTGTGGCATCCGGAATGGAACGGCTTACCGCCCGCTGAATTCTTGCATGCGCTGGATCCGCTGTTAGTCGAACAGCTTGATGTTCCGCTGTTCGAGGAGACCTGGACCGCCGATGTGCCGGTTGGCACCTTAAGCAAAGCCTGGGCGCAGCGCCTGGGACTTTCCGAACAGGTGATCCTGTCTGGCGGGGCCTTTGATTGCCATATGGGCGCAGTCGGTGCCGGTGCGCAACCTTACACGCTAGTTAAAGTGATCGGCACCTCGACCTGCGACATCCTGATCGCCGACAGCGAAACCGTTGGCGACCGGGCGATTGCCGGTATTTGCGGCCAGGTCGACGGCAGCGTGGTACCGGGTGCGATTGGTTGCGAGGCTGGTCAATCGGCGTTTGGCGACATTTATGCCTGGTTCAGCCGCTTGCTCAGCTGGCCGCTGCAACAGGCCGCGCAGCAGCATCCAGAACTCCAGCCTCAGCTTGAAAAGCTCCAAAAGGATCTGATTCGTCACCTCACTGAAGCCTGGGCCGCCAATCCGCAACTTGATCATCTTCCCGTGGTGTTGGACTGGTTTAACGGTCGCCGCACGCCGCATGCCAATCAGCGCTTAAAAGGCGTCATCACCGATCTCAATCTAGGAACCGATGCGCCGGCGCTGTTTGGCGGTTTGATCGCCGCTACCGCTTTTGGCGCACGCGCGATTATGGAGTGCTTCGAACAGCAGCAAATTCCGGTGCAAAGCATCCTGACGCTCGGCGGCATCGCACGTAAATCTCCCGCCATCATGCAGGCGTGCTGCGATGTGATGAACCGCCCGCTGGATATCGTTGCCTCTGACGAATGTTGTGCGCTGGGAGCGGCGATTTTTGCTGCGGTCGCCGCCAAGGTTTATGACGATGTGCCTGCGGCGCAGCAAGTCATGTCCAGCCCGATCGATGTCACGCTGCAACCCAACGCCGAGCGCGTGGCGGTGTATCAGCAACTTTATCAACGTTATCAAAACTGGTGCCAGGCGGCGGAACCGCAATATGCCGCGCGCACCGCATCCGCTAAGTAAAGGAGACGTTTATGCAACAGCACGTGTGGTTTGTTATTGGGACTCAGCATCTTTACGGAGCGGAAACGTTGCGTCAGGTGGAGCAGCACGCTCGCCAGGTGATGGAAGGATTGAATCAGGCCGGCACGTTGCCGGTGCCGCTGGTACTGAAGCCACTGGTGAAGTCACCGGACGAAGCGTTAGCGCTGTGCCGCGAGGCCAATCATGATAATCAATGCGTTGGCATCATTACCTGGCTGCACACCTTCTCACCCGCCAAGATGTGGATTGGCGGTTTGAGCATCCTGAATAAACCGTTGCTGCAATTCCATACCCAATTCAACGCGGAGATCCCGTGGGACAGCATGGATATGGACTTTATGAACCTCAACCAAACCGCGCACGGCGGACGCGAGTTCGGCTTTATCGGCGCGCGTATGGGTTTGCAGCACAGCGTGGTGACCGGTCACTGGCAGGATAAAACCAGCCAGCAACGTATCGGTCGCTGGATCAATGCCGCGTTGGCGAAACAAGCCAGCCAGCAACTGAAAGTGGCGCGCTTCGGCGACAACATGCGCGAAGTGGCGGTCACCGAAGGCGATAAAGTCGCGGCGCAAATCCAGTTTGGCTATGCGGTGAATGGTTGGGGCGTGGGCGATTTAGTCGAAGTGGTGAACAGCGTCAGCGATGGCGACGTCAACGCACTGATCGACGAATACGAAAGCCAGTATCGCTTTAGCGACGTCGCCGCGGTGAACGGTGAAAAACGCCAGAACGTGTTGGATGCCGCGCGCATTGAGCTAGGTTTGAAGCGCTTCCTCGACGCCGAAGGCTGCAAAGCGTTTACCACCAACTTCCAAACGCTACATGGCATGACGCAATTGCCAGGTTTGGCGGTACAACGCTTGATGGGACAGGGTTACGGCTTCGCCGGTGAAGGTGACTGGAAAACCGCTGCGCTGCTGCACATCCTTAAAGTGCAGGCGGGAACGCGTCCCGGTGGCACCTCGTTTATGGAGGATTATACCTACCACTTCTCAGCGGGCAACGATTTGGTGCTGGGTTCACACATGCTGGAAGTGTGTCCTTCAATCGCCAAAGAAGAGAAGCCGCTGATTGATGTGCAGTTCCTTGGCATTGGCGCGAAGGCCGATCCAGCGCGCATGATTTTCTCCACGCCAGCCGGACGCGCAGTCAATGCCAGCGTCATCGACATGGGCGATCGCTTCCGTTTACTGGTAAATGTAGTGGATGCGATTGAACAGCCAAAGCCGTTGCCTAAACTGCCGGTGGCGCGTGCACTGTGGCGCGCTCAGCCTTCGCTGGCCACCGCTTCAGAAGCATGGATTCTGGCCGGTGGCGCGCACCATACGGTGTTCAGCCAGGCGTTGGATTTAGACGATATGTATTTGTACGGCGAGTTGAACGGTATTGAAGTGTTGGTGATTGATGAAGAGACCAAATTGCCGGCGTTTAAAGATGCGCTGCGCTGGAATGAAGCGTATTACCGTTTAGCGCGTTAATAAATTTCAGCAATGAGAAAGGCCGCGATGATTCGCGGCCTTTTTGCATAAAATTAGTGGTCACCATAAATGGCGACCGTACGGTATGTAACCTGTGTTAGGACGCGATCCGTTTAACCGGCGCATTCTGCTGGCGATCCCACATCACAGTCAGCAAACGTTGCAGCGCGATAAACGCAAACAACAGAATGCCGATGGCGATTTTGGTCCACCACGAACTGAGCGTGCCGTCGAAGTTGATCCAGGTTTGAATCAAGCCTTGAATCAACACGCCGAATAGCGTGCCCAACACCGTGCCGACGCCGCCCGACAGCAGCGTGCCGCCGATCACTACCGACGCAATCGCATCCAACTCCACGCCTAATCCTGCCAGCGCATAACCCGCCGAGGTATAGATCGAGAACACAATCCCGGCCAGCGTCGCCAATGTCGTGGACAACATATAAATCTTAATGGTGGTGGCACGGGTCGAAACGCCCATCAATTGCGCCGACGTCAAACTGCCGCCAATCGCATACACCTGATTACCAAAACGCGTGCGGTGCGCCAGGATAATGCCGCCAATCACCACCACCAGCATAATCACCGCCAGCAAGCTCAAACGCCCGCCGCCGGGGATTTTCCATGCCAGGCTCGACAACGTGGTGTACAACGGGTGATCGATAGGAATCGAGTTTTCCGACACCAGATAGCTACAGCCGCGCAGGAAAAACATCCCTGCCAGTGTAATGATAAACGCCGGGATTTTCAGCGCGTCGATCAGCCAACCCATCATGGCGCCGAACAACGCGCCCATCGCCAGCACGATAGCAAAAGCCAGAATCGGATCGAGATGGTAATCGCCAATCGCGCGCGCCAAAAACACGCCGCTAAAGGCGATCACCGCGCCGACTGACAAATCAATGCCGCCGGACAAAATCACGAAGGTCATGCCGACGGCAATAATGCCGAGGAACGCGTTGTCGGTGAGAATGTTGCAAATCACCCGCGTGGAAGCAAAGCCGGGAAACTGGCTCAGGCAAAACAGATAACCGGCGATAAACACCAGCAGCGTGATCATCAAAGGCAAATGACGCTTAATCATTTCGGACGTCTCCGTTTCAACATGGCGATAAAGCGCGGCGATTGCAGCAACAGCACGCACATCACCACCACCGCTTTGACTACCTGATTCAATTCTGGCTGGAAGCCGGACAACAGAATACCGGTGTTCATCGATTGGATAATCAGCGCGCCAATCAGCGACAGCACCAGATTAAAGCGTCCGCCCATCAGCGATGCACCACCAATCACCACCGCCAGAATCGCATCCAGCTCCAACCACAAACCGGCGTTGTTGGCATCGGCCCCGCGAATATCCGCTGCCACGATCAAACCCGCTACCGCCGCACATACTCCGCTGATCGCGTAGGTCGACATCACTACCAGCCAGCCGTTGACCCCGGCATTACGCGCCGCACGCAGGTTGATGCCGACCGCTTCGATAAACAGCCCTAGCGCAGTTTTGCGCGTCAGCAGCCATACCGCCAGCGCCACCAATAAGGTAATCCACACCGGCACCGGCAACAGCCACAACGAACCGCTACCAAACCACGCCAGGCTGTCGCTGTTGAAGGTGACGATTTGGCCTTGGGTGATCAGTTGTGCCACGCCGCGCCCCGCCACCATCAGAATCAAGGTGGCGACAAACGGCTGGATTTTCAGCAGCGCCACCAGCACGCCATTCCATAAACCGCAGGCCAAACCGGTTCCCAGCGTGACCAGAATAATGAATGGCAAGCTGTGGCCCGCCACGGTCAAGGTTGCCGCCGTCGCACCGGCAATCGCCATTACCGCGCCCACCGAAAGATCGATGCCGCCGGTGGCAATCACCAGCGTCATGCCAATCGCCAACAGCGCCACCGGTGCGGCGCGATTGAGGATATCAATCGGGCTGCCGAACAAGCGTCCATCCTGGATGTGAATGGCAAAAAAGTTATTCGCCACCAGGCTATCGACCAGCAGCACCAAAATCAGCGCCACAATTTGCGGCATGCCGGGCGGCAGCTTCGGTTTACGTCGTTCGGGTTTGTCGTGTGTCATAGGGGATTCAAGCATGTTGTGCTCCTCCATCGGCGATGGCATTCACAATCGATGCCACCGACAGTTGCTCCAGCGGGATTTCGGCCACCTGTTTCAGATCGCGCATGATCAACACGCGATCGGCATAGCCCACCAGCTCTTCGAGTTCAGAGGAGATAACCAATAGCGCCAATCCATCGGCGCACAAGGTTTCAATTAAGCGAATGATCTCGGCGTGCGCGCCCACGTCAATGCCGCGCGTCGGCTCATCGAGGATCAGGAATTGCGGTTTGGTCACCAGCCAGCGCGACAGCAACACTTTCTGCTGATTGCCGCCGGAAAGCAGCTCCACCGGTTGCTCAGCGTGTGGCGTGCGAATGCCCAAACTTTTGATAAAGCGTTCGGCAATTACCTGCTGTTCACGACGTTTAATCGGCCGCAGCCAGCCGCGCTGCGCCTGTAAAGCCAGAATGATGTTTTCACGCACCGATGCGCCGCCGATGATACCGTCGGTTTTTCGATCTTCCGGGCAGAAACCCATGCCCAAACGCGAGGCTTTAGCGGGCGTGCGGATGTGCTGCACTTTGCCTTTGATGGTGGCGGTACCGCGATCGGCACGGCGAATGCCAAACAGCACTTCCGCGGTTTCGGTGCGACCCGATCCCAACAATCCGGCCAACCCCACCACTTCGCCGGGACGCACTTGCAGGCTGAACGGTTCGATGGTGCCTTTCTTGCCGTAATCCTCAAACGAGACGACCGGCTGATTACTGCGCAGCGTGCTGCCCTGACGTTTCAATGCCGTTTCCAGCAGTTCGCGGCCCAACATCAATTTGATCAGTTCAATTTGTGGCAAGGTGGCGGTATCGCGCGTGGCGATAAACTGGCCGTTACGCAGTACGGTGATGCGGTCGGTTATGCGGTAAACCTGGTCGAGAAAATGGGTGACAAAAATCAGGCTCATTCCTTTGGCTTTGAGCTGCGCCATCAGGGTAAACAGCATTTCTACTTCATTGGCATCGAGACTGGCGGTCGGTTCATCAAGGATCAGTACCTGCGCCGAGAGATCAACTGCGCGGCAAATCGCAATGATCTGCTGCATCGCCACCGAGTAATGTCCCAATGGACGCGTCACATCCAGTGCGAAGCCATAATTACGCATTAACGCATCAGCATCGCGTACCATGCGTTTGCGGTCGATCATGCCAAAACGTCGCGGTTCACGGCCGATGTACAGGTTATCCGCCACCGACATATTCGGCAGCAGGTTGACTTCCTGATACACCGTGCCGATGCCCATTTCCTGCGCATCGGCGGTGTTATGCGGCGCAATCGCCTTGCCATTCAACGTCACGCTACCAGCGTCACGGGTGTAAACGCCGGTTAGGACTTTAATTAAGGTGGATTTTCCCGCGCCGTTTTCGCCCAGCAGCGCCATGATCTCGCCTTTGCGGATGCTGAACGAGACGTTATCCAGCGCTTTTACGCCGGGAAAGCCTTTGCTGACGCCACTGATGGTCAGCAGTGCGGTTTCATCAGAGGTGCTCATCAGGTTCTACCTCGCCTTACGTCATGAAAAACCGCCCCGAAGGGCGGTTGCGGGGATCAGTAACCCATGCCTTTTTTGGTATCGAGCTGCGCCTGCGCGGAATCAGGCAGATACAGTTTCGATTCGGTTTTGATGATTTTTGGCGGCATCGTTCCGTCTTTCTTGAATTTCTCCAGCGCGTCAAATGCCGGACCCGCCATGTTTGGCGTTAATTCCACGTTGGCGTTGGCTTCACCGGCCAGCATCGCTTTGTAGATATCCGGCACGCCGTCAATGGAACCGGTCAGGATATCTTTACCCGGCTTGAGGCCCGCTTCTTTGATCGCCTGAATCGCACCGATCGCCATGTCATCGTTATGCGCGTAAACCATGCAGATGTTTTTGCCGTTGTTTTCCGCTTTGATGAAGCTCTCCATCACCTCTTTACCTTTGCTGCGGGTAAAGTCGCCAGACTGCGAACGGATTACTTTGATGTTGTTGTGTCCAGCGATGGCTTCGGCAAAGCCTTTCTTACGGTCAATCGCCACGCTGGCGCCGACGGTACCTTGCAGTTCAACCACGTTACATTTCTTGTCGGCGACGGTTTTCACCAGCCAGTCACCAATCAACTTGCCTTCCAGTACGTTATCCGCCGTGACCACCGCCATATACAGCGATTTGTCTTTCACCACGATGGCGCGATCGAGCAGGAACACCGGGATCTTGGCGTCTTTGGCTTCTTCCAGCACCGGCTCCCAACCCGTTTGCACTACCGGCGCGATGAAGATGGCATCAACACCTTGCGCAATGAAGGAGCGTACGGCTTTGATTTGGTTCTCTTGTTTCTGCTGACCATCGGCGATTTTCAGGGTGATGCCACGCTTTTGCGCTTCACTTTTCGCCACATTGGTTTCAGCTGAACGCCAGCCAGATTCCGAGCCAACCTGTGAGAAGCCCACCGTCATATCAGCCGCCAGCACCGAAGTACTGAGTGCTGAACTCACCATGGCGGTCAAGAGTAAACGTTTCCACATAATTTCATTCCTCTGAAGGGAGTGTGTTGTAGGGGTACAAAACGCGAATTAAGCCTGGCGTAAAAGCCACGAAACAAGCGCGACATAGTTCACAAATCAGAGTGATTTAAAGGAGTTACGCGAACCTGCAAGGCATGCATGTCCATCACGTTATGGACAAATCGCCTGCATAATGTGTTGATTGAGGTTAAATAAATGTAATAAACAGAATCGGTTATGCTTACTGCTACTGGAAACGATTACAGCGGACGCGTAAAGAATGGTTACTGCTTGAGCAGGCAATCAATTATTGGATTTGTGATAGTTCGCACACAATGCGATCTGGGGTTTCATGCTGTATTCATTAATTTGCCTACCTGGCGGGAATAATTAACGTAAATTCACGCTGCGTTAATCAATAAATAGCGTTTAGATGAATAAAAATAGCGGCGAACAATATGCGTAATAAGCGTGTGAGGTTTTCTCACATACCTAATAAAACCGGGGCTGAATTTGCCTCAGCACGCACCAAAAAGGCGCATTTTCATGCATGAAAGGCGGAAAAAATCTCCGTTGATGAGCGAATTAGCACTTGTTGTCTGATTTTTGCGTTTTTTTAACTGCCGTGTATGGACTCTGGCTTCGTGCTCCCTATACTTGGGCACTTCCGAGTACTCTATTTTTTAAATGGCAATCATGACTGCGTTAGATTACCTGATGAAATTCCGCAAAGTGAATAATCTCGATAGTCTGGAAAAACTCTACGACCATCTTAATTATTCGCTGACTGATGATAATGAGATTATCAATATGTATCGCGCTGCCGACCATCGCCGTGCCGAATTGGTTTCCGGCGGACGTTTATACGACCTGGGTCGTGTGCCAAAAACCGTATGGCGCTACGTGATCTAATTGATTTCCCCTCTCATCATCTGCGCTTCTGCGTTGTCCATATCGGGCGTGCCCCGTTTGGACATGATACGCTCTGCATCGCCCTCTTGCTTTGAAACAGGATTCTTAACATGACCGAACAGGTGAACCCGCCGCGTATTGCTGGCTGGCTGCTGCTGCCACTGGCGTGGCTGATCATGACAATGCTGACCAGCGCGTTGGTGGTGGCGATGTATTTAAGCCCACTGTTTGATACTGAATTGCGTGCCACGCTGTTCTCTCATGGCGGCATGCTGTTAACGCAATGGTCAATTTCGTTGCTAACCGCGTCGGTGGTGTGGCTGTACAGCATTTGGGTGTGCTGGATTTTCTGTAAACGTTCGCGTCGCTTACCGCGCCATTACATTCTGTGGTTGCTGATGACCATCCTGCTGGCATTGAAAACCTTCGCCTTCACGCCAGTGGCAGATGGCAAAGCGATTCAGACCTTGTTGCTGTCGTTGTTGGCTGCGGCGGTGTTTGTGCCCTATTTAAAGCGCTCGCAGCGCGTCAAACAGACGTTTATCCAGCCATAATGACGCGAGTTTCGTCAGCAATTTAATTCTGAGTGCTCTCAACCACCACACAAACTGCGTGAAGGTTGAGATGCAGCTCTCAATTCCGGATAATAGACGCCTTTCGGCTTTCCAGGTTAAATAATGACCGACTATCTACTTCTCTTTGTTGGCACTGTGCTGGTGAACAACTTCGTGTTGGTAAAATTCCTCGGCCTCTGTCCCTTTATGGGCGTGTCAAAAAAATTGGAAACGGCCATTGGCATGGGACTTGCCACCACCTTCGTGATCACGCTGGCGGCGATTTGTGCCTGGCTGGTGAATCACCTGATTTTAGTGCCGCTTGATCTGGTTTATCTGCGCACCCTCGCCTACATCTTAGTGATCGCGGTGGTAGTGCAGTTCACCGAAATGGTAGTACGCAAAACCAGCCCGTCGCTGTATCGCCTGCTGGGTATTTTCTTGCCGCTGATCACCACCAACTGCGCCGTACTGGGCGTGCCGTTGCTGAGCGTGAACCTCAATCACACCTTTTTGCAAGCGGCGATGTTTGGCTTCAGTGCCTCTGTTGGCTTCTCACTGGTAATGGTGCTGTTCGCCGGCATGCGTGAGCGTCTGGTGTTGGCTAACGTGCCTGCCCCGTTCAAAGGTAATTCGATCGCACTGATCACCGCCGGTTTGATGGCGTTGGCATTTATGGGCTTCACCGGGCTGGTGAAATTCTAATGACCGCGATTTGGATTGCCATTGGCGCGATTGCCGTATTGGGGCTGATATTTGGCGCCCTGCTCGGTTACGCCTCGCGTCGCTTCGAAGTAGAAGAAGATCCCATCGTTGAGCAGATCGACGAAATTTTGCCGCAGAGTCAATGTGGCCAGTGCGGTTATCCCGGCTGCCGTCCGTATGCCGATGCTGTGGGTAATAACGGCGAAGCCATCAACAAGTGTGCGCCCGGCGGCGAGCAAACCATGCTCAAACTGGCGGCGCTGCTCAACGTCGAACCGCAACCGCTGGATGGCGGCGTGGAAGTGCTGGAACCGATACGCACCGTGGCGTGGATCGATGAAGCCAACTGCATCGGTTGCACCAAATGTATTCAGGCTTGCCCGGTCGATGCGATTGTCGGTGCCACGCGCGCCATGCACACCGTGCTGAGCGACGTATGTACCGGCTGCGATCTGTGCGTTGCCCCTTGCCCGACCGACTGCATTGAGATGCGTCCGGTTGCCACCACCACGGCCAACTGGAAGTGGAATCTCGACACCATTCCTGTACGGGTGATCCCGGTAGAAACCCATGCTTAATTTGTTCAACCTGTTTCGCAAAGAGAAACTGTGGGATTTTCAGGGCGGCATTCATCCGCCGGAAATGAAAACACAGTCCAACGGCACGCCGCTGAGCCAGTTGCCGCTGCCTGAACGCTTTATTATTCCGCTAAAACAGCACATCGGCCATGAAGGTGAGATCTGCGTTGCGCCCGGCGATAAAGTGCTGCGCGGCCAGCCGCTGACCTTTGGCGGCGGACGCATGCTGCCAGTGCACGCGCCGACCTCAGGCACCATCGAAGATATCGCGCCGCATATGACAGCGCACCCTTCAGGCTTGTCGGAACTGTGTATTTTCCTGCGCGCCGATGGCGAAGATCGCTGGACCACCTTGGACCCGCAGCCGGATTTCCGCGCGTTGACGCGTGAGGATGCGGTCAAACGCATTCACGATGCCGGAATCGCCGGTTTAGGCGGTGCGGGTTTCCCGACCGCCACTAAACTGCGCGGCGGATTGCGCGGCGTTAAGACATTGATCATTAATGCCGCCGAGTGTGAACCCTATATCACCGCCGACGATCGCCTGATGCAAGATTGCGCGGCTGAAGTCCTAGAAGGCTGTCGCATCCTCGCCTGGGTATTACAGGCCGAGCGCGTATTGATTGGCGTTGAAGACAATAAACCCGAAGCGATTGCCGCACTGAAACAAGCGCTGGGCGGCGATCGTGAGCTGCAAATCCGCGTCATCCCAACCAAATATCCGTCTGGTGGCGCAAAGCAGCTGACACAAATCCTCACCGGCCTCGAAGTGCCGCACGGTGGACGCTCTACCGACATCGGCGTTTTGATGCAAAACGTCGGCACCGCGTGGGCGGTGAAACGCGCAATTGTCGATGGCGAACCGATCACCGAACGTGTGGTGACCTTAACCGGCGCAGCGCTGGCACGGCCGCGCAACGTTTGGGGACGTCTCGGCACGCCGATCAGCCATCTGCTGCAACACGCTGGATTTACCCCGGGATCGCGCCAGATGGTGATCATGGGCGGCCCGCTAATGGGCTTCACCCTGCCGTCGCTGAACGTGCCGCTGGTGAAAATTTCCAACTGCATTTTAGCGCCGTCAGCGAGCGAAATGGGCAGCGATCAGGAAGAGCAATCCTGCATACGTTGCAGCGCCTGCGCAGATGCTTGTCCGGCAAAACTGTTGCCGCAGCAGCTGTTCTGGTACAGCCAGGGCGGCGATCACGACAAAGCCCGTGCGCACAACATCGATGACTGCATTGAGTGCGGCGCCTGCGCCTATGTTTGTCCGAGCAACATTCCGCTGGTGCAATATTATCGCCAGGAGAAGGCGGAACTGCGCGCCATCGATCTGGAAGCGAAACGCACCGCCGAAGCCAAAGCGCGTTTCGAAGCCCGTCAGGCGCGTTTAGAACGCGAAAAACTGGCGCGTGAAGCGCGTCATGAACAAGCGAAACAGCGCTCTGCGCGCAGCGATCAAGGTGAGCTTGATGCTGCCGTCGCGCGCGCCAAAGCACGTAAAGAAAAAACGCCGGAACAAGAAGCCGCAGAACGTGAAGCACGCCATGCGCAAGCGTTAGCGCAACAGGCTGAGAAACAAGCGGAAACTCAAGCATTAAGCCGCCAATCTGGCGATCCGCGTAAAGCGGCGGTGGAAGCCGCGATTGCCCGCGCCAAAGCGAAAAAAGCCTCCGCAACGGCGCCAGTAGAAGTGGCAAGTGACGCGGCAACCGCTGAAATCGATCCGCGCAAAGCGGCGGTTGAGGCGGCGATTGCGCGCGCTAAAGCCAAAAAAGCCGCTGCTGCGCAGCCGGTTGAAGCGGCGCCAGCCGAGCCGGAAACAGAAGCAACCAAAGCCGATGTTGATCCGCGCAAAGCTGCCGTTGAAGCGGCAATTGCGCGCGCTAAAGCCAAAAAAGCCGCCGCTGCGCAACCGGTTGAAGCAGTGCCAGCCGAGCCGGAAGCAGAAGCGACAAAAGCCGATGTTGATCCGCGTAAAGCCGCGGTTGAAGCGGCAATTGCGCGTGCTAAAGCCAAAAAAGCCGCTGCCGCGGCGCAGCAGGCTGAAACAGTATCGCCTGACGTGGAGGCCGCTGCCTCTCCTGACTCCGCCGACCCACGTAAAGCAGCGATTGCCGCTGCGGTCGCCCGTGCCAAAGCGCGTAAAGCGCAGCAGCAGCCTTCGAAGACTGAGGAATAAATGGCTTTTCGTATCGCAAGTTCTCCCTTTACCCACAACCGCCGCAGTACCGGCAATATCATGCTGTTGGTGGTGTTGGCCGCGCTGCCCGGCATGGCCGCGCAGTGGTATTTCTTTGGCGTCGGGTTTCTGATTCAGGTATTGCTGGCCATCGCCACCGCATGGGCCACCGAAGGCTTGATCCTGCGTCTGCGTAAAACGCCGGTGGTGCCAACGTTATCCGATAACTCCGCCCTGCTCACTGCGCTGCTGCTTGGCATTAGCCTGCCGCCGTTAGCACCGTGGTGGTTAGTGGTGTTGGGCACCCTTTTCGCCATCGTGATTGCCAAGCAGCTTTATGGTGGTTTAGGTCAAAATCCGTTTAATCCGGCGATGGTCGGCTACGTGGTGTTGCTGATCTCCTTCCCGGTGCAGATGACCAGTTGGCTGCCGCCCGATAGTTTGCAGGCGATCAAACCCGGCCTGATGGATTCCCTCAGCATGATTTTCACCCATCACACGTTGGCGGGAGAAACCATGCAACAGTTGCAACTCAGCGTGGACGGCATCAGCCAGGCAACGCCGCTGGATAACTTCAAAACCGGTCTGCGTGCCGGACACAGCGCCGATCAGCTGCTGGCGGAACCGATTTACACCGGCGTATTAGCGGGATTGGGCTGGCAGTGGATTAACCTCGGCTATTTGCTAGGCGGCATGCTGCTGCTGGCGAAAAATGCTATCCGCTGGCACATCCCGGTGAGTTTTCTCGTCTCGCTGGCGTTCTGCGCCACGCTCGGCTGGCTGTTCTCGCCTGAGTCGCTGAATACCCCGATGATTCACTTGTTCTCCGGTGCCACTATGCTCGGTGCGTTCTTTATTGCCACCGATCCGGTCACCGCCTCGACCACCAATCGTGGTCGCCTGATTTATGGTGCGTTGATTGGTTTACTGGTGTGGCTGATTCGCAGCTTTGGCGGCTATCCCGATGGCGTGGCATTTGCGGTGTTGCTGGCCAACATTTGTGTACCGCTGATTGATTACTACACCCAGCCGCGCGTTTACGGCCATCGCAAGGATTGAAGATGATTGACGCTATTCGTAAAAATGCCGTCACGCTCGCCGCCTTCGCGGTGATCACCACCGGCGTCACAGCGGTGGTGAACTATGTCACTAAACCGACGGTTGAACATCAAACGGCGCTCCAACAGAAAAACCTGCTGGATCAGGTGGTGCCGACCGATCTGTATGACAATCACATCCAGCAAGAGTGTTATCTGGTTACCGATGCGGTCGCGCTGGGCAACGGCAAACCACATCATCTCTATCTGGCGCGCAAAGGCGATCAGCCGGTTGCTGCCGCGCTTGAGACCACCGCGCCAGACGGCTATTCTGGTGCGATTCAAATGTTGGTCGGTGCCGATTTCCACGGCAAAGTTCTGGGTGTACGCGTGGTAGAACACCATGAAACGCCTGGCCTGGGCGATAAGATCGAATTACGTATTTCTGACTGGATCAACAGCTTCAATGGCAAAGTGATCCATGGCGCTGATGATAAGAATTTTGCCGTGAAAAAAGACGGCGGTGAATTCGATCAATTCACCGGCGCAACCATTACGCCGCGTGCGGTGGTGAATGCCACCAAACGTACCGCGCTGCTAATTGAAACACTGCCAGCGAAGCTCGCTTCGCTGCCTGAATGTGGAGATGCAAATGAGTGAAGCGAAGAATCTGCTGGTCGGCGGCCTGTGGAAAAATAACTCCGCGCTGGTGCAGTTGCTCGGCCTGTGCCCACTACTGGCGGTAACCTCAACCGCCACCAACGCCCTCGGTTTAGGCCTGGCCACCACGCTGGTATTGACCATCACCAACAGCGCCATTTCCGCCTCGCGCCGTTGGGTGCCGTCGGAAATCCGTATTCCGATTTACGTGATGATCATCGCTTCGGTGGTGAGTTGCGTGCAGATGCTGATCAACGCGTACGCCTACGGTTTATACCAGTCGCTGGGCATCTTCATCCCGCTGATTGTGACCAACTGCATCGTGGTGGGCCGCGCTGAAGCGGTGGCCTCCAAGAGCAGCATTCCCCTCTCCGCGCTGGATGGTTTTGCCATCGGCATGGGCGCGACCTGCGCCATGGTGACCTTGGGATCGATTCGCGAACTGATTGGCAGCGGCACGCTGTTTAACGGTGCGGATCAACTGCTCGGCCCGTGGGCCAAAGCGCTGCGTATCGAAGTGGTGCATTTCGATTCCCCAATGTTGTTAGCTATGCTGCCGCCGGGCGCGTTCATTGGTCTCGGCATGCTGCTGGCGGCGAAATATCTGATTGATCAGAAAATGAAACAGCGCGCGGCGAATCGTGCTGCTGCGCCAGAAGCTGAGCCGCAAGGTGCAACCGGGAAAGCGCTGTGAATAAAGAGAAACGCGCGCAAATTCTCACGCGCCTGCGCGATGAAAATCCGCATCCCACCACCGAACTGAATTTCAACTCACCGTTTGAATTGCTGATTGCGGTGCTGCTGTCGGCACAGGCCACGGATGTCAGCGTCAACAAAGCTACTGCCAAGCTTTATCCGGTCGCCAACACGCCCGCGTCCGTGCTGGCGTTGGGCGTTGATGGCGTGAAGGAGTACATCAAAACTATCGGCTTGTTTAACAGCAAGACCGAAAACGTCATCAAGACTTGCCGCATTCTGCTGGAACAGCACGGCGGCGAAGTGCCGGAAGATCGTGCAGCGCTAGAAGCCTTGCCGGGCGTGGGACGCAAAACCGCTAACGTGGTGCTGAATACCGCTTTTGGCTGGCCGACTATCGCGGTGGATACGCACATTTTCCGCGTCAGCAATCGTACCCGCTTTGCGCCGGGCAAGAATGTCGAAGAAGTCGAAGAGAAATTGCTGAAAGTAGTGCCGGCCGCTTTCAAAGTCGATTGTCATCATTGGTTAATCCTGCACGGTCGCTATACCTGCGTGGCGCGTAAGCCTCGCTGCGGTTCTTGCTTGATCGAAGATTTGTGTGAATTCGACGCCAAAACCGAACTCTGAGTCGCTGCCGATAAACGACAACCTTGCGCTCGTTTATCGGCAGTTTGGCGATCCGCTCAGCGTGCTCGCGCTGGAATCTTCCTCTTTATTACCTTGCGCGCCGGAAAAGCTGCGCGTTGCCATGCAGTTTGCCCCGATCAACGCCTCCGATCTGATTCCGATTACTGGCGCCTATCGCCATCGTGTTCAGCCACCGCTGATCGCCGGTTATGAAGGCGTTGGCAAGGTGATTACTGCGCCGCCCGCTTTTGCTCATTTATTAGGGCAGCGCGTGTTGCCACTGCGCAGCGATGGCACCTGGCAGCGTTATATCGATTGCGATCCGCTGCTGGCAATCCCCGTTCCGGCAGATATCAGCAGTACGCTGGCGGCGCGCGCCTATATCAATCCCATTGCAGCATGGTTGATGCTGAAACAATGGTCGCCGAAGAACAAACGTGTGCTGATCACCGCCGGCGGCTCTGCCTGTGCTCTGTTACTGGCGCAATGGGCTCGACAGATGGGCGCAGGTTCCGTGACGGCGATTCACCGTGCGCCCATGCATGCCAAAAGGTTGCAGGCGTTGGGCATTGATACATTGCTGGAGACGCAGCGTGATGCGGTTACTGCCGCCGCGCAACGCTGTGATCTGGTGTTTGATGCGGTGGGCGGCGAAATCGGCCAACTGCTATGGCAGTCGCTGCCGTTAGAGGCGCAGTTTGTTGCCTATGGCGTGTTGAGCGGCAAACCGCTGCAGGTGACGGCGGTGCGTCCAGCGCTGCATTGGTTTCACGTGCGACATTCACTCGAAAATTTAGCGCATCAGGATTGGCAGCAATTGTTTATCGAACTGTGGCCGCTGTTGCGCAGCAGTGAATGTGGTGAGGTGGAGATTTTTCCTATAGCGCAATGGCAGGAGGCGATTCGCTGTTATCAGCAATCGGGGCGCGCGCATAAGCCGTTGTTAAAACTTAGCGAATGGGATTGAAAACCAGGTCACCATAAATGGCGACCCTACGAAACCTTGCAGATCTGATGTAGGGTGCGCATTTTTGCGCACCAAACCACACGCCCCATTTACGCAATAGCGGCCTGCAACCACGCCACCACCAGCGGTGATAAGCGGTTTTGCAATGCGGCGCGTTCAGACTGGAACAATGTAGCGACAAAAAACGGATGATCGCTCAATTCAATGCCGCGCACATCACCCTCCAGATCCCATGAGGTGATCTGCAAATTCTGCGTGGCCAGCGCCGTGCTGAATTCCGGGTTAACACCAAAATTGCAGTGATAGCCTTCATCACTCTCCAGTGCACCGTAAGCTTGCGCAATGCGCGAATGCGGCTGGAAGGTCACCGTGCCCCGCTGTTCAACCAACGAGCAGGCCAGGGGCGCGATGACCCAGCGCCCACCGCTATCGGTTTCGGCATGTCCCGCATCTTCCCAACCCAGCACGTTGCGTGCGTACTCAACAATCGCGTATTGGAAGCCACCGCACGAACCTAAAAACGGTTTACCGCTTTCGCGCGCCCAACGAATCGCGGCGAATACGCCCTCATCATTAAGGTACGGGCTGCCCGGCACCAGCCAAATCGCATCATAATCGGCGAGATTGAGCTGATCGAGTTCGGGTGTCGCGATCCAATCGGCATTGACGGTAAGGGATAAGGTTTTAGCGGCAAGTTGCACGGCGGGAGGAATGGCCTGATGCGCAACGGCATTGGCACGATAATCGCCTATCAGGGCGACACGAATCGACTGCGTCATGATTACGTCCTTTCAGGGAAAAAAGGAGGTTACAGCAAAGTAGTCTGGCTGTCTAAAGCGCTGAATGACCTATTTTTGCTGTTTTAAACGCGACTAATTCTGACAAAATCCGCACTTTTATCTGGCTAAACTTACGGTTTATCGCGCTAATCTTCGCCACTTGTCAGCCACGCAATCGATTACTTCTTTTACGGTTTTAATTAATTCGTAGTTATGTGCGCAAGATCAACAAATTAGCGTTCTGGAAGCTTTTAACTGCTTATTGTGCTCAGCAATCAAGCTAATATGCTTAATAAGTGGACATGTGACAGCCTATTTTCTGCTTAATTGCTGTTCAATGGTGTTATATGCTGCTAAATAACCATTTCGCAGTTTATATCAGGAAAAGCACCTTCCAGATCTCCAATTGACATCTTTATCCTGATATAATGCCACTCAGCAACATTTAACACTGATTAACAACTTCGTATGACGGCATTAACCCTACCTACTGCAAGTATTTCAGCGTGCAGAAAATTCTTGCCCTGATGCGCTAATTCAGCCAAATTAGTCGCCGTTTTTCCTTTCTAATAACAATGTTGCGCGGGATTACCCAGCCCGACGCAGACTTAATTCCTGTCACAAAACAGGCTATGTATAAACTGAGGTACACGTGTCAACTGCAAACAAACACACTGACGGGGCGCCAAGCCTCAACGCTTTTAAGCAACCAAAAGCGTTCTATCTGATCTTCTCCATCGAGTTATGGGAACGTTTCGGTTTCTATGGCCTGCAAGCCATCATGGCGGTTTATCTGGTGAAACAACTGGGGATGTCCGAAGCGGATTCCATCACCCTGTTCACCTCATTCAGCGCCCTGGTTTACGGTTTGGTGGCGATCGGCGGCTGGCTCGGCGATAAAGTGCTGGGCACCAAGCGCGTCATCGTGCTCGGCGTGATCGTGCTGGCACTGGGCTATGCGTTGATTGCCTTCTCAGGCCATGATGTTTCGATGGTGTATATCGGCATGGCGACCATCGCCGTCGGTAGCGGCTTGTTCAAAGCTAACCCGTCTTCCTTACTGTCGACTTGCTATGAGAAAGATGATTCGCGCCTCGACGGTGCATTCACCATGTTCTACATGTCGATCAACATCGGTTCACTGTTCTCAATGATGCTGACACCGTGGCTGGCCGCGAAATATGGCTGGGGCGCGGCGTTCTCGCTGTCAGTGGTTGGTTTGGTGATCACCCTGCTGAACTTCCTGTTCTGCCAACGTTTGGTGAAAAACTACGGTTCCAAACCTGACTTCGCTCCGCTGCAAGTCGGCAAATTGCTGATGACGCTGGTTGGCGTGGTGGTACTGGTAGCATTGGCGGCTTGGTTGCTGCATCACCAGAGCATTGCACGTATTACCTTGGGCGTGATTGCCGCCGGCATCGTGCTGATCTTCGCTAAAGAAGCATTCGCGTTGAAAGGCGCGGCACGTCGTAAAATGATCGTGGCTTTCTTGCTGATGGTCGAAGCGATTGTGTTCTTCGTGCTGTATATGCAGATGCCAACTTCACTCAACTTCTTTGCCATCCGCAACGTTGAGCATGCGATTCTGGGTATCACCTTTGAGCCAGAGCAGTTCCAGGCATTGAACCCATTCTGGATTATGCTGGCCAGCCCGCTGTTGGCGGCGGTGTACAACAAATTAGGCGACAAGCTGCCGATGCCGCACAAATTTGCCATCGGTATGGTGCTGTGTTCAGCGGCGTTCCTGGTGCTGCCGTTCGGTGCGAAGTTCGCTAATGACGCGGGTATCGTTTCCGTTAACTGGCTGATCATCAGCTATGCACTGCAAAGTATCGGTGAGTTGATGATTTCTGGCCTCGGCCTGGCGATGGTGGCGCAGTTGGTGCCTCAGCGTCTGATGGGCTTCATCATGGGTTCATGGTTCCTGACCACGGCTGGCGCAGCGATGATCGCCGGTAAAGTGGCGAATCTGATGGCGGTGCCAGACAACGTTACCGATCCACACGCTTCACTGGCAGTTTACAGCCAGGTGTTCCAGCAGATCGGTATTGCTACCGGTGTGATTGCGATTCTGATGTTGATCACCGCGCCATTGCTGAACCGCATGACGCAGGATGATGTGCAACCTGAACTGAAACGCGCCAGCGCTAATCAGTAATCAAAATAAGCCGGGCGAGTCCCGGCTTTTTTCTGCCCGCTTTTACATTTGCTTTAACCTTTTCTGCTGTCCACTCTTCGCTTTTGCCTTAGTTAACTTCATGATAGCCGCTCACGGTTAATCAAGCGGGAACTCGCATGGACAGGTTCGATGAGCTGCAAGTGTTCGTCGCAGTGATTCAGCAAGGCAGTTTGGCTGGCGCGGCGCGGGTATTACAGCGTTCACCGCCAGTGATCACCCGCACGCTCAACACGCTGGAAAGCCGTCTCGCCACCACCTTGATTGAACGCACCACGCGTCAATTAGCCCCCACCGAAGCGGGCTGGCAGCTCTTTGAGCATGCGCAGCGCGTATTACACGATTATCAACGCGCTATCGATAGCGCGCACCACAGCGGCCTGTATGGCCTGCTGCGTATTACCGCGCCGGTATTGTTTGGCCGACGCCACGTGATGCCGTTGGTCAACGCCTTCCTGCAACAGCATGCTGAAATACAAATTGAAGTGGTGCTGAGCGACAGCTATCAGGATTTGATTGAAAACGGGCTAGACATTGCGCTGCGGATTGGCGAGTTGCAGGATTCGTCGATGGTGGCGCGGCATGTCGGTAACGTGCGATCAACCCTGGTTGCCAGCCCAGCGTATTTGCAGCGCGCGGGATCGCCGACGCATCCCACAGAACTCGCCCAGCACGCTTTAGTCGCCAGTCTGCGCCACACCCGCGAGTGGCGCTTTGCCCAAGACTTACGCGTGCGTATCACCCCACGCTTGCGCGTTAATGATGTTGAAGGACAGCTTGAGGCATTACGCGATGCACACGGCATTGGGCGTTTGTTGTCGTATCAAGTGCTCAACGATATTCAGGAGGGCAAATTAGTGCGTTTGCTGCCGGAATGGGAACCCGCGGCTTTGCCGGTACAGTTGGTGACCCAACGGGTGAAGAATATGACGCCAAAGGTCAGACAGTTTTGGGACTTCGCTCTCGAAAAGCTGCCGTTACTGCCCTGCTTTACTGAATAAATTCTGAACGGTTACCGCAAAACTGATCGCGGTCACTGGCAAAAATAACGGGCAGACTTATGCTGCTTCGATCGCTACAACACTTAAGGAGAAGCTATGATGAAACTCTATTGCAAGCCCGGTGCCTGCTCGCTGTCACCGCATATTGTCGCGCTTGAATGTGGGTTGGACTTTACCCAGGTGAATGTCGATTTGCAGAAAAAATTGACTGAGCAAGGGGAAGATTACTGGCAGATCAACCCGAAAGGACAAGTGCCTGCATTGCAGTTTGATGATGGCAGCCTACTGACTGAAGGCGTAGCGATTGTGCAATATCTGGCGGATCTTAAGCCTGACCGCAATCTGCTGGCACCAACCGGAAGTTTGACGCGCTATCACACCATCGAATGGTTGAGCTTTGTCAGCAGCGAATTACATAAAGGCTTTAGCCCGCTGTTCCGTCAGGATACGCCGGAAGAGTATAAAACCACCGCGCGCGCGTTGTTGCAGAAAAAGTACCAAATCGTCAATGACGCCTTGCAGGACAAACAGTGGTTGCTGGGGCTGCGCTTTACCGTGGCGGATGCGTATCTGTTTGTGGTGACGCGTTGGGCGAAAGCCATCAAGCTGGATCTAACAGGTTTGGATGCGCTGGAAGCCTGGTTTGCTCGCGTGGCGGAACGTCCGGCGGTGCAAGCGGCGTTGAAAGCGGAAGGTTTGGTGTAATTCAGCGTAGCGTAGGGTCGGCATCAATGGCGTAATGCCTGTCAGTAAAACTTCTTTCGGTCACCATAAATGGCGACCCTACAATGAATTGGCGCGTTTTCATGAGGTGCGCACTCTTGCGCACCTTACCTGACGATTTAAAGCTTCTCGGCAGCAAAGTGCTGCGTCGGCTTAGCAATCGCATCCTGCGCTGCTACCAGCTGCAATTCGTACTCGCCCATTTCATGGGTTTTCAGCATCACTTCATATACCGCGGCGGTGATGTGCTCCAGCGCATCTTGCAATGATTTACCGTGCAGTAAATCAACCAACAGCAGACCGCTAGTTAAATCACCCACGCCGACCGGTTGACGCACCCCAAAGTCCACCAGCGGACGGCTGATATGCCAGCACTCATCAGCGGTCACCAGCAGCATCTCGAAACGATCGCTGCGACGTCCGGCACGCGCCAGATGTTTCACCAGCACCACTTTTGGCCCTTTGGCAATCAGATCGCGCGCGGCAACCACCGCTTGCTCAATGTTGGCAACCTCATGGCCGCTGAGCATTTCCAGCTCCAGCAAATTCGGCGCGATGATATCGCTGGCCGGTAACGCCATTTTGCAATGGAACTCCGCCACGCCCGGCGCCACGATGCAGCCTTTCTCCGGATGGCCCATCACCGGATCGCAGAAGAACCATGCATTCGGGTTGGCTTCTTTTACCAGACGCACGATTTCTAGAATCTGTTCGCCCTGTTCTGCCGAACCCAAATAGCCACTCAACACCGCATCGCAGGTCTTCAAACGATCAACGGCCGCGATACCTTTCACGATATCGGTCAAATGCGTGGCAGGCATCACGGTGCCGGTCCAGTGACCGTACTGCGTATGGTTGGAAAATTGCACGGTATTCAGCGGCCAAACGTTTGCGCCCATACGACGCATCGGAAATTCGGCGGCGCTGTTACCGGCATGTCCGTAAACAACGTGAGATTGAATCGCGAGAATATTTTTCATTGTTAACCTGTACTGATTGCCCTGAACTGCCTTGCCATAAAAAAGGGCCGGAAACCGGCCCTGAACGCTTACTGCCAGTTAATCAGGCAGTAATGTTTTTTACCACGACGCAACAAGGTGAAGCGTCCGAACAATTTATCGCTATCGCTAAAACGGTATTCCGCATCAGACTGTTTTTCGCCATTCAGCGATACGGCGTTAGAACCGATCATAGTGCGTGCCTGACCGCGTGATGGCACCAGTTCAGCTGCCACCAGCGCTTGTTGCAGATCGTCTTCGGCGTTCAGATTGATCACCGGCATACCGTCCTGAGCCAGTTGCTCGAAGTCTGCTTCGGTCATCTCGCTCAGGCTGCCTGAGAACAGGCTGTCGGTGATGCGCTTGGCGGCAGTTAAACCTGCATCGCCGTGCACTAAACGTGTAACCTGTTCCGCCAACACATACTGTGCACGTGGCGCTTTGCCGCAGTTTTTGTCTTCTTCTTCCAGCGCATTGATCTCTTCAATGCTCATAAAGGTGAAGAACTTCAGGAAGCGATAGACATCGGCATCCGCCGTGTTGATCCAGAATTGATAGAACTTGTACGGGCTGGTTTTCTTCGCATCCAGCCATACCGCGCCACCTTCGGTTTTGCCGAATTTGGTGCCGTCCGATTTGGTGATCAATGGAACGGTTAAGCCCCACGCTTGCTGCTGATGCAGACGACGTGTCAGATCGATACCCGAAGTGATGTTGCCCCACTGATCGGAACCACCGATTTGCAGCACCACATCGTGACGCTTATTCAGCTCGGCAAAGTCGTAGCCTTGCAGCAGGTTGTAGGAGAACTCGGTGTACGAGATACCCTGATCTTCACGATTCAGACGTTGCTTCACCGCTTCACGGTTGATCATCTGATTTACCGAGAAGTGCTTGCCGATATCGCGCAGGAAAGTCAGCACGTTCATGCCGCCAAACCAGTCGTAGTTGTTCGCAGCGATGGCGCTGTTAGCACCGCAATCGAAGCTGAGGAAAGGAGCGACCTGGCCACGAATCTTCTCGACCCACTCACCGACCGTTTCCGTGGTGTTAAGTTTACGTTCTGCTGCTTTAAAGCTGGGATCGCCAATCAGACCGGTGGCACCACCCACCAGCGCGACCGGCTTGTGTCCGGCATCCTGAAAACGTTTCAGGCAGAGCAGCGGCACCAGATGGCCCAAATGCAAGCTATCAGCGGTCGGATCGAAGCCGCAATAGAGTGCAATTGGCCCTTGCGCCAGTCGCTCTGCTAACGCTTCTTCATCCGTTACCTGGGCGACTAAGCCCCTTTCTTGCAATTGTTGTATCAGGTTACTGCTGGTCATCACTGACTCCAAATTGATCAGACTGCACCTAGGCTGGTACACAGCTTTCCGCTGACGTGCGGAGACGAAAAAAAAGAGGGCTATAGCATAAAGCGCTGACGCCAACTGCGCCAGCGTTGAAAGGGGATAAAACGCAGTTTTACGGGGCTAAACGGTCAATCGTCCAGCCATTATCCGTGCGCTGGTAGAGGAAGCGATCGTGTAAGCGATGTTCGCCGCCTTGCCAGAACTCGACAGTATGGAATTTAACGCGATAACCGCCCCAAAAACTCGGCAGCGGCACTTCGCCTTGCTGGAATTTCTGTTTAAGTTCTAGGAACTTGCCTTCCAGCACGCCGCGCGCTGAGATACGGCTCGATTGCTTCGACACCCACGCGCCAATTTGGCTGTCTCGCGGACGGCTGCTGAAGTATTTCAACACTTCCAGCGGCGAGAGTTTTTCCACTTCACCCAGCAACATCACCTGGCGCTCAAGGAAGTGCCATGGAAAATGCAGCGAAATACGCGGATTATCGGCCAACTGAAGCGCTTTACGGCTGCCAAGGTTGGTGTAAAACACCATGCCTTGCTCGTCGTAGTGCTTAAGCAGCACGATGCGCTGATAAGGTTGTCCGTTGCTGTCTACCGTCGCGACCGTCATGGCGGTAGGATCGGGCAATTGTGCCGCACACGCCTGCTGTAGCCACTGCTCAAACAGCGCTAAAGGATTATCCGGCAAATCTTTACGTCGCAGCCCGCCGCGGGTGTATTCACGACGCAGATGGGCAATATTTTGCAAGCTGTCACTGTCGCTCATGTTGTTTCTCTTTCTCACCGTTTACTGCGCGGAAGCATCCGCGTTTTGCAATTCACAGTCATTTATCACGATTTTCTCGTTACGTTCAACAAAGGCACTGTTACCTTTTGACCAGAAAACGTAAGTACCATCGCTGTAACGGGCACCGGATGCCGCGACCGTTTGCGTCAACGTCAGCGGTTTGCCATCCAGAATGAAGCTCACTTGCTGTTTGGCATTGTCCTGCGTGACGGTTAACGGCAAGGTGCCGCATTGATAGCGCAGCTGTTGTGGCGTTGGCGTTGCTTTATGCAACATACCGCAGCCGCTCAACACTGCGACGCTACCAAGCAAAATGATCATCTTCTTCATATTCACCTCTTAATGCGTAAGTCGCGCATTGGCGGGATAAATCGCACCCAATACACTCATTTCTGTAGCGCCGGTGACCGCCGGCAAATTGCCCGGCAAACCGTTCAGTGTGCGGAACGCCAGCCAGGCAAAGGCTAATGCTTCCATATCATCACCGCTGATACCGGCCTCATCGGTGGTGGTGACTTCGGTGCCGGCCAAATGTGCCGCCAGACGCGCCATCAGTAGCGGATTACGACTGCCACCGCCACAAACCAGTAAGCGATCACAACCGTCGTTCAGCTGGACCTGCTGCGCAATGGTCAACGCGGTTAACTCACACAGCGTGGCCTGCACATCTTGCGGGGCCAGCGCCGGAAAACGCTGCAACTGTTGCTCAATCCAACTGAGATTGAAATATTCGCGTCCGGTACTTTTCGGTGGCGGCAAGGCAAACCACGGATCGCTCAACATGAGCTCCAGCAACGCCGGAACCACCTGACCGCTGCGCGCCCATGCGGCATCTTTGTCGTACGGCAAGGCTTTATGGCGCCAAATCCAGCTATCGATCAGCATGTTGCCAGGGCCGGTATCAAATCCGCGCACCGGTTGGCCAGGAATCAATAATGACAAATTAGCGATGCCGCCAATATTCAGCACCATGCGGCGCTCAACGCTGTCCATTAATAGCGCCTGATGGAAAGCTGGCACCAGCGGTGCGCCCTGCCCACCCAATGCCATATCACGGCGGCGGAAATCGCCAATCACCGTGACGCCAGTAGCGGCGGCAATTTGGTTGTTATCGCCGATTTGCAGCGTGTTCGGCGCATCACTTTGCGGTTCGTGCCACACGGTTTGTCCATGGCAACCAATCGCCACAATATCGCTGGCCTCCAACGATTGCTGATGCATCAACGCCAATACCGCTTCGGCAAACAGTTTGCCGAGACGGGTATCCAGTTGCCCAAGCTGCGACAGCGTCAAGGTTTGCCCCTGACAGATCGCCAATACCTGTTGGCGCAGTTCCTGCGGAATGGGATGGCAATAACTGGCCTGCTGCGCCACCATTTGCCCATCAATCGCCGCCAGCACTACGTCTACACCATCAAGGCTGGTGCCCGACATCACGCCAATATAGCGTCCTGATTTCATCGCGATTCACTCCCTTAACATCATCTGGCATAAGCCTGGCAAATTACCGGGGCTAATTCTATGATAAAATTCCGCTTTTCAGCGTCGCTGCGCAGTCCATTCCAGCACGAAAATATTTTCGTTGCGTAATTGAATTTTTGTTGAGGGGTGATGGTCTATGCTTCGCCTCAGCCGCGTTTTATACGGACTTAGAGTCAATTGCCAGTTTTCTGTCTTATACTCTGTGCAGTAGAGGATGAAAACATGGCGTTTTTTTGCATTAAGGAGCGTTCTGATGATTAAGCGTTTTGTAGCCGTGGCGTTGACCGGCTTAACTCTGGCAGGCTGTGCCAATACCGACACCCTTTCCGGTGACGTTTACAGCGCCAACGAAGCTAAACAAGTACAAAGTGTTTCTTACGGCACGCTGGTATCGGTTCGTCCGGTTAAAATCCAGGGTGGTGATGAAAATAACGTGATTGGCGCGATTGGTGGTGCAGTGCTGGGTGGTTTCCTCGGTAACACCATTGGCGGCGGTACCGGACGTAGCCTGGCAACTGCCGGTGGCGCAGTGCTCGGCGGCGTAGCGGGTCAAGGCGTTCAGGGCGCAGTCAATAAGTCTGACGGCGTTGAGCTGGAAATCCGTAAAGACGATGGCAACACCATCATGGTGGTGCAGAAGCAAGCCGCCAGCCGCTACTCCGTGGGACAACGTGTGGTGATGGCGTCAAACGGCAGCCAGGTAACCGTTTCTCCACGCTAAGCGCATAGATAAGAAAAAACCGACGCTGGGCGTCGGTTTTTTTATTTCTCGCGATTGTGAAACTCGAGAATATTTTTTTCTAATCGCGCAATCAGCGTGACCATCTGGTTGATCTCTTCCAGACTGATGCCGGAGAGAATGTCATCGCGCGTTGCATCAATCACATTTTCAACCTGCTCGATGATCGGTTCGGCCTGCTTCGTCAGCTTGATGCGCTTTGCACGGCGATCGTTGGCGCAGGTGGCGCGGGTGATCAATCCCTTCTCTTCCAGCTGATCCAGCGTGCGTACCAGCGAAGGTTGTTCAATGCCAATCGCCTTTGCCAGCTGAATTTGCGACTGTTCAGGCGGGAGTTGATGAATGTTATGTAACGTCACCCAGTGTGTTTGTGTCAGTTCAAGCGGTTTTAAACGCTGATCGATTAACGCGCGCCAAATGCGCACTAAGCGAGACAGATCGGTTCCCAAGGGCGTATCCATTGCATCTCCTTATAATTAGCTTGCTAGCTATTAAGCCAGATTTTACACTATTCTGCGAGTTTACCTGGTAAATTACAATTCCAAAGCCAGGCGATGCGCTTGCCGTCTAACTCTATTTAGATGATTCCCGGTCAAAAAGGATGATGACACGTGTTCCACACCACTTTTTCCACTACCGCACCGCTTAGCGATTTGGTCTTCGGTGCCTCGCTGTTTTTCCCACCGCTGTTCAAAGCGGTACTGCTCGGCTTCTTCTTCTGGTTACTGATCCATCCGCTATTACGCGGCTGGATGTACTCCGGCGATGTCTGGCATCCCACATTAATGGACCTTTCCCTGTTTGTACTTTGCGTCGCTGGCGCATTGTGGTTACTGAGCCTCGGATAAATCACTATGAAATTCAACCCTTTTAAATACTTTTCGACCGTAGTGATTTTTGCGCTGGCCCTGCTGGCGGGATGGTGGATGTGGAATTACTACATGCAGTCGCCCTGGACGCGCGACGGCAAAGTGCGCGCGGAGCTGGTGGACATCACGCCAGAAGTATCGGGCCGCATTATCGAACTCAAGGTGCGCGACAATCAGTTCGTGCATAAAGGCGACACGCTGCTCAAGCTCGATCCGGTGCCGTGGCAAATCGCCGAGGCCAATGCCGAAGCGCAATTAGCTAAAGCGCAGGCCGATCTGGCGAAAGCGCAGCATGAAGCCAATCGCCGCGCCAGCTTGCCGCGCAATGTGATTTCCGCAGAAGATATGGATGCTGCGCGTTTAAGCGCTAATGCTGCCGCGGCCACCGCCAAAGCCGCACAGGCCAGCCTTGATCAAGCACGTTGGAACCTCGATCAAACCACAGTGACTGCCCCAACCGATGGCTGGATCAGCAATCTTACGCTGCGCACCGGCAACTATGCTACAGCTGGCACGCCATTGTTCGCCTTAGTCGATAGTCACTCTTATTACGTAATGGGCTATTTCGAAGAGACCAAGTTGCGTCACATCCAACCCGGTGCGGAGGCGCAGATTGTGTTGTACAGCAACGGCGCGCGCTTGCAGGGAAAAGTAGAAAGTATTGGCCGGGCGATTTACGACCAAAGTGTCGCCACCGATGGCGGATTAGTGCCGGATATCAAACCGAATGTGCCGTGGGTGCGCCTTGCACAGCGCGTACCGGTACGTATTCACATCGATGCGCTGCCCGATGGCACGCCATTAGTCGCAGGCACCACGTGCACTATTTCTATCGCGCACTAACGCCATGATGAATTTTCAGTGGCTGGCCTGGCAAAATCTGCCGTGGATAAAAGCAACCGGCGGCGATTGGCGCTACGCATTACGCAATGCGATTGCCATGTGTCTGGCGTTAACCATCGCCTATGCGCTGCAACTCGACCAACCTTATTGGGCAATGACGTCCGCCGCCGTGGTGAGTTTTCCCACCGTTGGCGGTGCGATCAGTAAAAGTCTTGGACGCATTGTCGGCAGTTTGTTGGGGGCCAGCGCGGCGTTGCTGATTGCCGGTCACACCTTAAATGAACCCTGGCTGTTTGCTTTCTTTATGGCGGGATGGTTGGCGTTCTGTACCTGGATCGCCAATCACTACCAAAACAATGTCGCCTACGCCTTTTCGTTGGCGGGTTATACCGCCGCCATCATCGCTTTCAGCAGCGTCAATATTACTGATGTCACGCAACTATGGGACATCGCCCAAGCGCGCGTTTGCGAAGTGATATCCGGCATTCTTTGCGCCGGTTTGATGATGATGATTCTGCCCAGCACTTCAGACGGCAATGCGCTGATGGGTTCGCTGCGCCAGATGCATGCACGTTTGCTCGATCATGCGGTGTTGCTGCTGCAACAAAGCAGCACCGACAATGTGCGTACTGCGCATGAAAACGTGATTAGCCAAATTCTCACCATGAACCTGCTGCGCATTCAGGCGTTCTGGAGCCATTATCGCTTTCGTCGCCAAAACAACGTGTTGAACTATGTGCTACATCAGCAACTGCGACTGACCAGCGTGCTGTCCAGCCTGCGTCGAATGTTACTGAACTGGCCCGATGCACCACCGCAATTGTATGACGCCATCACGCAATTACTGCACGAATTGGCCGCGCCACAGTGCGACAAATATCGCCTGGCGCTGATCCTGCGCGGTATCACGCCCTCGGCAACCGGTGATTATCGCCAACGCGCCTTTGTGCAACGCTTGCGCTATTTCTGCTGGGTGTATCTCAACGTTAATCGCTGGATTCGCCTGATTGAACGCGCAGATGCAGATACCCGTTTTCAACCGCCGTATGCGCCTTCACTGGCAAGAGAAAGCGATAGCGCTGAAGCAGGCTGGAGCGCGCTGCGCACCTTTAGTGTGATCATCCTCGGCTGTGCCTTTTGGATCACCACGCAATGGGATTCCGGCGCCGCCGCGCTAACCTTAACCGCTATCGCTTGCGTGCTTTACTCTTCCGCGCCCTCGCCAAGCGGCAGCGTGTCGTTGTTACTGAAAACTTTGTTGTGGTTGTCGGTGTTTAGCTTTGTGTTGCAGTTCGGTTTGATGGTGCAAATAAGCGCGCTGTGGCAATTCTTGCTGGTGCTGTTCCCTTTGCTACTTACCTTGCAGTTGTTCAAATTGCAGCAGAAAAAACGTGCGGGCATGTGGGGACAATTCATTGTCTTTATGGGATCGTTTATCGCCGTCACCAATCCGCCTGACTGGGATTTCGCCAGCTTTATCAATGACAACCTGGCGAAAGTGTGCGGTGTTCTTCTGGCCTGGCTGGCGTTCCAGGTGTTGCGCCCCAGTTCCGATGCGCGCCGCAGCCGTCGCCATATTCGTGCCCTGCGCCATGCATTTCTCGATCAGTTGCGCCGCCATCCGCGACTTAGCGAAAGCCACTTTGAATCGCAGATTTACCATCACATTAGTCAACTGAGTAATAGCCGCGACGAGCAAGCGCGCGTTTGGCTGTTGCGCTGGGGCGTGGTGCTGCTGAACTGTTCGCACATTGTCTGGCAACTGCGTGAGTGGCAGCCCGCGTCCGCGACGCTGGCGCAGATACGCGACTCTAGCCTACGCGATTTACAGCGAATTATGAGTTTGCGCGGCGTGCATCACAGCGCCTTGCAAGCCACGTTAAGCGAGCTTGAGAATACCATTGATCAATTGCAGCAACAGCCAGAAAGTGAAGCGAATACGCTGGCTGGGATTTTGTGGCGCTTGCGCTGCTCTTTGGCACAATTAGCACAAGCAGTACCGGATTGATTACTGGCAGTATTGGGTGTTTTGGCGATTAAAATCATCCTGCAATTGCTGCAGGGTTTTCTGACCTTCAAAACGGGTTTTATCCTGATCGGACATCGGTTCAATCACCAACGCCTTCTCTTCAGAAGAGTAGATAAAGCGTCGATTCAAGGTAGTGCCAGTGAAGCTTTTGCCCTGAATACCACCGCACACTACCGTCATCGCGTGGCGATAAGTTTCGCTATGAGTGAAGTTGGTTTCCGTGGCGCTGCGTAACACATTTTGGCAGCCTTTGGCTTCTAACTGTTCAATGGTGCGTTGGGTGAGCCATTCACGCCCACGCGCAATGTTCTCACAGACGTTGCGCAGCGGATTAGTATCAATGGTGCGTTGCAATTGCCGGCTGGCATCGAGGCGCAGTTGCGTGTCATTCGGTTGATCACATCCCGCCAACAATAAACATAACAACATTACTGCACGCGTTTTCATTCCTGCCCCTGAGCCTTTTATTCCGGAATCAACATCATAGGATGGAAAATCCGCCGAGAGTAGCAAGAAATTGGGTCAGTGTTTTTCACAATAAGGAAATTGGGCGACAGGTGAGTGCCGCCCATGAAGTTAGATTACACCACAGGCAAAACGTGCCCCACCGCCGCCAAGCGGTTGAGGATGGTCGGCATGGTTATCACCGCCGACATGAACCATCAGAGCTTTACCTTTGATCTCATCGAGGGATTTAATGCGTGGCGCAACGACAGGATAATCTGACTTACCATCTTCTGTGACAAACAGTGCAGGCAGGTCGCCAAGATGACCATCACCATACGGCCCAAGATGCTTGCCGCTATTTTGAGGGTCAAAATGTCCTCCAGCCGCACCGGCAGCTACCGTTTTGCCCTCTGATTGACTTGTCTCGCAACTTCCTTTCGCATGCACATGGAAACCATGAATGCCCGGTTTCAAGCCGGTCAACGCTGGAGTGAATTGGACGCCATACGGTGTTTCACTGAGGGTAACTTTCCCAATCTCCGTGCCGATTCCTTGCGCCGTAGCTTCATACAACGTGACATCTTGTGTCGCAGCCTGCGCGTTAGCGACGCAGACCAGAGCCAGCACAGCAATGAGTTTTGTTTTCATAACGTCTCCTTACGGTTAAATTCCCTTAAAGCTTGAACTACTTACATCCAAACTACCGTAAGTTTGACGCAACTTTACGCTTAAGGCACATCGTAACCAATAGCCGCTTTACGAATGCGGAACCACTGCTGGCGATTTAGCGTTAACTGACAAGCGGCAACCGCTTCACTAACGCGTTCCATTTTGCCGGAACCGATAATCGGCAATGGTCGGCTTGGCAACATCATTACCCACGCGTACACCACTTGCTCGATGTTGCTTGCGCCAATTTCTTGCTTAACCAACTCAAGTTCGTCGCGCAGCGGCTGGTAATGGGGATCGTTGAACAGTCGTCCGCCACCGAGGCATGACCACGCCATCGGACGGATGCGCTGTTGCTGACACTGATCGAGCGAGCCATCCAGCAATGCGGTTTGCTCCAGCGGGGAGATCTCCAACTGATTGGTCACCAGGCTAAACGGCAAACGCGATTGCAGCAGTGAGAATTGCGAAGCCGTGAAGTTAGATACGCCAAAATGGCGCACTTTGCTGCTTTGATGCAGTTCAATAAACGCTTGGGCGATTTCATCGGCATCCATTAACGGATCAGGGCGGTGAATCAGTAATAAATCGAGATAATCGGTGTTGAAGTGACGCAGCGAATTTTCTGCGCTATGCAAAATATGGCTGGCTTCTGTGATGTAGTGACCAATGCGATGTTCCGGCTTAGCGCGTGTAGCAATGCCGCATTTGGTGACGATCTGCAGTTTCTCACGCAATCCCGGCGCCAAACGCAATGCGGCTCCGAACGCCGCTTCACATTGGTAATCACCGTAAATATCAGCGTGATCGACGGTAGTGATGCCCAGAGAAAGGTGATGCTCAATAAACTGCACCACTTGCTGTGGTGACATGCCCCACTCCATCAAACGCCAATAACCGGCAATCAGCGGTGAAAAGGACGGTCCCTGCGGTGCAATAGCTTGCGGTTGTAACATGATTAAACTCCCTTAAACACGAATCCAGATATCAGTGGCGGGAGTATAACGGAAAGCCAAATCAACATTTTCTTAAAACAGTTCGGGTTGTTGCGGATCATGATCTTCGTCCACTTTCTGCTGCCGTTGCAGGCGCATCCAGCGTTGGCGACACAAACGTAGCACGTCGCGCTTTTGCGCATCCGTGAATTTCATCCAGTTAAAGCGCTCATCCCGACTGCGCAAACAGCCACGACAATAGCCGCGCGAGTCACTTTGGCAAATGCCACGACAAGGGCTAGGAACGGGAAAGAATTCTAATTGCTCGGCCACATCGACTCCGGAATTAACATCCTGCTTCACAGTGATAACAGCTTAATGACATTGTATAAAGAGTAAACGCCAATTGCTCACAATCAACACGCTGAGCCAGTTGTTACTCCTCATTACCAAAAAGTTCCGTTAAAAATCGTTTAGATTGCTTACGTTTAACTTTCGTTAAGGTTTTCCTCATCTAGTGTTCATACGATTGTCATATTCCCTATTTCCGTTGAGTTTTCATGAACGTTCCGATCACCCTTCAGTGCCGCACCAGCGGATTTAATCTGATTGCCGCGCTGTTTTTCACCTTTGTGTTAAACGCCATATTCTTGCTGCGCGCATGGGAAATCATTCCTTATTTACATCTGCACGACTATCTGTTTGCCGCCAGTATTCCGCTGGTGCTGGCTAGCGCTTTTTATCTGATCTTTTCGCTGTTTGCCTGGCCTTACCTGCGTAAACCCTTACTCATCGTACTGGTGTTAATCAGCGCTGCTGCCAACTATTTCATGCACAGTTTCGGCACGGTAATTGACACCAACATGATTCAAAACGTGTTTGAATCTGACCCGCAAGAAGCCAGCGCATTAATCAGTAGTCGCTACGTGATGTGGATGCTGCTGATGGGGATTTTGCCGGTGGTGCTGCTGTGTCTGGTGCGGATTCGTAGCGGCCAACGTTGGTGGTGGAACATCCTGGAACGTCTGGCGGGCGCATTGGGCGCAGTGATGTTAATCCTGTTGATGGCGGTGCTGTTTTATAAGGATTACGCCTCATTAATTCGCAACAACAAGGGATTAGTGAAGATGATCACTCCGGCCAACGTGGTGAGCGGAACCGGACGTTACGTCGATCTGCGTTATCTGCAAGGGAGCCAGGAGTTAGTCAAAATCGGCGAGGATGCGCATAAAGGTCCGCTAATTAGCGCGGAAAATAAGAAAACGCTGGTGATATTAGTGGTGGGTGAAACGGCACGCGCCGAGAATTTCTCGCTCGGTGGTTATGGACGAGAAACCAACCCGCAATTGAAAAAGCAGCAGGTTATCTATTATCCCAACGCGACATCTTGCGGTACCGAAACCGCCATTTCCGTGCCGTGTATGTTCTCGAATATGCCGCGTGTGAATTATGACGCCAGTTTGGCGCGCCATCAGGAAGGTTTGCTTGATGTTCTGGCGCACGCGGGCGTCAGCGTGTTGTGGCGCGAAAACGATGGCGGCTGTAAAGGTGCTTGTAGTCGAGTGCCGCACACTGATATGACGCAGTGGCAACTGTCGCAATATTGCCATGACGGATTTTGCCAGGATGATGTGTTGCTGCATCGCCTTGATAATTATATTGATAGTTTGCACAACGATGGCGTGATTGTATTGCATCAGATGGGCAGTCACGGTCCAGCTTATTATCAACGTTATCCGGCACAGTTCCGCCGCTTCACCCCAACCTGCGATAGCAACCAAATCCAGGATTGCGATCATCAGGCACTGGTGAACACCTACGACAATTCATTGCTGTATAGCGACGACATGATCAGCCGCACCATTGATAAGCTGAAAACTTTAAGCGATCGCTTCTATGTGGCGCTGGTTTATCTTTCCGATCATGGCGAATCGCTGGGTGAAAGTGGCATGTACTTGCATGGCGCGCCGTACTTATTCGCCCCTTCACAGCAAACCCATATTCCATTGCTGTTATGGATGTCGCCAGGCTATGCCGCCGCTTACCACCTCGATGAAAATTGTTTGCGTCAGCAAGCGCCCACGGAAAAAGTGTCGCAAGACCATCTTTTTCATACACTTTTGGGTATGTTTAATATCCAAACAAAAGAATACCAGCCGCGACTGGACATGATCAGATCGTGCCAAACTGTGTCTTAAGGGTTGCACTAGACTGACCGGTCTAATAATCTGCCCCGCATGAACAAGACTCAACAACGCAACGATACCCGTGAACATCTGCTCGCTACCGGCGAGCAGGTTTGCCTGCAACGCGGTTTCACCGGTATGGGCCTCAGCGAAATGCTCACGCTGGCGGAAGTGCCGAAAGGTTCGTTTTATCACTACTTCCGCTCGAAAGAAGCGTTCGGCGTGGCGTTGCTGGAGCGCTATTTTGTTAACTTCTTACAGCAAGTTGAGCAGCAATTAAATGCGCCAGATTGGGTGCCGCGCGAGCGTTTTTTGCAGCATTTTCGCTACGCGGAAACCTTGTTTATCGAGCAAGGCCACATCGTCGGATGTCTTGGCGTTAAGTTGTCGGCAGAAGTGTGCGATCTCTCTGAACCGATGCGCGATGCGTTACAGCGTGGCGCGAGCGCCGTCATTGCCGCTTATGCGCGCTGTTTAACAGAAGTGGCAGCCGAACAACCGCTGCCATTCGCACAATCGCCCGAACAATTAGCGCAACGTTGTTACCTGTTGTGGTTGGGCGCGAGTTTACAAAGCAAAATTTCACGAGAATCAGGCCCGATTAGCCTGGCGCTCGAAACCATCGAGCAGTGGCTAAACGGCCACTGATTTATTTAAAACCGCAGTTTCTAGACGACCGGTCTACTTACAGGAGTCATTATGGCGAGTAAACAGCTGTTCTCCCCACTTAAAGTGGGCGCGATTACCGTACCCAATCGCATCTTTATGGCACCACTGACGCGTCTGCGTAGTATCGAACCGGGCGATATCCCTACGCCGCTGATGGCAGAATATTACCAGCAGCGCGCCAGCGCCGGTTTAATCATCACTGAAGCGACGCAAATCTCTTTCCAGGCGAAAGGCTATGCCGGTGCGCCGGGTCTGCATACTCAGCAGCAAATTGCCGCGTGGAAAGTGATTAACGAAGGCATTCATGCCGCGCACGGTCACAGCGCAGTGCAACTGTGGCACACCGGACGTATTTCTCACAACAGCGTCCAGCCGGAAGGCAAAGCGCCGGTTGCGCCAACTGCACTGGCCGCCGGTACGCGTACTTCCCTGCGTGCCGCTGATGGCAGCGTATATCGTGAAGATACCTCTGTTCCGCGTGAACTGAGCGTGGCGGAAATTCAGCAAATCGTTAAAGATTTTGGTCAGGCGGCGGCAAATGCGCGTGAAGCTGATTTCGATCTGCTGGAACTGCACTCGGCGCACGGCTACCTGATGCATCAGTTCCTGGCGCCGGACTCGAACCAGCGTAGCGATGAATACGGCGGCTCGATTGAGAAACGTGGCCGTTTCGCGCTGGAGGTGGTTGATGCTGCTATTGCTAATTGGTCAGCCGATCGTATTGGTATCCGCGTGTCGCCAATCGGCGCTTTCCAGAACCTGGAAAATGGTCCGGATGAGGAAGAAGCGGCGCTGTGGTACATCAGTGAACTGGGCAAACGTGGTCTGGCGTATCTGCACATGTCCGAGCCAGATTGGGCTGGCGGCCAACCTTATAGCGATGACTTCCGTAAGAAAGTTCGTGCCGCCTTCCCTGGTGTGATTATTGGCGCCGGTGCTTACACCGTTGAGAAAGCTGATGATCTGATCGCGCGTGGCTTGATCGATGCCGTGGCCTTTGGTCGCGACTTCATCGCCAACCCGGATTTGGTGGCGCGTTTGCAGCAAGATGCACCACTCAACCCGCAGCGCCCGGAAAGCTTCTATGGCGGTGGCGCGGAAGGTTATACCGATTATCCAGCACTGTAAGATTTTCGCTGCCGCAGCGGCTGTGCGGCAGCGTTGTTTCATCAGAGAATTAACTCGCTATACTTAGCTGTTTGTCACTTCCTGATGACGTTTGAAAAAAGAGGATGTTATGCGTTTACTTCACACCATGTTACGCGTTGGCGATTTGCAACGTTCCATCGATTTTTACACCCGCGTGCTGGGCATGCGCGTGCTGCGTCAGAGCGAAAACACCGAATACAAATATACCCTGGCTTTTGTTGGTTACACCGAAGAGAGCGAAGGTGCGGTGATTGAGTTGACCTACAACTGGGGCGTGGATAAATACGATCTCGGCAACGCTTACGGCCATATCGCATTAGGCGTGGATAACGTCGCGGAAACCTGCGATCGCATTCGCAGCGCGGGTGGCAACGTCACTCGTGAAGCGGGCCCGGTCAAAGGCGGCTCGACGATTATTGCGTTTGTTGAAGATCCCGATGGCTACAAAATCGAGCTGATCGAAAACAAACACGCCGGTCACGGCCTCGGCAACTAATGCCGCTTGTCAGCCTGCTAATTTGCAGGCTGATTCCCCTCTCCTGCTGCACCCTCCTGCAATTTTTGCCATAATGCGCGCTGCCCTATTTATTGCCATGAGATCCTGATGTCTGAATCGAACGCTTTAAACGCTCTCAACCAACGCTTCCGCGGTTTTTATCCTGTCGTGATTGATGTCGAAACAGCCGGCTTTAACGCGCAAACCGATGCGTTGCTGGAAATTGCTGCCACCACACTGAAAATGGATGAAGAAGGTTGGTTACACCGTGATGAAACGCTGCATTTCCACGTAGAACCGTTTGAAGGGGCCATTCTTAATCCCGCGGCACTGGCGTTTACCGGTATCGATCCGACCAATCCGTTGCGCGGCGCGGTGAGTGAATACGAAGCGCTGCATGCGATTTTCAAAATGGTGCGCAAAGGCACCAAAGATAGCGGCTGCAATCGCGCCATCATCGTGGCGCACAACGCGACTTTCGATCTTAACTTCGTGATGGCCGCCGCCGAGCGTGCCAGCCTGAAGCGCAATCCGTTTCATCCCTTTGCCACCTTCGATACTGCGGCATTAAGCGGTTTGGTGCTGGGGCAAACGGTGTTAGCTAAAGCCTGTAAAGCGGCGGGAATGGAGTTTGATAGCACGCAGGCGCATTCAGCGTTATATGACACCGAGCAAACGGCCACGCTGTTTTGTGAGTTGGTGAATCGCTGGAAACGCCTTGGCGGCTGGCCATTGGCAATCGGTGAAGAGTCAACAGACGATGCATCCGTCGAAGAGTAGATAAAGAAAAGGCCGACATTTGTCGGCCTTCTGCATTATTCCGCTTCTTTATACTTCTCAGCGGTTTCTTTCAGTAACGGCTGAAGTTCGCCGCGCTGGAACATCTCAACGATGATGTCGCAGCCGCCGACCAGTTCACCATCTACCCACAGTTGCGGGAAAGTCGGCCAGTTGGCGTATTTTGGCATTTCAGCGCGGATGTCCGGGTTCTGCAAAATGTCTACGTAGGCGAAGCGCTCGCCACAGGCTGAAAGCGCCTGCACCGCTTGCGCTGAGAAGCCGCAGCTTGGCAGTTTTGGCGAGCCTTTCATGTATAACAGAATCGGGTTTTCTGCGATCTGGCGCTGAATTTTTTCAACAGTACTCATTATTGCCTTCCTTAATCCTTCACTTCGTGTTTGTTTATTGTAGCGATTTAGCCCGCGTACTGAAAACGGGATTTTGCATTTGCATCATGCTAATCGCCATGTTTGTTAAATCAACATCTGACAAATAACATTTTCGTATCATTAATAAGCATTAATAAATTAATAATTAGCAATAGTTTCGCTGGGTTAAGCAGCTGAAATAGCTCATTTTTGCTACAGAATCAATCTGGTAACATATTAATAGAAAAAGGCCTTACCTTTTGGAAAAAAAGTGGATTAGAATTGCCTCGGCGCTGGTCGTTTGATCAGATTTCTCTCACTTTGCCGCAGTCTGTTTCCAATCAGCCTGCTTAACCTGTAACCGGATTATGCGTCTACTAATTACGCTTTTCATACTGGCTTTTGCCCAACTGTTTTTTAATGTGGCCGCGGCTTCTCCGCATGCGCCCGTTAATGCCAGTTCGCCAAAAGCGGAGAAAAAGAGCGCACGTGAAGACGAGCGCCGCAAGCGACGCCCGGTGAAAACCACCACCAAAAAATCGCGCCTGACGTCAGTCCAAAAATTCAAACTCAAAAAACAGACCAAGACCGAAACTGCGCTGCACCATACCACCAGCAAAAAATCCCAGCTTAAACTCACCGGTAAAAAATACGGGCACCAACGCCTGGCGAAAAAATCCTCCGAGATTGAAGTCGATGACGAAGCGCTAGCGCTGACCGGCATCAAAATGAGCAAAGCGCACCGCCAGCGCTATCAAAAAGCGCGTGAAACGGCGATGACCAAATTAATGGGTCAGCTCGGCAAGCCTTATCAATGGGGGGGCACGTCGCCACATACCGGTTTCGATTGCAGCGGCCTGGTGTGGTACGCTTATAAAGATCTGGTGAAATTCAAATTCCCGCGCACCGCCAATGAAATGTATCACTTGCGCGATGCGGCACCGATTAAGCGTGAAATGCTGGAGAAAGGCGATCTGGTGTTCTTCCGCATCAATAACCGCGGAACTGCCGATCATGTTGGCGTTTACCTGGGTAATGGCAAATTTATTCAGTCACCGCGTACCGGCAAAGATATTCAGATTAGCGCATTGGGCGAAGATTACTGGCAGAAACACTACGTGGGTGCGCGCCGCATGATGACACCTAAAACCATTCGCTAGCGGTTGCGCAACACAGATAAAAAAGCCGGATGCTGTTATCAGCTCCGGCTTTTTTAT
This sequence comes from Pantoea sp. CFCC18179, assembly GCF_059412405.1. Taxonomy (NCBI): domain Bacteria; kingdom Pseudomonadati; phylum Pseudomonadota; class Gammaproteobacteria; order Enterobacterales; family Erwiniaceae; genus Pantoea; species Pantoea sp. CFCC18179. The sequence goes on along the minus strand of NZ_JBNBPM010000006.1, from coordinate 98,878 downwards.
TAATGCATAATAGCGGTAAAACTGAATGCGATAATCATTAACAGCGCGCCAACAGTGGTCATTAGCGCTAATTTCAAATCAGTACTCATCACAGCTCCTTAGTCACACATTCTTTAGGGTTATGACGATTTTGGCATAGCAACCGGCAAAAATCTCGTGTTATCGGCCCGGGCTTGCTAGAATCGCCGCCTTTCGTTGCGCAACCGATTAAGCACGTGCTGGAATATGTGCGCAATGACGTGATTTTGCCTGCTGAAAAACCCCATTTAGCCCGCTGTTTTGGGCCGTAAAAGCATTAGCAGACGCAAACGTTTAACAATATACTTATCAGTAAGTTGCGATAAGCCCAGGAGTACCTTTTTCATGGCAACAATTAAAGATGTCGCGAAACGCGCCGGTGTCTCAACCACCACGGTTTCGCATGTCATCAACAAAACGCGTTTCGTTGCGGAAGAGACGCGTAACGCCGTATGGGAAGCGATCAAAGAATTACACTACTCGCCGAGTGCTGTGGCGCGTAGCCTAAAGGTTAATCACACCAAAACATTGGGTTTGCTGGCGACGTCCAGTGAAGCGCCCTACTTCGCCGAAATTATTGAAGCGGTAGAGCATCACTGCTTTGAGCGCGGATATACGCTGATTCTCGGCAATGCGCACAACGATTTGCAGAAGCAGCGAGCTTATCTGTCGATGATGGCGCAGAAGCGCGTCGATGGCTTGCTGGTGATGTGTTCCGAATATCCAGACGATTTGCTGCAAATGCTGGAAGAGAACCGCAACATCCCGATGGTGGTGATGGATTGGGGCGCTTCGCGTGGTGATTTTACCGATACCGTGCAGGACAACGCTTTCCAGGGCGGCTACCTTGCTGGTCGCTATCTGATCGAGCGCGGACATCGTGACATTGGCGCGATTCCCGGTCAGATGGAACGTAATACCGGCGGCGGTCGTCATGCCGGTTTCCTGCAAGCGATGAGCGAAGCGGGCATTACGGTGCGTCCGGAATGGATCGTTCAGGGCGACTTTGAGCCGGAATCGGGCTATCAGGCGATGCAGCAAATCCTTAATCAGAAACAGCGTCCAACTGCGGTATTCTGCGGCGGCGACATCATGGCGATGGGCGCGATTTGTGCTGCTGATGAGATGGGATTACGCGTGCCACAAGATATTTCAGTGATTGGCTACGATAACGTGCGCAACGCGCGTTACTTCACGCCAGCGCTGACCACGGTGCATCAGCCAAAAGCCGAATTAGGTGAAAAAGCGCTGGAAATGCTGTTGGATCGCATCACCAGCAAGCGTGAAGATCCGCAAACCATTGAGGTTCAACCGACGCTGATTGAGCGCCGTTCGGTGGCGTACGGCCCGTTCCGCGACTATCGCCGTTAAATCGAGGTTTCGCTGAGCCATTCGTGGTTCAGCGTTTCGGCATCGCCAAGATAAGCCAATAACCAATCCAGCGCTGGCGACGCACGCTGTTCTGACCAACTGACGCAGCAGGGGCTATCGGGAAACGTCTGCGGCAATGTCAGTTCCACTAGCGCGTGGCGATTCAGCAACGGACGCGCTAAATGTCCCGGCACCATGCCAACGCACAATCCCGCCTGCAAACAATCCAAGCCGGTTTCCCATTCCGGCACAACCAAACGTCGCTGGTTGTCCAGTGTCCACGTCATGCGGCGCGGCAATGCGCGCGAGGTATCTTCCAGCACCAGCGAAGGCCAGGCGCGCAGCGTTTCATCATTTAATTCAGCTGCATTGACCAACGGATGCTCAGGACTGACGACGCAGCGCCAGTTAAGTGCGCCCATATCCTGGAAAGCGAAGCGCCCACCGACTGGAATCGCCTGGGTTGCGCCAATCGCCACCTCCACCCGCCCATCCGCCAATGCATCCCACACGCCGTTGAACACTTCGTAGCTGATGATCAACTCCATATCGGGGAAATGGCGATAGAAATCTTTCACCAGTTGGCGCGTACGTTGGGGTTTCACGATGCAATCCACGGCAATGCTGAGTTCACCACGCCAGCCGTTTGCCAGTTGCTGACATTGCCTGCGCGTTGCGAGCATTTTTTTGATAACAGAACGACCTTCACGGACAAAATGTTCACCGGCGGGCGTCATCACCACTTCACGATGATGTCTTTCAAACAGCGGTACCGCCAGCCAACTCTCCAACTGGCGTACGGTGTAGCTGACGGCAGAAGGCACGCGATGCAATTCTTGCGCCGCCGCACTAAAGCTTCCAGTGCGCGCCACCGCATCCACCACTTCCAACGCATATTCAGACCACATATTCTTGCCTTCAAAAAATTTAACAGCACCTCGCAAATATTAGCGTTTCACAAAATAGGTTGCACCCTTTTACACTCCCCGCCGTTCAACCTGCCTAATTAGAGAAGCATCATGTTGTCGTCCAGAGCTTTTATGCCTTACCTCGCCGTGCTCAGCATGCTCGGATTTCTTGCCACCGATATGTATTTGCCGGCTTTTGGCGATATGCAGCGTGATTTTGCCAGCGCGCCCGGCACCATTAGCGCGAGCCTAAGCTTGTTTCTTGGCGGCTTTGCTTGTGCTCAAGTTTTTTGGGGACCACTGTCGGATCGTTATGGACGCAAACCTATTTTGCTGGCTGGCTTAGCCATTTTTGCCCTTGGCTGCCTGGGCATGCTGTGGGTGACCGATGTCTACATGATGCTTGCGTTGCGGTTTGTGCAAGCAATTGGTGTGTGTGCTGCGGCGGTGAGTTGGCAAGCGCTGGTGGTTGATCGCTATCCAAAAGCGCAGGCGAATAAAGTTTTTGCCACCATTATGCCGCTGGTGGCGCTTTCACCCGCGTTAGCGCCATTGCTAGGTGCGTGGCTGATTGGCCATTTCCACTGGCGCAGCATTTTTATCACCCTGACGTTAATTGCTATCGTGTTGCTGATTGGCACGCTGCGCTTACCCGCCGTAAAGCGAGCCAGTGCTGACAGAGGCAAACAGCCAAGTTGGTTAAGCTTGCTGAACACCCGCGTTTATAGCGGCAACGTGTTAATCTATTCCGCATGTTCAGCCAGCTTTTTTGCCTGGTTAACCGGTTCGCCGTTTATCCTCGCCGCCGCAGGCTTAACGCCGGCAGATATTGGTCTGAGTTATATTCCGCAGACCATTGCGTTTCTGATTGGTGGATTTGGCTGCCGCGCGCTGCTTAATCGTTATCAGGGCGCGCAATTATTGCCTTGGTTGCTGCTGCTGTACAGCTTGAGCATTCTAAGTCTGTTTGTGGTGGCGTTAATGCCGTCAACTTCGCTGTTTGTACTGCTAATGCCGTTCTGCGGCATGGCGCTGGCGAATGGTGCAATCTACCCCATCGTGGTTGCCAGCGCGCTTGCGCCTTTCCCACACGCTACCGGCAAAGCCGCCGGTTTGCAGAATCTGTTCCAGTTAGGCTTGTGTTTCGCCGCCAGTTTGTTGGTTTCAACCGGACTGGAACGCGCGCTCTACAACACCACTTTAGTGATGGTCGCCACCGTGGTATTGGCATGGGCTGGCTTTGTTTGCCAACGCGGCTTAAGCGCACAAAGTGATAATGCCCTCACTTCCCGTCCCTGCGAAGATAATCAGTAAGGCAACGATTATCGTTAGCAACCTAACGATAACCCGTTGAATATTGACCCACGTGAGCATATACTCGGTGGGTCAGTAATTCTGCTACAAATCAATAATATAAATGTAACACCTTTGCGACCCTGTCGCGGGATGGCGTCTGCACGATAACCAGTGCGATGACCCACTTTGCTGCTCAAATACATACCTCTGTAAATCGTCGGATTTCTGGCGCACGGATTTTCCGTGAGTTCTCTCACAGGTCTTGGGAAATTGGCTATTCTTTTTCTCAGGTTCAGATCGGAAGGTGATGGAGAAGCTATGAGTTCATCTGTTATAGAAGAAGTGAGCCTTGAAGAAAACCACTGGTTTCGGATCGTCAACGAACTGCTAGAGCGCGCTGATATTGCAGTTAATGGCACTCGTCCATGGGATATTCAGGTAAAGCATCCAGACTTTTTTAAACGCGTTCTGGAAGAAGGATCACTGGGTTTAGGTGAAAGTTACATGGATGGTTGGTGGGAGTGCGAACAGCTCGACATGTTCTTCCATCGCGTTTTAAAACACCATCTGGATAAACAATTACCCCGTCATTTCAAAGATACGTTGCGCATTGCCGCCGCACGCTTGACTAATTTGCAGTCGAAAAAGCGCGCATGGATTGTTGGCAAAGAGCATTACGATCTGGGAAATGATCTATTCTCGCTGATGCTTGATCCCTATATGCAATATTCCTGCGGCTATTGGAAAGATGCCGACACGCTGGAAGGTGCGCAACAGGCCAAGCTGGATATGATTTGCCGTAAACTGCAATTAGAACCGGGCATGACGCTGTTGGATATCGGTTGCGGTTGGGGCGGTCTGGCGGAATATGCCGCGCGTCATTATGGCGTGCAAGTGCATGGCGTAACCATTTCAGCCGAACAGCAAAAATTAGCGCAACAACGCTGTGAAGGATTGGACGTCACGATATTGCTGCAAGATTATCGCGATCTTAATCAGCAATATGATCGCATCGTTTCCGTCGGCATGTTTGAACACGTCGGGCCGAAAAACTATGCCACTTATTTTGATGTTGCTGATCGCAATCTCAAACCAGACGGCATATTTTTACTGCACACCATCGGCGCGCTCACGACAGATATGAATGTCGATCCGTGGATCGATAAATATATATTCCCCAACGGTTGTCTGCCATCCGTGCGACAAATTGCCGATGCCAGCGAACACCATTTTGTTATGGAAGATTGGCATAACTTTGGCGCGGATTACGATACCACTTTAATGGCTTGGCATGCGCGTTTTCAGGTCGCCTGGCCGGAGCTGGCCGAGAAATATGGCGAACGCTTCAAACGCATGTTTGATTACTATCTGAATGCGTGCGCGGGTGCATTCCGGGCGCGTGATATTCAGCTGTGGCAGGTGGTATTTAGTCGCGGTAAAGAGGGTGGTCTACGCGTAGCACGCTAATCGCATTCAATGTAAATCAGGCGCCTATTTGGCGCCTTTTTTATCGTCTTATTCAGCATCGCCGATCTGCGCTAATGCCGCCGCTTCACGCTGTGCCAGCACGCGCTCAACGGTTTCCACAATGGCTTGCGTGTGGGGATCAATCTCAATATTGACCTTATGTCCAAACTTCTTCGCGCCTAAGGTGGTGCGCTCCAGCGTTTCGGGAATCAGATGCACACAGAATTTGCTTTTGGTGACATCGCCGACCGTCAAGCTGATACCATCAATCCCAACGAAGCCTTTGTGCAGAATATATTTCATCTGCGTGGCGTCCTGTAATTTGAACCAGATTTCGCGGTTATTTTCTGACTGAATGATTTTGCAGATTTCAGCGGTGGTCATAATATGGCCGGACATTAAATGACCGCCAATTTCATCGCTGAACTTCGCAGCGCGCTCAATATTCACCACATCGCCGACGTTTAATTCGCCCAGATTGGTGATGCGCAGCGTTTCTTTAATCAGATCGAAACTCACCAAATCACCGTCAATCGCGGTGACGGTCAGACAGCAACCGTTATGCGCAACCGAAGCACCCAGCGCCAGGCCCGGCAATAACGCTTCAGGTAAGCGCACAATATGGGTGCGGAACAGATCTTTTTCTTCGATACCAACAATTTCAGCCGTGCCTTGCACAATTCCAGTAAACATAATCTCAGCCTCTGCAAAGTTTGCGGCAGTTTATCACAGCTTACTTACGGCGGCGTTATTTGGCGGAGTTCAAACTTTACACAAATGGCGAAACGAAATGCGAACAAAGTTTGGCGGAAGCCCAGGCTGCCGCTACACTATGCCGCGCATTCTATGGGGATTTCGCCCCGCTCTCTTCTTAATTAAGCAGGTGTAACGTGCAGAAGTATTTTACCGAAGCGCGTCAATTGCTGGCCCTCGCGATCCCGGTCATCCTTGCTCAGGTGGCTCAAACCGCGATGGGATTTGTAGATACTGTTATGGCCGGTGCGGTAAGCGCCACGGATATGGCCGCCGTTGCTGTCGGCACCTCTATCTGGCTTCCCGCCATTCTGTTTGGTCATGGTCTTCTACTGGCTTTGACGCCAACCGTTGCGCAACTCAACGGTTCAGGACGACGCGAACGTATTGCTGAACAAGTACGCCAGGGTTATTGGATGGCGGCCGGCGTCGCGCTATTGATCATGGTGGTGCTGTGGAACGCCGGTTATTTGATTAACACCATGCATGACATTGATCCGGCCTTAGCGGCGAAAGCCGAGGGGTATTTGCATGCGTTGCTGTGGGGCGCACCGGGTTATCTGTTCTTCCAGGTGATGCGCAATCAGTGTGAAGGTTTGTCGAAAACCAAACCGGCGATGCTGCTGGGTTTCCTTGGACTGATGGTCAACATTCCACTCAACTATGTGTTCATTTATGGACACTTCGGCATGCCTGCCTTGGGCGGCGTGGGTTGTGGAGTGGCGACCGCATCGGTGTACTGGGTGATGTTTATCGTGATGCGATTCTGGGTGAAACGTATGCCTGCGATGCGTGATATCCGCATGAAAACGCCTTGGTCATCACCTTCTCGCGCGATTTTGTCGCGCCTGTTTACCCTTGGCTTGCCGGTGGCGCTGGCGCTGTTCTTTGAAGTCACCCTGTTTGCCGTCGTCGCGCTATTGGTTTCGCCGCTGGGCATTGTGAAGGTGGCAGGGCATCAAATTGCGCTTAACTTCAGCTCGCTGATGTTCGTGTTGCCGCTTTCACTCGGTGTCGCCACCACCATTCGTGTGGGATATCGCTTAGGTCAGGGTTCAGCAGAAGATGCGCGCGTGGCGGCGTGGACCGGCCAGGGCGTGGGCATCAGCATGGCGGCGATTACCGCATTGTTTACCGTGACTTTCCGCCATGACATCGCCGCGCTGTATACCGCCAATCCCGAAGTCATCACCTTGGCGGCGCAACTGATGCTGCTGGCGGCGATTTATCAGTTCTCGGATTCGATCCAGGTGATTGGTAGCGGCATTTTGCGCGGTTATAAAGATACGCGTTCAATCTTCTTCATCACGTTCATCGCCTATTGGGTGCTGGGCTTACCGGTAGGTTATGTGCTGGCGATGACCGATTGGGTGCTGCCGAAACTCGGTCCAGCCGGTTTCTGGTGTGGCTTTATCATTGGCCTAACGTCAGCGGCGGTAATGATGATTTGGCGCATCCGTCGTTTGCAGGGTTTGCCTGCGCAGGTGATTCTGGCGCGTGCGGCACGCTAAGTGGCTGAAGCGACTTTAGTTGGGGGGTTACGGCTAAAAAAACGACGTATAGCACAGTTGCTGGTCAGTCGTATGGGAAAAACACTTTTTCCCCTTGCCAGCATCACAGGCTGCCGTTAATATTCGTCCCCGCTGTCGCCCTGACAGCATGTTGCGCTCTTAGCTCAGTTGGTTAGAGCACCACCTTGACATGGTGGGGGTCGATGGTTCGAGTCCATTAGAGCGCACCAAGTGCGTCCGTAGCTCAGTTGGTTAGAGCACCACCTTGACATGGTGGGGGTCGGTGGTTCGAGTCCACTCGGACGCACCAAATATTGCATTCCTGAATGCGCTCTTAGCTCAGTTGGTTAGAGCACCACCTTGACATGGTGGGGGTCGATGGTTCGAGTCCATTAGAGCGCACCACTCTGTTTCATCCTCTTGCGCAACACTCTTTTCTTGATCTGCATCGTCTTTCTCACGCCGCTTTTATATTGGTTTTCGCATACTTAGCGACTATACTATGCCGCGTTGTTCCACCTGAAAGGTTTCAGCGCTAACGTGCCTATGCAAACAACTCCAATGATTTGCGCAACACTGATCAATCAGTTCCCTCGCGTACTGCATAACTTCTCTGCACGCTTTGCTTTCGTCTCCTATTCTTATTTCTGTGAAATCCGTTCCAACACCAAACACATTCTCACTTCGGTGCTTACAGCATCGAATTCCGACCTTTATCATCCATCACAACTTATAGAAAACCTGACATGAAAAAGACCAAAATCGTTTGTACTATCGGTCCAAAAACCGAATCTGAAGAGATGCTGACCCAACTGCTGGAAGCAGGCATGAACGTTATGCGCCTGAACTTCTCGCACGGGGATTACGCCGAGCATGGTCAACGCATCACCAATATGCGTGCCGTTATGGAAAAAACCGGTCGTCAGGCCGCTATTCTGCTGGACACCAAAGGTCCTGAAATCCGTACCATGAAACTGGAAGGCGGCAACGATGTGTCGCTGAAAGCCGGTCAGACTTTCACCTTCACTACCGATCAATCTGTGATTGGTAACAGCGAACGTGTTGCCGTGACCTACGCCGGTTTCACTGAAGATTTGAAAATTGGTAACACCGTACTGGTCGATGATGGTTTGATCGGCATGCAGGTGACTGAAGTCACTGAAAACACCGTGGTATGTAACGTACTGAACAATGGCGATCTGGGCGAGAACAAAGGCGTTAACCTGCCGGGCGTTTCAATCCAATTGCCGGCTTTGGCAGAAAAAGATAAGCGCGACCTGATCTTTGGTTGCGAGCAGAATGTTGATTTCGTTGCCGCTTCCTTTATCCGTAAGCGTTCAGACGTGCTGGAAATCCGTGAGCACCTGAAAGCGCACGGCGGCGAACACATTCAGATCATCTCTAAGATCGAAAACCAGGAAGGCCTGAATAACTTCGACGAAATTCTCGAAGCCTCTGACGGCATCATGGTAGCGCGTGGCGATCTCGGCGTAGAGATCCCAGTAGAAGAAGTGATCTTCGCGCAGAAGATGATGATCAAAAAATGTAATAAAGCACGCAAAGTGGTAATTACTGCTACGCAGATGCTGGATTCCATGATCAAAAACCCGCGCCCTACCCGCGCAGAAGCTGGCGACGTTGCAAACGCCATTCTGGATGGTACTGATGCAGTCATGCTGTCTGGTGAGAGTGCCAAAGGCCGCTATCCGCTGGAATCCGTGACCATCATGGCCACCATCTGTGAGCGTACCGATCGCGTCATGAAGTCGCGCATTGATTCACTGCAAGACTCACGCAAGCTGCGTATCACCGAAGCGGTGTGCCGTGGTGCAGTTGAGACTGCGGAGAAATTGGAAGCACCACTGATTGTTGTAGCGACCGAAGGCGGTAAATCGGCTAAAGCGATCCGTAAGTATTTCCCGGATGCCACCATTTTGGCTCTGACCACCAACGCAACCACCGCGCGCCAGCTGATTCTGAGCAAAGGCATCGAAACGCGTCTGGTATCAGAAATCGCCTCAACTGATGATTTCTACCGTATTGGTAAAGAAATGGCGCTGGAAAGCGAATATGCACAAAAAGGCGATGTTGTGGTAATGGTTTCTGGTGCATTGGTTCCAAGCGGAACCACCAACACTGCATCAGTGCATGTCATCTGATTAATCGTTGAATGTTTATTTAAAAGCGCCTTTTACAGGCGCTTTTTTTATTCCTTAGCTAATACAAATGCCAGAAATTTCCAATCGAAATTAACTATTCAAAATCTCGTATGATTAAGGTTAGTCCGATTAAATCTCTCTGTTTTAGCTAATTATTTTCATCATCTTCTGTGAAATGCTGTTTCTTTGAGCGAACGATCAAATTTAAGCATGTTCTCATCAAAAATTTATTCTCAACTCAAAAAGCTTTGTGTAATACTTGTAACGCTACATGGAGATTAACTCAATCTAGAGGGTATAAAGAATGAATCGCACTAAACTGGTACTGGGCGCTGTAATCCTGGCTTCAACTATGCTGGCTGGTTGCTCAAGCAACGCTAAAATCGACCAACTGTCTTCAGACGTTCAGACTCTGAACGCTAAAGTTGATCAGCTGAGCAACGACGTGAACGCAATCCGTTCTGACGTTCAGGCTGCTAAAGATGACGCAGCTCGCGCTAACCAGCGTCTGGACAACCAAGCTCACTCTTACCGTAAGTAAGAGTACTGGTTGAAAAATGGTGCCTATGTGGCACCATTTTTTTTGTCTTGATTCTGCGTTTCACTGGCCCGAATTTAGGGCGTTGCCACCGCTGCACCCTGAGCTTCACCAACCTTTGATTGGTCTGCGTCACTTCCCTGCTCTAATTGCGCCACATTTGCATCCGTGGCCGGTTCCCCGCTGCTCACCAATACCGGCATCCCTGAACGACGTACAATCGCTTCCTTGATTAGGGCGCTATCGCTCTTGCCGCTTTTACTGAAGGTTTTAAGCTGCGCAGATAGCGCAATCGGCATGGTTTGCGGATCGTCCTTATCGTTGTGCGACAGCGGCTGGTGCACCTCAACGTAACGCTTGCCGTCTGGCTCAATCGCATATTTGATCGGTTGATTGATCACCTGCACGCGAGTGCCTTTCGGTACGCTATTGAACAACGCTTCAATATCATCCGGGCGTAAACGAATGCAGCCGGAACTGACGCGCATACCGATGCCAAAATCAGCATTGGTGCCATGAATCAAGTATTGTCCGGTTCCGCGCGCCAGGCGCATGGCAAACAGCCCCATCGGATTATCTGGCCCTGCTGGCACCACACCCGGCAAAGTGATGCCCTCTTTGGCATAGCGTTTGCGAATATTGGTGGTAGGCGTCCAGGTTGGATTGGGGATTTTTTGGCTGATGCTGGTGACCATGGTTGGTGTCATCGCGCCTAGCTGGCCAATGCCGATAGGATAAACCACCACGCGATTTTCCCCTTTCGGATAGTAATAGAGACGCAGCTCAGCGAGGTTGATCACAATGCCTTCACGTGGCGCATCCGGCAGCAGCATTTGCAGCGGCACGGTTAACTGCGTGCCCGCTTTCGGCAGCCAGGGATCAACGCCAGGATTGGCTTCCAACATGCCGAGCATACCAATCTTATAACGCGCGGCAATGCTTTCTAGCGGCCGTTTGTCATCCGGCACGGTGGTAAGGGTATTCTCGCCAATTAAACGGCTGTTATCGGCTGGTAAAGGGTATTCCGTAGCAAATGCAGGTGCAGAGAGTCCGCAACAGGACAACAGCAATGCACCGGCTAAACGTAAGGCTGGTTTCATGCAATTTTCTCTTTGTCGGATAGAACAGACCCCGGTCAAGCCGGGGTCTGGAGAGTGTAACTTAGCTGAGGCTCTGAGCGTTAAGGCGGATCGCGCGGATCATCGCTTCCAGCCCTTGTGAACGCGAGGGAGTAAGGTGTGAGGTCAGCGCTAATTCGCCGAACCAGTGACGCACATCGAGATCGAGAATCTCTGGCGCCTTAAGCCCTTGATACAGGCTAAATACCACTGCAATCAAACCCTTAACGATGGCAGCATCGCTGTCACCTTCGAAGGCGATTGTGCCGTCAGCTTGTGGTGTCATACGAATCCACACCTGGCTCTGACACCCGGAAATCACATACTCTGGCTGCTGTAAGCTTTCAGAGGATTCTGGTAATTTCCCACCGAGTTCAATGATGTAGAGGTACTTCTCTTCCCAGTTGGCGCAACGATTGAAGTTGCGCACTAATCTCTCTTTATCTGGCAAATTCGCCATGGATTACTCCTGAAATCTGCTCAACCGCCCAGCAGACGATGAATACGGATCAAACCTGCGGCCAGACGATCGGCCTCTTCTTCGGTGTTATACAGTGCGAAGGAGGCGCGACACATGGCCGGCACATCGTAATGACGCATCAGCGGCATGGCGCAGTGATGGCCAGTGCGGATAGCAATACCGTATTGATCGAGGAAGCTGCCGACATCAAACGCATGATGCTTGCCGAGGTTAAAGGCAACCACACCGCTGCGATGTTCCGGGCCGTAAATCACCAGATCCGGCACTGAAGCCAGTTTATCCAGCGCATAACGCATCAGCATCGATTCGCGCTGATGAATCACATCCAGGCCCAGTTCGCTAATCCACGTTAATGCCGCACCTAAACCGATGATGCCACCGGTATTCGGGGTGCCCGCTTCAAAGCGCCACGGCGTGCTGTTGTAAGTCGTGCCCGTTGGCAGCACCACCTCAGCGATCATCGAACCGCCGCCTTCCCACGGTGGCATGATCTCCTGCAACGCTTTACGCGCGTACAACACACCAATGCCGGTCGGACCATAAATTTTATGGCCGGAGAACACGTAGAAATCGCAATCGATATCCTGCACATCAACCGTGTGATGCATCACCGCTTGCGCGCCATCCACCAAGGTCACCACGCCCGCCGCTTTCGCTTGCGCCACGATGGCTTTCACTGGGTTAACGGTGCCGAGCACGTTGGAAACGTGCGTTACCGCCAGCAAGCGCGTGCGGCTGTCGATCAAACCGCTCAGTTGTTCTAACGCCAGCTCGCCCTGTTGGTTCAGCGGCAGTACGCGAATCTCTGCACCGGTGCGCTGTGCCACCATCTGCCACGGCACGATGTTGGCGTGATGCTCCATCTCCGTGATGATGATGTTGTCGCCCGGTTGCAGCTGACTGCCGCCCCAGCTGTTAGCCACCAGATTGATGCCTTCAGTGGTGCCTTTAACGAAGATGATCTCTTCTGGCGACGCAGCATTAAGAAAACGTGCCGCTTGATGACGCACATTCTCCATATCGGTGGTCGCTTGCGCGCTTAACAAGTGGATGCCGCGGTGCACGGCCGCATAGCCGTGCTGATAGAAATAACTTTCCGCGTTGATCACCGCCAGCGGGCGCTGGGCGCTGGCCGCGCTATCAAGGTAGGCCAGCGGATGTCCGTTGACCTCACGTTTCAGAATCGGAAATTCCGCTCTGATGCGTTCGAGATCGAAACTCATGACTCAACTCCCGGGATACGCGCGGCAATGCGCTGAAGCACCACCTGACGCAGTACCGGATTCTCCAGCGATTCAGTCAGTTCAGCGGCAAAAGCATGGATGATCATGCGCTGCGCAGAAGCTTCATCAATACCGCGCGAGCGCAGATAGAACATCTGCTCTTCATCAATACGACCAATGGTTGCACCGTGGCTGCATTTCACGTCATCGGCATAGATTTCCAGCTGCGGCTTGGTATCGATCTCAGCCAAACGGCCCAGCAACAAGTTATTGTTGGTCATCTGTCCGTCGGTTTTCAACGCGTGCTGCGCCACCTTGATCATGCCATTGAACACTGCACGACCTTTGTCACGCGCGATTACTTTGTGCATTTGACGGCTGATGCAGTGGCCTTTATTGTGCTCCAGATAGCTGCGGGTATCGCACACTTCCTGATTCACTGGCAGAGACAAACTGTTGATCGCCAAATTGGTGTTTTCACCGTTCAACTGCGCGCTGGTGTTGTGGCGCGACAAACCGGCACCCAGCAGGAAGCTGGTGGTGCTGACTTGTGCATCACGACCAATCACCACGTCATTGTGCGCGAAGTGATAGGCTTTATCGCTCTCAAACGACAGCTTGATGTGCTGCAATTTGGCGTTATCCGCGACGTCGAAGGTGAAACGTGCGCCAGTAAAGTGCGCGACATCATTCAACGTCACATAATGCTCAATCACTTCCGCTTCTGCACTGGTTTCCAGTTGCAGATGATGGCGGTGATGCACGGTATTGGTACCGCTTTCCTGACCGCTGGTAATGTGCAGCAGGTACAGCGGTTTTGCCGCTGATTTGCCACGCGCCAGACGAATGGTGGTCGCTTCTTCTGCCAGGCTTTCGGTCAGATGCAGAAACACTTCCGGTTGAATCGGTGCCGGCAGCGGACGGCGTTCGGATGCCTGCGCGTGCTGAATTTCGAACAAGCCGGTATCACGGCTGCTCAGCGCAGACTGAAAACGTCCATCGACAAACACCAGGCGCACGGCATCAATCGGCAATGCCAGCGCGTCAACCTGTTCTGCGCTGACGTCTTGCGGCTGTGGCAGCACAAATTGCTGCGCCAGCAAGCCATCCAGCGGCGTGTATTTCCAGTTTTCATGCTTACGTGTTGGCAATCCAACACGCATTAATTGCTGCCAGTGTTGCTGCGCCTGCAAAGAACGCACGTCTCCGCGCGATTCAAACAGGTGATGCCACTGCTGCAGGGCGTTATCACTCTTGGTCGGTAAGCCAGCCATAGCCTTGCTCCTCCAACTGTTTCACCAGCGTGAAGTCGCCGGATTTAACGATTTTGCCCTGATACAGCACGTGCACGTGGTCTGGCTTGATGTAATCGAGGATACGCTGGTAGTGCGTAACGATGATGAATGAACGCTTACCATCGCGCAGGCTGTTCACGCCTTCTGCCACGATTTTCAGCGCATCGATATCCAGACCGGAGTCGGTTTCATCAAGGATGCACAGCTCAGGTTCCAGAGCCGCCATTTGCAGAATGTCGTTACGCTTTTTCTCGCCACCGGAGAAACCAACGTTGACTGAACGGGTCAGCAAATCTTCCGGCATTTTCAGCAGTTGGATTTTATCTTCGATAAAATCCTGGAAGTCGAAGCGATCCAGCGGTTCCTGCTCACGGTATTTGCGCACCGCATTAACTGAGGTTTGCAAGAAGAACTGGTTGCTGACACCCGGAATCTCAACCGGATACTGGAACGCCATGAAGATGCCTTCACCGGCACGCTCTTCTGGCTCAAGCTCCAGCAGATCTTTGCCTTTGAAGGTGACTGAACCGCCAGTGACTTCGTAATCTTCACGACCCGCCAGCGTTGCAGACAGGGTACTTTTACCCGAACCGTTTGGTCCCATGATGGCGTGAACTTCACCCGGTTTTACTTCAAGGTTCAGACCGCGCAAAATCTCTTTGTCTTCAACGCTAACCTGCAAATCTTTAATGCTTAACATACTCTTTCCTTCACATTGCTTCCGGCAACGGGCATCAGCCCACACTGTGCTCAAGGCTGATTGCTAACAATTTTTGCGCTTCCACGGCGAATTCCAGTGGTAGCTCGGAGAAAACGTCTTTGCAGAAGCCGTTGACGATCATTGAAATCGCATCTTCTTCGCTGATGCCACGCTGCAAGCAGTAGAACATCTGATCTTCACCGATACGTGAGGTCGTGGCTTCATGCTCCAGATGTGCGGTGTTGTTGCGCGTTTCCACATACGGGAAGGTGTGCGCACCGCACTCGGCACCAATCAGCATCGAATCACACTGGGTGAAGTTACGCGCGTTGGTGGCGGTTGGCATGATTTTCACCAGGCCGCGATAGGTGTTCTGGCTCTTACCGGCAGAGATACCTTTAGAGATGATGGTCGATTTGGTGTTCTTACCAATGTGGATCATCTTGGTGCCGGTATCCGCTTGCTGGCGGCCCGCAGTCAATGCCACTGAGTAGAACTCACCAATCGAGTAATCACCGCGCAGAATGCAGCTTGGATATTTCCAAGTGATTGCTGAACCGGTTTCAGACTGCGTCCACGACATCTTGCTGTGATCGCCTTCGCACAGCGCACGCTTGGTGACGAAGTTGAGGATACCGCCCTCGCCTTCACCGCCTGGGAACCAGTTCTGCACGGTAGAATATTTCACTTCCGCATTTTTATGGATGATCACTTCTACTACTGCGGCGTGCAGCTGGTAGGTGTCACGCACCGGCGCGGAGCAACCTTCGATGTAGCTGACATAGCTGTCTTCATCAGCGACTAAGATAGTGCGCTCGAACTGACCGGTTTTTGCCGCATTGATACGGAAATAGGTCGACAGCTCCATTGGGCAACGCACGCCTTTCGGGATGTAAACGAAAGTACCGTCGGATGCCACTGCGGAGTTCAGCGCGGCGAAGAAGTTATCATTCGGTGGAACCACCGTGCCGAGATACTTCTGCACCAATTCTGGATGATCGTGAATCGCTTCACCGAATGAACAGAAGATGATGCCCTGCTCAGCCAGCTTGTCGCGATAAGTGGTCGAAACGGAAACGGAATCGAAAATCGCATCCACCGCCACTTCACGGCCTTCACGTACTGGAACGCCTAACTGGTTGAACGCGTCTTCCACTTCCTGGGTCAGATAGTCGCTGGACGCGACGCTGCCTGAGGTTTGTTTAGCGCCCGGTTCAGAGGCACAGCTATCATCGCAATTGCCGCAGGACGGCGCGGAGTAGTAGCTGTAATCCTGATAATCCAGTTTTTCGTAGTGCGCTTTCAGCCAATGTGGCTCTTCCATCTGTTCCCAGGCGCGGAACGCCTTGAGACGGAATTCCAGCATCCATTCAGGTTCGTTACGTTTGGCCGAAATCGCGCGCACCACATCTTCATTGATGCCGTGGGCAAATTCGTCAGTTTGTAACTGGGTAAAGAAGCCCTCTTTATAATTGAGCTTACCTTCCCACATTTGTACATCGTCAGATGCTTCGGTGTGTCGTGACATGTTTTACTTACTCGACGCCAAAGCTTTCACCGCACCCGCAGGCGTGTTGAGCTTTAGGGTTGTTGAATTTAAAAATCTGGTTAAGACCTTCGCGGACATAATCCAGCTCGGTACCGTCAACAAACGGCATCGCCTGAAGTGGCACAAACAGTTTTGCGCCGAATTGCTCAAACTGTAGGTCGTCATCGGCAGGCTCTTTCACCAAGTCCATAACGTACCCAAAACCGGCGCAGCCGGACGTTTTCACACCCAGTTTCAAGCCCTTGACTTCAGGATCTTGTTCTACCAGGTTAAGAATCTGTTTCGCTGCCGATTCGGTCAGCGTGAGCCCTTTCCAGACGAAATCTTCGGGTGAAAAAGAGTCGGCATTAACTGATGACATTGTGCTACCTCGTAAGTCTGGGCCTTTTCAGGCTATCCCCCTATGGTAGTGATATCAGATATCACTTCAACCTCTTGTTTTGCAGGGATAATCATCTCGTGCTGTTTTTTACTGCTGCTTTATTAAGCATAGTCGCTTCAAAGCAGATTGGCGGCGGCATTCCCGTGCGCACCTTATCAACGTAACCCGTTCAATTGGCGTAAAATTCTATAAATCCATTTTACGTTTCACTGTTGATTGATAGGTTACGCCTTTCTACATTGTAAAGAAATTGTTATTGCCGATTTTACTAACAGGCAGAATAAATCAATAAATTTCACTGCGGGAATTGCATTCCTGTCGCGGTTGAATATGATAATGATTATCATTAACCTATTATGGGTGGCGATATGACGCTTACCGTCTCAGCCTGGTTACAACATAAAATCGACGAATATAAGTTTTCGGTGCGTGATATCACCGTTGACTTCTACATGGCTCAGGCGAAGCTCAACCGCACCGATTGCACCCTTGAACAACTGCGTCGTTTCAACGATACCTGCCTCGACATGGCCGAAATCTGCGAACTGAATGGCGACGATCACAGCTTTTTAAATGCCATGGGCAAGCTCCATCACCGCTTAGTGCAGGAAATGGGCAATGCCGATCGTGACCGTTTATTTCGTATCCAGGCCTATCAACTGGCGCGCTTGTCGCTAACACGTTTGTGCCATCAACTGGCGCTCAGCGGCGAGTGGGATAAAGCGACTCGCCTGCAGAGTGATTTCGTCCGTCATGCAGGCTGGATATTCTAATCCAGCTTTGTGACGTCTCCTACAATTTGTTTACATCATTTCCAGAAGTGCTTGCAGTGGATGGCGCATACCGTTGCCTTCCGCGCGTTTCACCTGGCTTCGACAGGAAAAACCGGTCGCCAGGCAGCGCTGACGCGGCAATTTTTGTAGTTGCGGATGCCACGAAAGCTCGTAAATACCCAGAGAATTTTCAAGGTTTTTGCTTTCGTGACCGTAGGTTCCTGCCATGCCGCAGCAGCCAACATTGATGTTTTCCAACTTCGCACCAAAGCGAGCAAAAATGCCTTGCCACTGATTCGGCGTCGACGGTAACGCGGTGACTTCAGTGCAGTGCGCAAACAGATACCAGGCTTCGCCGCTGGCAGTTTGCACCGCCCTTTCGCTCAATGCGTTTTGTAGCCATTCATGCACTAGTTGCACGTTAAACGCACCGCGCTGCTCGCCAAGTACCTGGTTGTATTCGTCGCGATAACACAGCACAGTGGCCGGATCGACGCCGACCATCGGCATGCCGAGTTTTGCCACGCGATTTAACATCTCCGCCGTTTTGCTGGCTGTGCGCGCAAAGCGTTGCAGGAAACCTTTCACATGCTGAGCTTTACCATTTGGTGAAAACGGCAACAGCACCGGACGATAGCCGAGCTTCTCGATCAGCTTGACGAAATCGGTTACCAACTGCGCTTCGTAATAGCTGGTAAACGGGTCTTGCACCACCAGCACACATTTCTCACGCTGCGTGCTATCCAGCGCTTCCAGTTGTTCCAGCGTCAAATTCATTGCCGGATGTCCGCTTAATTGCTGCTTGAGGCTTGGCGAAGACAGTAACGGTAAATCCACCATGCCAATGTGCGTCTGACTTAGCTCGCGCATCCAAGGTTGTTTGAGGAAGAAGTTGAATATCTTCGGCGCTTTGGCCATCAGCGGCGCATAGCTCTCCACGCTGGCGACTAAATGATCGGCCACCGGACGCAAATAACGCGTGTGGTAAAGCTGTAAAAAACGCGAACGGAAGTTCGGCACATCAATCTTAATTGGGCATTGTGTGGAACAGGCTTTACATGCCAGACAGCCCGACATCGCCTCTTTGACTTCATGCGAGAAATCATATTCGCCCTGTTTGGCATGCCAGGAGTTACGCGTGCGCTGGATCAAACTGCGCAAGCTGGCGCCCTGTTTAGGCAGCGCCTGTTCCAGCTGTAGCGGATCGACGCCCTGTTCAGACAGCAGTCGCAACCATTCGCGAGTTAAGGTGGCGCGCCCTTTCGGTGAGTGAATACGATTGCGGGTGATTTTCATCGACGGACACATCGGGCTGTTAGCATCGAAATTGAAGCACAAGCCGTTGCCGTTACACTCCATCGCACCACGCCACTCATTACGCACCGTAACCGGAATCTGGCGATCGTAAGTGCCACGCTTAACCGCATCCACCTGCATCATCGGCTCGTTGCTGCTGATTGGCGTGCAGATTTTGCCCGGATTCATGCGGTTATCGGGATCGAAAGCAGCTTTAATGCGGCGCAGTTCGTTGAATAGCGTTTCGCCAAAGAATTCCGGACTGTATTGCGCGCG
The DNA here is from genome assembly GCF_059412405.1 of Pantoea sp. CFCC18179. Lineage (NCBI taxonomy): Bacteria > Pseudomonadati > Pseudomonadota > Gammaproteobacteria > Enterobacterales > Erwiniaceae > Pantoea > Pantoea sp. CFCC18179. The sequence continues at coordinate 79,764 of NZ_JBNBPM010000006.1, read as the reverse complement.
GAAGCCTTTGCCGTGCTCACCCCACAGCAAACCGCCATAACGCGCGGTCAACGCCACCACTTCGTCGGAGATCTGCTTCATCAGCAACTCTTGCTGCGGATCGCACATATCCAGCGCCGGTCGCACGTGCAACACGCCCGCATCAACGTGACCAAACATGCCGTAACTCAAGCCATGGCTGTCGAGCAGTGCACGGAATTCAACAATGTAATCAGCAAGGTTTTCCGGCGGCACTGCGGTATCTTCGACAAACGGAATCGGTTTGGCGCGTCCTTTGGCGTTGCCCAACAGGCCAACCGCCTTTTTGCGCATATTATAGATGCGCTCAATACCGCCTAAATCGTTACACAATTGATAGCCAATCACGCCACCTATCTGTTGCGCCATCAGCTCGTCGAGACGCAAACATAAAGCATCGATTTGCTGCTCAATCAATTCGCCATCATCACCGGCAAATTCGACAATATTCAGGCCGAGCATCTCTTTATCGGGCACATCGGTAATCAATTCATTCACTGAGTGCCAAACGATATCTTCGCGCGCCAGATTCAATACTTTGGAATCCACGGTTTCAACCGACAACGCTTTGGCTTCCACCATAAAAGGCGCATTGCGCAGCGCAGAATCGAACGAATCGTATTTGATATTCACCAAACGGCGCACTTTGGGGATTGCCGTAATATCCAGCCGCGCTTCGGTGATAAACGCCAGTGTGCCTTCGGCGCCGCAAAGCAGACGCGTCAAATCGAAGGTTTGCAAATCGTCGCTGAACACATGACGCAAATCGTAACCAGTCAGGAAACGGTTCAGTTTGGGGAATTTTTCCAGGATCAGATCGCGCTGTTCGCGGCAGCGGCTTAACACTTGCTGATAGATGCGCCCTTCAGCAGTGGGCGTTTTCGCCAGTTGCTCTGCAAGTTCAGTCGGCATGGCGCGTGTATCGAGGATATCGCCGCCCAGCAGCACCGCGCGTAATCCCTCAACGTGATCGGAGGTTTTACCGTACACCAGCGAACCTTGTCCGGAGGCATCGGTATTGATCATGCCGCCTAAAGTCGCACGATTACTGGTGGAGAGTTCAGGTGAAAAGAAGAAACCATACGGCTTAAGCCACGCATTCAACTGGTCTTTCACCACGCCCGTTTCAACCCGCACCCAACCTTGCTCGGTATTGATTTCGAGGATGCGGTTCATGTAACGCGACATGTCCACCACGATGCCCTGATTGAGCGACTGGCCGTTGGTGCCAGTGCCGCCGCCGCGCGGTGTGAATACCAGACTATTAAAGCGCGTTTCGCCCGCCAGGCGCGCAATCAACGCCACATCCGCTGTGGATCGCGGAAACAGCGCCGCATCAGGCAATAGCTGATAAATGCTGTTGTCGGTGGAGAGTGAAAGACGATCGGCATAACTGGTGGCGGTATCGCCGGTAAAGCCTTGTTCTTTTAACGACTGCAGGAATGTCAGCACCAGTTGAACGAGGCCCGGCGCCTGAGAAATCTGTGGGATCATTATTGAGTGACCGAGATGTTGTAAACGTTTGCGTAGCGATTTTTTTCAGCCCTTGGTTTTATCATATTTTTTTGCTGCCTGCTGTTTTTTCAGGAAACCGCGTAGCCGCCGCTGCTTTTCCTGTTTAATTTTCAGGAAATGGATCATCATTGTTAAGGCGCTGTTCAGCGCCACTCTGAAGGATTCAATTGAGGTTAACCGTTGTGATGAAAAGCCTGCAACGCGGTATGGATTTACCGCAAATGTTGTTTTCGCTGATGTTCATTCTGATCATGATCATCGCCTGTCTGTGGGTGGTGCAGCCGTTTATTCTCGGCTTCGCTTGGGCCAGCATGGTGGTGATTGCCACCTGGCCGCTGATGATTCGCCTGCAACATCTATTGTGGGGAAAACGCTCGCTGGCGGTGATCGCCATGTCAATTTTACTGTTACTGCTATTTATCTTCCCTATTGCCCTGCTAGTCAGCAGCCTGATTGATAACAGCGCGCCAGTGATTGCCTGGGCGACGCAACGCCATTTAGTGATGCCCGATTTTGCCTGGTTACGCGACATTCCCTACGCCGGCAACAAACTTTATTCCAGCTATCACAAATTAGTCGATGGCGGCGGCTCAGCCATTCTCAATCAGGTGCAGCCTTATATTGGTCGCACCACCGGCTTCTTCGTGGCGCAGGCCGGACACTTTGGCCGCTTTATGATGCATCTGTTCGTGATGCTGCTGTTTAGCGTGTTGCTGTATTGGCGTGGCGAACAAGTCGGACACGGTATTCGCCACTTTGCCTATCGCATGAGCGGACGTCGCGGCGATGCAGCGGTATTGCTGGCGGGACAAGCGATTCGCGCAGTGGCACTCGGCGTGGTGGTGACGGCGCTGGTGCAAGGCGTTCTTGGCGGCATTGGCTTAGCTGTTTCCGGCATTCCTTACGCAACGCTGTTAACGGTATTGATGATTCTCACCTGCCTGGTGCAATTGGGTCCGTTAGTGGTGCTGGTGCCCGCGATTATCTGGCTTTACTGGAGCGGCGACACCACGTGGGGCACGGTACTGCTGGTATGGAGCTGCGTGGTGGGAACACTGGACAGCGTATTGCGTCCGATGCTGATTCGTATGGGCGCAGATTTGCCGATGATCCTGATCCTGTCCGGCGTTATTGGCGGCTTGATTGCCTTTGGCATGATCGGCTTGTTTATCGGCCCGGTAGTGCTGGCGGTCTCATATCGTCTGGTCAGCGTGTGGATGCATGAAGCACCAGAACCGGATGATGATATGCAAACCGCGATTGAAGCACTTGCCGAGCACGAAGAAGAACAGCCATAAACATGACTTTTTAAATGGGTCGTCATTAATGACGACCTTTTTTTATCCATTTATCACTGGCCTTACTTTAACCCGTCTAATACCACTTCAGCGCCAACCTCTATTTACCTGTATTAATAATTTTTTTCATAAGCGATTTTTAAGAAAAAACGCAAATTTCGGCGCTTTAGGAAGGTTTCGCTAACGGAATGATTATTTTTCAAACTGAATCATGGGTGAAACCCTAAGAAAATGACCACGAAAGATTATCAGCTTTAAACTAATAAGAGGATTCTTAAAGACGCCAGCAGGCCTGATGAATAACATGTTTCGTATGTTTGGAATCAAGCTACTGATTTTTAAACAACCTTATTCCCCTGAGTAAAGTGAAGAATTGCTGTGTGTAGTCTTTGCCCATCCCCTGTGATGGGCTTTTTTTTGGCCTTTTTCCGGCAAAAAGAAAAGGCCAGCAATGCTGGCCTTGGTGATTTCAGTTAAGACACAGTAGATTCGTCTCTAAGGTGCCTTAAATTACTGCTTAGTGCTTAGCGTTGTTCAATTCCGCTAAACCCAGCCAGGTTTCAACCACGGTATCGGGATTGAGCGACAGGCTATCAATGCCCTGCTCCATCAACCAGGCAGCGAAGTCCTGATGATCTGACGGGCCTTGCCCACAAATCCCAACGTATTTGCCCTGCTTTTTCGCCGCCTTGATAGACATCGACAACAGCGCTTTCACCGCATCGTTGCGCTCATCAAACAGCGCCGACACCACACCAGAATCGCGGTCAAGGCCAAGCGCCAGCTGCGTCATGTCGTTTGAGCCGATGGAGAAGCCATCGAAATGTTCGAGGAACTGTTCCGCCAGCAAAGCGTTGGAAGGGATCTCACACATCATGATCACCTTCAAACCGTTCTCACCACGTTTCAGACCATTTTTAGCCAACTCGGCGACTACCGCTTCAGCCTGATCAACGGTACGCACGAACGGAATCATGATCTCAACGTTGGTAAGCCCCATCTCATTGCGTACGCGTTTTACCGCATCACACTCGAGTTTGAAGCAATCGCGGAAGTTGTCGGCCACGTAACGACCGGCACCACGGAAGCCCAACATTGGGTTCTCTTCTTCTGGCTCATAACGTTCGCCGCCGACCAGATTGGCGTATTCGTTGGTTTTGAAGTCCGACAAACGCACGATCACACGCTTCGGCGCAAAAGCCGCACCCAGCGTGGCGATCCCTTCAGTCAGACGCGCCACGTAGAACTCGACCGGATCATCAAAACCTTTCATCATTTGGCGAATCTGTTGCTGCAATTCTGGCGTCTGCTGATCAAACTCCAGTAACGCTTTCGGGTGCACGCCAATCATGCGGTTAATGATGAACTCCAGACGCGCCAATCCCACGCCTTCATTCGGCAAGCAGGCAAAATCAAAGGCGCGATCCGGGTTACCGATGTTCATCATGATTTTCAGCGGCAGATCCGGCATGGTATCGACCTGCGAGCTGGTGACTTCAAAGTCTAGCAGGTCGTTATAAACATAGCCGGTATCACCTTCAGCACAGGAAACCGTGACTTTGGCACCATCTTTCAAGTGATCGGTCGCGTCGCCGCAGCCAACCACGGCTGGAATGCCAAGCTCGCGTGCAATGATCGCCGCGTGGCAGGTGCGTCCACCTCGGTTGGTAACGATAGCCGACGCTTTCTTCATGATCGGTTCCCAATCGGGATCGGTCATGTCGGTCACCAGCACATCGCCTTTTTCAATGCGGTGCATTTCGCTGATGTCGTGAATCACTTTCACTTCACCCGCGCCAATGCGATGGCCGATCGCGCGGCCTTCTACTACCACTTTGCCTTTACCCTGCAAGGTGTAACGCTCCATCACCTGGCCGTTAGAGCGCACGGTTTCTGGACGCGCCTGCACGATAAACAGCTTGCCGGTGTGGCCGTCTTTGGCCCACTCAATATCCATCGGGCGTTTGTAGTGCTGTTCAATCAGCACCGCCTGACGCGCCAGCGCCTGCACTTCGTCGTCCGTCAAACTGAAGCGATCGCGCTGCTGTTGATCGACATCTTCAATGCGCACCTGCTCGCCATGCTCCTGCGAATCGGCATACACCATGCGCAGCTTTTTCGAGCCCATGGTGCGGCGCACAATCGCCGGTCGATTGGCTGCCAGCGTCGGTTTGTGCACATAGAATTCGTCCGGGTTGACCGCGCCCTGCACCACCATTTCTCCCAAACCAAAGGCGGAGGTGATAAATACCACCTGATCAAAGCCCGATTCGGTATCAATGGTGAACATCACGCCCGACGAGGCGAGATCCGATCGCACCATGCGCTGAATACCGGCAGACAAAGCCACACCGCGATGGTCGTAGCCCTGATGCACACGGTAGGAAATCGCGCGATCGTTAAATAAGGAAGCAAAAACGTGCTTAACCGCAATGATCACCGCGTCATAACCCTGCACGTTAAGGAAAGTCTCTTGCTGACCGGCGAACGAGGCATCAGGCATATCCTCGGCGGTGGCGGAAGAGCGCACCGCAAACGAGGCGTCGGCATCATCAGCAGAGAGTTGTTCATAGGCGGCGCGAATCGCCTCTTCCAGCTCTGGCTGGAATGGCGTATCCACCACCCATTGACGAATTTGTTTACCGGCTTGAGCCAGCTCAGCAACATCATCAACATCCGTTTTATCCAGCAATTCATAAATACGCTGGTTCAGTCCGCTTTGATCGAGAAAAAGATTAAATGCGTAAGATGTGGTCGCATAACCGTTTGGCACGGAAACACCCAGCGACGACAAATTAGTAATCATTTCTCCGAGAGAAGCATTCTTGCCTCCCACGCGATCAACATCATGCATGCCAAGCTGGTTGTACCAGAGCACTAGCGACTGTTGGTCTTGATTGGACATTGAAAGTATCCTTTTAAATGATAGGAACACATGTAACATTTTGCTATACGCTCAAACAGCTTGGCACAACCCATAAATAAAGACTAAGTGTTGAATCGTTAAAGCAGGAAAAGAAAAGCAAAATCGGATTAGTACCTGGAATAAATCGTGTTGCGCAAATCGATTATTTAACGCTAACGGACTGCTCTAACGATATTTTTCCCGATTTCAGAGGGTTAGCGATTGATTTTTGTTGCGCAACACGCTGACACTTTATTTTGTGCGCGATAACGAAAGTGCGCGCAAATAATCCTTTTCAAAACAGCTTTTCATCTAATATGGGTTATTAGCGTATTCAACTTAGTGAATCCGATAGCAATCAATATGGACATTTCATTTTAATCATGATGAAAATGAAATGTTGGCATCAATAGATCAGGCAGACATAAGAGGGCTTTTCGCTATGAGCACAGAACGCAGCGTGTTCTACATTTCTGACGGCACCGCCATCACCGCCGAAGTATTGGGGCACGCGGTGTTATCGCAATTCCCGGTGATCACCAACAGTGTAACCTTGCCTTTTGTCGAAAATGTGCAGCGTGCCCAAGCGGTTAAAGCGCAAATCAATGCGCTGTATCAGCAGAGTGGCGTGCGTCCGCTGGTGTTCTTCTCGATTGTGACGCCCGATGTGCGCGAAATTATTCTGGAGAGCGAAGGCTTTTGTCAGGATATCGTGCAGGCACTGGTTGCGCCGTTGCAGAGCGAATTGGGCGTGGCGTCAATGCCGGTGGCGCACCGCACGCACGGTTTAACCGCCAGCAACCTTGGCAAATATGACGCACGTATCGCGGCGATCGATTACACCCTCGCGCATGACGACGGCATTTCGCTGCGCGGTCTGGAAGATGCACAAGTGATTCTGCTGGGCGTATCGCGCTGCGGTAAAACGCCCACCAGCTTATATCTGGCGATGCAGTTCGGCGTGCGCGCTGCCAACTACCCGTTTATTGCTGATGATATGGATAACCTGAAATTGCCACCGGCATTGCGCGCGCATCAACATAAGCTATTTGGCTTGACCATCGATCCGGAACGTTTGGCGGCGATTCGTCAAGAGCGCGCGGAAAACACCCGTTATGCCTCGCTGCGCCAATGTCGTCTCGAAGTGGGTGAAGTTGAAGCGCTGTTCCGCACCAATCAAATCCGCTATCTCAACAGTACCAACTATTCGGTTGAAGAGATCGCCACCAAGATCCTCGATATCATGGGCCTGCGCCGCAGCATGTATTGAGTTTTTCTATTGGTCACCATAAATGGCGCCCCTACAAATGCTGAGTCCGGTTTTCGTAGGATCACCATTTATGGTGACCTCATCACGCTGTAATCATCATGTAAAGCCTAGCTTCCGTATTATTTCATCTCCTTTGTTTTTAGCCGGTTGAATTCGCGGACTAATGGTTTATTGTGACCACCATCACTTCCCGGTATTTCACCGCTGCGAAGAACAAAATTTTGAGATTTCCCATGAACAAGACTGATGAACTGCGTACTGCGCGCATCGGCAGCCTGTTAACCCCGGCGGCCCTCGCGCAGGAACACCCTATTTCGGCGGATATTGCCGCCAACGTTACCGCTGCGCGCCAGCGCATTGCGCGCATCCTGACCGGCGAAGACCCACGCTTATTGGTGGTGATTGGTCCGTGCTCACTGCACGATCCAGTAGCGGCTTTGGAATATGCGCAACGTTTAAACGCATTGCGCGAGCAGCATAAAGATCGCCTGGAAATCGTGATGCGCGCTTACTTTGAAAAGCCGCGTACGGTAGTGGGCTGGAAAGGTTTGATCTCCGATCCTGACCTGGATGGCAGCTACGATGTGAATCGCGGCATCGCCATTGCGCGCAAACTGCTGTTGGATATCAACGCGCTTGGCATGCCCACCGCCACTGAGTTTCTCGATATGGTGATCGGCCAGTTTATTGCCGATTTGATCAGCTGGGGCGCAATTGGCGCGCGTACCACCGAAAGCCAGATTCACCGTGAAATGGCGTCAGCACTTTCCTGCCCGGTAGGATTTAAAAATGGTACCGATGGCAACGTACAGATCGCGGTAGATGCGATTCGCGCCTCACGCGCCAGCCATATGTTCTTGTCACCGGACAAAAACGGTCAGATGACGATTTACCAAACCAGCGGCAATCCACATGGTCACGTGATTCTGCGCGGCGGTCGTCAGCCTAATTATCACGCTGAAGATGTGGCGGCAGCGGCGTCGAATTTGCGCGACTTCAATTTGCCGGAGCAATTGGTGATCGACTTCAGTCATGGCAATTGCCTGAAACAGCATCGCCGTCAGCGTGATGTTGCGGATGATGTGGCAGCACAAATTCGCGCCGGTTCGCGCGCCGTGGCGGGTGTGATGATTGAGAGTTTCTTGCAAGAAGGTAATCAGAAAGTGGTGAGCGGTGAAGCGTTGACTTACGGTCAATCGATCACCGATCCGTGCCTCGGTTGGGAAGACAGCGCCGAAGTGCTGGCGAAACTGGCTGCCGCTGTCGACAGCCGTTTCAACTAACTTTTAGCTGGAGCAACTGACTTCCAGCGTTTTGCCCCACTCTGGCGGCCGTTGGCGCAACTCCGCGCTAACGGCTACATCACTAAATGGCTGCTGTAACGCCAGATGCAGTTTTTCCAGCCCCGCCGTTTCGCCGTTTTCTACTTCTTCAATCACCTGCTGCGCCAGATAGTTGCGCAACACCAGCGCCGGATTGGCCGCTTTCATCACATGCTGACGCTGTTCATCACTGGCCTGATCTTGCAACAAGCGTTGACGATAGCTGTCGTACCACGCATCAAAGGCCGCACGATCAATAAACTCATCGCGCAGTGGCGAACGGGCTTCTTGTTGCTGCACGTCGCTGAGTAAGCGGAAAGTCAGCGTGTAATCGCTGCGTTCTTGCGTCATTAATCCCAGCAAGCCAGTCAAAATGGTGTTGTCGTTAGCATCGGCAGTGAGTAAGCCGAGTTTGGCACGCATTTTCTCGCCCCAAACCCGCATCAATTCATTTTCATACTGACTAAGCGCTTGCTTAAGTTGCTCGGTGGTCAGCAAACCGGATAACGCGTGGGCCAATCGGTTAAGGTTCCATAAACCGATCATTGGCTGGTTTTCGAAGGCATAGCGGCCTTGATAATCACTGTGATTGCAGATGTAACCGGGCTGATAATCATCGAGGAAACCGAATGGGCCGTAATCCAGCGTCAATCCGAGAATCGACATGTTATCGGTGTTCATCACCCCATGCGCAAAGCCCACGCTTTGCCAATGTGCGATCAAACTGGCAGTGCGTTTTACAATGTCAGTGAACCACAACAGATAACGATCGGCATCATCCTGCCACTGCGGCCAGTGATGGCGAATTGCGTAATCCGCCAGCATGCGTACTTTTTCCGGCTCACCACCATAATAAAAATGCTCGAAGTGGCCAAAACGCAGATGACTTTCGGCAATGCGCATTAACATCGCACCGCGTTCCTGGGTTTCTCGTAGCACCGGTTCATCGCCAATGGCTAATGCTAAGGCGCGTGTGGTCGGGATCCCTAAATGTTGCAACGCTTCGGAGGCGAGGAATTCACGCACGCTGGAGCGAATCACCGCGCGACCATCGCCCATACGCGAATACGGCGTCAATCCAGCCCCTTTTAGATGCCAGTCCAGCTTGCGACCGTTCGCCAATTGTTGCTCGCCCAGCAAAATGCCGCGCCCATCGCCGAGTTGTCCGGCCCACACGCCAAATTGATGACCGCTATATACCTGCGCTAGCGGCGACATGCCGGGCAACAATTCGCGTCCCGACCACACGCCGTGTCCGTCGCCATTAAACAGCGCTTCATCCAGGCCCATTTCAGCCGCCAGCGGTGCGTTGTGATAGAAAAGCTTACCGCCTTCGAGCGGCGTTGGGGCCAGTGCGGTGTAGAATCCGGGAAGTTCTTGCTGCCAGCTATTGCTAAATTGCATCGAGACTCCTGAAGGTGCGCTTAAGCAGAGCACCAGCATTGAGTTTTTAAGATAAGCAATAGTGTAACGCTGACGCTGTGCGGAAGACAGGTGAAAGGATTACTGCTGAGAAGGCGTGTGGAGATTCAGGTCCGAATAGATCAGATCGTTTAAACGTTCCGCTTTGACCACCGGGAACAGGCTACCTTGCAGGTGCGCACCGTTTAACGTGGTCATTTTGTCTAACAACAGATTATCGTCAACGCCACAAATAATAATTTGCTGGGCAAAATCGGAAAAATTATCGATAACCGTCTGAATAAAAGGCGTAAATGAGGCGCGCTTGGCTAAGCCTTGAATAAAGGTTTTATCCAACTTTAATACGCTAAACAGATTATCGTAGACCGCTGTTGCCGGTGCTTTTCCGGCACCAAATTGAGAAAGCGATAACCGAAATTCTTGCTGCAATGCCGCCAACAACGGTTGCGCTTTTCCTAATGATAATTGCGGAAACGTTTCGCTGATATCCAAAACAATAAAAGGAATTTGTTTGAATTTTCTTAACAAAAACTCACTGGATAAAAGCGTCGTTGCCATTGAATCATCAATACGAACCAAAGCGATAATCTGATTCAACTCAAAAAAGTCGCGGTACTTTTCCAGCAATGAAAGCTGGCTCTGTAGCAAGCGTAATTGCTGCGCGTCATCTAATTGCGGCAACAGCAAATCCTGCGGCAACGTAATCGGCGCACTATCATGGACAAATTGCGTCACCAGCTCAACCGCGGTCAGCTGGCCCGTCAATGAATATACTGGATAAAACCAGGTTTCCGACTGATAGTCGGCGGACAAATGGACTTTCATTTTACAAGCCAGATGCAATGGCAATTGGCGCATCGTATATCAACCAAAACATGCAGGCAATAGGACCAAACGTTAGAAGAGGTGGCGTTTTTTGTTCTATTACCGCGTTTTAAGTCTTAAATAATACTTAAGCCAAATAGCCGGGGTTAATGTCCATACCAATTAAATAAATTTAGCTTTATTTTTAGTATTAAATTGATGGCAGGTAAAGTGCCATTCTAAATGATAGTTAAATATCGGCAGGATTCAGATTTAATTCAGGGCAGAATAACCATTCTTTTTTCATGCTTTTATTCGCCGCATCACCTCATGCTAGATGCGACGTGCCTGCCAAAATACTTTGCGCCAGTAAACATTATCCAGCGATGAGCGAATCACGCCCTGGCTGGTAGAGGCATGAATAAAGGTGTTATCGGTGTCATAAATTCCGACATGCAAACCATTTTCCCCGCTGCCGGTTTTGAAGAACACCAGATCGCCAGGCAACAGATCGTCTTTGTCGATACGCGAACCAATATCCGTTTGATCGATGGTTGAACGCGGTAATTGCATGTCGAATTTATCGCGGAAGGTAAGATAAACAAAGCCAGAACAATCAACACCGCCACGGCTTAAACCGCCGTAACGATACGGCGTACCGCGCCAGCGGCTCAGTTGCTCATTCAGTTGCGCAATAACGGTGATGGAGTCGGACAGGCGTCCATTCGGCGGCGGCGCATGATGGCTACAGCCAGCCAGCAACAGCGCCAGAATCACAATTGTTAGCCGCATCAGCGTTATCCTTAATACTTTGCCCGGCTGACACTTTAGCGGCAAAACATCACGCTGCGCAATAATCTCTCAGGGAATAAACAGCAGCGGACCTTGTTCCGTTACGATTTGTTGAAACGGGGTTTGATAGATTGGGGTTAACTGCGCAGCGGTCAACACCTCTTGCGCGTTACCTTGTTGGACGACAGCACCGTGATGCATTAACCACACACGATCGGCATGGCGCAGGCTGTGATTGAGATCGTGGCCGCTGGCAACAATGGCCAAGCCACTGCGACACAACTCAGTCAGTAGCTTATCCACTGCGCGCTGTTGCGCCACATCCAGCGCACTCATCGGTTCATCGAGCAACAGCAGTTTGCCACGCGGATTGATGGCCGGATGAATCTGCAACACCACCGCCGCCAGCCGCACACGTTGCCATTCGCCACCGGAGAGCTGCATCAAACTGCGCGTGAGTTTGTCCTGCAAACTCAATTGCGCTAACACATCGCTTAATACGTTATCAATTGATGCCGTTACTGCACCAAGGTGCATTCGCAGATAATGCCAAACCGGCATTTGTCCCGGCGCCATTTGCTGTTGTGGCAACCAGGCACGCAATTGCGCCAACGCCCCGCCACTCAACACCGCCAACGGTTGCCCAGCGAGTTCCACCTTCCCGTGGCCCGGCAGCAAACCCGCAAGCAGATTGAGCAGCGTACTTTTACCTGCGCCATTCGGGCCAACCACATGGATCAGTTTACCGGCATTGACCTGGAGATTAACGGGAGCCAAACGCCCTGCGACGCTCGCTCCCTGACACTGCAACAGCATTTATTCCGCCAGCGCCTGCTCAACGCTTTTCAGGATAATCGGATCATCCGGCGTCATATCGGGGGAGAAGCGCGCAACCACTTTGCCCTGTTTGTTGATGAGAAACTTCTCGAAGTTCCACAGAATATCGCCAGGCGCTTTTGGTGCACGGCCTTTGCTCTCCATGCGCTCCAGGAAACCGCTCCCTTCTGGACGTTGTGCCACCGGTTGCGCAGCGGTTAATTGCGCGTACAGCGGATGACGCTGCGCACCGTTGACGTCGGTTTTATCGAACATCGGGAAAGTCACGCCGTAGGTAGTACTGCAAAACGTTTTGATCTCTTCGTTGCTGCCAGGCTCTTGCTCGAGGAACTGGTTGCAAGGGAAACCCAACACGCTGAAATTTTTATCCTGCCAGGCTTTTTGTAGCGACTCCAACTGTTCATATTGCGCCGTCAAGCCGCATTTGGACGCCACATTCACCACCAACAGCACTTTGCCTTCGTATTCTGCCAATGTGGTTTTATCACCGTCCAGCGTAACCAGTTCAGTTTGATAGATGCTCATAGTCGATTCCTGTTGTTGATAACAAGGTGCCAGCCAACGCTAGCGCGAAGATTTCATTAATAACACGATAAACAGCGGCGCGCCGAGTGTGGCGGTCACCACGCCAATCGGCAACTCGGCGGAAGTCAGCACTAAGCGCGCGATGATATCCGCGCCCAACAGCACCGCCGCACCGGCCAGCGCTGCCGCCGGCAACAAATAGCGATGATCGCTAAAGCCGCTCAGGCGCAACAAATGTGGGATCACCAATCCGACAAAACCAATCGCGCCAGCCATCGCCACGCTGACGCCAACCAGCCAACCCATCGCCAGCACCAGTAAATTGCGCCACAGCAGCAGCGGCAATCCTAGCTGACGTGCCGAGGTTTCACCCAGTGCCAATAAATTCAAGGTGCGCGCAGCGGCAATCAACATGATTGTCACCGGCACTAGCGCCAGCATCATGCCGCCATAGCGCCAATCAATGCCGCTGAATCCGCCCATCATCCAGTACATTAACTGGCGCAGATCGAGGCTGGTGCTAAAGTACACCGCCCACGTCATGATGGCGCTACAGATAATGCCGAGCGCCACGCCAGTCAGAAGCAATCGACTCACCGATAATTGTTTATGCGCGAAATGCAGCAGAATCAAGGTGATGAGTAACGCACCCGCCATCGCCGCCAGCGCCAGACTCCACAGCGAACCGTTGCCGAGCATGACGCCCAACACCAAACCAATTCCTGCGCCGTTAGAAACGCCCAGCAAACCGGGTTCGGCTAGCGGATTATTGAAAAGTGCCTGCATGACCACGCCGCACACTGCCAACGCGGCACCCACCAGTAGCACCGCCAGCGTACGTGGTAGACGCAGTTGCCAGACAAACAGGTCGCTATTGGCCGAAAACCATTGTGTGGGGGAAATCCAGCTGTCACCGGCGCATAGGCTGAGCACAATCAGCAGCGCGACCAGTGCACCGAGTACCATAAGCCAGCGTTGGTTGCGGCGATTTGCCTGCGAGGCAAGCTGATCCAGCAGAGTCATAGAAAAGATTGGCTGAGAAAACAGAGATTTGATTGTAGTGGGATTACAGCAAAAAGAAAGCGGCGTACGGATGACGCCGCTTGTGAGGCTTTATCGATGCGGAGGAATTGGCTGGCCGTGGTTATCACGTTGCTGATTGTCATGTTGATCATGACGCTCTGGCTCATGATGCGGCTGCGGCTTGTTGTCACGATGCGGGCCGTTTCCCGGATGCTGTGACTGCCAGCCGTTGCCGTTCCAGTAACCGTGCGGGCCTTTGGTGCCGATGCGCTGGTTGTGATGCTGCTTCCACCACGTTGGCGCACGCCAGTCGTAGCCATCCCAATAATAGCCACGCTTATCCTGATCGCCGATATGAATCGATACGCCCGGTGTGTTGATGTTAACGGAAACATTGGCACTAGCCAGCAGCGGCATGCCTAAAAGGATGCTTAATAAAAGTGCTGTTTTCTTCATCAGCGGAAACCTCTTGTTTTGTGATGGCGCTGTTATAACAAATGCGTTGCGCCCGTCACTATCGGCAAGCACCGATTTTCAGCTTATTTTCCGCATACTTACGAAATCCTTACATCGTGGATAAATCATGAAGAAAGGCCAAATTTTAGACAAAAAAAAGGCCGCTAAGCGGCCTTTTTGTCGTACTGAAATTAGTCAGCATCCTTGGGTGTCGCATTCTCGACGCGACTTTTCAACTTCTGTCCCGGACGGAACGTCACCACACGGCGAGCGGTGATAGGAATATCTTCCCCCGTCTTCGGGTTACGGCCCGGACGTTGGTTTTTGTCACGCAGATCAAAATTACCAAATCCGGACAGTTTTACCTGTTCTCCGTTTTCCAACGCGCGGCGAACTTCTTCAAAAAAAAGTTCAACCAACTCTTTGGCATCGCGTTTGCTCAACCCGAGTTTTTCAAACAGGTACTCTGACATTTCAGCTTTTGTAAGCGCCATAGGTTCAATCCCTCAAGGTTGCCTGGAATCGCTCTTTTAATGCCGCAACGCATTTGGCAACGGTCGCGGCAATCTCCTCTTCTTCGAGTGTCCGGCTGGTATCCTGCAAAATCAGGCTAATCGCAAGGCTCTTTTCACCCTCGTTTACGCCCTTACCACGGTACACGTCAAACAAGTTTACGCCAACTACCTGATTTACGCCAACTTTCTTACACTCCGCAATGATATCTGCTGCGGGCACGTTTTCAGCCACTACCACAGCGATATCGCGGCGGTTTGCCGGGAAGCGAGAAATCTCTCCCGCATCAGGCAGGACGCGGTCTGCGACCTTATTCCAAAGCAGTTCAAACACTAAGGTGCGACCGTTAAGATCCAGCTTACGTTCCAGCTCCGGATGAACCACCCCGCTAAATCCGATTCGTTCGCCGTGTAAATAAATTGCAGCGCTTTGTCCTGGATGCAGCGCCGGATTGGCTTCGGCACGGAAGGAAATTGCATCAAGTTTACCGGTCAAATCCAATACCGATTCTAAATCGCCTTTCAAATCATAGAAGTCAACCGTCTGGCGCGCCAGATCCCAATGCTCTTCATAGCGATTACCGCTTAAAACGCCCGCTAGCATAAGATCCTGACGGATGCCGAGATCGGCCTGAGTATCAGGCACAAAGCGTAAACCGCTCTCAAACAGGCGTACACGGCCTTGCTGACGGTTTTGGTTGTACATCACCGCGCCGAGCAAACCGGTCCAAAGCGACAGGCGCATAGCGGACATATCGCTCGAAATCGGGCTTGGCAGAATCAGCGCTTCTTCACCCGGATGCAGCAGTTGCTGAATTTTTGGATCAACGAAGCTGTAGGTGATGGCTTCCTGATAACCTTTATCGACCAGCATATTTTTCGCACGCTTCAGCGATAAATTGGCTTCGCGATGCTGAGTCATGATCAGGCTGGCTTTGACGGGCACATCTGGGATGTTGTTGTAGCCGTACACGCGCGCCACTTCTTCCACCAGATCTTCTTCAATTGCCATATCGAAACGCCAGCTTGGCGCTACTGCCTGCCATTCGCCTGCGCCAACCGTCACTTCACAACCGAGACGGGTCAGAATATCGGTGACCTGCTCATCGGCAATCACGTGACCAATCAAACGATCCAGCTTTTCACGGCGCAGCGTGATCGTGGCGCGCGGCGGCAATGCGCTGGCGTCGGTTTGATCGATAACCGGGCCCGCATCGCCGCCACAGATGTCCAGCAGCAGCTGGGTAGCGCGTTCGATCGCCTTGTGCTGCAAGGCCGGATCGACACCGCGCTCGTAGCGATGTGATGCATCGGTGTGCAAGCCCTGACGGCGTGCGCGGCCGGTAATCGCCAGCGGATCAAAGTAGGCGCACTCAAACAGCACGTTCTGAGTTTCTTCATTCACACCCGAATGCTCGCCACCGAAGATGCCGCCCATCGCCAGCGCTTTGTGATGATCGGCGATCACCAGCGTGTCGCCGCTGAGTTTGGCTTCAGTGCCATCCAGCAACTTCAGCGCTTCGCCCTCTTTCGCCATGCGCACCACGATACCGCCGTCAAGGCGATCAAGATCGAAGGCATGCATCGGTTGGCCGAGTTCCAGCAGCACATAGTTGGTGATATCAACCACTGGATCGATGGAGCGAATGCCGCAACGACGCAGTTTTTCGCGCATCCACAGTGGTGTCGCGGCTTTCACATTGATGCCTTTGACTACACGGCCTAAATAACGTGGGCATGCTGCGGTGGCATCAACGCGAATCGGGAAAGTATCGTTGATGGTCGCTTTGACTGGCTCAATCGCTGGCGCAGTCAACGGCAAGCCATTCAACACCGCGACATCACGCGCGATACCTATAATGCCAAGGCAATCGGCGCGGTTTGGGGTGACGCTGATTTCGATGGTGTTGTCATCAAGCTGCAAATAGCTGCGGATATCAGTGCCAATCGGCGCATCAGCCGGTAATTCAATAATGCCACTGTGATCGTCGGAAATACCCAGCTCCGAGAATGAGCACAGCATGCCTTCTGACGGCTCACCGCGCAGTTTTGCGGCTTTGATTTTGAAATCGCCCGGCAAGACTGCGCCAACGGTGGCAACAGCCACTTTCAGACCCTGACGGCAATTCGGCGCGCCACAGACGATGTCCAGCAGGCGATCGCCACCGACATTGATTTTGGTAACGCGCAGTTTGTCGGCATTTGGATGCTGACCGCACTCGACCACTTCACCGATCACCACGCCGTGGAAAGCGCCAGCAACCGGGTCCACGCCGTCCACTTCCAGACCGGCCATGGTGATTTGCTCAGACAGCGCAGCGCTGTCCAGGGCTGGATTTACCCATTCGCGTAACCAGAGTTCACTGAATTTCATTGGATAACCTGCCCTTATTTAAATTGTTTGAGGAAACGTAAATCATTTTCGAAGAAGGCGCGCAGATCGGTCACACCGTAGCGCAGCATGGTCAGACGCTCCATGCCCATGCCAAAGGCAAAGCCTGAGTAAACTTCTGGATCGATGCCGACGTTGCGCAATACATTTGGATGCACCATGCCGCAGCCCAACACTTCCAGCCACTTGCCGTTTTTGCCCATCACATCCACTTCGGCGGACGGTTCGGTGAACGGGAAGTAAGAAGGACGGAAACGAATTTGCAGATTCTCTTCGAAGAAGTTGTTCAGGAAATCGTGCAGCGTGCCTTTCAGGTTGGTGAAGCTGATGTCTTTATCAACAATCAAACCTTCCATCTGATGGAACATTGGCGTGTGGGTCTGATCGTAATCGTTACGATAAACACGGCCTGGCGCGATGATGCGAATTGGCGGCTGCTGGTTTTTCATGGTGCGGATCTGCACGCCAGAGGTTTGGGTACGCAGTAGACGCGTTGCATCAAACCAGAAGGTGTCGTGATCGGCACGCGCCGGGTGATGGCCTGGAATGTTCAGCGCATCGAAGTTGTGATAGTCATCTTCAATTTCTGGGCCGGTTACTACCGCAAATCCCAACTCGCCGAAGAAGTTCTCGATGCGATCGATGGTGCGCGTGACCGGATGCAAACCGCCGTTCTCCACACGACGTCCTGGCAGAGACACATCGATGGTTTCCGCAGCCAGACGCGCATTCAGTTCGGCGCTTTCCAGCGTGTCTTTACGCGCGGTAAGGCGATCTTGTACCTGTTGCTTGGCTTCGTTAATCACCGCACCTGCTGCTGGACGATCTTCCGCCGGCAATTCACGTAGGGTGGTCATTTGCAGCGTCAGGTGACCTTTCTTACCTAAAAACTCGACGCGCACGGCGTCCAGAGCAGCGATATCCGCCGCCTCGTCGATGGCGGCCGTGGCACGGGCCACCAGGTCTGCGAGTTGGGACATGATTTCCTCTTCTTCCAGCCGGGCTGGTCAGTTCTCGTTGGGATCGTTTGATCCGATTAAGTGTCGCAGAAATAAAAAAGCCTCCACGAGGGAGGCTTTCAGCGCGATTTTTCGTTTCTTTTCTTATGCGCAAAAGCCCCTGATGTTCAGGCGCTAAAGTAAAAAAAGAAACGGAAAATAGCAGCATTCATGCTTGCGTTACCTTGTCATGTTAGAAACCGCACTATTGAAATGCGCAGCGGCCAAAATGTCAATCTTTTGCGTGAGTTGCAGATAATAAAAAAGGGAGCAAGCTCCCTTTTTCAACTGACTTACGCCAGAGCTGATTTTGCTTTTTCAACAAGTGCAGTAAATGTCACTTTGTCGAATACAGCGATGTCAGCCAGAATCTTACGGTCGATTTCAATCGAGGCTTTTTTCAGGCCATTGATGAAACGGCTGTAAGAGATACCGTTCTGACGAGCCGCAGCGTTGATACGCGCGATCCACAGTTGACGGAACTGACGCTTACGTTGACGACGGTCACGATAAGCATACTGACCAGCTTTGATAACAGCCTGGAAAGCAACGCGGTAAACACGTGAACGTGCACCGTAGTAGCCTTTAGCTTGTTTTAAGATTTTCTTGTGACGTGCGCGAGCAATTACACCACGTTTTACGCGAGCCATGTGAGCTCTCCTATATCATATTCTGTGATGCCCTATTCCCTGCTAGCCAATTGGCAGTACGCAAAGTATTCAGGCAGATTTATAAAAAGTTAACTTATGCGTACGGCAGGCAGGCAATAACCAGACCCAGATCGCCTTTAGACACCATGCCTTTCGGACGCAGGTGACGTTTACGCTTAGTAGACTTTTTAGTCAGAATATGACGCAGGTTTGCGTGCTTACGCTTGAAGCCGCCAGAAGCGGTCTTCTTGAAGCGCTTAGCCGCGCCACGTACAGTTTTAATCTTTGGCATTTTTACAAATATCCACTTCGCATTGTTAATAAAATGAATCAGATAGGCGAATAAAAATCCGCACAACGCAAGCGCTGCACGGCTTTATTACTTGAAGGCCTACTGTTTCTTCTTAGGAGCGAGCACCATGATCATCTGACGACCTTCGATCTTCGAAGGGAAGGATTCGACAATCGCCAAATCCATGTCTTCACACAGATCTTTACGGACGCGGTTAAGCACTTCCATACCGATCTGCTGGTGCGCCATCTCACGACCGCGAAAACGCAGCGTGATTTTGGCTTTATCGCCCTCTTCCAGAAAGCGAATCAGGTTGCGTAGTTTGACCTGATAGTCGCCATCATCGGTACCAGGACGGAATTTAATTTCTTTAACCTGGATAACTTTCTGCTTCTTCTTCTGTTCCTTAGAAGACTTGCTCTTTTCATAAAGGAACTTGCCGTAATCCATAATACGGCAAACCGGCGGTTCGGCGTTCGGGCTGATTTCAACTAAATCTACGCCAGCCTCTTCGGCTTTCTCAATGGCTTCACGTAAGGTGACAATGCCAAGTTGCTCGCCGTCTACGCCCGTTAAGCGCACTTCGGTAGCACGGATTTCGCCGTTGATACGGTTCGGACGTGTTGGTTGTACTCGTTTTCCGCCTTTAATAACCTTATTCCTCTAATTGGTGAAGATGTCGGCTGCGAATCTCTTGTTGCAGCTTCTCAACAAACACATCTACGTCCATGCTCCCAAGGTCTTTACCACGGCGGGTACGCACGGCAACTTTGCCTGCTTCTACCTCTTTGTCACCGCAAACCAGCATATAAGGGACGCGACGTAATGTGTGCTCGCGGATTTTAAAGCCTATCTTCTCGTTTCTCAAGTCTGCTTTGACACGAATGCCTGCATTCTGCAATTTCTTTGTCAATTCACTGACATATTCTGACTGACTGTCGGTGATATTCATCACCACAGCCTGCACCGGCGCCAGCCAACTCGGGAAGAAACCTGCGAACTCTTCGGTCAGGATGCCGATAAAGCGCTCCATTGAACCCAGAATTGCGCGGTGAATCATCACCGGTGTCTGACGATCGTTGTTTTCGCCGACAAAAGTCGCGTCCAGACGCTTCGGCAGGGAGAAGTCTAGCTGAACGGTGCCACACTGCCAGGCGCGGTCGAGGCAATCGTACAGAGTAAACTCAATTTTCGGGCCGTAGAACGCCCCTTCTCCCGGCTGATATTCGAATGGAATGTCATTCTCTTTCAGCGCTTCGGCTAAATCTACTTCCGCACGGTCCCACATTTCGTCGGTACCGATACGTTTTTCCGGACGGGTCGACAGTTTCACCACGATTTTTTCAAAACCGAAGGTGCTGTACATGTCGTAAACCATGCGGATACAGCTGTTCACTTCATCACGTACCTGATCTTCGGTACAGAAGACGTGAGCATCATCCTGAGTAAAGCCACGCACACGCATCAAACCATGCAACGCGCCTGATGGTTCATTACGATGGCAGCTACCAAACTCCGCCATACGCAGCGGCAGGTCGCGGTAGGATTTCAAACCCTGATTAAAGATCTGAACGTGGCCTGGGCAGTTCATTGGCTTGATGCAATATTCACGGTTCTCTGAAGAGGTAGTGAACATCGCTTCTTTATAGTTTTCCCAGTGCCCGGTTTTTTCCCACAACACACGGTCCATCATGAACGGACCTTTCACTTCCTGATAGTCGTACTCTTTCAGCTTGGTACGCACAAACACTTCCAGCTCACGGAAGATAGTCCAGCCATCGTTGTGCCAGAACACCATGCCCGGTGCTTCTTCCTGCATGTGGTACAGATCAAGCTGCTTACCGATTTTACGGTGATCGCGTTTCGCCGCCTCTTCCAGGCGCTGCAAATAGGCCGCCAGCTGCTTTTTATCTGCCCAGGCCGTACCGTAAATACGCTGCAGCATTTTGTTATCGCTGTTGCCGCGCCAGTACGCTCCGGAGATTTTCTGCAATTTGAAGTGATGGCAGAAACGCATATTCGGCACGTGCGGACCGCGGCACATGTCGATGTATTCTTCATGGTGATACAAGCCAGGCTTATCGTCGTGGCTAATATTCTCGTCAAGAATAGTGGTTTTGTAGCTTTCGCCACGCGCGGCAAACACATCACGTGCTTCCTGCCAGCTCACCTTTTTCTTCACGACATCGTAATTGCTTTCCGCTAACTGGTGCATACGCTTTTCCAGCAGCTCAAGGTCTTCCTGCGTCAGCGTATAATCCATATCGACATCGTAATAGAAGCCATTGTCGATGACTGGACCGATCGCCATTTTGGTATTTGGCCACAGCTGCTTAATCGCATGCCCTAACAGGTGCGCACACGAGTGACGAATGATTTCCAAACCGGCTTCGTCTTTGGCGGTGATAATTGCGACTTGCGCATCTTCGGTAATCGGATCAACCGCATCAACCAATTCGCCATTCACACGGCCCGCGATACACGCTTTCGCCAATCCCGGTCCAATATCCAAAGCGATATCCATCACGCTGACCGGACGATCAAAACTGCGCTGGCTGCCATCAGGAAGAGTAATTACTGGCATTTCATATCCTTAGTTGCAGTGGTAAGCCACACGAAAGCCTACATGCAAAAATGAGTTTCTTATAAGTAACCTGGCGTGATGTCAGACCCACGTTGTCGGAATGACGCCAGGAGTGTAAAGCGGCGATGATAATAGCAGCTTTCGTTGCCGATCAAAACCCGTGAAGAAAGTCGCTAAGCCAAAGAGAGATAAAAAAAAACCGCTGTGCGGCATGTGCCGAACAACGGTTATTTACATCAAGCTCGCTTACATCGCGTATGAGAGCTGGATCGTGGTTTTGGTGTCGGTACGATCAGGTGCAGATTCTGGCGGATTGTTGTTCCAGGTCACGTTGTAGCCCAGCTTCAACGCGAAGTGTTCGTTAATCGCTACCTGCAACGCCGTTTCGGAGTTCAAGGTGGTATCGTCACCGAAGCTGCTCAATACTGAAACACCCTGAATGAACTTGGTGGTATCGGTCAGCTGCCATTGATAACTCACCGCACCGTAGCCCAGCGCTTTGGTTTCGTGGCCACCGGCATGGAAGTCGTCGTAACGCACACCCGGACCGAATTCAGCACGCAGTGAGTGCACTGGACCATTCAGGATCTGACGACCGTAACCGGCGGTCAGTACATCACGTGAATCATAACCGTTGAAACGATCGCTCAACCAGCTTGCCTGACCGAACAGGTAATCAGCGCTGTTGAGGTTATAACGGGAACGACCACCGATGTTGTAGGTCTCAGAAGAACGCTCATCGTTAGATGAGTTGTTCGCGGCATTGCCCCACAGACTGAATGCGGTATTGGTTTGATACCACGTCATATTGGTTGCAGCACTCAGCGCGGAACTGGTGGTGTTACCGGTCTGCGCCAAATAACCTGCTGACGCGCTGCCTTCAAACGGTTTTTTCGCCGTTGAAGGGTCATCCATGGAGGTAAATACGGCGTTATCTGCAAATGCCTGGTGACAAAATGCTCCAGCAGAGAGCAATAAAACAGCGGACAGCTTATTAAAGGCTTTCATTAAATATGACCCGTACGACAGTTTAAAAAAAGTTGAGTCTGAAGCGTTTTCCCGACCAATCAATGCAATTTACTGTAAGTTTTGTAAAAAAGTATGAAATCGCCGAAAAAGCCAAAAAAGAGACTGGCCCCGCTCACTTAATAGGATGGTTCCCATTTTCGCTGAGCATTATATGAGGCAATTAACGAAATAGCAGCCCGATCTCCACAAGATTTGTCTGAAGATTATTGGCGAAAATTTACGCCCTCCATTCACCCATTCGCATGAAATTCGCTCAATCCGTTGCGCTGGTCTACGCTGAAATCTGTTCCATAACAACGAGGTGAATAATGAGTGACCATGATCTCAAACGTTACATTGTCACGTTAACGTATCAGGAAAACGGCTTGGGCGATTTGCAATCCGTTAACAGTGCCATGATCAATGGCGGATACAGCACCACGTTAAGCGACGATGAAGGACATCCACACGAACTTGGCACCAACAGTTTCGGCATTGTCAGTGCGTTGGATGAGCATGAAATCAGTGAGCAAGCTGCGGGATTTGCTCAAATCGCACTGGATCATAAACCGGAAGTTGCCGTCACGACGCTGGACGCATTTTTGAAGGCGCAATCCTGACACGTTGCAAAAAACCGCATCAACGCCAGGTTTGCTGAAATTTTGCACGTTACAATCGACCTTACGCAGCGAATAAAGAGGATTACCCGATGTGGTCAGCCATTAATCGACTGTTAAGCGAGTACGCCGGCGAAGCCGAAATCAGTGAACGTCAGGAACTGCCCGGTGGCGATGTGCATCCTGCATGGCGAATCCGTTATGGTAAGTTAGAGGTGTTCGTCAAATGCAACACCCGCGACATGCTAACCCTATTCAGCTGGGAGGCTGATCAACTCGATCTTTTAGCGCGCACGCAGACGGTACGCGTGCCGAAAGTGTACGGCGTCGGCAACGATCGTGACACTAGCTTCTTATTACTGGAATATATCCAACCGGACGCGCTGAATGAGCACAGCGCCTTTCAGCTTGGTCAACAGTTGGCGCACTTACATCAGTGGAGTGAGCAACCGCAGTTTGGCCTTGATTACGACAACAACATCACCACCTCGCCGCAGCCGAATAGCTGGTTACGCCGCTGGTCGGTATTTTTCGCCGAGCAGCGCATTGGCTGGCAGCTGCAATTAGCCGCTGAAAAAGGCGTACATTATGGTGATACCGAATTAATTGTCGATTGCGTACAACGCGCGCTAGCTAATCATCATCCACAGCCTTCTTTATTACACGGCGATTTATGGCCCGCGAATTGCGCAAGCAGCGCCAGCGGTCCGTGGTTATTTGATCCGGCGTGTTATTGGGGCGATCGCGAATGTGATTTGGCGATGTTGAGTTATTACGCTGACTTACCTCGCCAAATCTTCGATGGTTATCAGACAGTTTGGCCGCTGGCCGATGGTTTCTCACAGCGCCAGCCGGTTTATCAACTCTATTATTTGTTAAACCGTGCCAATGTATTCGGCGGCAACTGGACGGGCGAAGCACAATTCGCCATCGGCCAGTTGTTAGATGAAGATGTGTTGGGTGCACGTCAGGCCAGACCGGCCTGACGCCTTACAGCATACCGAGCAACTTCAGCACGAAGTAACCGGCGATAGCGATGATAATCGGCAAGATATACAGCGGGAAAATCTGCAATAAAATGGTATGACGTGGAATATGAATTTTCTCTTCCAACTGCGCGCGCGTGCGCCCTTCGCTACCTTTGGCTTGTTCCAGAATCAATTGATCCTCAATCCCCTCTTTGACATGGCGTGATTGCCGCCACATGCGTGCGCCTGAAGCCTGCAAGGCGATACCAACAAAAATCAGGATATAGATCAGCCAGAAGCCAATATTGGCACCGCCGTTAAATTCCGGCACCGGCGAGTTCTGCCAGAAAACGTTAAGGAACGGCGTGTTGAACTTCACCATGTCGACCATGACATGCACAAAATCGAGCATGACGGCATCAATGCCCGGCTGCTTTTCACTGTGCTTAAACATAAAACCAAGCAGTGAAATAATGGTGGATAGCAGTGCCGGAATAAAAATCACCCAGCCAGCCACTCGCTTAAGGATGGCGATGCGGCCAGCCTGTTGGTAAGTCATGGTGTCTCCCTGAACCGATAATAGTTTTGCCTAAGTCTACCTGCACTACGCTAATTTTTCCTGAAAAATGCGTGGCCTGCCGCGAGTCGGCTTTCTCCTGCTCTCATGATAAGGTAAGCCAAATTTCAAACGGAGCTGTTGTATGTCATATCGTCGCCCTGTATTGGCTGCCATTTTTGATATGGATGGATTGCTAATCGACTCGGAACCGCTGTGGGATCAGGCGGAATTGGATATTTTTGCCAGCCTTGGCGTGGACATCACGCGTCGCCACGAACTGCCGGATACCTTGGGTCTGCGCATTGATCAAACCGTGCGTATGTGGTTTGAAGCGCTGCCGTGGAATGGTCCCGATCAGCAGGAAGTGACGAATCGCATCATTGCGCGTGCTCTGCAATTGGTTGAAGAAACGCGCCCTATTTTGCCGGGCGTCGAGCAAGCGCTGCAATTGTGTCAGCAGCAAGGATTAAAAATTGCGCTGGCGTCGGCATCGCCGCTGCACATGCTGGAACGTGTGCTGGAGATGTTTGACCTACGCAAATATTTCGATGCGATTGCCTCCGCTGAAGCGCTGCCGTACAGCAAACCGCACCCGCAGGTTTATCTTGATGCGGCGGCGAAATTAGGCATCGATCCGCTTAACTGCGTCACGTTAGAAGATTCCTTCAACGGCATGATTGCCACCAAAGCGGCACGGATGCGTTCAATTGTGGTTCCGGCCGCCGACCTTCGCGATGATGCACGTTGGGCGTTAGCCAATGTCAAACTCGACGATTTAACCCAGCTCAAACCAGAGCATCTGCACGGTTAACATCAGCCCGCTTAACGCGGGCTTTTTTGTGCAGGTTGATCGCCAACACAAATAAATAAAACATCGTTTCATTTTTATTGAATTAATGATCCAGCCTGCATATGATGACCAAAGACCCGCATCGGGACCCCTTCCTTTGAATCATAAGAGGCCTGAGATGGACCACGTCAACATCAGCGCGCTGCGCTAAAAGGAGCGAAGCATGATACTCAATGCATTTAATCTTGAAGGCAAAATTGCGCTGGTGACGGGCTGCAACACCGGCTTAGGACAAGGCATGGCGCTAGGTCTGGCGCAAGCAGGCTGTGACATTATTGGCGTCAATCGCACCGGACCGGATGATACTCAAGACAAAGTCGAAGCCTTGGGGCGGCGCTTTTGGTCGATTCAGGCCGATCTGACCCAGTCGTCGCTGGCACCGCAGATTGTCGAGCAAGCGGTAGCGTACGCGGGCCGCATTGATATTTTGGTCAATAATGCCGGGATTATTCGTCGTGAAGATGCGATCAACTTCAGCGAACGGGATTGGGACGATGTGATGAACATCAACAGCAAAAGCCTGTTCTTCCTGTCGCAGCAGGTAGCGCGCCAATTTATCGCGCAAGGTAACGGTGGCAAAATCATCAATATCGCCTCAATGCTCTCATTCCAGGGCGGTATTCGTGTCCCTTCCTATACGGCTTCTAAAAGCGCGGTGATGGGATTAACTCGCCTGATGGCGAACGAATGGGCGCAGCACGGCATCAACGTTAACGCCATCGCGCCGGGCTACATGGCAACCAACAACACCGAACAATTACGCAGTGATGAGTCACGTAACGAGGAAATACTCGGTCGCATTCCCGCTGCCCGTTGGGGCGATCCTGCGGATATGATGGGCCCGATTGTGTTTCTTGCCTCCAGCGCAGCGGATTACGTGCATGGCTACACATTGGCGGTCGATGGAGGTTGGTTAGCGCGCTAAGCTAACCCGTTCATTTCCCGCGTCATTGTGACGCGGGAAGTGGAAAAATATTAACGCTTCGTTACAGCGTCACCATTCTCATTCACTGGATAAATCCCTATACTGGATGCATTGACAGTTTTATGCAGCCAGGTTTCATCATGACGGCCGAAGGCCATATCATTTTTGCCATTGCCAGCGCCATTTTTGCCAAGCGCGCGGAGCTGACGCCTGTAATGGCCAGCGCCGATTGGTGGCATCTCGTGCCTGCTGCGCTGTTAACCTGCTTGCTACCGGATATCGATCACCCGAAATCAGTATTAGGCCAGCGGCTAAGATGGCTTTCGCATCCCATCGCCCGCGCCTTTGGTCATCGAGGTTTTACTCACAGTTTGCTGGCGGTGGCGGTAAGTTTGTGGTTATTCCAGATAAACGTTCCCGCTGATTGGTTTCTGCCCGCCGATGTGTTGCAAGGCATGACGCTCGGCTATCTCAGCCACATCGTGGCCGATATGCTCACGCCAGCAGGTGTGCCACTTTTATGGCCGTGTCGCTGGCGCTTTCGTTTGCCGATCCTCAATAGCCAAAAAGGTAACCAACTGGAGCGCGCATTGTGCCTGGCGCTGGTCGGTTATGCCTTGTGGTTCCCTCCGGGCTTGCCCTCATTTGGTGCCAACGGTTGGCCGGAGCAATTGTTCAATACGCTACAAAATGGCGTCGGACGGCTGGTTAATGGTCAAAACGGTCAATAAGCCATCGAATTTAACCATAAAGTTATAAACCATTCTTTTTGGATATAAGCCTGCCCCACGATCAACTGATAACATTCTAAATATTCCCTAACGGGGACTTACTGTTTTGCGCGCCATCGCATTGGGTGGCGCGGCACACTCTGGAGTTGAGCATGGATTTTCCCCTCATTATTAATATCGTGGCGTTTGTCGCGCTGCTGATCGTCCTTAACCGCATTGGTAGCCAAAGCTGGAGTCTGTCGAAGCGCGTGCTGACCGGTTTAGTGTTTGGTGTGGCCTTTGGTCTGGCGTTACAAACCATTTATGGCGAAAACAGCGCAACGGTAAAAGCCTCTATTAGCTGGTTTAACATCGTTGGTAACGGCTACGTTCAGTTGTTGCAGATGATTGTAATGCCGCTGGTGTTTGCCTCGATTCTCAGTGCAGTCGCGCGTCTGCATAATGCTTCATCGCTGGGTAAAATCAGCGTACTCACTATCGGCGTATTGCTGTTTACGACAGCAATTTCTGCGCTGGTCGGCGTGATGGTCACTGGCCTGTTCGGCTTAAGCGCCGAGGGTTTGGTACAGGGTGCGCAAGAAACCGCACGCCTGAGCGCCATTCAGAGCAACTATGTCGGCAAAGTCGCGGATCTCAGTACGCCGCAACTGCTGCTGTCGTTCATCCCGAAAAATCCGTTTGCTGATATGGCGGGCGCCAACCCGACGTCGATTATCAGCGTGGTGATTTTCGCCGCCTTCCTCGGTGTTGCCGCACTGCAACTGCTGAAAGATGACAAGGTTAAAGGCGAACGCGTGCTGGTGGCGATCGATACCCTGCAATCCTGGGTGATGAAGCTGGTGCGTTTGATCATGAAGCTGACGCCGTACGGTGTGCTGGCGCTGATGACCAAAGTGGTGGCGGGTTCCAACCTGCAAGACATCATCAAGTTGGGCGGTTTCGTGGTGGCTTCTTATCTCGGCCTGGCAATTATGTTTGCCGTGCATGCGCTGCTGCTATCGGTTAACGGCATCAATCCAATGCGCTTCTTCCGCAAAGTGTGGCCGGTTATCACCTTCGCCTTCACCAGTCGTTCAAGTGCTGCAAGTATTCCGCTGAACGTCGAAACGCAAACGCGTCGCTTGGGCGTGCCGGAATCTATCGCCAGCTTCTCAGCGTCGTTCGGTGCCACCATTGGTCAAAACGGTTGTGCTGGTTTGTACCCAACCATGTTGGCGGTGATGGTCGCGCCCACTGTTGGTATCAACCCGTTTGATCCAATGTGGATTGCCACGTTGGTGGGTATCGTCACGCTGAGTTCTGCGGGTGTCGCGGGTGTCGGCGGCGGTGCGACTTTCGCAGCGCTGATTGTGTTGCCAGCGATGGGCTTGCCGGTGACCTTGGTCGCACTATTGATTTCGATTGAACCGCTGATCGACATGGGCCGTACCGCGCTCAACGTCAACGGTTCGATGACCGCCGGTTCACTCACCAGCCGCTGGTTGGGTTTGACCGATAAGAAAGTGCTGGAGAGCGATGAACACGCCGATCTGGCACATCGCTAAGCACGATTGATTAACACAAACGGCAGACTCGCAAGCGTCTGCCGTTTTTGATCTCGGTTACAATCATCTGCGTCGTAGGGGCGCCATTTATGGTGACCGATTCGCTATCAAGCCACCAAAGTCTCTCCCATCGCCTCCCCAATTCCCCCCAATCATGGTGCCAGCGTTAGGAAATCGTTAAGCGTGGTAAACAAGCGAAAAAGCGACCATTTATCGCTTGAGTTTCCACTCAGGAAGGCCAATTCTGCTAGCAATCACAGCAGGAGAATCACCGATGAAAACAGTTATCGCCTCGGTGCTGGCGTTAACCTTATTAACACCAGCCATCAGTTTTGCCCATCCCGGTTATTGGGGTCCCGGTCCTGGCCCGCGCTGGGGTGGAGGTCCACATTGGGGTCACCCTGGCCCGCTGCGCTTCTTACCTGAAGCCGCAACGGCGGTGCTGCTTGGCGGGCTGACCTACTACATGCTGAACGGCAACTACTACCAGCGACAAGGTGATACTTACGTGGTGGTACAACCGCCAGAAGCACCTCCAGGCGGCGGCATGCGCGTATTGGATTTCAATGGCAAGCGCTATTACGTGCAGGAAGGGCACTACTATCAGCGTGAGATCGGCGGGAATTACGTCGAAGTGCCGCGCCCTTACGGTTTATAAACGCCACAACGAAAAACGGCCCGTCAATGACGGGCCGTTGTTTATTCTGCTGCGCTTACTGAGCCGCTTGCGGATCGGTATCGTAGTCTTTACAGCTCTGGAAGCCATAATTCATTACGCGGCCGGTATCGTTATAGCTCACAAAGTAAGTCTGCGGTTTGCCATCACGTTCGCCAATCACATAGGTCTGGCAAGTACCGCGGGCGTGAACCATGGTGATTTCAGTTGAGGCAGGACCGGCAATCTGGCGAACCTGATCACGCGTCATCCCTTTCTTCACATCCTTGACTACCGGCTTAGTTACGTAGCTTTCAGCTTTGTCATAAGTCGTACAACCAGACAGGGCTGCCAGGGTCATAGCGGCAGCGATACATCCCATCACTTTATTCATGTTGTTGTTCCTCGTTTTTTGTCCATGTTGCATAAGCCTGGAACATAAAATGAGATTAATCAACTTTATGGCCCCATTTTAGCCAAAATCCGAAGCGTTAGGATTTGGTAAAAAAGCTGTGTCGATGCGCCACTGTTCGTATAATCACCCGCGAAAAAATACCGTTAGTTATGAATAAAAACAGAGGATAAATGACACCTGCACCTTCAAATCGGCTGGTTTATGCCATCACACTGGGCCTGCTTGCGGCGCTCGGGCCATTATGTATCGATCTTTATCTCCCCGCGCTGCCGGAACTGGCGCGCGATCTGCACACCGAAACCGCGACAGCACAGCTGAGTTTAACCGCCGGTCTGTTAGGTCTTGGCGCTGGCCAACTGTTATTTGGCCCAATGAGCGATAAGTTTGGCCGCATCCGCCCGCTGCTGCTGTCGTTGGTATTACTGTTTATCGCGTCGATTGGCTGTGCGCTGGCAAAAGATATCCATTCATTACTGGTCGCGCGTCTATTTGAAGGATTAGCGGGTGCAGGCGGCGCGGTGCTTTCTCGCGCCATCGCCCGTGATATGTACAGCGGCCACGAATTAACCCGCTTTTTCGCGCTGCTGATGCTGGTGAATGGATTAGCGCCGATCGGTGCGCCGGTATTGGGCGGTGCATTAATGACGGTGCTTAACTGGCGCGGCATTTTCGTGGTGCTCGGCTGCATTGCGATTGTGCTGATCTTCCTCGCACGCTGGAAACTGCACGAAACATTGTCGGCTGAACGTCGCAATCAAGGTTCGATCTTCTCCGCCTGGGCGGCGCTCGGCCAGGTTGTGACTCATCGTCAATTTATGGGCTTTTGCCTGACGCAAGGTTTCATGATGTCCGGCATGTTCGCCTATATCGGCGCCTCGCCTTTCGTGTTGCAGCAATTGTACGGATTGACGCCACAAGCCTTTAGCTTCTGTTTCGCCGCTAACGGTCTCGGCCTGATTATTGCATCTCAAACCAGCGCACGTCTGTGTCCGCTGTGGGGCGAATATCGCGTATTGAAAGGCGGTTTGACGCTGGCCTTTGTCGCCTCAAGTTGTCTGCTGCTGGCAGGTTTAACCGGCGCATCGCTGCCTATCATTCTGGTCGCCCTGTTCTTCACCATCGCCAGTAATGGGGTGATCGCCACCACTGCATCGTCGCTGGCGATGCAGAGCCAGGGCCATCGCGCGGGCAGCGCTTCGGCGGTGATTGGCGTGTGCATGTTTACCTTGGGTGCCATCAGCGTACCGATTACCGGTATAGGCGGCACGTCGGTCGCCAGCATGACCGGCACGATTTTTGGCTGCTTTATGTTGGCGATTCTGTCATTCAATCTGCTGGTGAAGAAAGCTAAAAGCGTCTGATTTGCCAGCAAATAACCGCGACAACCCGCCATGCGGCTTGTTGTTTTCGGGCTGAGGCGGTAGCTTTAGCAGATGATTCGCATTGTGCCGTCAGGCTACTGACTTGAGGAGAGGTTCATGTCACTGCAACAGGAAATCATTGAAGCGCTTGGTGTTAAGCCGGTTATTGACCCGCAGCAGGAGATCCGCGTCAGCGTTGATTTTCTGAAATCCTATCTGAAAGCCCATCCCTTCCTGAAAACGCTGGTGCTGGGTATCAGCGGCGGTCAGGATTCCACGCTCACTGGCATGCTGTCGCAAACCGCGATTCGCGAGTTGCGCGAAGAAACCGGCGATAACGATTACACCTTTATCGCCGTGCGCTTACCGTATGGCGTGCAGGCCGATGAACAGGATTGTCAGGATGCGCTGGCATTTATCCAGCCGGATCGCGCATTAGTAGTGAACATCAAAGAGGCGATCCTCGCGAGTGAACATGCGCTGAAAGAGGCAGGCATCATCGTCTCCGATTTTGTGCGCGGCAATGAAAAAGCGCGCGAACGCATGAAAGCGCAATACAGCATCGCCGGCATGACCAAAGGCGTGGTGGTCGGTACGGATCATGCGGCTGAAGCGATTACCGGTTTCTTCACCAAATACGGTGATGGCGGTAGCGATATCAACCCGATTTTCCGTCTGCATAAAGGCCAGGGTAAACAGCTGCTGAAAACGCTGGGCTGCCCAGAGCATCTTTATCTCAAACACCCAACCGCCGATCTGGAAGATGATCGTCCCGGCTTGCAGGATGAAGTGGCGCTCGGTGTCACTTATCAACAAATCGATGCTTATCTGGAAGGCAAAACCATTGATGCCGCCGCCGCTAAAACCATCGAAGGTTGGTATTTGAAAACCGAGCACAAACGTCGTCCGCCCATCACCGTCTTCGACGATTTCTGGAAAAAGTAATCCGCTTACTACGCGCTCAAACATTCGTAGGGTCGCCATTTATGGCGACCGAAATTGGCGATAAAAAGCACTCTTTGATACACTGGATAGACAACCAGTAATCGGAGTGTGTTTTGGTCAGACGAGCCACCAGCCACCGCCTCGAATTCGACGCGGCAGCCATCTATCAATATCCCGAACATTTACGTCAATGGCTGGAAGGATTACCCAACCAGCCAGGCGTCTATACCTTCCACGGTGAAAGTGAAAATCTGCCGCTGTATATCGGCAAAAGCGTCAACCTGCGCAGTCGGGTGATGGCGCATTTCCGCACACCCGATGAAGCCAGCATGTTGCGCCAGGCACGACGCGTAACCTGGATTCCCACTGCGGGCGATCTGGGTGCACAGCTGCTGGAAGCGCAGATGATCAAAACCCAGCAGCCGTTGTTCAATAAACGTCTGCGAAAAAATCGTCAGCTTTGCTCGTTGCAACTGGGCGATGGCGCACCGCAAGTGGTGTATGCGCGCGATGTCGATTTCTCGCGTGCGCCGAATCTTTATGGTCTGTTTCGCAGCCGCTTTGCCGCGCTGGAGCGCTTAAAAACTATCGCCGATGAACAGCGGTTGTGTCATGGATTGCTGGGACTGGAATCATTACGTCCCGGACGCGGCTGTTTTCGTGCGGCGCTGAAGCGTTGTGCCGGTGCATGTTGCGGCAAGGAAACGGTGGCGGACCATCAGCAACGTTTGCTGGCGGCGCTGGAGCAGATGCGCGTGGTGTGCTGGCCGTGGCAAGGCCCGATCGGCATGGTAGAACGCGGTGCGGAACTGACGCAAATCCACGTTATCGATCACTGGTTTTGGTTAGGTTCAGTAAGTAGCGAAGCCGAGGCACGTCAGCTACAGCGCGCCTCGCACGGCTTTGATCATGATGGCTATAAAATTCTCTGCCGCCCGCTATTGTCGGGTGTTTTTCCGCTGATCGAGTTGTAAAAACAAAACCGCCAACGTTGCCCAATGCAGTAAAAGCAATGGACAACGTCGGCGGTCTCTATTCAGTTAACGAACTTATTCAGCATCAGCCGGCGCAGAAAGCATTTTGCCATCGTGCGGGCGTTTTTCAGTTAAGCGCTTCTCAAAATTAGCGTTGTACTGTTTCTTCTGCTCTGGCGTCAGAACGTTATAGATCTTGTTCTGGGTTTCCAGCATCTTCAGCGCGTGCTCTTTGGCGTTCGCGGTCATCTTCTCAGCCTGCGCTTCCGCTTTCGCCTGGTCGAAGGTATCGGATGCAATGATACTGTGGTCAGCACGACGCTCTTCCAGCGACGGACGTTTCATATCTTTGTGGCCATCACGCAAGATGGTTTTGATCTGCGTTTTCTGCGCATCGGTAAGATTCAGACCTTTAAACATCATCTCCATGCCGTGATGACGCATTGGGCCTTTATGCATCGGTTTCTCGCTGCCTGCTGGCGGCGGCGTTAAGTTGTCGGCAGCTGCATGGACGATATTTGCAGCACCAAGTGCCATTGTGGTAGCCAGGAACAGGGAAGTTAATTTACGCATAATATTGTCCTTACTTATCAGTTTAATGACGACAGCCTGTGTCGCGTCTTCGGAAACAAGCATACGACGCTGAACGTCAACTACTCAGAGGCTGAGTAAAGCCCTGCAAGCATAAAAGACAGTAATCAGGCAATCATGGAGAGAAAGAGAAGAAATGCGTGAGGAATTGAAAAACTTTATGACAATCAAGGGAAAAACGCAGGAATTAAGGAGGAGTGTAACGGTATTGTCGGTTTTCAGGAAGGGAAATGTGGAGTTCAAAACGCGCAGCCAGCGGTTTCCTCTCCCGCTATATACCGTAGGGTCGCCATTCATGGCGACCAATTAAATATCCAATTACAACGCCAACGCCTGCGTCTGTGCATTCTCCTCCACCAGCATCAACCCGGCACGCAATCCCGGCGCGACATTCGGATTAGGAAACAGCACATACTCCCGCGCCTGCTGCACGTAATAACGCCTGTCGCCCTCTTCCGCCAGCAACGTGCCCTGCGGAAAAGCCGTAAAGTTCAAGGTTTCCGGCCCCATGTGCAAGGTGAACTTTTCGCCATGGCGAGTGATCTGCTGCGCCACACGATAGTGACGTGGCTGCTGGTGCACCTGCGGCAAAGTTTCGCCATACAACAGCGCCGCCAGCGCTTGCTGCACGCCGCTAAACTGGCTCAAATCGTTCTCACCAAACGGCAACGCTTTACCCAACTCCAGCGTGCAACTCGCCGCGTCATGATGTTCGCAACTGAAATGGGTAAAAGTGCCGCCCGGCGCGCGATGAAACACTAATGCTTCCATCTCGGCAGCCGCCAGCCAATGCATAAATTCATCCGGCCATGGATGCTGATTGAGCGGCATCACGCCAAAGCGCGCATGATACGAACCGCGAATCGCTGTATGCAGATCGAGATGCCAGCGCACCTCATGATCAAGGCAGGTACGCCAGAAACTCTCCAGCGCCTGCTCAAGATGCAATACGCGTTGTGCTTCTGGCACATCGGCAACTTGCTGCCAACGCCCGCCAAACAGGCGATTCATATCATATTGTTGATAGCGTTTCCCGCTACGCAGCGCGGCGGGATTGCCGAGGATCACCAACAAGCGCACCGCCAGCGGCTTTTCACCGCGCAGCAGCGGCGTCAGCAGCAGGTTGAGTATTTCGACCGGTGCGGTTTCATTGCCGTGAATGCCTGCGGAAAGCACCAGCGCACGCTGCGTTGGTGTGTGTGGCGTCAAGGTCAGCAACCCTTCCTCATGCCATTGCCAACTGAGATGGGCATTGCTGCCCTCGCGTTGACGTGGCGGCTCACCCGACAACGTCTGTTGTAAAAAATCCTGCATGTTCACTCCTTTTTAGCCACGCTGGGGCGAACGTTACACCCCGGCGTTAACGCTGAAATGCGTAGACACTGCCTAAGTCTAGCAGTTGTGTCAGTTCATCCAGCGCAGTGCGCCCTTCACGCAGCAATTGTGGGTCGGCTAAATCCGCTTGCGTTAAGCGATCGCGGTAGTGGCGATCAACCCAATCATTCAGGGTGGCGAACAGGCGATCGTTCATCAAAACCGCAGGATTCACTGCCTGTCGTTCCGTTTCGGTCAGCACCACGCGCAAACGCAAACACGCCGGGCCACCGCCATTGAACATACTTTCTCGCAGATCAAACACCTTCAGTTCACGAATTGGGCCGCCACTTTCAACCAGTTCACTCAGATAGCGCCACACGCCCGCATGCTGACGCGACTCTTCCGGCAGCACCAGCAACATGCCGCCGTCGGCGCGTTGCAATAATTGGCTGTTAAACAGATAGGTATTCACCGCATCCGTCACCGACACCTTAGCGCGCGGCACTTCAATCGGCTGGAAACCGGGCACGCGCGCAGCGAGATCGCTCAACAACTGCGGCTGATTAACAAACGCATCCTGATGGCAGAACAGCACTTGCTGATTGCTGACGGCGATTACATCGTTATGGAATACGCCCTGATCAATCACCGCCGGATTCTGCTGCGCAAACAGCGTGCGATCGCCATTGAGCTGATGCAAGCGTGCCACCGCTTCACTGGCTTCACGGGTTTGGCGTGCCGGATAACGTGCTGGTGTTGCGCCCTGTTGCTGACCGTCGCGACCATAAATAAACAGCTGCACGCCCGCGTCGCCGTAATCCTTGCCAAAACGATTGTGGTTAGCCGCGCCTTCATCACCAAACTGCGCCACCTGCGGCAAAGCGTCATGCACGCTGAAATGCTGCGGATGCCGGAAAATGGCGCGCAGCAGATCGGCGGTTTCTGGCGCTTCAATCGCACGATGGAATTTGTTATTCAAATTGGCGACGGTGAAATGCACCCGACCATCAGCGCTATCGGCGGAGGGCGAAACGGTGGCGGCATTCGCCACCCACATCGCCGAAGCCGAACTGGCTGCCGACAGTAATTGCGGCGCCTGCTTTGCCGCTTGCGCTACTACCTGCTCGTCACTACCGCTAAAACCGAGTTGGCGCAGCAGCGGCAAATTCGGCCTTTCGTGCGGCGGAATCACGCCCTGCACGTAGCCCATATCGGCCAGCGCTTTCATTTTCAGTAAACCTTGCTTGGCCGCTAAACGCGGATTGGAAGGTTGTAACTGATTGCGCGTCGAGGCTTCATTACCAAACGACAATCCCGCGTAATGGTGCGTCAGACCGACCAAGCCATCAAAGTTAGCTTCAAACGCTTTCATTATTGGGTTTCCTGCGCGGAGAAATCGAGTCCAGGCGACAAGCTGGCAGGCAGCGCCAGACTTGGGCTTTCCAGCGAGGCCATTGGCCACGCACAATAATCGGCGGCATACCACGCGCTGGCACGATGATTACCTGAAGCGCCAATGCCGCCAAAGGGCGCGGTGCTGGCAGCGCCGGTAAGCGGTTTGTTCCAGTTGACGATCCCGGCACGTGCTTCCAATAACAGTTGATCAAACTGCGCGCGTTGCGGCGAAATCAAACCGCAAGAAAGGCCATAGCGGGTGTTATTGGCGATAGCGATTGCCTGTTCGAAATCATCGTAGCGAATCACCTGCAACAGCGGGCCAAATACCTCTTCGTCCGGCAAATCCTTAACGTCTGTGACATCAATAATCCCCGGTGTGAGAATTGCACTGTCGCGATCCGGCC
This sequence comes from Pantoea sp. CFCC18179, assembly GCF_059412405.1. Classification (NCBI taxonomy): domain Bacteria; kingdom Pseudomonadati; phylum Pseudomonadota; class Gammaproteobacteria; order Enterobacterales; family Erwiniaceae; genus Pantoea; species Pantoea sp. CFCC18179. The sequence goes on along the minus strand of NZ_JBNBPM010000006.1, from coordinate 42,887 downwards.
AGTGCATACCGAGTAGCACTTTACCGCCCTGTTCGACTTGCTGCTGCCAGGCGGCAAAAATATGTCCCGCCGCAGTGGGCGAAATAACGCTGCCCATAAATGGCTGCGGTTCGGCATTCCACGCGCCAGGTTGCAGTCGCGCGCTGACCGCGATTAAACGTTGCAAGAAGGCATCGCCCGCCGCGCCGCGTTTCACCAGCAAACGACGTGCGCAGGTACAGCGTTGTCCAGCAGTAATAAATGCCGATTGAATGGCGATATGCACCGCGCCATCGAGATCAACCGGATCTTCAACAATCAATGCATTGTTGCCGCCCATTTCCAGCGCCAGCATTTTCTCTGGCTGACCGGCAAACTGACGATGCAGGTGATAACCGGTGGCGGCGCTGCCGGTAAACAGTAAGCCATCGATTTGCGATTGCTGGGCCAGCGCCTGACCGGTTTCACGTCCGCCCTGCACCAGCGCCATCACACCAGCAGGCAAGCCCGCTTGCTCCCACAGTTCAACGGTTTTTTCCGCTGTCATGGGTGTCAACTCGCTCGGCTTGAACACCACGCAGTTTCCCGCCAATAACGCCGGGACGATATGGCCGTTCGGCAGATGGCCGGGAAAATTGTACGGCCCAAACACCGCCAGCACGCCGTGCGGACGATGGCGCAGTGAACTTTCACCTTCCGCTTGCTCGCCGGTGCGGCTGTGATAGGCCTTAATCGAGATGGCGATCTTGTTGATCATCGCCTGCACTTCCGTCAGCGTTTCCCAGCGCGGCTTGCCGGTTTCACGGGCGATGGTTTCTGCCAACGCGGTTTTATGGCTTTCCAGCAAGCGGGCAAACGCTTCAACAATCGCTTGTCGCTCGGCAAACGGTTGGCGCGCCCAGTGTGGAAACGCCGCACGCGCCGCTTCACAGGCCGCGGTCACTTGCGCCTCAGAGGCCGCTTTGCCCTGCCACAGGATCTCGCCAGACACCGGATTGTGTTTACTCAGGGCGTCAGTGCCGCCGGTCAACCATTGACCATTAATGAAATGCGTCATGCTTTATTCTCCTCGCGATTCAGCGTGACCACACGCAGCGTATCGCCATAATTACATTGCAGCGCCGCGCGCTGACTTGCAGAAAGACACACATTGCCGGTCGCCATATCCACCGGCAGCAACGCGACACGGAATTGTTGGTAATCACTATTCGCCACCAGACACAACGGCCAGTTGCTGTCAGCTTCACCCTCAACCGCTTTCAGCAGGCGACTTTTACGGATGGCGCGAATGCGATCGATTTCGCACTCCAGCGTCGGTCCGCCATCGAAAATATCGACGTAGTTGAGATAGCGGAACCCTTCGGCTTCCAGCACCGCGCGCGCGGGCGCGGTTTTCGGATGGACTTCGCCAATCACTTTCTGCGCCGCTTCGGACAGATAATGGGTGTACAGCGGATGTTTCGGCATCAGCTCGGCGATAAAGGCTTTTTGCCCGGTGCCGCTGAGGAAATCGGCCTGGCTAAACTCCATCGAGAAGAAATGGCTGCCGACGCTTTCCCAAAATGGCGAATGTCCATTGTCATCGCTGACGCCGCGCATCTCCGCCACCACGTGTTTCATAAAGTGGTCACGGAAGTTAGCCATAAACAGGAAGCGCGATTTGGACAGCAGATAGCCGTTTTTGCCATCGCGGTAGTCGGGATCGAGGAACAACGTGCACAACTCACTGCTGCCGGTGTGATCGTTGCTCAACGATAGCGTTGGTAAGCTGGCATAGACATTCAGCTCTTTCGAGGCGTGCACCTGCGTGCCGACGCGGAAGTTGTACCACGGGTCCTGCAAACCGACCGCCACTTCGATGGCGCAAATACCGACCGCGCGATTGTCTTCGCTGTCGGCTAAGACAAAAACATAACCTTGTTCGGCACGCGGCAGCGCACCTTGCCAGGTGAGCAGCGAGCGCTCAATACGGGCTTTGAGCGTCTCGCTATCCGCGGGCAGCGAGGTTAAGCCGCCCCCGGTTTTGCCCGCCAGCGACAACAACTGCGCAAGATCGTCACGTTCGACGGGGCGAATCACCATCATGATGTGGCTCCTTTGAGCACGCGCTCACAGGCACGTTCGAAGCGTGCCAAACCTTCTTTTACTTCGCGTTCACTGATGTTCAATGCAGGCGCGAAGCGCACCACGTTAGCACCGGCGATCAACACCATCACGCCCTCTTCGGCGGCGGTAAGGTTGAACTGTTTGGCTTTGCCAGCGAAATCATCATTGAGCACCGCGCCAATCAGCAATCCAAGTCCACGCACTTCCTTAAATACCGGCAAGCGTTGATTGATGGCCTGCAAGGCCTCGACAAACCATTGATGGCGTTCAGCTACGCCCGCCATAAAGTCAGGCTGATTGATCAGCTCCATCACTTTACCGGCGACTGCGCCCGCCAGCGGGTTGCCGCCGTATGTGGTGCCGTGCGTCCCCACATTCATCACCTGGGCTAAATCTTCACGCGTCAGCATTGCACCAATCGGGAAGCCGCCGCCGAGTGCTTTAGCGGTGGTCAACACATCCGGCGTCACGCCGTAATGCATGTAGGCATACAGCGAGCCAGTGCGACCAACACCGCTTTGCACCTCATCAAAAATCAGCAGCGCATGATGCTTATCGCACAACTCGCGCAGGCCACGCAGGAAAGCAGGATCGGCAGGTACCACGCCGCCTTCGCCCTGAATCGGCTCGACGATGACCGCGCAGGTTTGGTCATTGATCAGTGCGGCGGCTGAAGCAAGGTCGTTAAAGGTGGCGTGATCGATGGCAGGCGGCAACGGTGCAAAGTCGCGGGAATAAGCTGGTTGCCCGCCCGCAGTGACGGTAAACAACGTACGACCGTGGAAAGCATTATTGAAGGCGACGATGCCATTTTTTTCCGCACCAAAACGATCGTGTGCGGTTTTACGCGCCAGTTTTAACGCCGCCTCGTTGGCTTCAGCCCCCGAGTTACAGAAGAACACGCGATCGGCAAAAGTGGCATCGATGAGTTGTTTAGCCAGACGCAAAATCGGTTCATTAGTGTAGCCATTACCGGTATGCCACAGTTTTCCTGCTTGTTCGGCCAGCGCTTGTTGCAGCGCCGGATGCGCGTGACCTAAAGCGTTAACGGCGATACCACCGGCAAAGTCGATATACTCTTTATCCTGCTGATCCCAGAGCGTTGAGCCTTCAGCGCGCACCGGTACAAAAGCCGCGGGAGCATAAACCGGCATCATCCATTGATCGAAATCGTGACGCGAAACCTGCTGTGACATAGCCCTTTCTCCTGCTCCACACTCAGTGAAGCTAATGTTTTAAATTTGTTAAAAATGTTAAGTGGCAGCTCTACTGTATATTGCAGTTAGCGTGCCAGCCAGCCACAAAAATGCATAACTGTCTTATGCTAACGGAATATCAATAGGTTAGGATTAGCCACTATTCACTTTAATTGCATAAAAAGTGAATAAAGGTCTGATGCAGGTTGAATGCCAGCACTTTATTTAGCGGATTTATGCATCGACAAAATGAAATATTGCTTTTGTGATCACACAGGAAATATTTCGCCAAAATAGCGCGTTTTCAGCACCATTTTGGGGCGGCATGAGTTTTATTGGTGCAAGGAATGACAACGATGGTGCATCCAATTAAGGAGATGCACGGGGTGTTTATTAACATCTCACTTTTTAAGTTGGATATTATTTATTCAGCCAAACGATAAGCCAAGCCTAAATAACACGTAGTGACTAAGGTTATTATCAAAGTAGAAATAAACAGACACAAAGCCATGAACAAAGTAATTACCCTGCTAATGATTAGAGTGATTTGAATATTTGTTATTGAACAATAATGCATAGGGATGTGCTATTTAACGAAAATAAAAACAGTAATATTTACGCATCTTTAAAGTTAAAATAAATCAATAAAATCAATTTAATAACTATTTAAATCAACTTAAAAACCGCGAATCAAGAGATAAGTTTAACCAATACAAAATCCCACATAATGGAATTTAAGATTAAAAATCACACAAAAAGCCAAGTTGAAATAAAATGTTACATATATTGCACTGTCGATCTTGAACCTTTTGTGTCATTTTCTTTTCACCCCAAACATGGGGACAAAATTAAAAAAACTCACAGGGTAAAAATTAAATGATGAAGCGCTCCTTACTGGCAGCAGTGATGCCTTTACTGCTGGGACTTTCTTCGGCTCAGGCCGCCGAAATCTATAACAAAGATGGCAACAAGCTCGATCTGACGGGCAAAATCAACGTCTCTCATACTTTCTCTGATAATGATTCTGCCAATGGCGATTACGCGTCTTACACCCGTATTGGCTTTAAAGGCGAAACTAAAATCAATGACCAGTTGACCGGCTACGGTCAATGGCAATATCAGTACAGCCTGAGCAACTCTGAAGGCAGCGATGCCAACGCGGGCAACAAAACCCGTCTGGGCTTTGCCGGTCTGAAATTTGGTCAATTCGGCTCAGTAGATTACGGCCGTAACTATGGCTTGATCTATGACGTGCTGGGCGTGACCGATATGCTGCCATTCTTCGGCGGCGATCAAGGTTACTCCGATGGCTTCCTGTCTGGCCGCTCTGGTGGCGTGCTGACCTGGCGCAACAAAGATTTCTTCGGTCTGGTCAAAGGCTGGAACGTGGCTGCGCAGTACGAAGGCAAAAACGATCGTAGCGATGCCTCTGTTGCGGTACGTCGTTCAAATGGCGATGGCTTCGCGCTGTCAACCTCATACGACTTCGACTTCGGTTTGAGCCTGGTTGGCGCTTACGCTAGCCTGGATCGTACCAATACGCAGAACCTGGCAACGCGTGGCGATGGTGAAAAAGCGCAGCATTGGACTGCGGGTGTGAAATATGACGCCAACCAGATTTACCTGGCAACCATCTACGGCGAAACCCTGAACGCGACGCCAATCCCGAATGGTTTTGCTAACAAAGCGGTTAACTTCGAAGCTGTTGCCCAGTACCAGTTCCTGAATGGCCTGCGCCCTTCACTCGGCTACGTATCATCGAAAGGCAAAGATATCGAAGATATTGGTGATGTTGATCTGACCAAATACGTTTCTGTGGGTGCAAATTACTATTTCAACAAAAACATGTCTGTGTACGCTGAGTACAAGATCAACCTGTTGAAAGACAACAACGCGCTGGGCATCGCATCTGACGATGTCACCGCTGTGGGTCTGATTTACCAGTTCTAAAACCAAGTTCCCTCATTGCATCCTCGGCTAGTGTCGGCTGAAGATGAGCAAAGGGCAGCGCAAGCTGCCCTTTTTTGCTTTATGTCTTCGTCGGGTCGCCATTTAGGGTGAACACCTATCAATACTCGTTCAACCGTCAAAAACTAAACCGAGTGTCCTCACCTTGATCCAACGAGAACGGCGGCTGCAATTGCAGCACAATGACATTTGAGGTCACGCGATTCTGCTTGCTGTCTTCCAATATCACCGACAAGCGATAACTGTTACTGGCCCCCGGCGTGCTATCCCAGGCGGGCATGATAATGCTCCAGCCTTGCGGATCGTTAGGATTGGCACCCGGCGTCAAGCTTAACGCCTGCGTATCGCCCTGCCATTGCACTTTGCTGATGGCATTAGCATTACGAATCTGCAATTTCAGCGGCAGACTCTCCCCGCCGTTTAACTGCCACGGCGGTGTGGCGAGAAACACCGACAACACTTTCTTCTGGCGATATTCCAGCACCGGCGTGTTGGTGCGCGTGACATTGTCGTAACGGCTGCCGCGCAAGGAGTGCGCTTCGGCAACGTTATCCGGGCTAAGCTGCTGGCTCAGCGCGACGCCAAAACGATAGTTTAGGCGCAAACCGAGTTGATCCTGGCTCTCGCCAGTATCGCTGGTTTTATGGCTGGCCGAAAATGTCACCAGCGGCACCGGCGTATAGGTCACACCAAAAGTCAGCGCCGAAGGATTGTGATAGCGATTACCGGAACTGAACAAATCGACGTCATCACCCAGATATTGTTGCCAGCTGACTGAAGCGCCCAACTGGCGATACTGCGGCAGATAACCCTGAGTGGTGAAATCGTAGCCACGTGCCAGACGTTGCTGCTGGAAAGGATCGCGATCCTGCCAGCCGGAGAGCGGCGTGTAGTAGTTGGCGGAAAAACGCAGGTAATCGCCCCAGGCTTCGGTTCCGAGTGAAGCGCGCTGCTGACCGCTGCTGAACATACGATCGATAAAGCCGTTATAGCCAAGCAACCATTTGCCCGCCACCCAACGTTGGCCCAAACCAAAATTACCCACCAGCCCATCATTAGTTTGGTGGAAGCCCACTTGGCTAAAGGTTAGATAGCGGTAGTTATCGGCCCAAGGCGTTAATAACGACGCGCCGCTGCCGTTGAAGTTGCCGTCGATATCAACATTGAAGTCGATTTGCGCATTGCCATACGGCGAAAGCAGCGTCTGTCCTTCATTCACCAACCGGCTTCCCAGCTCATCACGAAAATGGTTAAAAGCCCAAAGACCGGCTTGTTGGCTGAGTGTGTTATCGCCGCTGGTGTTTTGGCTGGCTTCACCAATGCTTTTGGCAATGGTCGCCAGCTTTTTATCGAACGCGGCGGTTTCATCCTGATATCCCAGCGCGGGCAACTCATCGGCCATTTTCTGGAAACGAGTGGGATCGCTAAACGGCGCGTCGGCGATTTTAGTGTCAGAGATGAGCGCCAGGGCTGGCACGGTAGTAACCAGAGCGGAAAGACCCGAGGCAAAGCGCAAAAATTTAAGTGAAAACGAAGTTAGTAACATAGCAAAAATAGGGTTCAACTTAGCTCAGAATTAGAGGTGGCTCACAAAACTGCACAAGTCTACCCTAGCACATTCTGATGTCGGTGCCGGAAGCGTCTTGTTCTGATTAAGACAAGTGGTTAAAAGTTGGCTGGAATACGGGGCAGTTTTGAATGGTGTGTGGATTAAACCAGGTCACCATAAATGGCGACCCTACGGAGTTAAGTGCGTTTTGTATGGTCGCCATTTATGGTGACCGACGATGTTCAGCGCGTTTTATAGGGTCGCCATTTATGGTGACCGACGATGTTCAGCGCGGTTTTGTAGGGTCGCCATTTATGGTGACCGGCGATGTTCAGCGCGTTTTGTAGGGTCGCCATTTATGGTGACCGGCGATGTTCAGCGCGGTTTTGTAGGGTCGCCATTTATGGTGACCGACGATGTTCAGCGCGGTTTTGTAGGGCCGCCATTTTTGGCGACCTCTAACGCCCTTAAGAGAAAATCAATCCGCCATCCACGTTAATGGTTTGCCCGGTGATATAACGCGCATCGTCTGAAGCGAGAAACGCCACCAAACCGGCGACATCTTGCGGCTGGCCAGCACGTTTAAGCGGGATGTTTTCCACCCACTCCGCCATCAACTCGCCTTTGCCGTACTGTTTCTTATCGCTACTGAGGATCTCGCCCCACACGCGATCGTTGTAATCCCACATTTCACTTTCAATGATGCCAGGACAGAACGCATTGACGGTGATGTGCGACGGCGCTAACTCCAGCGCCAGACTTTGCGTAATGCCAATGACACCCATCTTGCTGGCGGCATAGTGCGGCGTATAGATGAAGCCCTGACGTCCCTGCCCCGATGAGGTGTTAATCAAGCTGCCACCGCCTTGCTTAACCATATACTTCGCGGCTTCGCGACAGCACAACCACACACCGGTGGTGTTCACCGCCAGGATCTTCTCGAAGTCACTTTTTGGCATCGCATCAAAGCGATCAATGGTGATGACACCCGCGTTCTGAATCGAGACATCAATGCTGCCAAAACGCTCGGCGGCTTGCTGATAAAGCTGCTGCACCTCGGCTTCGTTAGTGACATCCACTTGCAGCGCCAAAATCTCGCTGCCGAATTGTTTCTCAATTTCCTGCGCGGTGGTAAACACCCGCTCAGAGTTTGAGACCATCACCAACCGAGCGCCATCGCGGGCAAAGCGAGCTGCAATGCCGGCACCAATTCCCCGGCAGGCGCCGGTAATCACCACTGTTTTGCCACTAAAATCGCGTGTCATATTGCCTCCTGTTATCCGTGCGTTGCTTCAGGCAGGGCGGCCGATTGCTGCTTTTTTTCATGTCTGCGCAGCAGCACCACCTTACTTTGTAATTTTTGCTGGAACTGGTCGATGACCACGGCGGTAACGATCACCAAGCCTTTAATCACCATTTGCCAGAAATCACTGACACCCATCATCACCATGCCGTCCGCCAGGAACACAATGACGAAAGCACCGATGATCGATCCCGATACCCGGCCGCGTCCGCCCGCCAGCGCCGTGCCGCCCAGTACCGTGGCACCAATGGCGTCCATCTCGAACATATTGCCGGTCATGGGGTGCGCGGTTTGTAATTGTGATGCGACGATCAGGCCCACCAGCGCGGCGCACAGTCCTGAGAAGGCATAAACAAACACCTTGACCTTGATAATCGGCACACCCGCTAAGCGTGCAGCCGATTCGTTGCCACCAGTGGCGTAGATGTAGCGGCCCAACGGAGTTTTGCGTGTCAGATACAAGCCGAGCAGCAGGAAGCCGATCATTAGCCAGATGGGGATATAGACGCCAAGCACCGATCCAGAACCGAGCAATGCAAATCCGGTGTTACCGAGCGCAGGCGTGCCAACCAGGTTGGCGTAGGTGCTGCCATCGTTAAACAGTAATGCCGCGCCGCGCGCCACGTACATCATGCCGAGCGTACAGATGAACGGCGCCACGCCGAGCCGGGTGACGACTGCACCATTAATTAACCCTAAAGCAACCCCGAACAGCGCCACCACCAGAATCACTTCTGGCACATTGAAGAACAGAATGTTGCCGCCCCATAGCGGCACGCCGTTGGTGAGCAAAGCCCCCGCCACCATGCCGCAGATGCCGGCAACCGCACCCACCGAAAGATCGATACCGCCAGTCAGAATCACCAACGTCATACCTATCGCCAGCAAGCCGGTGATCGCCACATGTTGCGTCATGATCAGCAGGTTCGAGGTGGTAAGGAAGTTGGGCACCATAAAGCTGAAGAAGCCCACCACAATTAACAGGGCAATAAAGGTACGTGCTTTCAGCAGGTACATGTAGATCAGGTATTTTTGATTCATCGCTTATTCTCCAGCAGGCTCAATCATGCGGTGTTGAGGCGCTAATCAGGGCTTCACGCGTGGCCGCCGCGCGTGGTAAGTCGGCGGTAATGCGGCCATCCGCCATCACCAAAATACGATCGGCCAGCGCCATCACTTCATCCAGTTCGGAAGAGGAGAACATCACCGCCAATCCCTGTTGAGCCAGATTGCCAATCAGGTGATAGACATCGGTTTTTGCCCCGACATCAATGCCGCGCGTCGGTTCATCCAGCAACACCACTTGTGGTCCGGTCATCAGGGCTTTGCCGAGCACCACTTTTTGCTGGTTACCCCCACTTAACGAGGTGATCGGCAGTTCGGCATCGCTGACTTTAATGGCCAGATGGCCAATCATTTCGTCGACGCGACTCTGTTCTTTTTGCGGATTAAGCATGCGCCAACAGCGCCGGAATCCGCGCAAGCTGAGATCGCTGAGCGTCATGTTGGCGGTGATCGACATCAGTTGCACCACGCCTTCGGTTTGGCGATCTTCCGGCACTAACGCAATGCCCTTTTTGAGCCGCTGCTGAAAGTTACGTTTCTCCAGCGCCTCGCCATTCAAACTGACGCTGCCAGATTGGCAATGCATCATGCCAATCAGCCCTTTGAACAATTCGGTGCGCCCTGCGCCCAGCAAGCCGTAAATGCCAATCACCTCGCCTTTACGCAAAGAGAAAGAGACATCATTCAGCTTGTAGCCGCCGTTTTGATGCAGCGCCGTAAGTCCGGTAACGTTGAGTACCGTGTCGCCTTGTTGTGCCGGTTGGTAATCAAAATGTTTTTTCTTGTCGCCGACCATCTGTTCGATGATCCAGGGAATCGAGGCATCGCGCACTTCGCGCTCACTGATAAAACGTCCGTCACGGAAAATAGTGATGTGATCGCCAATCTCCATCAGCTCTTCAAGCCGATGCGATATATAGATGATGGTGACGCCACGGCGTTTAAGCTGTTCGATGACGTTAAACAACACTTTCACTTCAGACTGGCTGAGCGCACTTGTCGGTTCATCCATGATCAGCACGCGCGTGTCTTTCGACAGCGCCCGTGCGATCTCCACTAATTGCTGATGACCAATGCCCAATTCGGCTAGCGGCGTATAGGGATCGACATCCAGTTCCAATCGTTCCAGTAACGCTTTAGCCAGCGAATATTGGTACTTTTCGTTGATCACCCCGCGCTGGAAAAACTCGTTGGCCATGAAAATGTTGTCCATCACATTCATGTTGGGGAACAGGTTCAGCTCCTGGAAAATAATGCTGATGCCGTGTTTTTCCGCCTGATGTGTGGAGCCTAAAGACACCGCTTCACCATCCAGCAAGATCTCGCCTGATGAAGGGACTTCAACGCCGGCCAGCATTTTCATCATGGTCGATTTGCCCGCGCCGTTTTCGCCGATCAACACATTGACCTTATTGCGATAAACGCGGTAATTAACCTGGTCGAGGGCGGTGACGCCGGGATAGATGCGCGACACATTGCGCGTTTCGATAATCACGTCATTTTGAGGATTGCTCATATCCGCTCCTTACTGACGTGTAATCGCGGCGGGTGTCACATTCGGCACCTGCTCGGGCGTATCGAAACTGCTGAACACGCCAACCAGCTGCACTTTGTCGCCCACTTTCGGCTTGAAAGCGCTCATCATGTTGGCCGCCTGTTGATTAATCGCCTTACTGTAATCACCAAACAGCACCTGATCGTTGAAGTCTTGATAGCTGGCGCCTTTATAGGCATCACGCAACACGGTGCCGGGGAAGATGGGGCCGATTTGCACGGTAATGTTGTCGCCTGAAACATCTTTCACCGTCATGCGACCATTTTTTGAGGTGGTGTTGACTGCCGTCACTTCACCACTGACGTTGACGCTAAACACGCAGGGATTTTCTTCCTGACTGCGGTAACCATAGGTTTTACACGCGCTGTCAAAATCCTTGGCGGACTTCAACTGATTGAGCAGTTCTGCCACCGGCTTAGCATCATGTTGAACCTGCGGCACCAACTTCTGCTGCCAGGTCTGAGCGATGTTCGCCATTTTGGGATTTGGGGGATTTTTTAAGTCGGCCAGCTCCTGCTGCGACACAATGCGGCAACCGCTAAGGATCACGACGGGAAGCAGTAACCAGAGTCGTCTGTGCATTACATTCTCCTGGGCGCCCGTTATACGGGCGCACCGATTTGATAATTACGACTTGAAGTTAAAGTCCTGCACGCCTTTAGCATTGTCTGGAGTGATGAGGATGCCGCGGAACATCACGCGCTGTTTCTCCGGCTTGGTGCCTTTCTGGATGAAGTTGTCGAGATCGGTCACGCCCTGCGCGGCAATCGCCTGTGCTTGCAGCATCACTGTGGCTTTCAGGTCACCTTTTTCGACCGCATCGCGTTCATCGTTGCTGCCGTCAATCCCCACCACGATGACATCATTACGCCCCGCCGCTTTCAGTGCCGCAATCGCGCCTAGCGCGACAGGGCCGTTGCCACAGATCACGCCTTTCACGTCCGGATGCGCCTGCAAGATGCTGTCCATGATGCGCTTACCGTCGATCAAGGTGCCTTTAGCATCCTGACGCGCCACGCTTTTCATGTCGGAATATTGGTCAAGTACCTGATGGAAGGATTTGGAACGGGTGACGCAGTTGTTGTCGGCGAGGTTACAGGTCAGCTCCGCGTAGCTGCCCTTTTCACCCATCTTCTCGACGAAGACGTTGGCGACGTCAGATCCAGCCTGGAAGTTGTTGTGCGTGATTTGCGCCAAGGCGACATCATCAACCGGAATTTCACGGTTGATCAGCACTACCGGAATTCCGGCATCTTTGGCTTTCTTGATGGCCGCCACACTGGCCGTCGAGTCGGCGTTATCCAGCACGATACCCTGCACTTTTTTACCGATAGCCGCATCGATCAATTCGCTTTGCTTCTTCACATCTTCGCCATGCGACAGCACGCTGGTTTTATACCCCAGCTCTTGGGCTTTAAGGTTCGCACCCTTAGCTTCCGAAGCGTAATACGGGTTATCCAGTGAGTTCACCAGAATCATGATGGTGCCTTTTTCGGCAGCGAAACTGGCTTGAGACAACATGCAGCTAGCAATAGCAGTCAACAGCAGGGTACGTTTTTTCATGGTGGTATTCTCTTTGTTGTAATTGCAGGGTCAGCCGATTGTTTTTATGGGTGTTGCTGGTGTTGGCGCGGCTTACCAGATGGTAAAGCCACCGTCGATCATTAAATCTGCACCGGTAATCATGTCGCTGCCGTTGCTGGCGAAAAACAGCACGGCGGCGGCGATTTCGTCGGTATAGGCAAATCGTCCTAATGGGATCAGTTTTTTCATTTGTTCGCCCTTCTCGCCACGCCAGGCTTTTTCACCCATTGGCGTCAGCACGACGGTCGGCGACAAGGTGTTCACGTTGATGCGATGCGGAGCGAATTCCTTCGCCATCACTTTGGTCATGCCCAGCAAGCCCGCTTTGGCTGAGGTGTAAGCAACGTGGTTATCAATGGCGATGGAAGCGGCTTGCGAGGCAATGTTGATGATTTTGCCACCGTTACCGGCACGTACCATGCGTTTGCCTGCGGCCTGTGAACAGAGGAATGGGCCGGTGAGATTCACGGCGATTTGCTTCTGCCACTCGGCGAAGTCGGTTTCTAATACCGGCTGCAACATCACGTAACCCGCGCAGTTCACCAGGATATCAAGGTGTCCGTAATGCTGTTCTACGTGGTCGAAAGCCTCTTCCACCGAGGCCGGATCGGTGACATCGCAGCACACCAACAGCACGCTATCTGACGGAAATTGCGCCTGCACGCTGGCGACTTTCTCACTTTCAAATGGAGGATAAAGCAGCGCCAGCCGCGCCCCTTTCTCCAGCAGCATGGCGTTGCTGGCCATGGCAATGCCGCCCAACCCGCCAGTGACCACCGCCACTTTGCCGGTCAGATCCAGATTGCTGTCCACGCCGTAGCGCAGATTGACATCATATTCACCACTCATCTTCTCTCCTTTGGCTCTGATTATGGCTGGCCGGGTTATCGTTTGGCGTTATTGATTTTCGAACAAAAATATAAGCTATCGTTTCGCAACGGTTTGTGGGTGAGATCAAATTTCATACAAATCATCGCAATAAAATTTATCTACCTGATTTAATTGAATTTGAATAAATCACGAATAAATTGATATGGAAAGAGCTGCTAACACCGTTATGAGAAATCAATCGCATAGCACGCAATGATTTTCATTCGAAAATCACCGTCGTTGCGAGCCACCTCGCAAATGCCCAAAACGCAGAGTAAAATCAGCTCGGGTTTCCTTATGAGCGAAATCAGACCGTGATTGGAAAGAGGGAGCATTTCGATTGAAAAGCAAAACTGAGCAGCTGGCTGACATGCAGCAGCGCCGTGAGAAGATTCTGGAGATGATCCGCGAAGACGGCACAGTCACGGTGAAAGCGCTAACCGATACTTTTGGTTTGACGGAAGCGACGATTCGTACCGACCTGCGTATGCTGCAAAAAGAGGGGCATGTGCAGCGTTATCACGGTGGTGCCACCCTGATGACCGGTAAACAAAATACCGGCGCGATGCTGTTAGAGCGTCAAACACATCTTGAAGAAAAACAGGCGATTGGGCGTTTGGCCGCGCAGTATGTGGAAAATGGCGACACCGTAATTTTCGATTCCGGCACCACGACCACGGCGATTACCGAGGCGATTAGCCACATTCGGCGTTTGTCGGTGATCACCACGGCGGTGAACATTGCGTTGAAGCTGGGTGGCGAGCCGGGGATCAATATTTTGCTCACCGGCGGGACGTTTAAATTCCCTACGCTGTCGACGTCAGGTGAGAAAGCAGCGTCGTTTTTCGAAAACGTGTTGGCGGAGAAGTTGTTTCTTGCCACGGCGTGCATTTCATCGCGTTTGGGATTGAGCTTTCCAAGTGAGACCGATATTAAGGTCAAAATGGCGATGATTAACTCCGCCAATACCGTGTATGTGGTGGCCGATTCCAGCAAGATCGATAAGGTGTCGATGTTCGCCTTGCCGTGCGATTGGAGCCACATTCATTATTTGATTACCGATAGCGGGATTTCTAAAGCGCAGATTGCCGCGTTTGAAGCGTTGGGCGTGCAGGTGTTAGTGGCACAGTTGCCAATGGCGCAGAAGCGCGCGGTGTGAAACCAGGTGGGCATAAATGCCCACCCTACAAGACACCTAGGGTCGGCATTCATGCCGACCTCTATTGGCGGGCTTAAAACCCTAAGCTATCCAGCAAATCATCAACCTGATCCTGGTTCGCCACCACGCCGGGTGCATTGGCATGGATCTGCGGGCCGTTCAGCAGGCTGTTGCCCTCTTTACGTGCCGCGGCGTTAGCTTCTGGCATATTTTCCAGCAGCACCATCAGCAATTGACGCTCGATCTCCTGGATCACATCCATCATGCGCTTGATCACCTGACCGGTAAGGTCCTGGAAATCCTGCGCCATCATGATTTCGAGCAACTGCTTGTTGGTGTACGAGGTGTGTCCCGGTACATCTGTCAGGAATTGGCGCGTATCCGAAACCAACTCGCGCGCATCTGACAGTTCAATCGGATTTTCAAACCATGCATCCCATCGGCCTTTCAGCTGATTGGCGCCGGCTTCCATTTGGTCCTGGTGTGGCTGCGCTGCATCAACGCAGTTCAACGCACGTTCTGCCGCTTGAGCCGTCATCTGCACAACATAATCCAAACGATCGCGCGCATCGGGAATTGCTTCCGCCGCTTCGGCAATCGCCTGGTCTAGCCCCAGCTCACGCAAACTGTCACGCAGCATGCGCGTCAGTGAGCCGATCCGGGCAATAATGTCGTGTGCCGAGGCTTCTTCGGTTGATTTCGAAAGGTCGCTCATCACATCTCCTTACATACCCAGTTTTTCGAATATTTTGCCCAGTTTCTCTTCCAGCGTGGCGGCCGTGAACGGCTTAACCACATAACCGCTGGCACCGGCCTGCGCGGCGGCGATGATGTTCTCTTTCTTGGCTTCCGCCGTCACCATCAGCACCGGCAGTTTGCTCAGCGCCGCATCGGCACGGATGGTTTGCAGCAGTTCCAGACCGTCCATGTTTGGCATGTTCCAGTCGGAAACCACGAAATCAAAGCCGCCAGCACGCAGTTTGGTCAGTGCATCAACACCGTCCTCTGCTTCTTCGACGTTATTGAATCCCAGCTCTTTCAGCAGGTTACGGACGATACGACGCATCGTATTGAAGTCATCCACCACCAAAAAGCGCATATTTTTATCAGCCATATCTACTCCCGTGTTGTCTCGTCCAGCAGGACGGGCTCGTTAAATTCGCAATGCCTGTCCGGCGCTAATTTTCGCCAGCATGTGCTGACTGATGTGGCCTAAATCGACCACTTCACTGGTGCCGCCCATCGCAATCGCTTCGCGCGGCATGCCAAATACCACACAGCTGGCTTCGTTCTGCGCGATGGTCCAGGCGCCCGCGCGATGCATTTCCAGCATCCCGGCCGCGCCGTCGTTACCCATCCCGGTCAGAATCACACCAACCGCATTTCGTCCTGCGTGTACCGCCACCGAACGGAACAGCACATCCACCGATGGCTTGTGTCGATTCACTGGCGGGCCATTATTCAGTTTCACCACATAGTTGGCACCGCTACGCGCCAGCTCCATGTGCATCGCGCCCGGCGCAATGTAGGCGTGGCCCGGTAAAATACGCTCGCCGTCTTCCGCTTCTTTTACGGTGATCTGGCACAGCTTGTTCAGTCGCTCAGCGAATGAACGGGTAAAACCGGGCGGCATATGTTGGGTAATCAGCAGCGCTGGGCTGGTGGCCGGCAGCGGCTGGAGCACATGGCGAATCGCTTCGGTGCCGCCGGTTGAAGAACCGATGGCAATCAATTTTTCACTACTCAACAGCGGGCCCGCTTTCAGCGTGGCAGGCACCGGCGTGGCCGCGCGCGCATGCAATTTGGCACGCGCTGCCGCACGAATTTTGTCGGCAATCATTTGGCTATAGGCCAGCATGCCTTCACGGATGCCGAGCTGCGGCTTAGTGACGAAATCTACCGCGCCCAACTCCAGCGCACGCAGCGTGACTTCCGACCCTTTGCCGGTCAGCGACGACACCATCACCACCGGCATCGGGCGTAAGCGCATCAACTTCTCAAGGAAATCGAGGCCATCCATGCGCGGCATTTCCACATCCAGCGTCAACACTTGCGGGTTGTACTGTTTGATTAAATCCCGCGCCACCAGCGGATCTGGCGCGCTCGCAACCATCTCCATATCGGGATGGCTATTGATGATTTCAGTCATCAACTGTCGCATCAGCGCAGAGTCATCCACGCACATCACGGTGATTTTGCTCATCGTCTTTCCTTGCTCAGTCCGTAGACTGTCTGTCCACGCAGCCAGAACTCTTTGCTGATCTGACTAAAGTTCTCCGAGTGCCCGGCAAACAGCAGACCGCCGGGTTTCAGCAGGGGCACGAAACGGCGCAGAATCTGTTCCTGCGTCTCTTTGTCGAAATAAATCATCACGTTGCGACAGAAAATCACGTCGAACGGACCCGGCAACGCCCAGTCGTGTGCCAGTAAATTCAGTTGCGTGTAGTTCACCATGTTGGCGAGGTCGGAACGCACGCGCACCATGCCTTCGTGCGGTCCGGTGCCGCGCAGGAAGAAGCGTTGTAGCTGCGATTGTGACAAGGTGCGCAGCTCTTCCTGGCGATAAACCCCTGCCACCGCTTTCTCCAGCACCTGCGTATCGATGTCGCTGGCATGTACCTGGAATTTACCCGGCCCAGTGCCCAGCGTTTCCGCCAACGTCATGGCGATGGAGTAAGGCTCTTCGCCGGTTGAGGCGGCGGTGCTCCATACGCTGTAATTCCCACTGCGCTTACGCGCATGATCCGCGAGGATCGGGAAGTGGTGCGCCTCGCGGAAGAATGAGGTCAGATTGGTGGTCAGCGCGTTGATAAACGCCTGCCACTCAGCACTGTTTTGGTCTTGCTCCAGCAGCGCCAGATAACGACCAAAGTCATCAATATTCAGCATGCGCAAACGGCGCACCAGGCGGTTGTAGACCATCTCACGCTTGTGGTCGGCCAGCACAATGCCCGCACGCTGATAGATCAGCTGGCTAATACGACGAAAATGAGTATCTGAGAGCGGCAAGCGTTGCACCATTTGCGCAAGCAGCGTTGTCGCTTCACTTTGATCCAATAACGTCGATTTCTTCATTTCAGGTCACCCGGCAACAAACTGATTAAATTGTGATACTGCGGTTGCTACTGTGCTGCCAGTACGCGCCGTGTTCACGGGCCGCCTTGCGGCGGCCACAGTGATTAAAAGGTTTCCCAGTTATCGTCAGCGCTGCGTGCGCCTGCCGGTTGCGCCAGTGCTTTTGGCGCGGCAGAGCGTACATTTTTTGCCGCTGTAGTTACGTTAACGGCCTGAACGACAAATTCTTTACCAATATTGAACACCGCAACCGACTGTTTCAGTCGGCTGGCCTGATCTTCCAGTGCCGCCGCCGCCGTCGCAGACTCTTCTACCAGCGCGGCGTTCTGCTGTGTCACGCGATCCATCTCATTCACCGCCAGCCCAACCTGATCGATGCCACGGCTCTGCTCGTCGGACGCCGAGGCGATTTCGCCCATGATGTCGGTGACGCGCGTAACCGCATTAACGATGTTGGTCATGGTTTCCCCAGCGCTTTCCACCAGCACCGAACCGGTGTTGACGCGGCTGACCGAATCCTCAATCAATCCTTTAATCTCTTTCGCCGCCTGCGCACTGCGTTGTGCCAGACTGCGCACTTCGCCTGCCACCACCGCAAAACCACGACCTTGCTCACCGGCGCGCGCAGCTTCTACCGCGGCGTTCAGTGCGAGGATGTTGGTCTGGAACGCAATGCCGTCGATCACGCTGATGATGTCAGCGATTTTCTTCGAACTGCCGGTGATCTCTTTCATGGTGGTGACCACACCATCGACCACTTTGCCGCCCTGCTGCGCGGTTTCGGAGGCCGTCAACGCCAGCTGCGAAGCTTGACGGGCGTTTTCGGCGTTCTGCTTCACCGTGGCAGTGAGCTGCTCCATGCTGGCAGCGGTCTCTTCCAGCGAAGCCGCTTGCTGCTCGGTACGCGATGAAAGATCGTTGTTGCCCATGGCGATTTCGCTGGCACCGGTATAGATCGCATCAGAACCATCGCGCACGCTGCGTACGGTGCGCGCCAATTCCTGCTGCATCTCTTGCAGAGAGCTGAGCAATTCACCCATCTCATTGCGCACGTTGATCTCAATCTGCTGCGTAAGATCGCCGCGAGCGATGTGACGGATGTGCTCAATGCTCTGTTTCAGCGGACGGATCAGCACCGAACGCATGCCGCTCCACACCAACACAATTACCAGTAACGTCACCAGCAACGTGCCAACTACCATCATGATCGATTGGCTGTAGGCGCTTTGGTTGGCTTCAATGCCTTTATTCGCCAGCACAATGTTATTGGCTAACCAGGCGTCATAATCCTTGGCGAATTTGTCCTGAAATCCTTGAGTGGGTTGATCAACAAATCCTTTGAAATTACCGTTGCCGAGGAACTCAATTAACTCGCTCAGCGCGCCACGGTAGGCATTGTAGTTAGCCTGCAACGTCAACACGTTTTCCGCGGTTTTGCCCTTTTCCGACAAATTGGCGTTAAAGTCAGCGAAACCGGCATCCGCTTTCTTTAATTCCTCACTCGCTAGCGCCACCAGATCTTTCACGGTCGCGCCCGAGCCCGCCTGCTGACTGTCCAGCAGGTAACGGATCCCTGCACGGTTCAGCGTGTTACGCGCCTGAACCAGCGATACCCATGAGGTGCCCATCGCCCGTTGCAGCGTGCTAAGACGCTGGTTATAGGCAAAATTATCTTTATCGGCTTTGACCGTGGAATAAAACACTCCCCCGGAGAACAACTGCAGTAAGGCAAACAGCACCAGCACGCACAGCAAGCCGGAAACAACACGAATACGACTAAACATAAACACCTCATTGGTTGGCGGATCGCCTCTGTTATCGGCGCTGTGCGGGGGATCTTTATGCGTGATGGAAGGGGTTGGACCAGCGGGAAGTAAAGGAGGTCGCCATAAATAGCGACCCTACGGTGGAGGTTGGCAATAATGTAGGGTCGGCATTCATGCCGACCTGGTTTTTGCCGGATTAAAACGTTTCCCAGTTGCCATCGCTTACCGGCGTAGCGACCGCTTTGCGTGGCGCGCTGTTCACCACACGAGAAACCGCTGCCTTAGCCGGTTGCAACTGCGCGGCGCGAGGAATGCGGAACACCGATACTGCCTGGCTCAAACGGCTCGCCTGCTCTTCCAGTGAAGCCGCCGCTGCCGCCGACTCTTCGACCAGCGAGGCATTCTGCTGCGTGACGCGATCCATCTCGGTCACCGCTTGTCCCACTTGATCGATACCGCGGCTCTGTTCATCGGAAGCCGACGCGATTTCGCCCATGATATCCGTCACGCGCGTTACCGCACCGACGATGTCATTCATGGTTTCACCGGCGGTGCCCACCAGCTGTGAACCGTTGTTCACGCGATTGACTGAGTCTTCAATCAGCCCTTTAATCTCTTTCGCCGCCTGCGCACTGCGTTGCGCCAGATTGCGCACTTCGCCAGCCACCACAGCAAAACCTCGGCCCTGTTCGCCAGCGCGTGCGGCTTCTACGGCGGCGTTCAGAGCAAGGATATTGGTCTGGAAAGCGATGCCGTCGATTACGCTGATAATGTCAGCAATTTTCTTCGAACTCCCGGCAATTTCGTGCATGGTACGCACCACGCCATCAACGACATCGCCGCCTTTACGTGCGGTATCCGAGGCGCTTAAGGCCAGCTGCGAAGCCTGACGCGCATTCTCAGCATTCTGTTTAACGGTGGCAGTGAGCTGTTCCATGCTGGCAGCAGTTTGCTCCAGCGATGCGGCTTGTTCTTCGGTGCGTGCCGAAAGATCGTTATTCCCGGCAGAAATTTCACTGGCACCGGTGAAAATCGCATCGGAACCGTCACGCACATTGCCCACGGTAGTGACCAGCGACTGCTGCATCTCATGCAGGCTGGACGCCAGTTGGCTCATTTCGTTACGCCCTTCTACGGTGATGGTTTGCGTGAGATCGCCCGCAGCGATGTGACGAATATGCGCCAGCAGTTGATGCAGCGGCTGAATCAGCACGCTACGCAAGCCGAACCAGCAGCCGACGATCACCGCTACCACGATGATGGCGACTGACGCCAGCAACCACATCATGGTGTGGAACGCTTGTTGGTTTTGCGCCACGCCTTCGGCAGATAAGGCACTCTGCGCGCTGCGCCACTTTTCGTAAGTAGCTTTCATCGCCACCTGCTTGGCTTCGATGTTTTGCGCAAACATACCTTGCAGATCGTTGGCCTTCAGGCGCTCCAGCATCGCTTTCAAGCCGTTGTTGAAGGCGGCGTAATTCGCTTCTAATTCATCGCGCAGCGCATCCGGCAGACCTGGAGTGCCGGGCAGATCGTAATAACGCTGATAGTGCGCGGCCGCGACATCGAGCTGTTTTTCTGTTTGGCTGATTAAGGCCGAAAGTTGGCCGCCATTGGCCTGCGCAGCCATGGTGCCCTGCATGCGCAACATGGCGCGGTTGAGGACGGTGCGCGTTTGGTTCAATTCGATCCACGCATCTGACATCGCAGCAACGTTGTTGGTTGAGGTCTGCGCCACCGCAAACGCCTCTTTATCTTTTTGTAACGCCGACCAGAACAGGCCGCCGGACAGCAATTGCAAAGCACCAAAAACCAGCAGGACGGCGATTAGGCTGGTGACGACATTGATTCGTTTTAACATGGATTCTCCAGAGATAGGTGTTGGCTCCCCCTGTTATCGACCGCCGTTGTGAATTTTTCAGGGCGTTTAAGCTACTTTACGAATTAAAACTCTGCGTTTAAGCATGATTACAGTGTTTTATAACTAAAGAAATTAACAGTAAAAAAAATGCGCCTTTATCGGGTGAGCAATAAAGGCGCATTAGTGTGGGTCACCATAAATGGCGACCCTACGGGTAAAGTGTCTGCGTTTTCGTAGGGCCGGCATTCATGCCGACCTGATTAATCAAAACTTAAAACGTTTCCCAGTTGCTATCACTCACCGCCGCAGTAACGGCTTTACGCGGTGTACTCAACGTCGGAGGCGCAATTTGCGGATGACGCACCGCGGCTTTCGCCTGCGAGGGTGCCTGGCTGGCGCGCGGCACGCGGAATACCGCCACCGACTGGCTCAAGCGGCTCGCCTGCTCTTCCAGTGAAGCCGCCGCCGCCGCAGATTCTTCCACCAGCGAGGCGTTCTGCTGGGTCACGCGATCCATTTCTGTAACAGCCTGGCCAACTTGATCAATACCACGGCTCTGCTCATCAGAGGCCGAGGCAATCTCGCCCATGATGTCAGTGACACGCGTCACCGCATTAACGATATCGCTCATGGTCTCACCGGCGGTGCCGACCAATTCAGAACCGCTGTTAACACGGCTAACCGAATCTTCGATCAAGCTTTTGATCTCTTTCGCCGCCTGCGCACTGCGCTGGGCCAGATTACGCACTTCACCGGCAACCACCGCAAAACCACGGCCCTGCTCACCGGCACGCGCGGCTTCAACGGCGGCGTTCAGCGCCAGAATGTTGGTCTGGAAGGCGATGCCATCGATCACGCTGGTGATATCGGCAATCTTCTTCGAACTGCCCGCGATATCGCTCATGGTGCGTACCACGCCTTGCACTACATCGCCGCCCTTCTGCGCGGTTTCCGATGCACTCAATGCCAACTGCGACGCCTGACGTGCGTTTTCCGCATTCTGTTTCACTGTCGCCGTGAGCTGTTCCATGCTGGCGGCGGTCTGTTCCAATGAAGCAGCCTGCTCTTCGGTACGTGCCGAGAGATCGTTGTTGCCCGCAGAGATTTCACTCGCGCCGGTAAAAATGGCGTCTGAACCGTCACGCACATCACTTACCGTGCGCACCAGCGACTGCTGCATATCATGCAAGCTCGACGCCAACTGGCTCATTTCGTTGCGACCGTTGACCGCAATACTTTGCGTTAAATCACCCTGCGCGATGTGCTGAATGTGTTGGATGTTGTCATTCAGCGGTTTGATCAGGATTTTGCGCATGCCGAACCAGCACAACGCAATTACCGCCACCACTAGCGCCATCACCGCAGCCAGCAGCCAGATCATATGCTGATAAGCGGAAGTGTTGGCGGCTACGCCCGCTTCGGTTAAACGATCCTGGTCGGCACGCCATTGGCGATACTCTTTCAGGAAGGCATTTTGATTTTGTGCGACCGGCGCTTTACCGGCTAGCACCAGATCTTTTGCCAACAGTGCATCCTGCAACTGCCCTAATGCGCTGGCATAAGCTGTATAGGTTTCATCTACACGCTTATTCAGTTCCACATCCTGTCCCGGCGTGTCTGGCGTGGACTTGAACAGTTGATAATTATCCGCTGCATTTTTCTGGAACGCTTTGCTGTCGTCATACAGACCGGCAATATCCGCTTCCGCGCCGGTGAGTTTGCTGGTTGCCATACGCAGTTGAATACGGGTGAGTACCACACGGCTCTGATTGAGGCTCATGTAAGCGTCATTGATGGCGGCAGTATTTTTGCTCGCCAGTTGTGAAACGTTGAAACTGGATTTGTCATCGCTGAGCGCTTTGAAAAACAGCGATCCGGATAACAACTGGAGGAAGCCAAACACTAACAACACCAGCAGTAAACTGGTGACAACGCGGATTCGTGTAAACATAGTTTGCCCTGGAAAATAGAGAAAAGTTGGTACACAACAGTTATCGACCAGCGGCGGGGAATATTGAGAGAAAAAGTAGGGTTTTTCGATCTTTTATGATTGATTTACAAGGAAATTAATTCACTACAGTGATGATAACGGGCTGCCGAAACAGCCCGTTTTTTAATGCGGATTACGCGGTACGCAGATTGTCTACTAGCGCCATCTCTTCGCTGCTCAGCAGCTTCTCGATGTCGACCAGAATCAGCATACGCTCGCCGAGCGCGCCGAGTCCGGTCAGATATTCGGTTGACATCGTGACGGCGAATTCCGGCGAAGGACGGATTTGCTCTTGCGTCAGTGACAGCACATCAGAAACGCCGTCGACCACGATTCCCACCACGCGCTGCTCCAGATTCAGTACGATCACCACGGTGTTCTCGTTGTAATCGACATCCGGCTGCGAGAATTTCACGCGCAAATCGATAATCGGCACGATCACGCCACGCAGGTTGGTCACGCCTTTGATGAATTCTGGCGTGTTGGCGATGCGAGTTACCTGATCGTAACCGCGAATCTCCTGCACTTTCAGAATGTCGATACCGTACTCTTCGTCACCCAGTGTGAAAACTAAGAATTCCTGGCCCACGGTTTCGCCAGCGATTTTGGTCACGGTTGCCATGTCAGTCATTTTTTTACCCTTTCGTTATCTATTACGCTGCGGCACCGGCCACACGCTTTTCACGGTTCAACGATTGCAGTGCTGAAACATCCACAATCAGCGCCACGCTGCCATCGCCAAGGATGGTGGCGGCTGAAATGCCTGGCACTTTGCGGTAGTTGCTTTCGAGGTTCTTCACCACCACCTGATGCTGACCAATCAACTGATCAACCAACAGTGCGTAGCGACGACCTGCGCTTTGCAGAATCACCACGATGCCTTGTGTCGCATCAGTTTTGGCGTTCTGCACTTCAAACACATTCCACAGCTCAACCAGCGGCAGATATTCGCCACGTACTTCCAACACGCGCTCGCCACCGGCCAACGGTTTCAACTCTTCGGCGGTCGGTTGCAGTGATTCCATCACCGCATTGAGCGGCAGAATGAACACTTCGTTAGCCACACGCACTGACATACCATCGAGGATCGCCAGCGTCAGTGGCAGCAAGATGCGAATGGTAGTGCCTTTGCCCTGCTTCGATGAGATTTCGACGTGACCGCCCATCTCCTGAATATTACGTTTCACCACGTCCATACCGACGCCACGACCGGAAACGTCGGTGACCTGCTCGGCGGTGGAGAATCCTGGCGCGAAGATCAGCATGCCGACTTCTTCGTCGCTCATGCTGTCGCTCACCGGCAAACCGGATGACAACGCTTTGGCCAGAATACGTTCGCGGTTCAAGCCGGCACCGTCATCAATCACTTCGATGCAGATGTTGCCGCCTTGATGTTCCGCTGATAGCGTTAAGTTGCCGACGGCAGTTTTGTTGGACGCCAAACGTTTTTCTGGCGTTTCGATACCGTGATCGAGGCTGTTACGCACCAGGTGAGTAAGCGGATCGATAATGCGTTCGATCAGGCTCTTATCCAGTTCGGTTGAGCTACCCAGCAGCGTCAATTCCACTTCTTTACCCAGCTTGCTGGCCAGATCGCGCACCAGACGCGGGAAGCGGCTGAAGACGTACTCCATCGGCATCATACGAATCGACATCACCGATTCTTGCAGGTCGCGGGCGTTACGCTCCAACTGGCCCATGCTGTTCAGTAGGTCGCCGTGCGCCACCGGATCCAGTGCGCCAGAGCGCTGTGCCAGCATCGATTGGGTGATCACCAATTCGCCGACCAGGTTAATCAACTGGTCAACTTTCTCTACCGCAACGCGGATGCTGCTGGATTCGCTGACTTTGGCCGGTGCAGCGGCGCGTTTCGGTTCGCGTTTCGCGGCAGGTGTAATATCGGTGACAGTGGCAACCGGAGCAGCTTCAGCCACCACTTCGGCAACAACCGGCGCGGCCGCGCTGGCGGCTTCCGGGAACTGAATTTGCGCTTCATCAATCACAAAGCACAACACCGCCACGATGTCGTCTTTACCCACGCCATCAATGGTCACTTCCAGCGAATTGGCGCCTTTTACCACATCGGAAACGGTGCCGAGATTGCCGAGCTCTTCCAGCATCAAATCGGGTTCTTTTTCTTTCAGATCAACCAGTTTGAGACGCAGGCCAGCGGCAGCAGAAACCGCTGCGGCGATTTCAACCACGTCGGCCGCTTTTGGTGCTTCAGGCGCGATGCCTTTTGCTTCCAGTGCCAGCTGACGCAGCGCTTCGCAGATGTATTTAAAGCTTTCTGCATTCGGTTCCTGCGCCGTTTTATAGGCATCGAGCTGTTCTTGCATAATATCTTTGGTTTCCAAAAACAGGTTGATGATGTCGGTGCTGAGCTGCATTTCGCCGCGGCGCGCACCATCCAGAATGTTTTCCAGGATGTGGGTGGTTTCCTGTAATACCGTAAAGCCAAATGTACCGGCTCCGCCCTTAATGGAGTGGGCGGCGCGGAAGATGGCATTCAACTGCTCGGAATCGGGCTCCTGGGGATCGAGTCCCAACAGGTGTTGCTCCATATCCGCTAACAGCTCATCGGCTTCATCAAAAAACGTCTGGTAAAAATCGCTGATGTCCATGCTCACGGGATCACCTCGGCTGTGAGGGTTGGTCTGGTGTCACCGCGCCGGTGGTCGCTGCCTTGGGCGCCGTTGCAGCCGCCGGCGCAGCCGGTGTTGCAGTGGAACCTGTTGGGGCAGTGGGAACCGCCGGTGCGGTAATGTCGGGAATAATTTGCGCCGGGTCGCTGACCTGAACGGCATCGCTCTCGGCATTCTCTTTTTCAATCGCCGCCTGGGTATCGTGGTTCAACACCAGCAGGCTGATACGGCGGTTAACCGCATCGTTGGAACCGCGATTTTTCAGTTTCATGGTGTCGGCCATGCCCACTACGCGCAGCATCTTGCCGGCGTCGAGGCCACCAATCACCAGCTCGCGCCGTGAGGCGTTGGCACGATCGGCCGACAGTTCCCAGTTGCTGTAGCCACGATCGCCGTTGGCATACTGGAAATCATCGGTGTGGCCGGCAAGACTGATTTTGTTCGGAATATCATTCAGCACCGGCGCAATGGCACGCAGGATGTCGCGCATATACGGCTCAACGTCCGCGCTGCCGGTTTTAAACATTGGGCGATTCTGGCTATCAATGATCTGAATGCGCAGCCCCTCTTCCACCATGTTGATGATCAGATGCGGGCGTAACGCTTTCAGTCGCGGATCGGCTTCAATCAATTGGTCGAGCTTTTCACGCAGGCGATTCAGGCGAATCTCTTCCAGCTTCTTTTTCTGCGCATCAAGATCGACCACTTTCTTCACTTCGCCATCCTTGCGCGTTGGATCATCGCCGCCGCCAGGAATCGGGCTTTCACTGTCACTGCTGCGTTGTCCGCCGGTCAGCGCCACTTTTAGCGGCGTACGGAAGTATTCAGCAATCTGAATCAACTCTTTCGGGCTGGAGATCGACAACAGCCACATCACCATGAAGAACGCCATCATCGCCGTCATAAAGTCGGCATAGGCAATCTTCCACGAACCGTGGCTGCCATGGTGACCTTTATGTTTGCGCTTTTTAACCAGCACAATTGGGCGATTGCCTGCTTTCATGAATTCTCATCCGAAGTTTGTTTCGCCGGATTCTTGGCGTTACGCACGTGCTCTTCCAGCTCGGTGAACGACGGACGTTCAGCGGAATAGAGCGTTTTACGGCCAAACTCGACGGCGATTTGCGGCGCATAACCGTTGAGGCTGGAGAGCAATGTCACCTTCACGCACTGCATCATCTTGGTGGTTTCCGCGCATTTCTGACGCAGAACTGACGCCAGCGGCGAAATAAAGCCGTAGGCCAACAAGATGCCGAGGAAGGTACCGACCATCGCGTGTGCCACTAAGGCGCCCAGTTCCGCCGCCGGACGATCGGCAGAGGCCAGTGCGTGTACCACGCCCATTACCGCCGCCACGATACCGAAAGCCGGTAAGCCATCACCCACCGCCGATATACTTTGTGCTGGTACTTCACACTCGTGTTCGTAGGTTTCGATCTCTTCGTCCATCAGCGCTTCGATTTCGAAAGCATTCATATTTCCGCTCACCATCAAACGTAAATAGTCGGTAATAAAATCCACCAACTGTTTATCGGACAAAATACGCGGATAGTTAGCAAAAATTTCACTCTGAGCGGGGTCTTCAATATCGCGTTCTAATGACAACATGCCTTGCTGACGTGATTTCGCCATCAGGCGATAAAGCAGCGCCATTAAATCCATGTATACAGCTTTGTTATATTTCGAGCCGCGCATTAACAATGGCAATGCTTTTAATGTCTTTTTAATCGACTTGCCATTATTGCCGACTAAAAAGGCACCAATACCCGCGCCGCCGATAATGATCAGCTCCGCCGGTTGATAAAGCGCCCCTAAATGTCCCCCAACCATCATGTAGCCGCCCAATACGGAGCCGACAACCACGATATAACCCAGAATAATCAGCACAAAAAAATCCTTACGTCCGTAACGTGTTGATGGAAGTTAAGCCAGAGAGCCGCAGGTGTTATTCACTAATCGCAGGCAAAAAAAAAGCAGCGGTATTAACCGCTGCTGGATTGTTTCCACGATGCGAACAAACTTAAACGGCGCGTTTAACCTGTTCATCCAGCAGTTGTGGAAAGGTATCGGCAGAATCTGCAGAAAGTTTACGTCTTTTTACGGCACGTGATGGCGGCTGGCACAGGCTGCAAACAAAGCTGCCTACCGGCTGATGCGCGTGGTTGATAAAGCTCCCACCACAGCACTTGCAGTCAGACAATTCCAGCATGCCACTTTCAACGAATCGCACCAGGGTCCAGGCGCGCGTCAGCGCCAACAGCGGGCCCTCGTCCGATTGCGGACACTGCTCAAGATACAAGCGATAAGCTTTGATCACCGCTTCCACACCATTGCTCAAGCCGGTTTTCAGCAGGAACTGCCAGGCATTGCAGAACATTGAGGAGTGAATATTTTGTTCCCAGGTCATGAACCAATCGGTAGAGAATGGCAGCATGCCTTTCGGTGGCGGTGCACCGCGTAACTCTTTATACAATTTAATCAGGCGACCGCGGCTGAGTTGCGTTTCGCTCTCCAGCATTTGCAGTCGTGCGCCCAAGGTAATCAGCTCCATTGCCAGCTGAATATCGCGCGCTTCCTGAACAATACTTTTTTCGGTCATTAAACGGCCCTCTTCTTCGCAGAGACGTCATCTTTCGACGCATTCCGCAGTAAGCGGCTGGATAATAAAATACCGGTGTGGATTTGCTGCAAATCATCCACGCGTGACTCTTGAGTCAGACGATTAATATGGTTGTGGTCGGTAAAACGGAACTGGCAAACCAATTGGTTGGTTTCCGCTAATTTTACCATCTCAGGTAGAGTTAATTGTGACAATGCATCTGCCATCGATTCATCGATGCCTAAACGAAACATTGCTGAAGCTTTTTCCTGGTTAATTAAACGCTGAGCAAGAAGCAAATATGACAGATTGATGTCATATATATGTTTTAGTAATTCTGATGTACCCATTTTTTTCCATCCTGATAGTCGCGACATATATACGGCCACAGAATTAAAGGTTCTATGGTTCGGGTTGCTGGTTGGTAAATCTAAAGATGGCAAAAAATAATCAGGCATACGCCAACGTGCACTGAACGTTTCCTATTTTTCGGTGGAAATCGTTCCAGTAGAGTCAAAACTCCAGGCCATTCTTTGCTTGAGTTGTAACCATCTTCCGTGACGTCTGCTTACAGTTTTTTAAGACTAATCTGAAAACAAGGCAAATCTATATCGTCTGATTTCTACATACAACGTGAGTGGTGCGAAATTTTAGATAAAGTGTGACCTGCATCACACTTTTAAGGCAAATTTTTTCACCAAAGCTTCAGCTTCGCTTTTCTGTTGTCTATTTTTTGTGCAAAAATCGTTTATTTCATTAATATTTCTTCGCGTAAGCGCCCATTTTAGGCTGTGTGGTGGATTGTCATTACGACGCGATCAGTTATCTGCTTTGTTGGCTTTAGTCTGCTATAAGACACTTAATCGTGGATCAATGGCAGCATAAAACTCTAAAACAGGCTAAATTTATCTGCTTCTAAATTAATCACTTACAGGGAATATTCCCCAGAGGCACTAACATCAAGCTGCTAGCGAAGCGTGAAGAGTGGGCGCAGCGCGCCTGGGAACTGTTAGGGCATTGTAGGGAGTGTTTAGGGTGCGGCAGGGGATGTAACAGAGCGTTACATTAGCAAAATGAATGAATTGGCAAAATTACGGTTTGCTACGTCATAACTATCGGCGTACCACCTGGAATCTTTAGGGTTGCGATGAAAAAAAGCTTTTTTTCGCTTTTGATTGCGTGTTTTTTAACCCATTCGTGCGATTTTTCTTCTGGATGAGCGGGTTAGCGCGTTAAGAAATGAAATCGATTTCGTGCAGTTATTGTGGCGCGTGAAAACGCTGCGCAGTGGTTGAGTGAATTTGGTCAGCAGAATGGCGATGACGTGAGGCTTTGGTATTCGGTCACCATAAATGGCCACCCTACGAAAAACATCGCTAGCATTTGAGGGGCGCCATTTATGGTGACCGAAAAATAGTGAGTAATTTGAAGATGGCGGCCCGTAGAGGCCGCCCAAAAACTACGATGATTTAAGCTAATTTCGGAAAGGTGGCGACTTTATTTGCCGTGCCGTGATCGGCGCTGCGTACCGGCAAGGTATTTAGGTCTTTGAGGAAACTCTCGCGCCAGTACGAAATATCCTGTTTGCGCAACACCGCCATCATATCGTTATAACGTGAAATACGTTCGGTGCGCGGCATGGTTAACGCGCGATCCAGCGCCGCCGCCACTTCATCGCGATCGTACGGATTGACGATCAACGCCGACGTCAGTTCCTGCGCCGCACCGGCAAAGCGCGACAGCACCAGTACGCCGGGATTATCCGGGTCCTGCGCCGCCACATACTCTTTCGCCACCAAATTCATGCCATCACGCAACGGCGTGATCAGACCGACATTGGTAAGACGGAAAATCTTCATTAACAGGCGGCGGTCAAAATGCTGATTGAGATAATAGAGCGGCGTCCAACCGAGCGTGCCGTATTTGCCGTTAATGCGCCCCGCTTCCGTTTCCAGTTGATGACGAATGTCCTGATACGCTTGCACATCGCCTCTTGAAGTCGGCGCGATTTGCGAATAACGAATTTTGCCGCGATGCTGCGGGAAATTCGCCAGCAAGGCTTCGTATGCCAGGAAACGTTCCGGCAAGCCTTTTGAGTAATCCAGACGTTCACAAGCAATGATATTCTGCAAATCGCCCAGATCGCGCTTCATCGCCGCCATTTTCGGTGGCAACGGCCCTTCCGCCATCTCTTTAATGGTGTCCGGTTCAATACCAATCGGATAAACCTCAGTCATAAAGGTGTTGCCAAAGGCGCGATGCTTTTTCTCACCTTTATTCTGCAACTGCGTCAGCTGGCTCAGGCTATCAAGGAAGGCCACGCGATCGGATTCTGTCTGGAAACCCATGAGATCATAGTCGCACAGCATTTCCAGCAGCTCCTGATGCGGCGGCAATGCATTGAAGATCTCGGGCGTTGGGAACGGGATATGCAGAAAGAATCCGATGCGATTATTGATACCTAATTTGCGCAACTCGGCAGCAAACGGCAGCAGATGATAATCATGAATCCACAACACATCGTCTGGCTTAAGCAGTGGTTTCAGGCGCTGCGCCAGCAAGGTGTTGACGCGGCAATAACCGTCCCAGGCTTCGCGCTGGAACTGCACCAGGTCAAGGCGATAGTGGAAAGCCGGCCAAATGACGGTGTTTGAGAATTGCAGGTAATACTGATCGTAATCGTTTTGATTCAGTGGCAGCGATGCGTAGGTAATTCCGTCTTTTTCGACCTGCGTGAGTTCCTCATCCTCTTCTTCACCTGAGAACTCGCTGATCTCTCCGTTCCAGCCAAACCATAATCCTCCGGTGTCACGCAGTGCATCCAAAATGCCTACAGCCAGCCCACCAGCGCTCGCCTTGCTACCATCGGGAATCGCGATACGGTTAGATACGACGACTAAACGACTCATAACCTAAACTCCTTACCAACATTGTCATGTTCTAGTTGTAATAATAGTTGTTCGAGCCAGTGCCATACGTCTTCAACGTCGTTGAGGCGATAACGCGCATGGCTGGCCCCTTCACCGACTTTGACAGAAATTCCCTGCATCGCGTTCACCGCGAGAAACCCTTTTTCGTCTGTCAGGTCGTCACCCACAAATACCGGAATGCGTCCGATAAATGGCGCTTCCTGCATAAACTCACGTACCGCGGCACCTTTATCGATACCTTGCGGTTTCAGTTCCACCACACATTTGCCGGGCTGCATCGCCAATTCGGGAAAGCGTGCCACCGCGTCTTCGGCCAATTGCATGATGGCGTGTTCATATTGCGGCGCGTTGCGATAATGCAGCGCAAACGCCATGCCCTTCACTTCCAGCAGCGTGTTCGGCCATTGGTCTAAGGTTTGCTGCAATTCTGTTTGCAAGGTTTGTGCGATATCGCCCGGCAGGCTGTGGCGATGCACGCGACCGGTGGCATCACGCCGTTCGGCACCGTGCACACCGGCGGCGGGCGCTTCAAGTGGCGCAACTAAAGCGTCGAGTTGCGCAATCGGGCGGCCAGATACCAGCGCCAATGCGCCGTGGCTAAGATTGGAGATTTGTTGCAGATGCTGACGCACCGAGGCGGGAATGGAAACTGATTCGGGCTGCGATTGAATCGCGGCCAATGTGCCATCGACATCAAAAAAGAAGGCATAAAGTCCGCCGCTTAACGACGGTAACGTACTGTTCTGATTAACCGCGGGGGTCACGACTCTCCTCCTGTATCCTGGGCTTTAGCTTTCAGGATGCTCGGAGTCAGGCTGCGTAATGCTGCGTACAGTGAGATTTTGCTAATAACATGCTGTTTTGCTGCGAAACTCTCCACAAGCCAACAAGATAATCGCTCACACAGCAACCTGACTGCGAACATCGTCAGCATTAAGTGTAGACGCAGATCACGATTTTGCCAGACGGGCTTGGTTTAGGTGGCGTTAAAGTTGGATTTTCGGGCGCTTCGCTTATTTTTCCCGCATCGCTCAGCGAAACGCTTAATTCACTAAGCGGACGTTTTTGTCGCGGCGCGATTTATCGCGCAACCGGGCAAAATTTCCCAGATTAAGTCGGCTTGCATCAATGTTGGTGATTGGCATATGGTTCGTCTACCGCGCGGTTACAGCGCGGAATTAGGGCGCTTCAGAGCATAAATCAGCGCTTTTAGATGACTTTCGGCAGGAATCCGGCAAATGGAAAACCGATCAACCTCACATTTTTATCATGTTGTGGCGGGTGAAAAACGATGATCCCGAATAGCTACAGCCAGCGCGTTCACTTCTATTACTGCATACTGGTGGCGCTGAAAATCAATGCGAAAACCAAGAAGTCGGGCGGCGTGCGCGGCAAGAACAACTTTCTGCTCAAATGGCTGCGTAACGCGCAGAACAACACTATATTCCCACCGGATATCACCAGCGAGATCGAATGGCTGCGTGGCAAGATCATTAGCTCAGGCCCAGATACCGATCTCGAGCCGATGCTGCAATATGTCTATGACACCGCGAAACGCGCCGAATCGATGCGCTTAGGTTTGTGATGTTAATGCCGGTTTGCCGGCTTTTTCCTGCGTAGTTCTACCTATTCCCTTGCGTAATCAACCTAATATTTTCCCAATTTGGCTTTTCATATGATTCGTCACCAGGAACGCTAGCGCTCCGTTTATCCCACTGACGAAGAGAATGGATTCATATGAAAATTAAAGCATTATGCAGCACCTTAGCCTTAATGATGTTCGCCGGTTCCGCTGTCGCTGACGAAGGCTATTACGGCTCGGCCAAATATCTGCAAAACCAGCAAAACGCCAAAGAGATGAACACCAGCTCACGCCCTGGCGTCGGCCAGTTTGTAGCTGGTAATGAGAAAGCCCACCAAGCCACCGCCGCACTGGCGCTAGGCTATCAATGGGGCAACGGCTGGCGCACCGAGGGTGAATATACCTTTGCGCAAGGCGCAGAATTCACCAGCGGCTCCTCCACTTTTGCTACCAGCTACAACCACCTGCAAACCGATGTGCAGCGCCTGATGTTTAACGTCTATCGTGATTATGATTTGGGTTACAACTTTTCACTGTATGGCACCGCCGGTTTGGGTGTGAGCCAGATTAAAGCGGGCGGCTGGCAAGGTGTGGTATCACGCGAATACGCATCCAGCACGCAAAATAATCTGACTTATAGCCTTGGCGCGGGTATCAGCTATACGCCAATTGAGCGCGTTTCAATCGACCTTGGCTATCGCTACGTGGATATGGGCAAAATTGAGAGCGGTTACAATAACTTCGTCAATGCACGCGGTTTGAAAGATGAGCAGATGAAAGCGCATCTGGTTGAAAATCAATTCACCCTTGGCGCACGTTATTTGTTCTGATGCACGTTATTTAAAGCAATAAAACCCGCATCCCAGATCGCACGCATCGTAGCGGTGCGATTTATCGCGCTGTGTTGATCTTGTAAAATCAACTGAACGCGATAAATCGCGCCGCTACGACATGTGCAAGTATTAACCCACGCCTATCCCAACTCCAGCCAATTAGAAACAGCGCTTTTATTGAGGCAACGCAATATCTGTATGTCGGTTACGCCGTAAATCTAGATGCGGTTAAAAACATCCTATCTTGATGAATTTAATCGAAAAAAATTAAATCTGGCATCTACGTGAAGGTAATTAACATGATTAACAGAATGATCCTCAATGAAACCGCCTACTTTGGCGCTGGCGCGATTAATTCGATCGTCGATGAGATCCACAAACGCGGTTATTCCAAGGCCTTAGTGGTCACCGACAAAGATTTGATCAAATTTTCGGTAGCGACGCGCATCACCGATCTGTTGGCAAAGCACGACCTGAGTTTTGAAATTTACGACGCAGTCATTCCCAATCCCACGGTGGATGTGGTGCATGCCGGCGTTGAGGCTTTTCGCCGTTCGGGCGCAGATTATCTGATTGCCGTCGGTGGCGGCTCGCCGCAGGACACCTGCAAAGCCATCGGCATGATGATCGCTAACCCGGAATTCAACGATGTGCGCATGCTGGAAGGCGGTGCCGCCACACGCAATCCATCGGTGCCGATCATCGCCGTGCCGACCACTTCTGGCACCGCCGCTGAAGTCACCATCAATTACGTCATCACCGACGAAGAGAAGAAGCGCAAATTCGTTTGCTACGATCCGCATGACATTCCAGCGATTGCCATCATCGATCCCGAGATGATGGCCAGCATGCCAGCCAGCCTGAAAGCGGCAACCGGCGTTGATGCCCTCACCCACGCGATAGAAGGTTTTATTACCCGTGGCGCATGGGAAATGACCGACATGTTCCATCTGAAAGCCATCGAAATTATCGGCCGTTCGCTGCGTGACTCGGTAAAAGGCGTACCCGCGGGCGTGGCGGACATGGCGTTGGGCCAATACATTGCTGGCATGGGCTTCTCCAATGTCGGGCTCGGTTTGGTGCACGGCATGGCGCATCCACTGGGCGCGTTTTATGGTACCGCGCACGGTATCGCCAATGCGGTGCTGCTGCCGCACATCATGGCATTCAATGCTGAATTTACCGGCGAGAAATATCGCGATATCGCCCATGCGCTAGGCGTGAAAGGCGCTTATAGCTGTTCATTAGGTGAAGCACGCACGCTGGCGATTGATGCAGTGAAAGCGCTTAATCGCGATATCGGTATTCCACTGCGCCTACGCGATATTGGTATGCGAGAAGACGATGCGCCCGCATTGGCGGCGGCGGCATTTGCCGATGTGTGTACCGGCGGCAACCCGCGTGAATGCAACGTAGAGATGATCACTGCGTTGTATCGCAACCTGTTCTGATTACCCGCTAGAAGCAGCCAGTGGTTAATATGGCTGCTTTTTTTCTGCGACAGATTAATCTGGAAACGCTACGATATTACTGATTATCCGTCAGCAAAAACCGGGTAATTCTCTGGTTGTGCCATACTGCCTGCACGTTAATTATGCAGGATCGCACGCTTATGTTTCGATTTTTAACTTCCCTGTTTGGCAGCCCAGAAGCATTAATGCAGGTGATGACGCGCCAGGATATTAAAGAATCCATTCAGGAAGGTGACCGGATTATTATCGATGAAGACGGTAACGCTTCGGTTAATCCGTTAAGTCCCGAAGTACAACGCGATTTTGCTGCACACATCAATACGCTAAAGGATATCTAATGGGCACCGCAATATTCATGGTCATGATGGTATGCGGCTATTGGTATACCAGTCGCGACATGTCGAGCCGCTTAAAAATCAAACGTTCATTTGGCTGGGATGTTTATTTTCTCATCGCGCTGTATGGCTGTATTTTCGTGCTGCAAGGCGTACTGGCGACCGGGATTATTTGGCTATTGCTGTTGTTCGCTTCAGGTATCAATAACGCCTTTGCGCTCTATTCTTCCGAGAATGTGCATTGGAACGTCGATTTCATGACGTGGAGCTTCCTCGGTATTCAAGCGCCAGTGGTGTTGATGTTGGCATTTGCCATTATGTTTTGTATGTATCGTTCCAATTGGGCTGGCAGCGCCCGTCTCACCGCTGGTAGTCGTAAAGAGTTATATCAATATCTTTCGCGCTCCAATGGTATTGAGCAATTACTGCTGCAATGTATGGAAGAAGGCCAATTGGCGTGGGTGACGCTGAAATCCCGTCGCATTTATATCGGCATGATTCATGCGGCAACGTTTGAGCATGCCAGCACCGCCAATATCGTGCTGATTCCGATGCTCAGCGGATACCGTGATTCGCGTACCTTAAACCTGGCGATTGAGCATAATTACAGCCAGTGGTATCACAATCACAATATTAATTTCTCTTCATCGCCGAAGAGCGCATTGGAATTTCGAAAAGTGATTATGGTGCATCAGATTGAGAGTTTATCGCTGTTCGATCCTGCTAGCGCCAGCGCATTAGCCATTGGTAATCAAAGCGGCGGAAGAAGAAGGTGGCATCGAAAATCATTAACGCTTAAATAATGGCTATTTAACGCTGCGCTTATTCAGCCGTTATTTAAGCGAAGCGCGAGAAAAGACTATCGTCACTTTACTCACTGTGTCAGACTGTATATATATACAAGTCCCGGAGGTGGCGTGAGAGATGATAACGGTTTAACGTCGGACCTTTATGCAATAATAGGCCAGGCTGTTGCGGAATTTATCAAGGAAGAACGCAGCTTTAAAGCACATGATATTTCATCATCGCTGCATGCTATAAAATCAAAAAGCAAGGATGAAGAGCTGCGGCACCTATGCGATGCCGCGATGCGTTTGCTGGCTGATTTGATGCATTAATTATCGTGTGATATATCGCACTATCACGCATCGTCTGGCGTATAACCCACTACGATTTCCAGGGTGCGACGCAAGATATCCGCTTCGCCTTCAGTCTGCGTGGATTCCAGCGCCATGATCAGCCAGAGAATAATCGATTTATTACTTACGCGCCCTTCTATCGCCAATACTTCACGAATCACTTTCGATAATATCGCCGCTTCGTTTCTTAACGTATTGTCTGCCGTGCGAAAATGCTCTGCCAACTCGGTGTCAGGCAGCGCAGAATAAAGATCATGGTTTTCCAGCATGATTCCAGTCCCGAAATAATAGCGATACGCTCAAATGTTTTTAAACGTCAGCCTAACGATTAATGCTTGCGGTTGCTGCCTGAACTTTCCTGATTGCCAAACAGTTGCAGGACGTTATCGGCTGAAGGCTGTTCTTCACGGCGCTTCTTCCCGGCCAGAATACTGTCTCGCACATCATTGATGGCGGCGATAACGGCTGCACGCTGCTCATTATCGCTGCTTTGCTCTTTCATCAGCATCAGCTGGTCAATCAACGCTTGGGTATTCACCGGACCTGATAGCTTTAGTAGCGTCAGCGCGGCTTCCCCAATAATTTCATCGATTATTTTCTGCTGTTCACTTCTATTCATAACGAGTTATTCATTTCAGAGTAAATGTCGCGCAATACAACCGGGACTTTGCATCAGTTATCACGCTCAAATAATAGACCAATTAGTTGGTGGTAATGATGTTCTTCTTCTGCGTTAGCCGCGATTTCCAGACGACGTAGCAGTTTGGTGCAGAGCGATTTGCGGTTGAGATTACGTCCTTCACGCAGGATTTCAACCACAATTTGTCCCAGGGTTTCCTGCTGTGACGGTAAAGAAGCTTTGCTGAAGTAGTTGGCAATGGCCTCGACTGAACTCGGCGTATATCCATTCTGACGCATAGTTGACCCCAAATAAGTTAATCAGCTGTCAGGCAAAGTGGCCTGGTTAAAGTTGTACAAGTATTGGAAACCTGTACAGGGAGCATAATGAAGTTTTTCCGCGCAAATTTGTTGCAAAAAGTGCTACCGCCGCGCAATTAGGAAAACGAGAAGCCGATAGTTTCCTAAAACGTCTTGCTCAGCGCTCAGAGTTCACGTTGGACGATTGGGTTTTGCCGCACAACGCGCTATGGTGTCTGACCCTAAGAATCAAACGATTATGTTTAATAATAAGAACGTAGAAAGGATGTCTGGCATGGAGTTCACCATACGCAAAGCTCGGGCAGAAGATGCAGATTTGCTGCACCTGCTTGGCCGCATGACCTACAGCGCGCATTTCAAACATATGTGGGTTTCCGCAGAAGAACTGGATGCCTTTATTGACAAAGAGTACGGCCTTGTCGAGCTGAATAGCAGCCTGGCGGCACCGAATGAGAGTTGGCTGATCGCTGAAACCGATAAGCCAGTCGGCTTCGCTAAAGTGACATGGAACACGCCAGTGCCAGATTCTGGCATGTCCGGTGCGCTGCTGAATAAGTTGTACTTGAATCCCGAAGAGACCGGCAAAAATTACGGCCGCTGGATGTTCGAGAGCATCATTAATGAGGCGCGAGACAAGCACGAAGGCTATCTGTGGCTGGAAGTGTTGGGCGATAACGTCCGTGCGCGCAAGTTCTACGAAGCGTTTGGTATGCAGCATATTAAAGACATCCCGTTTGTTACCGCTTCGCAAACGAGCGTGATCAATATAATGGGGATGGTGATTTAGTTCTGATATTCAATGCGGCATGAATGATTAACGCTCAATTATTCATACCGCACTCATTATTTATTTAGCTAATAAACGTGGCAGCTGGTTGTTCAATTCCAGCAGGCATGCATTCATATACTTTTCAGTTTCCATTTTTACTTTAGCGTAACCGCCAGCTTGCCACTCAGCTAAAGGGGCATCAACCGGTGTCGGCGCGCATTCTGCGACGATATAAGAGGAGAATGGATTATCCGTTTCAGGCTGTTTGTAAAAAACTAGTTTATATTTTAATTTATAGGAAGCATCAGCGTTAGTCACTTCGTTATAAATTAACGACCATGTTGCTCGACCAACATAAAGCGGCCGCTTGTATACATAGCCCGATTGTTGTTTGGATAACCACTCACCGATATTTACTTTTGCTTTCGGGATAAACCAGGATTCCGTTGGGTTTGGCATGGTTTCAATGCTGTTGCCTTTATAAACTTCTTTATCGAAGCTATTTGTGCTAAAGCTTCCTGCCAGCACACCCAATGCAGCGAGCCCCATATTAACGCCAGCATGCGTTGGTGTGACTTCGCGCAAGTTTTTGTCGCCAATGCGATTATTATTTAAGTTCGGATCAACCAGCACGCTCATGATATCAAGCGATGCGCCATTTTCCGCCTTAACGTTCTCAGGTTTTACCTTAGACGCACATCCAGTTAACATCATTAAGGATGCGATTGATACTACGATAGTTTTATGCATGTTATTTCCTTTTTATTTATGAGTAGAGATTGTTCTCATCTCTGCTTTACTAGTTAACGGATAAATGTTCTTTTTACACGAACAGATATTAGAAAATAGGGAATCCAAATTGCAGCTTGAATCACTCTTTGGGTTATTCTTTTAACATCAGCCCCATCAATAGGGACTTGCAAAAAATGGCTTATCATCCAGATATCGCAAAGATCATACAAAATAATTGAAATAAGAAAAACAATATAGGCTATTGGAAGTCTACGTTTCCTCCTGAAAAATAAACTGCCGATGTAAATGCAAGCCACCAAAATGGAGAACATCATTATCACATCAAGTATTGACAGGATTTTCAAAGCACTTGACATCGCGTTATAATTGCCGGTCAATAACGGAATATCGTCTAGCAACCGCTTAAAAATTAAAAAAGCACTGAACATCAAACCAATAAAAGGAACCCAAAGCCACCCCCCAATTTTACTAAACATTCCTTTTTCACATACAGCACAATAGTCAGAATCGCTTAAAGCAGTTCCATTACACTTGATACATTCCATATTTTTCTCTTTTAATAAACTGAAGTTCTATTAAAGGTAATAAACACCCTCTTAAAACCATGACACTAAAAACACTTGGAGCATAACTCTGCTCGTTAGTTAGTCGATTGTCTATGCATCTAACTTTTATATTTCGTTTACTATTTTTTAATAAGGACCAAGTCAGCACCTTTGAACAAATTCCCCCTAGATAGTTTGTTCATTTACAGTGCAATAGACTACGCGCAGAAAAAGGGTCTTAAGAAGATCCAGCTCAAAGGCTGCCGCTAACGTGTATTTTTATTCACTCAACCTTACTAACAATGAACTACTTCCTATGCCAGCGGCTTAAATCAGATATCTTAACACTAACTATCTGATGTAAAAGTATGTTATTCCCTTATTCATAATTAGTGCTGGCAACCCGTATTCTTGCTCAGCTGCCCGGTAAATAAATACCCATTTTGGTAGCTCTTTACTTAGTTTCTGTAAAATGCGCAGTTTTTTGCGGGCAAGCTCTGGCGTATTAATTACATCCCCACGAGAAAGAGCGCTTACATCCAGAGAACTTCCCCCCATAGCCCCACTGAACAGGTAACTTTTTCCGTCTGAATTGCTTTTTAGGAATGATGGCGTTTCATACATTCCTAAAACGCCACTCTGGCTCATGAAATAACCACAGTCTGGACGGTGTACCTTCGATCTGTATTCATCCACACAGCCTAGATCCTCATCAATAAAACTCACCCCAACATGGACGGTTTTACCTACGTTTTTACCTTTAAAAAACGATTCAATAACACTGCTATATCCTCTATTCATAATATTTTCAGTGCTATCCATTTCTACGTTCCTGAACGCTGTTTCTGTAGCCTTTCTCATCGTATCAATGTACAGGCGTATAGCTGACTCTTGGTCTGAGGCCAGCATATGAGGAAGCCAAGCAATCAATCCCGAACGCTCCCAATCTTCTGATGCGAAACTTTTAGGTGGATATACTGTTATCAGCCTTCTGAGATCAATATAACTCAGATTATACGACGAAATGTCATCAGGACTTCCCCAGTAATAGAGTTTATTACCAGAGATTTTCAGGTCTTCAGGGGAAACATCCTTGTCTTTCCAAGGGTCCTGCTTGGATGCTACAAATACATTCCAAGCATAGCTGTGGGATGGATCATATTTGAATCTTCCATTAACGACATCATTTGTTAGCAGGCATCCTGACAGGGTGATAGCTACAGATAACAGGGCAATAAACCGGGTGAGTTTTTTCACTATATGACTCCATTCATCGAAAAAAACATAAAAGTTACTATAAATTATGTTTTTTTGTTTTTCCAAAGAGATTAAAAATCAAAATACTTAACCATACTGCGGTTCCAGCAATAGAGCCAAATACAATAGCTCTTTCAATTTGGTTTCTAGGGAAATTAAATATCCCATCTTTTAAATAAGATACTGAAGATATAATCAGCCCAATAACGAACAACGCTATTATAAAAAATGCACAGCTGTACATTAACAACGCTACATATTTTCCGAAAGAACGGATCATTTGTTAGCCTCTTTTTTCGGTTGCGAGTGTGGAGTAGGCTTGTTGATATCTTTCACAAAACCATTCGTAAATTCGAACACGCCACCACTACCAATGTCATACGTAAGTCCAGGAATGGAGTTATCTCCGATTACTTTTTCTACAATATTTGGAGCGTATTTACCGAAGGCTCCGCCAAGACCTGAACCAATAGCAGCACCACTCAACGCCAAGGGATCTGGCCCATCAGTAAACGCTGTTCCTCCCAGCGCAATCCCAACGTTTTTCCACAGACCACGTCCCGGAGCAAGACTGCCAGTCACTCCCGCTGCAGCCGCGCTCCAGTAATCGAACGACTTATTTTCGCTGCCTTCTTTACTCATGTCATAGAACTGATAGCCCGTGATAGATCCACTTATCCCAATTACTAATCACCCATTCGGTACTTATTAGTAAGTTGTTGGCCAAATAGTAATCTTAAGGAAAGGGAAGAACATTGCTATTTGCAATTCCTCCTTCCTGAAATTAAAAACCTTTAACTTTGAATGTTCGTAACAGAACTATTCCAAGCCCTAATATGGCCCCTCCAAAACCACCGATTTTAACCCCGCGAAAAATTTCATGCCATGTCAATTCAAACTCATCAGTTAAAAGCCATAAAATGATTGAAAAACATAATTTAACTAATAATCCTGCGATTACCACTGACAGTAAACAGCCAAAAAAGATGCAAAAGTTAAGAGCTAATTCTTTTTTTAATTTATCGCTATAGATGCTCATTTTTTTACCTTGTCAATAATTTTTTGAGCTTCAGAACCGGCGTATTCAGAACTGGAGGAACCACTAACGTTTCCTATTGCCCCTGGAATCTTACTTGGCAACATCTCTTTGGATATACCCAGTTGCCCTTTAATCTCCGTGTATTTCAATAGGTCTGGATTGAACTTCGGATCCCAACCACCTGTAACCGACTTACCTGTTGCGTTTGCAATTGGCTTAACAAGCAAGTTGCCTACACCATACCCCACACCAGCGCCAAGACCGGTTGTAATTGCTCCCTTAAGAGGATCATCTCCATTTAGATGATTGGTCAGAGCACCAGCGCCGGCATTCCATGTCATTGTTCCAGTGAGGCCATTTCCCATAGTGATGACATTTGCCCAGCCTGCAATAACAGAGTTCACCGGATTTATTTCACCATTACCAATATATTGCATTCCTGCGTTAGCTCCGGCACCTATAGCCCACATAGCTTGTGCTGGTGCTGATAGGGATGCAACACCACCTGTTGCTAGCGCTCCAGCCATAGCTTTATTAACAGCCTCACCACGGCGGCAGGACTCTGAAGAAGGATCATCAGCACAAGACATTACGTCCTTCGCGTGCGCCTGCAAGAACTTAATTTGTGATTCTTCATTCCCCCCAAAGAGATTATTCTCAACCGTCGTCTTACCCGACTGCGCAGCCGCCACCGCATCCGCGCTGCTGTCGCCAGTCAGCCCACCTGCTAATCCCGCCGCCAGTGTGGCCAGCGCGCTGACCGTTTGTTTCTCCGTCTCGCTCAGTTCGCTGACCGGTTTGCCATAGGCGCTGACCGCAATCATTGCCGTCATCTCTGCCGTGGCGGCACCCGCGGCGCCAACCAGCGCGCTATTGCCCTGCGCTGCGGCTAACGCTGCATTTACCGCCGCGTGCGCCAGCACTTTTCCGGCAGGATCCAGCCCGCTACTGCCAATGATGTTTGCAATGTACGGCGCCGAGCCGCCCGCCAGCGCTTTCGCCAGGTCGCCGCCAGCCAGTCCCT